>DAOLDB010000005.1:0-30405 GCA_035327565.1 Saprospiraceae bacterium
GCCTACCAATGAAGACTCTCTTGGGGATGAATGCATGCTTAGAAAATTAAATGTTGACTGGGCTCCTGGCTGACTCCAAACCCAAAAGGGTGAACATATGATAAAGAAAGTGTAATGTAACCGAAATGTCATCAAAATAAATTAAAATGATTCATCTTCCCGGTACTTTTCATTTTTCCACAGGGTAATACAAATGGATCGTTCATCGCATTTCATTTTTTTAATGGTATCACCGTTGGGTGCATAATGAATAAGTATGCCAACTTCATTGGGTCCATCTATATAAAAACCTTCCCATTTTTTCATACCCGTAGAGTAAAATTCTGTAAAAGGTCCATTTTCTTCATTGTTTATAAATGAAACTTCTTCTTCTATACTTCCGGTTACTCCATATTTTTTTAATATACCTTCAAGCCGATTGAAAATATACTGAGATTCTATTTTCAAAATGCCATTGGGATAAAAAACTTTGTAATTTCCATGTAACTGTCCATCTGTATAATTTTCTTCAATTTCAATTTTATTGTCAGGATAGTATAGTTTACGGACACCTTCCAGCTTGTCATTCTTATAGTTGCTGATTTCCAGAGTATCTCCATTTTCATATAACCTGATCAAATAACCCACCTTTAGAGAGTCTTTGTCAATTTGCCACTGAGCCTGAAGATTCCCTTTTTCATCATAGACCCTTACTACCTTCTCCTCTTTACAGGAAAAGAAAACCATCATTGATAGAATAAAGGTAAAGGGGTATATGCTCATATTCATTTTTTCTACCGGAAAGATTTTTAAAGAATGAAACGACCAATTTTGACAATTCATTGTAAAAAAAAAGCCGGGTAGTTTGCCCGGCTTTCTATAAGTTCAATTATAAATTAGAAAAATTTTGATCTTCCATCCTCAATGGAGGCTTCTTTTCTCAGGGATTCCATCAATCTGAAGCTTACTTGTGTTCTGGCAGCACTGTTCATCGCGCTTCTTGCAAGCGGTACATTGGAAGGCGATCCGGCTTCCCTTCTCTCCCTCAAACGTATGACATACACTCCGTTGTTACCAATCAAAGGGTCAGAAACTTCACCTTCTTTGATTCTGAATGCAGTTGCCAATACTTTAGGTTCATTTCCAATCCCCGGAATCATGTTAGCAGAAAACCTGATTTCATCTAAAGAATCAATCTGTACACTGAACTGGCCGGCCAGGGCATCCAGATCTTTTGAATTGATCTGACTTGCAATCATTTCACCTTTCTTCTTACTAATAATTTCAGCTTCAGTCCGAGTTCTTAATGTGGCAATCGGTGGTAAACCTGCAGGTATAATCTCTTCCAGGGATACAATCACAAATTTATTGTCATAATAATTTACAGGATCGGAGTAAGAATACAATTCAGGAGAAACCTGACCTTTTTTTGTGCTCTTATCAAATAGCCATTTAATAATTTCACGAGAAGTCTGATCACCTCCCAATCCGGGTATTTCATAATCATTTTCTTCAAATGGGCCTCCTTTTTGAAGAGTAAATTTATTATTGCCATCTGCCAGATTTTGCAAATCACTTGTCTTCCGGGTAGCCAGTAAATGATCCAGCATCTCACCTTGTACCTGATTCTGTGTTTCCTCAGAAGGAATAATGGGACTCCTGATGAATGCCAGTTGATAGTCGTAATCATAATCATTAAAAATGATATCCTGAACTTCAATCAGGTGTACCCCAAACTGAGTAGTCACAACATATAAACCTCCTTTTTTACTTCCATGAAAACAGACGTCATTGAAGGGCTGCACCATAGAACCCTGGGCAAAAGTTCCCAGGTCTCCACCGTTAAAACTAGATCCCGGATCCTGGCTATCCCTGATAGCAAGAGAGTCAAATGTTGCTTTTCTTGTTTCAAGTAAAACTTTTAAGCTGTCAATGTATTTTTGAGCTTCAGCAAGAGGCACCCCGCCTGTAGTTATATCCGTTGATCGGAGGATATGACGGGCTTTGACGGAATCCGGGACAATTTTTCTATCAGTCAGTTTAACTGCAAAAAAATTATTATTATCTTCATAAGGTCCATATACCTCTCCAATTTGCAAGCCCGGAACAACTTCTTTGATGGATTCTGGTAAATCATCCTTTGAGTTATAATAGGGTGAATAAAACCCGTTATTATTGGTTGAAAAAAGTGAATCATTATCAGTGGTTCTGAATTCTTCCACCAGATCGACCATTTCCTCTTTTTTGCGAAGAGAATCTTCACGAGTGGGAAGGACATCCACAGCAAGGAAAAGCATGGTACGAGTTTCATTTTTTACTTTATATCGCGATTCTTTACCCTTAATATGAGAAAGAATGTCATTGTCACTTACATTTATTTCCTCTTTTATAAAATCAAAGGGTATTTTGACGAAATCAAAATCAACAGTGCTATTATCCAGGGTTTCCTTGAATTCAACCATCCACGTCGGAGTGTACAGGCCTTTGCTAACCAAAGCATTGAGTTTTTCTCCCAGCCGGGCTACATTGACTTGTTTTTCAACTTCTGCCCATCGTGTTTCGAAAGTAGGATTAAGCATTTGACCACTTTCAATGGCTTGCCTTACTTCCAATAATGCCTGGCGATTAAATTGCCCGGTAGCAGGATCAGTATACATTGTGCGAATGATGGGAGCCGGATTAGAGCCAAACAGCAAATTTTTAAGTTCCTCAGATGGGACGAATAATCCATTAAGTTCTGCCTCTTTATCGATGATTGCTTTGTCAACAAGGTATTCCCACACTGCCTGCTTGGCTCCAAATGGATCTTCTGAACCGCTATAGAGTGAACTTTCAGCAGTATTAAAATCTCTGTAATCCAATTTAGTGCCGTTTACTTTTCCTATAGTTGTAGCTCCGGCAACACCTCCTTGCTGAGAGGCTGATACCATATCCATGATCACAAATCCTGCCAAAGCAAGACCGATCACAATAAATACCAACCACATATTTTTTCTGATTCTTCCGATTAATGCCATCGTTATAATTGATTTAAACTATTGATTTTTTTTATTTGAAATTTAAAATTCAGTATATAATTTTCAAAAGAAGTGCAAAGGTAACTTCTTTAAACCATAGTTCAAAGATTTAATCCTGATATTAATTAGGTGGTGTATCGTCTTCTTTTTCTATTATATTTTTTCCAGTGGCCATATGTTGAGCAGCAGCTTCAAGTTCATTAAAAAACTCAGTCCCATATAGTCTGATCAAAGCATTTTGAACAAAGCTATAGAGCGGTAATTTTAATTCCTGACCAAGAGTGCAAGCTGGATTGCAGATATGCCAAACATCGTAGTTCAGCGCTTCAAACCCTGAAATTTCATTTGTTTTGCGTCTTACTGGATATAAATGGCAAGAGATAGGTTTTTGAAACTCTATACAACCTGCTTTCCATGCCACTTCAATTCCACATAAATTGATACCGGCTTCATTTTTCACCATATACACACAAGCGCCGTCTTTCTGCATCCGGGTACCAAACGTATTCGGTTCGTCATAAAAACAATAACCTCCATTGATCCTAAGTAATTGAATGCTTTCATTATTCAGAAATGGATACAGTTTTTCCTGAATTTCATCCAAAATGATCAACTCTTCTTTCTCCAAAGGAGCACCAAAATCCCCTTCTTCGCAACAAGCACCCAGGCATGCCTGCAAATTGCAATGGAAATAGGAATCCAGAAGATCATCACTGATTAATATATCACCTATAACCAACATGAAATCGCAGGATGTTTAAATATGTTCAGACAAAGAGTGTTCATAATTATTTTCTATAGATAGATTAAATGATAATTTTTTGAACGCTTTTATTTTTTCTGCTTTCTTCAGCCTGAAATCCCATAATGTGACTTTCAATAGAATCAGCAATGGTGCTGGTAAGTAAAGAACTGTCTTTTTTGTCAACAGCTTCAATCCAGTCACTTACCAAATTCCAATCCCCACCACCATGAGAGTCGGAATTCATGCTCCACTCTTCCCGGGCACCAGTCAAAAAGTCAGTATAGGTAAATGAGTTCATGTCTCCGGTTATATCGCCAAAACTTCCCATAACTCGTGTTCTTCTACCATGATACGAAGTGAATGCTTCCATGGAAAAGCTGGCTGTGGTATCTCCTTCAAATAATATATTGGTAATGTAGTGATCGGGTTGATCATTTTCCATTCGGTACACACAACGACCATAATTGCTCGTATGCAAGTAATGGAGAATTTCTTTTTCATGATTTTCCGGGTGATCAGAAAGATCAAAATGATGAAGGTAACTTCGATCCTTTGCATATACTTTCAATGCGGAATAAGGGCATTGAGATTCTGCTTTACATCCGTCAGTGCACCGGAACGTACTTCCTTGTGGGGCATTTTGCAATCTGAACCATGACAAATTTCCAAATGCATGTATATGTGTCGACTTTTTACCCAACATCCATTTGATGATATCGAGATCATGGCATGACTTAGCCAATATAATAGGAGCACTTTCTTTCGATTTATGCCAATTGCCTCTCACATAAGAGTGAGCCATATGGATGTGGTGAATGGGTTCAAAATGTTGCATACTGACCACATGACCCAAAATTCCAGACTGAATGATCTCTCTTAACCTTATGAAATAAGGAGCATACCTAAGGACATGGCACACAGCGACAATGCGGCCGGTCTCTTCGGCCAGTTTTAATATGTCCCTGCATTCCTTTTCTGAAGGTGAAATAGGCTTCTCCAAGAGTATATCATATCCTTTTCGCAGGGCAGCCATACAGGGTTCATAGTGAAGATCATCCGGCGTAGTGATGATCACAGCATCCGCCCATTTTTCCTTTTCAAATACTTGTTCCCAAGAATTAAATATTCTATCCTGATCAATTTGATGGGCTTGGCTGTATAAAGATCTTCTGGACTCTACCGGTTCTGCAACCCCAACAATATTTAATTGTTCAGGGTAGTTGAGTGCATATTGACCATAGAGTTTACCGCGATTACCTGCCCCTAATGTGATGGCAGTTACCGGTTTTTTAACTTTAGTTGTCTTTTGGGGTAAAATCAGGGGACGGCCAGTTTCATCAAAAGCCCAATGAGAAACAGGTAGTGTGAGGGAGGCAAAAAGCAAAGATAGTTTCTCTAAAGCTTGCCTGCGTCCAATTAATTCCTTTCGCATTGTTTTTAAAAAGCAATATATCCAAATAATCCGACATTCCTGTTTCGCAATGCTTTATTATCACCTGAAAAATTTCCACTTTCTATACTGGTGAGACCGTAGCCATAGGTAATACCCACACCAAATCGGCCCAGAGTTAGTCCTGCGCCCAAATTAAGACCTATATCTACCGTATTATATTCTATATCTGAAATTCCTCCTGATCCTATCATCAACCCGCCATAAGGCCCTAATTCAAGGTATAGTCCAGAAGGCTTCCCGATGACGTGAAAAATAAATGAAAGAGGTACTTCGAGATAAGTGAGCTCCCCCGCGTCATCGAATGTATTAAATCCTTTTAATGAAAGTAAGGCTCCCGGCCGGAATGAAACATTTTTTCCGATGGATGAAGTATGCATAAATCCAACATGTATACCCGTTCGGGCTTCAGTCTCAAAGGATACTTCGGAAATATTTGAAAAATTCAAGCCTGCGCGTACAGCAAACTGGCCAAAAAGAGTAGTGGTGGTTATTACCAACAGAGCAATCAAAAAATGGTTTTTCATTGAATTACGTTTTAATGATTAATTATCTAAAAACTATAAGTAAACGATTTCTCATGCTATTGTCATATTTAATTAAAGAAGAAATGTTTTAACATTATTTTTAAATATTGTAGTACACACCTGTTATTACATGTTGCAAAGACAAGTCATTATATTATTTAACAAATTGTAGGTGGAGGATGATTTTGTATTTTACTTTACTTCGTGTCAATGATTTTATGTGTTCATTTATTATATCAAGTCTGTCAATAGACACAATGCTTGAACTAGTCTGAAAACATTCAATCCAGCAAGTATACGCTTGGATGAAGCGTCTATGTATTTGATTTTCATTATAATTTTTTATTGATCTATGATTTTCATCAGATGAAAAGATCTGTGTGTATCAAAATTCATCAGCGTGTGAGCATGGTATCAAAGTTCCCTATAATTCAGTCGATTGGACATGCATAAAGCCATGCTGTCTTTATTGATAAATGCTAAAGTAGAAGAAGATTTTTTTTTCAACATTCGGCTATTTCCCAGGAGAGCTGTAACTGACAGATTTTCCTCTAAAATGAACTGAATGACTTTATTTTGGACCTTTTTGTTACATTCAGAAAAAGTATACTCCAATTAGCGTTATAAAACTTCCCTTTGTTGTGGTATGGATTTCTTTCATGCCAGCAAACAGAAGGATTCATATACTACGAATTATTAAAGAATGTCATCAGGTCACTTCCATCAGAAATGGATCATATGAAATCTCAGATCCCGGAATTCAGAACGGAAAATAAAGAGAGGTTATTTAATGATAAAGCTCCCTTTGTGAAGGAATCCTTGGAAAGTCAACAAACTTTGATTAGTGGTCATAATGCGATTTGGGTCAGGGAATTAATATCATACGGATATCATTGAAAAAAAATGATAGAATTCCATTATTTCATGGATTTTCATTACCTTGTGTTAAGAGATTTACAAGAACAAAAGCGGAATTTAAATAGCGATTCTTTGATAATGGCAGGCTAAATATTTCAGCATATTATATCTGCTGATCCTGAAAAGTTGCTCATCATGAAAGCCTGGTACGTTCATGAAATTCCTCTCTCATTTATTCCTTGATGGTTTTCAGGAAATTCCAGAAACAATAATTGTGCTGGACATCAATGAAGGTGAAAAATATTTTCAGTTGTAGAAATAGAAAAATCTGAAATCATCCCCAAATAAATACTGTAACCGATCGATAATAAATGAGTCTGTGAAGAATAATTTAATATGGAAGTGAATACCAGGTAATATGAAATGCCAGGCACATCACGAGATGGAAACAGGATCGGTAGGATAATGATTAGGAATTAAAAACTGATTTCGCAATTGCCGTTGAATTTGTTTTACATAGAATCCCGCTTCAATCAAACGAACTGATTATTAAATGACTGCAATTTAAATAATAACCTGTCTGACGTCATCATCAGGCAGGTTATGTTTCTTTGAATGTTGTCGAAATAACCATTAACAATATGTATATTTTCCTATTGATCAATAACTAAAATTATATTTATGAAATTACCGGTTCATTTCCACAGTATGTATTTACCTGCCTTTAGCACTATGGCGCACATAAAAATTACAAAAGATGGATTTATTTCAATCATTGCTCATTCGTTTAAACAGTTGTCCTCATTAATGAAATTATTTTATAAATCCCTGCCAGCCCTGATGGTTCTGTTGTGTTATTCATGCCAGGATAAAACATTAGAAATGGAATGTGAAAGCATTCTGAGTTCTCCACAAATAAATGCAAATGCATTAAGAAAGCATGTGGAAATATTGGCCGATGACAATATGTTTGGCAGGTGGTTAGAATATGGTGGTGAAACAAAAGCTGCCAATTACATAAAAGAAGAAATGCAAAAAATAGGCTTACTTCCGATGGGTCAGGATTATTTAGTTCCTTTCTTTTTGGTCTCATCCACACCTTCCGAAATCAATGTTACACTCAATGACAGGGTAATTCCTCCCGAAGATATCATTCTTTCACCATTAAACACGAGTGGTCAATTTACAAAGTCTGATTTAATTCATACAAGAGTATTCTCTAGTCAATCTTCATTCCAGTCAGATTATTCCTCTTTGATTAATAGAAATAATACTACAACAAGAAATGCTAACATTCTCGTGTTGGTACCCGAAGTGCATCGGCAGGAATTTAATGAAGCTCAAAAACAGTGGAAAAAATTTTTACATCATCCAGGAGTAGCATTTATCGGAGGTAAATGGCCTCTATGGTTTGGCGAAAATAATATCATTTTTGTTTTGACCAATGACACGCAGGTTGATGAGTTTTCGTGTTCTTACACTTATTCAAACTTTCCCATGAATAATGTGGTAGGTGTTCTACCGGGTAAAAGCAAACCTGAAGAAATTGTAATATACAGTGCACATTTTGACCACCTGGGAGTTTTCTCAGGTAGACCTGATTCCATTGCTAATGGAGCCAATGACAATGCATCGGGAGTAGCAGCCCTTTTGGCTATAGCAGAATTTTACTCAAATCGCAATGAAAATGATCGAACTCTTTGGTTTGTAGGTTTTAATGCTGAAGAAATCGGGCTTCGCGGTGCGATAGAGTTTTCCTCCCAACTCCCAATCAATCCATCCAACATTAAGGCATTATTTAATTTGGATATGCTTGCCAACCCTATAGCGGATGAAGGCAATGCCTATTTAGTAGGTTATGAACGAACCACTATTGGACAGGAGATTGAAAATCATTTGAAATGTAGTACCTTCAAAATCTTATCAGATAAAAATATTACTTCTTTTAATAATAGAATGGATCACAAACCATTTTTTGATATTGGCATCAAAGCCCATTCCATCACTACTTACAGCGGTGATAATTATCCTCAATATCACGATTTAGACGACGAAATTGACAAAATTGATTTTACTGTATTAGAACAAGTCACAAAGGCTATTATATTGGGAACGCAAATCTATATAAGTGACTAATTGTCCAGATTATTTTGACAAAATAGTGGTTTCGGTTAGGCAATTGAGTAGTAATTCTGCGGCAACTTCACTTCCTTTCATGGAAGGATGAAAGCCATCATGGCTGTAATATGACATATCGTTTGTAGTATTGAAATAATCTTTCCAAACCTGGCCCACCGGACAAAGTATTGCCTCAGAAGCCCGGGCAGCATCTGCATAATTTTTAATGACTCCATCAAAAGTATTTAAATGGTGTGAAGAGGGCCAAACCATAAAGAATACTAGTTGAGCCTTGTGTTTCGAGCATAAATCCTTTATCTTTCTGCCATATTCCATTAACATATTTCTCCCTTCTTCCTGTGACGAAGGGCCTTGCTGAATTACTACATAATCAAACTTTTCGGAGGAAATTAGTTTTTGAACTTTTTTATCATTCCAATGATCCTCCAAACCATAGTCCGGAAAACAAAGGGAAGTGGTTTTTACTTTTTTCTTCTTCTTCTTTCCTGCCTGCACAACAAGTTGTGGAAGATCATTGGTGTATGTCAGGCTATTTCCTACAAAGAGAATGTGGATCGTTTCACTTCTTCCATAGAATCCTTCATTCAATACCGTGAATATAAAAATCACTACCCCAATTATCATATGTTATATTATTTTAATTTTTAAAAAATTCATAATCAATATATTTATTGAATTTTTATGATTAAACTTCTCCATATCCACACAAAGTTTTTCTACTTCAACACTTTCATAATAACTTGAATTTATGGATAAAGTGAATGATGAATAACTTTGGCAGCCACTTCACTACCTTTAAGAGATGGATGGAAACCATCACCTCCATAGTATGAAAAATCATTATGCGCATCAAAATGCTCTTTCCAAACTTTACCTACCGGACACAATATTGAATGATTGACATACGCGGCATCCGTATAATTTCTAATCACTCCATCAAAAGTGTGGTAGTACTCCCTGTCTGGCCAAACCATAAAAAATGCAAGTTTTGCACCATATTCATCGCACAGTGCTTTTAGCTTCGCTCCATATTCTAATAATATGCCTCTCCCCTCTTCTTGTGAAGAGGGTCCTTGTTGCACAACTACAAAGGCAAATTTACCGCTGGCAATAAAATTCTGGATGATTCCCGCATACCAAAGATCCTGTAATGAAGTATAGGGTAATGCATGCATGGCTGTACGAATATCGTTTCCCCGAAGCATAGAATAATTTTTAAAAAGTTGAGGAAGATCATTGAAGGAGGTTAGGCTATTGCCAATAAACAGTACATTTCCACTGAGATGTAAAGATGGGTCATTTAAAAAATCATGTGGTTTCTCTTCAGGTATTTCCGGTTTTTCATGTGGAACATTTGGATTCTCGATCTTTTCACATGCAAAAAAACTTAAAAATATAATAAACAATATTGAATAGGATTTCATATAACAATTTTTGATTACAAAATGAGATAAAAAATAATCCAAGTCATGGCAAGGTTAAATCCGGCATGAGATAAAACTGCACCCCATATAGAATTGGTTTTTTTTCGGCAGAAGTAGAAAAGACGACCAGTCAGATAAATGCCTGTGACCCATAAGATCGAAGGCACAATCAAAAATTTCCACCCCATCCCAGTCCAAACTATACCAAAATGGGCTAAATGGGTCAGTGCAAAAGCAAGACTGTCTATATGAGAAGCGGTATTGGCCTCATATCTATTCGCAAAACACTCATGAACCAAGCCCCTGTAAAATAACTCCTCACCTATCGGACTAAAAGTCATTGATATCAATGCAAAGATGAAAAAGGAAATAAACCTTTGATTTTCCAAAACACCATCGGGAAGTATATAGGTGAAAGAAATATATGTAAACCAATTATACTGGGTAAATCCATAAATTAGAAATCCTAAAATAAAAAAAGCTATACACAATATGATTCCAGAAGCAAATGCCATGGAAATCCCAGATAAACTAACCGGCCATTTTAATCCTATCTTGATTCTTCCTTCTTTGGATAAGAAAACGAAAGGCAGTAAGGCCAAAATGATAAAAATCCATGCAACGTATTGATAATTAGCTGTTAGATTGGCGTTGAGTACCAGGATAAATCTCGGTATTCCAAAAACCAATATCAATACCAGACCCAATAAGGGACCAGGATGGATCCAATTTCTCCAAATCATACGGATGGATCCAATTAATAACTGATTATCTGATTCCATACACGCCAACTTTCAACATAGTGTTGTATTTTTCTATTTTATTTACAGGCATCTTATTCCTGATATCAAATCTTACTTATATTCCTCTTTCGTAAAGTCCTTGTATCGAATTCCTGACAACACCAAAAAGTTATTTTTGAAATTACCGTTTGAAAATCAAACATTTCAAATAGATATTTTTATTCCGGTTCTAAAAGTCTGAGGTTAGTAGTTGCCCTCAATATTCATTAAATGATTACCTTATTTCTTCAATTACAATATCACTGATCTTACTTATAAAGGAAGGCCCCATCCATCTAGAGCTATTGTATTCCATGCCGGTCAAACACGCCTGATTCCTGATAAACAACAAATCCAGGTTGGGAAACCATATCATATAATTTCCAGGGTCACCTGAAGCAGCTACATTTTTGTGTTTCGATTGATTATCGATCCACCACAGGTAACCGTAATATGGCACAAGATGAGAGGGCTGTAACGATTGGTGTATCCATGCCTCCGATACGATTTGCTGTCCATTGTAGTTTCCTTTTCCACGCAACAGTAATCCGATTTTTGCCGCATCATGTATCGTGGTTGTGGTTCCGCCATATGTAATCCAACTCTTTCCTGCCTGGTCTTTCCACAATGTAGTGGAATTCATACCGAGCGGCTCAAATAAATATTTTCGATAGTATTCGTTCGCCTCCATTCCACTGGCACGTTCCAGTATCATCCCGAGAAGTTGTACTGATTCATTGGAGTATCCAAACCGTATATTTGGTACTGTATCCATTTTTGTGTTCATCAGATATTGGTAATGGTCATCCTGAGCAAGGATTCCTCTTGCACCACCCCGCCTGTTGAATCCTGAGGTCATGGTAATCAAATGCCGCAGTGTCACCTGTTTTTCACATCCTTCTTTCCATTCGGGTAACCAGTTACAAGTCAATTCATCCAAACTTTTAATAATACCCCGATCCAGCAAAGTGCCAAACGCCAGACCCGTCCAGGATTTTAACATGGAGGAGGCAATCATATTTGTTACATTGCAAGTGGAATCACGCCAATAAAGCACTTTATCACCTTTATAATATACCAGGATTTCATTGGCATAAAGTGAATCATTCATATGGATAAGTTCCTGAAGTTTTTGGGGGTCTATACTTTGTGCCACGACATATTGTACTGCTACTATCCAAATGAGTGCATGGTAAAAAACAATCTTAATTTTCATATGAATACTTATTTAACATTTGATTTAAAATAGTCTGTCCAGCTACCTGGACCAGGATGAAACCAATTCCAATTGTGAAAAGAGTCACTCACAGTCTATTTTTTGCTGATTGAGTAATGAATTGATTTCATTTTTTTATTGATTTTTCAGGTAAGATCAATTCATCCTTATTTATATTCCTAACAATATCGATAGAAATAACCTGGATTTTTGTGCTTTCTGTCTCAAGTTTCATTAAAGCACCTGGAATATCCAGAAATCCAACAGGTGAAATACCATTAGGCAAATCAGGACAATACCACCCTTTAGCCTTTTTGTTATTATAAATGGCGGTGAATTCCTGAAGAATGAAACCATCAAAACTTTCCCGTTCTCCTGTAAGTACTAAATGAGTAAAATCAGGCTGTTTTTCAGGAACCCATTGAATTTGACTACCATTTTGTAAAGCTATATAGAGCTTTTTTTCATTGGGCAAATAATATTTATATATTGGTTCATCAATTTGGATCATTCCTCCACTAATGATTGCTCCAATTCTATAGTTTTTATCAAAAAAATCAAGATCAATCTTTAATTTCATATTTTGTTTTGCATTCTGTGAACCCATTTGTATTTCGGCTACACTTTCCATATTGTATAGGATGCGACCGGAGATTGGTTTTTGGCAAAAAAGTCGAGAAGTATTCACTATAACAAAACCCATCAATAAAAAACAAATCCACTTTTTCATATCTAGTTTTTAGGTTTATAAAAATTTTTTAAAATAGAGTCTAAATCCAATTCTGATGCATCGCCTATGGCTAAGATGTTTCCATTGGGCTCCACTAAAATGCTTTTTGGTATGGATGAAACCTCGAATCGTCTGGCTATATCGCTCTTAAATCCATTTAATTCAATGGCATTTAACCAAGGTAAAGAATATCGTTTTTGTCTGAAATTATTAACCGCTTCAACTCTATTGTCGAGAGAAATACTCAGAATTTCAAATCCCTTTTTGCTATACTTGTCATAAACTTCAGATAATCCCGGCATTTTTAAGATACAACCCCCGCACCATGTCGCCCAAAAATCAATGAGATAAACTCTCCCTAACATCATTTGAGGTGTAAGTACATTTTGAGGTTCATCTAATAAATATATTTTGAAGTCAGGCACAGGTTGACCTACATTCAACTCGC
The DNA here is from genome assembly GCA_035327565.1 of Saprospiraceae bacterium. Lineage (GTDB taxonomy): Bacteria > Bacteroidota > Bacteroidia > Chitinophagales > Saprospiraceae > JABDLO01. The sequence goes on from DAOLDB010000005.1 coordinate 13,316, forward strand.
TTGACAACCCGAATTCTGCCTTAGCTCTAAAGGTGTAAGGGTGCTTCGGGTATTTGCTTGCTAATTGGCCAAATGCATTTAAAAATTCATCTTCATGTTTAAGTGTATTGTATTTATGAGCCAAACCATATAATACAATGGCTCGGATGCTCTCATCAGGATGTTGGTTATAGATCTTTTCAAAATATGAAAGGGAGAAATGATTTAATGGCAATTCTTTGACCAACCAAAAGAGACCACGGCTTTCAATATGCCATAAAGAAGTAAGTGGTGGAACATGCTCAATGACTTTTACAAGTATTTCAGATTTTGCTTTTCCATCAAATATCTCATTATGGCGTTCCGGATCCTTACTTTTCACTATGCTCCTGATAGCATCAAAACCTAAATATTCTAAAAGCAATATCTTACTTAATTGCTCATCCTCACTTTCGTTAAGCATTTTCTCAATCCTATCAAATTCAGGTTGTAAGTTAATTTTGGAAAAATCACCTCTATCTCTTTGTTCATACAATTTAGTCATCATGGAATTGATAAATTCGTTAATCCTGCAATACGCTTCAAATGCAGTTTCCTGATAAATCCCATTTTCAGACAAAAACTTCACTTTTCCTTCGCCATTACGATGAGTAAATTTTTTCAAATTAATAATTATGGGCTTCCTTTCTGCCAAAATAGTCGAAGCGTATCCATCTGATCCAATAATATTCTCTGTGCTTCTGAATGGCCCCTCTGGCCCTGCTATTCGCATATTGTCTCCATTATAGACTCCCGAAACCTGAAAGTGAGTAGTACCATCAGGTAACTCTTTTTCCGAAAATATATACTTACCATTATTAGCCTTTTCATATTCTATTCGGTTTAATGGGTAAAAGTCGTGTACATTACTTAGCAAACCCTTAATTTCACTATGGACGCCTATTGAAACGGGCTCTAATCTGATCTCTAATACACAATCTCCTAAATCGGAAAAAATAGAAACATGTCTAGGTTTATGATGCACACCGGTAAAGAATAACTGGTATACATTTTTATCTTTAGATAGTGTAATTTCAAAACTTCCATCTTTTTTAGTCTTGGTCAATATTTCAGTGTAATTCCAATCATCGGCAATAACACTTCTTACATGTGCCATTTTGAGTGTTTCCCCATTATTACTGAGAATTCTTCCTTTTACTGTGAGGTTTTGAAAATTTTCTGTTTTTAGAGAGTGAATAGCCCTGATTGTTCCACAGTTGGTATTTAAACTCAATTCCAACACACCCAACAATACTGAATGACATATCAATACAATAAAAGTAATATAGTGGCTCATAAATATTTATTTTAGGTAATCCAATACTTCAACTAATTCCGTATCAGGACTGCCCATGGCTGATTGTTTCAGAATGGGTACATGACCTGATCCAATGATCAATAAAATTCGTTCATTGCCGGTTTCTATAAGTCGGAGTAAATTTCCAAAGATGCGATAGTTTCTATTGTACCAACGTGTCCATTCATCGATCATAGGGTATTCTTCTGAATTGCCAATCGCCTGGAATTTCTGCATATACCATCCATGGTTGTTCATCATCACGGTTTCGGAATTGATCAATCTAAGATATTCCTCAATAGTGAGTACATTGTGTTTCAGACTTTCCAAATAATTGCGATAAGCTTCGTATTCCCTTGAACGTTTTTCATATAAATCAAAATAGTGCGATTGGTGATTATAATCTGCTATCTCTCTCAATTTCTCCATGCTGATCCAATCATCATACATTCGTTGTTGTGCATCAATACATACTACTTTAGCTCCGGCATTACCAGCGATCCGGTATCCTAATTGAAATACCTCATTTGATCCCAAGTCGAATTGTCCTTTTTGGTATTCCTGAAAAGTGGAGTCCACCCAACTTTGATTTTTTGCCAGCCATTCTACTGCCACTATTGTAGGCTCAAATGCAATTAATTTATTTGCCAACTCACCAATTTCTGCTTGTCTTTTCTCGCTCAGTATGTCCAGATCTGTGGGTTTAAAACCATCTTTACCTGCATCCTGAAAATGAAACGTACCCAATATCATTAATTTCGCAGATTTGTAATCGTCGAAAAAATCAATAGGGTGTAGAAAATAGTCTTTCTTCTCAACCTCGGAGTTTATTGCACTTTGACACCCCACACATAAGGATAGACTCATTAACAAAATGGTAGTTATGTCATTTTTGGGCTTTTTAAAATCCCTTTTATGTACATAATCCGTTGGTTTAATATATAGCGGAATTAAAGGCAAATACAATTTCATCATATTATATGACACATTAATCTGTATAAATTTTAATAAGTGGTTGGACATTTATAAAATCTATAATTCTTTTGAATAGGATTTAAAACTCTGACATGAAACCAATTCATTCATTTAAAAATTATAATGTCCTAATTCAAACATTTTATTCTTTAAATAACAAGCATGAATACATGAAAAAATATAACCCCCATCCGAATTCTATCACTATTGCTATTGTGAATTTAGGCAGAGTTCTGGAAATCTGTCTTTACAGATTAGGGGGTTACAAGAGATTACAAAATCATTAATCAAACAACTTTAAAATTTTTTATATTCATTAGGAAGTATTGGAATGTCTTCTCTCCTTTTCAATAGAAAAGTGCAATTTTGACAACCCTTCAAGGAACCATCATCAACTATACCATCATCTGAAATTCTTACCCAATATGTATTATATTTTTCTGGACTATTTTTTGGAGTAATATCTGTTTTTTTTCCAACCATAGGTGGATCTTCCTGTATTTCCAGGATGGTGTTTACAGGTTGATCAATCATGATTTGGACAACTCCTGATGGCCAATGAACAATCACTGAATCTACTATTTGAGCATCGAGTAATCCAAAATGTACTACAAAGCTATTTTGGCTGCAATACCCGCTTTGGGCCTGGATCCACCTGGTCTGCCATACAGGGCGGTTATTGATTTGAGCCCTGATCCTGATCTTTGCACCGACAGCATCGCGGTTTGATAAGACTCCGGTAAGTTTTGCTTTAATCCAATGATTATTGTTGCCTTCATTGAGCCAAATTTGATTAGGCAACAATGCTGAACTATTTATATTTTGGCAGGTGGCAATGACTAAATCCTGAAAACCATTGTTATCTAAATCTCCCCATGCAACACCATAGGAACATTCAGTTTTTAAATCTATTTGTGATAATGTGTCTTTTACAAAATGGCCATTGCCATCATTTAAATACAAAAAATTTACAATATCGCCGTGGCAATATCCATTGGTGACGACCAAATCCAGGTCTCCATCATTATCATAATCGGCAAAGGAAGAAGAGTATGAACAGCCTAAATCTGCATCCCAGGGACCTTTCTGTTGTTGAAAAGTACCATCTCCATTATTAATAAATAATTGATTGGATTCTTCTTTAAAATATCCGGAATTGGCAAGGAATAGATCTGGAAATCCATCATTATTCACATCTCCCCAGCTTGCACTCATTGTGCCTGCATCTTGCATGAACAAGTCACCTGCTTTTTCAATTTTGATAAAGACTCCCTGGCCTAAATTTTTATAAAGTGCATTTGCAGCTTTATTTTCATTGCAGATAAAAAGGTCTGGAAGTCCATCATTATTATAATCGATCCAGGTTACACCTCTTGAGGGTGTTTCTTCCAACGATAAAATACTAGTCAACATTTCTGTCATTTCGCCTTTACATGTATTCAGATAAAGAATATTTCTCATATTACCTTCGCTATTGCCCGTATACAAATCAAGCCATCCATCATTATTAATATCTGAGAAATCAGCCGATTCTCCAAAGCTGCGCTTGCCCATCGAAATGGTTTCAAATTGACCATCAGCGTAATGTTTTAAAAGTTTATCTTCCCTCCCGTACCAATTTGTTATGTATATATCTCTATATCCATTATTATCTATATCGGCAATACATGCTCCGACAGAGGGGTCATGGATAGAATCAAATGGTACTTTAGCCCGTTCAAAATTGCCTTGAGAGGTCTGCAAAAAAAGTAAATCCTGGAATCCCGATTTAGGGCCATTAGTAATAAAAATATCATCTCGTCCGTCATGATTCATATCTACAATATGTACACTTCGGCTATCAGCTAACCAATTTATCCATTCTTCTTTTTCTACTTTTACAAAATGAGTCTGAGAAACCGCATCACTCAATATTAATAATAATATCACAATGAAATAACACGATTTAAATGTGCAGGAACCACCCTTTTTGCAATTCATATTAAAAGTTAATTTTTTTAGTATACTTCCGAAATAGAAGAATAGTATCATGACAAAAACATTGATTTATTTGGCTATTGTGTTGTAAAACTATTTGAAATTGTACTATAGAATTGGCAAATGCGACTAGATACCATAATCATGGTATGAAAAGCAGATAATCACAGTTGTCTATATTTATCTATTATTTTGACTGATGGGTGGTACATTTATGTATTTTATCTTATTAATAAAATCTTTATGCTGGCAATTCATAAGTTTACTACATGAACCAGAGGCAAAAGAGAGACTTAGGTATTTGGGTTATTCATGAGTTGTATTTTACATCCATGAGTACACCTAATATAGGATATTACCATGATGACATAAGTTGGTTCCACCAAATTTTTCTTGGTGTATCTGTGACACTTCTTCTTCTTCCGGCTAAATTGATCCCGGTATACTTTGGTATATCTCCATTGGTAAGAAAAGTGTTTTTAAAAACTTCTTCCTGGATTGGCGTGATTTCGAAATTAATCTTGAGTATTATTTTTGGAATATTGGCCTATAGAATGGCTATGTATCTTATAGTTTATCCTTTTATATTCAATATTCCGGTAGAGTTTGCATTATACACTGAAATTCAACGATGGTTGTCCAATCTATCGGAAATATTAGTGCCCATGCTTCTTTTTGGCTCTATCTGGATTTATGACTCTCAAAATGTTTTATTGGAGAGATCCCGCCAATTGGAAAAAGAAAAATTGGAAATGGAATTACAATTTCTTAAAAATCAAACCAATCCGCATTTCCTGTTTAATACATTGAATACCATATTTGGCCTGATCAGAAAAAATCAAAAAGCCGCTGAGAAAAGTATTATTGCCGTTTCCGATTTGCTGAGATATCTATTGTATGAATGCAATGCTCAGAAAGTATCATTGGAAAGGGAGCAACTTATGATGGAAAAATTTGTCCAACTTCAAAATCTTAGATTTGGAGAAAGGACTCCCGCGACAACATACTGGTGTCAACCTCACCCGGATTTAATCATTTCACCCGGGATCTTGCTTCCATTAATTGAAAATGCATATAAATACAGTTATTTTGATAAAATGGATAAAGGTGTGATTTTTATAAATTCATCTATTTCCCAGAATAATGAATACACGTTTTCCATCTCTAATCCTTTCCAGGAAAATGTATCTGAAAAAGAAGGTGGAATAGGTCTGAAGAACCTCGAACGGCAATTACAAATTGAATATCCTGATAAACATTCATTGCAAATTACTAAGGAAGCTAAAAAATTTTCAGTCACTTTAAAAATTAAAGTCAGCAAATGAAAGAATTAAAATGCATAATTATTGAAGATGAACCTATAGCTGCGGGTATCATTCAGGATTATATTAAAATGATTCCTTCTCTCATTTTTGAAGGTGCTTTTACCGATCCATTGGATGCACTTTCATATTTGAGATCTCATGAAGTTGATGTGCTTTTCCTCGATTTGCAAATGCCTCATTTAGGAGGATTTGACCTTCTGGATGTGCTCTCGCGCAAATATCAGGTCATCATAACCACTGCATATCATCAATACGCTTTAGAAGGATTTGAGAAAGCAGTTGTAGACTATTTGTTAAAGCCTATTGAGTTTGAAAGATTTGTAAAAGCGATCAATAAACTTAACTTCAAAAATATTTTGCAAGACGAGACGGAATCCAGCAGGCCATTTAAGTTTTTTAATGTGAATAAAGCAAAAGTTAAAGTTTATTACGATGAAATTCTATACATTGAAAGTCTGAAGGATTATGTGCGAATTTTCACAAAGGATAAATCTATAGTCACGAGATACAGTTTGTCAGAAATGGAAAAAGAGATGATTCTTTTTGGAGGTCTTCGAATTCATAAATCGTATATCATCAATGTGCATAAAATTTCATCATTCAACGCACAGGGTGTTGTGATACATGGCAAGGAATTACCTATAGGAAGACAGTTTAAAGAAAGTGTCATAGCATTCTTTGAGAAAACCTAATACGGCATTTTGTCCATTTCATATAGAGAATATATTATACATTCCAATTCTCTACTCTTTATTGTACATCAGCGTAAATGTTTTCTGACGAATACCTAAAATAGCTAATATAGAAAATGCCAGCGTTAATATTAAAGCACCCCATTGATTTAATGTGGGTATTGCTGCAGGGTCATCACAAATCGATAAACTACAAGCTGCAGATGTAAACATGAAACCTTCTACTTCAATATCTACTTCCGCCCCGGGCTCTCTGTAAAACTCAAATGCAATATTAAAGTTGCCATCCATATCCACTTGGCCTAATATTTCTCCAAGAGGATAATCCATCCCTGAAGCATCGGTAAAACCACCCACATTATTGTTTGCTGTCAATACAATTTCCTCTCCAACCATACCTGTACCCGATATGATTAAAACATCGTGAAACCTGACAATTACATCATTCTCTACAATATTATCAGGATTATTGCAATCACATGGATCATTTAGGGTAATTGAAGAAATGGAAATACATTCGTCCAGACTGCATGCTGCCTCTGTGAATGGCATACCATCCACTTCAATATCTACCATTTGACCGGGACTCCTGTAAAATTCAAATTGAATGGAATAGGTACCATCCATACCAACCATACCCAAAATTTCACCCATTGGATAATCCGTTCCCATTGAATTTGTAAATCCTCCGGGATTATTGTTGGCGGTCAACTCTACATTACCTCCAGGTGTACCCGTGCCATTCATTTGCAATATCTCATGGAAGCGTACTATATTTCCATTGTTAACTATATTATCTTCGTTTTTGCAATTGCATGGATCTATAATTTCTATGCCTGCACATAAATTACTAAATCTTTGAGCGTATACACCATTGTCAAAGCCGCCTCCCATATCTTGGTCAAAACTTTCCCAGGCAATAACAAAATCTCCACTGTCATGAACGTTGATGACAGGAATTCTCTGAAAATCGGTAGTCCATGTATTGACCAGAAATTCTGAGGCATCTATCGCTACTCCCATAGGGTCGAATCGTCTGGCATAAACACCGCTTTCACTTCCATCTCCTGACTCCCATGTCACCACAAATTGACCATTTGTTTGCATGGCAACTTTAGGCTGGGCTTGATTTCCTTCTGTTAGGGTGTTCACCAGAAACTCAGTGTCAACAGCCACTCCCAAATGATTAAATCTCTGAGCATAAATACCATAGCCCGAGCCATCTTGGCCAAAACTCTGCCAAACCACTATAAAATTACCACTTCCATCACCGGCAATAGAAGCAAAGTCCTGGTTGCCAACTGTATAAGTGTTAACTCTGAATTCCGGATCAACTGCTACTCCCATATTATCAAATCTCTGTGCATATACTCCATTTCCAGATCCATCTTGCCCATTACTATCCCAAGCGATCACAAAACTTCCATCATCATTCATAGCCACAGCAGATCTTCGTTGGTTTCCTTCAGTAAAACTATTTACCTGAAATTCAGTACCTGCCAAAGCTCCGACGTTATTATACCTTTGTGCAAATACTCCATCCTGATCCCCATCCTGATCACTTTCACTCGTCCAGGCAATAATAAAATCACCATTGGAATTCATGGCTATGGTAGGGTTCAATTTATTGCCTGTAGTGTATGTATTTACCATAAATTCCATTCCAATCATGGCGCCATTTTGATCGAATCTTTTTGCATAAATACTTTCAGAGTTATAGTTATCCATATTTTCCCACTCAAAAGCTACAGTGAAATTTCCCAGTGCATCCATAGCTATAACAGGGTTAAATTGTCTACCGGTAGTGCCATCATTTATCCTGAATTCACCACCTACTACAGCTCCGTTATTTTCATATCTTTGACAATAAATATCAAAATTACTTCCCCCTGGTTGAGCAAAACTGTGCCAGACAACTGCAAAATTTCCCTCAGCATCAGAGGCAAGGGATGGTCCTCCCTGATTGCTTATAGTATATGTATTGATCCTGAATTCTGATCCCTGTATCAATAATTGACATTGGGCGTGGGCCTCATACATAGGTATGGAAATGCCTGATACTACCAAACCTGACCACATGATTTGTTTTTTGTATCTGTATAGACACTTAATCCTTTTTCCTATACTTTTGGATTTTTTGGAATAATCAGAATGGGTGGATAATCGCTTTCCAATTTTATGGGGTTTTTGCCTTTTTGCATAGTGCCTCTGCATCTCTTTTGGTTTTGAATGTTCTCAAAGTTACCAAATGAAATGCTTGATTTTAAGGTCATTAAACTGAAATGATGCAAATGCCATTAATAAACCCATATATAACCATAATCTCCTTTTAAACAACTGGTAATGTTGAATTCTGAAAGGAGTTATGTTTTTAGACCCCACCAACCCATCTTGCAGTGAAAGTTGCTAATTTCTACAAAAGCAGGTCTTTATTCAACATAAATGTGCATGATTTTATATAGGGGTATATATTAACAATTTGATATACAAACCATTAAGGTTTTCAACATAGTTCGTAGTACACGGGGGGTGTTGGTCGGTGGTAATTCATACTGCTTTTTGCTTCATTTATTTTTAAGTTTTCATGCAAATGAACCTTTATACCGGCCGTCCTGAAGGCTATTACAGGCTGGTGGAGAGTTATCGCAATGAGTACAATCGTATCTGTCATAGTACGTACTCTTCTCAACATTGGATTCTTAGACCTCCCTGGTGAGAATCCGAATGCAATCAAAAACATACTCAACGATAAGCAAAACAGGCGAATGACTATGTTTGAACAGCAGAATGAGCAGCTAGTTGAATATGCTAAAAAATGCAGGCAACAACTTATACAAGAGAAGAAGGTTGATGATTCATACCAGGCATATGAGAAGAAGAGACGTATGGTAGATGCATATAAGATCAAGCATAAAGATGCCAGAGAGCTGGAAGTAGAATGAATGTACTTCCAATCGCTCAGGCAACTGAAGATAAATAAAATGCTTGAGAACATAAGCTGGCAGGAAGAGCCATTCCAGCTTACAATAACTCAAATCATAAGTCGTGCAGTTTATTCCTATTCAGTGTACTGTACCTGATGGTGGATTCAGGAGAATTCAGCAATATGTGGGGTGCTTGGATATCCACTGAAAAACATTACAAAAAATAAGGTATATGAGCGTGCACTGAAGTTGTTTGCGGTAAAGGACAGGTTGGAAAATCACTTGTCAAAGAGAACCAACGAGCTGTTTGATCTTCAAGCTCGAATTATACTGTATGATCTTACGAATACATATTTTGAAGACACGAAGCGTCATAGTAAACTGGCACAGAATGCTAAGAATAAGAGCAAAGAGTAACGGGATGATGCAATGATTGTCGTATTAGCTATTGTTGTGAACATAGAGGGATTTAACAGGTTTTCCAGCGTATTTAATAGGTAAAAAATGTTATAGTTCTTCCCTTCCTGAAATTGTGGAGAAAATCCGAGTATGCACCAACGGCAGACAAAGAACTATTGTGAAATTGGATGCAGGAATAGCTACGGAAGAAAACCTCGAATTGTTAATCGTCAAGGCATATGATTACATATGTGTGAGTAGGATTACGATCCATGATTACCTTATGGATCCCATCATGAATATTCAACAAATTATAAGTGAATCCAAACAAACGAATTATAATCTACTAAAAGTCCAAAGGGAAGGGAAATTGAAAAAAGAGGAGTCAATGAATAATCAGTTTGAAGATATCCTTTATACAGGTGGACTATAAATCAAAGGCGGTTTTGTCCAACAAAGGAGGGATCAAGAAAACTGATAAGGTAGAAAGATACATAGGTCGCATCATCGAAAAATATCCATCGATGGGCAGGCACTTTCATATCCGGGTGAAGTCAGCAGGCAACATGACTACAGTCATTGTTGTTCACAAAAAGGAATGCTGCCATTGCAATGAAAAACATAGGGGCAGCAATTTTATCAGATCGAATCTGAAAGGAGAAGATCAGTAAATAATATGGAATACCTACAATTCAATCCTTGAAATTGAAAGCATTTTCAGATGTCTGTAAACAGACTTGAACTTCAGGTTGCTTTACCACAAAAAGGATGAATCCACAGCGGCTCATCTTCAATTGGGATTATTGGCATTTTGGTTGACCAATACACTCCGTGACCAGCTAAAGAAAAAGGGAACAGCCATAACAGGCAGGAGATAGTAAGAATATTCAATACACAAATGGTTATAATTAGATCAGAGCAAAATACCTTTGATGAAATCATATATGAAAGAATATGTACAGAGCCACAAGAAAAGGTAAAAGAAATATACCATTCACTGGGAAATAGAAATTCTCCTTTTGAGAAAAGAAAATCCGTAGCACACAAATCGAAACTCAAAAAAAGGGAAACCTTTATTTAAGGGAATTTCAAGTTGGTTAACAGCAAACTGGAATAAAAAGAATTGTCATATATAGTATCAATCCAACAAGATGACTTTATTGATCTTTAAGGTTACCACTGAGATGACCATGATCAGTAAGCCCAAAATTAGTAAACTCCAAAATCCCATACAGGGTATGGGTAAGACAGCACATGTATCGGCAATGCATCCTTCAGAAATAAATTCAGTTCCTTCAATTTCAATGGACAACTGTTCGCCGGGCAGTCTGTAAAATGGAAAAACAGTTTGTAAGTTGCCATCTGCATCTGTAATTCCCAAAATGGTATTTGCTGTGTACAATATTCCATCCATATTTCTAAACCCCGATACAACTTCTGTGACTTGTATGGACACTTCAGGCAAAGCACCGCTCACTGATATTTCTAATTCTTCGTAAAAAAGTGAAATGACCCTTCCATCGAATATGTTTTCCGGATGCTCACAATTACAAGGATCTGCCAGTATTATTTCTGATTGACAATAGGATAAAATTCGAATAGTTCTCATTATACTATCGCCACATCCATACATATCAGTTACTGAAAAAATAATGTCAGTCAAACCTGGCATGATACCGGTCAATGTAATGTTTAATTCACTGGAGTGTGAGAAATGACCACTCCCCATTGACATGTCCCCAATAATCCATTCAACTGTAAAAGGCTCAACACCTCCTGTTATTACGCCATTAATATTTGTGACTTCATCTATACAAATATCTCTCAATCCTTCAATCTCCAATTCAATGTCACTCGGAATCACCAGCAATTCCAATTCGGTAGTAGCATAGCAGGTACCACCTACTTCACTGATCCTCACATATAGAGTATCGGATTCACTTATCAATATAGGTTCTATTGGGCTTTCATTGCATTGTGCATCCTTAAAACTCATATGAAATGAAAGATCCCATTCATCTTCCTGTTGACCATTCAATATTTCACTTATTGCCCCGGAAAGATCAAACATGGCCACTCCCAAACCTCCTTCCTTTTCACATTCAGTTAAAGATGCATTTAATACTTCTGGTCCATTGATCACATTTATCTGAATAGTATCGGAAAGAAAACAGTTCATAGACTGTATTGTATAAATGATTTCGTATTCTCCGAATCCTAATAACATTGGGTCAAATTCTGGGTTTTCCAGGGTCATTCCATTTATAGTCCATATGCCACCCACTGAATCGGCCTCAAGCAAAACACTTCCTTGAGTATCGCATAGGATTAAGTCTTCATTGAGTATTTCTGGTTTTGCTTCCACCAATAATTCTATCATAAATTCTTCTGTACAAATAGATGGGTCTTCTATCATCAGGGTTAAAACATAAATCCCTGCATTATTTGGATTTACATTTGGTATAAAGACTTCTGCTCCGGTTTCATTAAAACCACCTGGTCCGGACCATATATAAGTTATATTATCTAAATCAAGCTGACTGCTCAAAATCACATTATCCCCTTCACAAACAGGATTTAATTTTCCATTGATCAATATAGGGTTGTTAGATTGAGTTATGGGTCTTATTCTGGTTCTCCCACATGAATCCGTCACCTCTATTAAATAATTTTCCAATAAAAGGCCACCAAAAAAGCCCACATTTTGAGATGGTACTACCTGGTTGAAATCCATATCCAATATCCTGTAAGAATAAGGAACTATTCCGCCTGTCGCCTGGGATGAAATATACATTGAATGGTCTTCGCAATCATAAAAGGCAAAATATTCCACATCCAATTCTTCGAGGGGTTCCAATAATATATCCATTTTGTAAATATATCCACCGTCTAATCTGGGTAAAGGAGGATCAAATGCAGGAAAATTGACCATCGCACCATCATTTCTAATCCCACCAAATCGCAACTCATATAAACCTGCAGGGACTTCGAGAAATTGTTTCATTTCATTAGGGTTTGAGCCTACATTGATCCCGATGGTCACAAGATCTCCGTTGCCATCGTATAAAGCGGCACGGTATTGCTGCGGTCTTGGTATAAAGTTTACCCTGAAGGTAATGTCTGCATTTCCACTCAAATAATTGCACCTGTCAACCTGAATATTAATTTGAGGCTCAGATTTACAATTTATAGTCCAATCCATGGTATCATTATTACCACAGGCATCTTCATAGGCAAACGTATATGTAGCTTCCGGAAGATTCAGGTTAAATACATCTTCTATAATGTTATTTGTGGTGAATTCTAAAGGGTTGTTTTCAAAATCGACAAAATCGAAACTCATACCATCCAGATTTAGAAATGATGAAGTCCAGTTAGCCATATTTACACCTATGATCTTAAATGTATAAGGACTTACATTAAAACCACTTTGTGGTACCACATTTGCCCTTAAACTTCCTCCACTTTCCAAATGATGCGCTTCACTAAGGCTTCCGGAAACCACACACTCTATCCTGCCAGTAGAAGGATTTGGTATTGATTGATTAAAAGATTCCTGAAATACATCGCCACAAGCATCTGTATAAGTAATTCTGTAATTTCTGTCGTAGGCCAGGCCAGAAAAAATGAGTTCTCCTTCGGTAGTAAGGTTGTTTACAGGATATCCTCTTTGAAAAGGAACATTTCCATTAAAATTTCCCAATACATTATTAAATACATCTGTACCAGGTATCCAGATACCACTTCCAGGCATTGTTTCTTCTTCAATGACAGCTATGATGGGATTTGTACCAAACCTCCGCAGCCTGTGAATCCTGTATGCCTGGCTACAAGGATCATTCAAATCAGGTGACGAAAATTCAAATCCCGGAGTGATTTGGTTTAGGGTTTGGGTGGTCATCATAAAGTTCTCGAAATACAATATGTTGGTAGATATGGATGTATAGTCCGGGCAATCCAAAGAAATGACAGATGCTTGTACTGGCATTCCATCAAAAAAATCTTTAGGAATTTCCATAAATGAAATAAATTCCTGCACAGCTCCACTGGCAATTGTTGTATTAAAAATATCATTTATCAGGGTATCGTTAAAATGGTTGACATATAAAAACCTGAGGGTCTGACCTGTGCGTGATGCAAAAGCCATGAGGCGATGCAGATAAATATCTCCGCAAATAGCATCCGTATATTCATCCCAATAACCCGATGCCGGAAGAAAGTACTCCAAAGTGCCAACGGGGTTGATTATAGTTACAATTTTATCAGCACTGTCTTCACCGCAAGCATCCAGGACGTCTGCAATATAGGTTCCTGGCATCAACCCTGTGACATCTCCCATTGTTCCACTTCCAATATTGAGAGTTTCCACAATATTGAACATGAGATCGCGAACTCTTAAAATTCTTGGGGGATTACCACCCGTAGCATTAGTAAATCGAATAAAACCGTTACCACCATTTCGACATGTTGGAGTCCAACCAGTGACGGTAAAATTATCGTTAAGTGTTATATAGGCAGGATTGGGAGGACATTGTGCATTTAATTTTGAGTCAAGTAATATTATCATCAACACAAAGACGTATAGCCAAATGTTATGTAGTAGTTTTCTCATTATTTGTAATTTAGTCTATAAGTGGTATTCTAAATCATAGCACTTCTATTCTTAATGATAAAGAATGTATTATGTATTCATAAACAGCAGTAGTACCTTGATTAAAATTCCTCTGTAAATAAAGGAAATAGCATATGAAAAAATGAGAGTGCCTTAAAGGATGCTGATTTTATAAACCTCACTCCATATAAAAAGTAATCTGTCAGATAGTTAAAAATCTCTCAGAGAAATTTAATGAAGATGGGTCTTACCCAGAAATCAATTCCTGCAGGCGGACTCTCATTTTGAATCCATCAGCTTCAATGTTACATTTTGACAAATCAAACACTATCAAATAATAAAATTGATAACTAATAATTATTCAATAATAAAAGTAAGTAATATAATTTTTTAGTTAACTGAATTGTGTCCAACAGAAGGAAAGTGAGTTTATTCAGCAATTATCAAATGATGAAAGAGAATATTTAGCTTCCATAGAATGGAAAGGGTCACATAGTTATCCCAGGAGGTAAGAGTAATATTTATAAACAGATATAAACACCTCAAAGATGGTTTATATCTGATGACTAAATCAAAGAAATTGAGAAAATAATCGCAATACTGCGAAGCAAAACTAAAATGCATAAATGAAAATGTCCTGGCTATTGGACTTCATAATAAAAATGTTTCATTTTTAATCTGCCTACAATAACAAACAATAAGATCAAAATGGATAAACCCCATTCAGACATGGTAGGGATGACCCGCATGAGTACCTGAGTCTCATAAGCTCCTAAATCAATCACAGGACCAAAAACCCTCGTATTGCCGTCTAGATCCGGATCATATATTTCAGGTTCAGCATTGTTTCCTTGGTTAATGCCTATGGATCCGTTATGTAACCGGTAATTGTTGTTATCAGGATCAATAAATCCTGGGTTCACATTGAACAGAATGCTTAAATCGTCGCACATAATATTCCCACCTATCATGGCTAACGACACCATATCATTACAATCTGCGGCATGTATGATACTGTAAGATATTTCAGTACTGGAGTTATTACCTTCCTGATACAAAGTTGCTCCCATGGAAGCCATATTGTTGTATATAATGTTATTGATTATATCCAACGAGGAAGAAGACGCAGTTGAGGAAGAAAAGTGAAAAATGGCTCCTCCCTCAACATCAGCCTCATTGTCAGCCATCGTATTGTTGACTATTTTCATGTTAGCGACCGCATTATCCCCAGTACTCATTTGTGAAATGGCACCACCCCTGGTTGCTGTATTTTTAGCCATTAAGGTATTCACCATTAGAATTGAAGCCAAGCTCCCAACTCCAATGGCTTCGCTATGAAGTCCTCCTCCGTCACCACCGGCCACATTATTCAAAAACGATACATTTCGAAAATTGGGTAATGCTGCTGCATTTTCACTTAAGGCTGCACTGTAAAACCCTCCACCATTCATCATGGCTATATTTCCAATAAATGAAGAATTTTCAACCAAAGGGCTTCCGGTAGAATTTGCCAATGAATACATAGCACCTCCATTGCCAGAAGCCATGTTATTATTGAATACAATGTTTTTAAAAACTGGTTGATTTACCCCATCAACACCCTCTGATGAAGTAAAAATTCCGGCCCCATGGGCCTCATCATTATCTCCGTCTGCCATACCGTTGCGAATGATAAACCCATCCATGAGGGTTTGATCACTAAGGTTGATACCTGTAACCACATGGAAACTGTTATCTGATTTATCATTTGGATTCCCAATATCACCACATAAGATACTTTGGAATGTAGAGGGGTTTCTATCTGCCAATCCAGGATTTCCACCCGAAGGAAAACCACCTAAAATGCGAATCCCGTTTCTTAATATGAAGCTTGCATTTCTGTCACCGGTTTCCAAACCTAAAATCCTGTCGGGATAGTAAACCCCTTCTGCAACCCAAATTTCATCTGCCAGACCTGAGCATACTGAAGTTGCCAGGAATGCATCACCCAAATCATGAAATGCATTGTTCCAGTCAGTCCCATCATTATTTCCGGAAGCATTCATATCTACAAATACGGCAATGGTATACGGACAACATACAGCAACATCAAAAGAAATATCGGCAAATGCCGCAGGAGTCACTGTGACAGAAGAACAGGTCGCATCCAACACTACACAGCCTCCCTCACCTCTGACAAAATACTCAGTAATTTCCATAGGTTGAACAAAAAATACTCCAGAGTCATTTCTGGTTACTTCCATCCCACCGCAAGAGCCCGTATAGAGTACCCATTCTGTAGCTTGATTTAATTCTCCGTTCAAAACGCGGATCATTGCCATATCTTTGGGGCAAATAACAGTGTCCTGTGTAAGACCTGGAATGTCCGGTAACATACAATCATCGTCTAAAATGGTACCCAGTCCTGTATCCACAGCGAACTGTACATCTCGCCCGGAAGCTACAAGATTAGATAATATGACAAAAAATGTTTCATCCGGCTCACTGACATCATCACCAATCACCATAACAGTGATGTTCTGAGTTTGAGAAACTCCCCCCATTGCTGGAAAATTTAACATTCCGGTATTGGATTGGTAATCATTGTCGGATAAGGTAGCAGCGCCATCTTCAGTTTTATAATCCACCATGACAGCTGCGTCCACCTCTCCTTCCAGTCTCACCGTAAATATAAATGATGTCAGATCCGGAAAATTACCTTCATCCATAGCAACACTGTCGATATGCACGTAGGCCATGTCATCATTTTCTATAGTGCCTGTGCCATTCTCTTTAGTAAAAGTAACTTCCCGACCTGATGCAGCCAGATTACTGATCATCACATTAAACACTTCATCCAGTTCTACTTTATTGTCATCATTTACCGTAACA
>DAOLDB010000005.1:30505-117799 GCA_035327565.1 Saprospiraceae bacterium
TGCTGCAAAACTTACCTGTTGTGCTGCAACAGCCACATAATCGTTATCGACCACAATAGCCGTACCATCAGATGTTGAAAAATCCATAGTCACCTCTACGTCGACAGGATTAGTCAGGGTGATATCAAATACAAACGGACCATTGGCCTCCAGGTTACTTACATTGCTTACCGATATACCTGCCATGTCATCATTCTCTATGGTACCCGTACCCAACGACTTACTTATAATTACGTTTGACGGCGAATTGGATATGGTCACTTCAATAGTCTCATCCAGTTCCACTAATTGATCTCCAGTGATGGTAATTTCAAAACTGGCAGTGAGATTACCTGCCGCTGTAAAAGATATGGTATTCTGAACAGGAGCAATAAAGTCGATTCCAGAAGTAGCTGTTCCTCCGGTAACGGCAACATCCAAATCAAATGCCAATACATTATCTGACCTTGTGATGGTAAAAGTCAAAGTATTCATATCTCCTGTATTTCCTTCTGCGACCATAGGATCATTAATGGTGACAGTGGTGGGATCCTGAAAAGCAAAATCCAAATGAAGAAAATCATCAGTACCCATGACTCCTCCTCCGTAATCAATGTCTATAGATGTACTGGCAACTCCAAATCCCATAATCTGACTGCCATGGTTTACATTATTCAATCCATCAGCAGGATTGGCTGGTGCTCCGGATGGGATCATGGCAGCGTTGAGCATGTTATTATATAAAGCTCCCCCCATCAAAAAATTGGATGGATCCACTTCTACAATAAAACTGCCGGGACAAAGATGAAAAGAGTACATGCCTCCTCCTGAGGTTGTAGTGTTTGCTATTGGTAACATGTCTTCCATACCCAAAGTGCCATTCCCATCATCTACATAAACATTGATCAATACTCCATCAATACCTGCATCCATGCCATCAAAAATACCATTGCTGTTTTGATCAAAAAATACCATATCTCCCAATGTGATTCCTGCAAATGCGGTAAGTGTAGGATCCGGCATCATTAGATTTAATTCGTGTGTTTGTATCGTTGTAAAATTAGATCCGGAGACATTGGATTGGTTAGAGAGGTTCATTGGTGCCACTTCACCATCCGGGCATGCATCGCTATTGACATCCACACTATAAGTAATGACAATCGTTTTACCCGGTGGTAATGTAAATCCCGGAGTTGTAGGAAAGGACTGAGCCATGACTATTTTACAGATCATGGATAGAATTACCACAATACAATATTTATGATGGAGAGGTCTCATTAGAATGATTTTTATTGAAGTATATATTCTATAAATTAAGTTTCTTTATTTGTCCATTGATTAAGGTAGTATACATGCACCACCACCCAGGAAACCCCCACCAACTGGTGGTATTGTTTCCACCGCTGCACTTCCTGATGCTGCAGTAACAAGATTGCCCTGGACAAATACTATTACTGCACCGGTATCAAAATTGCCTCCCATGTATCCGGGCAGAAACACTGTTGTATTCTGTCTTTGCCTGAGTCTGAAATCGGTTCCACCATTTCTTCCTGAATTTGTGATCGTGTTTTGTCCAATATTCATACAGGTCTGAAAATTGTCGTTGGGAGTTACGCCATTATTCAGATGCAGTCCTTGAAAAATACTTCCTATAGACATATTGTTTCCAGGGTTTGAAATGGTGTTTCCAGCAAAAGTGATGTTAAAATTGCCACTAGTTACCAATCCAGCCCCGGCTTGAAAATGTACCCCTTGATTATTATACTGCCTAAATGTATTATTCTGAACATTTACTGTAAATGTTCCTCCTCCCCCAGCATGTTGAATTTTGAGTGCATCCCCTTCTAGTGAACCTGAATTAGCTGTAGCCGCAACACCTACAGAATTTCCCGATATGGTGGCTGTTAAGCTCCCAGCTCCCAGATTTGTACCATTTACTATGAGAATCGCATTACCAACAGCGTCTTTGAATGTACTGTTTGTCATGCTCAATGTCATATTTCCGGCATCATTCCCAATGGTAATTCCACCTCCTCCTGTGGCTATTCCCGGGTGATTGTTTGAACAGATATTGTTTGAGAAAATCAAATCTGAATTGGCTGATTCTGTCATATTAAATTGGAACAAATCACTACGGGAAGAAGTAAACGTACAATTTTGTATAGTGGCATTGATTGTGGCTGTTCCAGATCCACCAATCAGTATCCCATCATTGCCATCCGTTGTACTGTTTGCCCCAATTGTAGAATTTGATATGGTGAGCCGGTTCAAAGACCCTGAGGAATTTTTTACATTTATATTATCTTCAAACCCGCCACTAATGTTGCAAAACGAGATACTGGCCATACCGGTTAACTCAGAAAATAATATACTCCCTTCATCATGTGCTGCACTATTTCCATTGGTTCCTGCTACAGTGCAATATTCCATTGTGAAATTAATGACTGTACTACCTTTAATAGCAAAGTTTTCTTTTGTTCCAGTAAATGACATACGCCGTAACACAACATTGCGAGTATTACTGAGAAAAATACCATTACCGGTAACATTGCTTCCATTGGCACCTGTTTTTCCGGAAATAGTGCCTCCTGTTCCATTGCCTCCCAATGCAGTATTAGAACCATCACCATTGACGATAAGACCACCTGAAGTACCGGTATTGTCAAGGATTATTCCGGTTGCTGAACCGCCCAATGAGGAGATACTCTGGAAGTTGAGATTACTTCCTCCAATTGTCGTGCTGACCACATTTAAGGCTGTAGCACCTGAAGAACTACTGATGGTATTACCCGTACCTTGAACAGTCACCGTGCCACCGCCTGTAGCACTGAAACCCATACCACTTGTGGTATTGATAACCATGCCACCATTGTTAAAGTTGATTGTTGCTCCAGTGTTGCTGGCTAGAGTCACTGCTGCATGTGTACTGGTGCTTAAACTCTTACTACTGCCTGAAAACGTTTTTGTTCCCCCATTGCAATTTTGTATCCGGATTCCTGATCCATTTGAAGTAATATTTCCTGAAAGTGTAACATTTCCACTATCATGGTTGTCTATGTCTACTGCAAATCCGGCATTGGTTTTATTGATCACTCCGCTACTGGTATACACTACAGATCCCCCGGATATATGTACACCTGTTCCGGTTGGATTAGTGATCGTCCCTCCATTGACTGTAAAGGTACCTGAACAATTATTGAGCACAATTCCATTGGTGCCACCTGTAGAAGAAATTGTGGTAAAAATTACATTCGTACTTCCACCACTTCCATTGCCAGCCCTGAAACCGCCCCCTGTTGTGTTGATTATGCTTACTTCTGAAATCAGTAAATTACCCACACTGCCCGTTCCTGTATTTTCCATACCGAAATCACTACATGCACCCACATTGAAGCCTCGCAGCGTATTGCCCAATGCCATTGCCACTCCGTCTCCACTGCTGTTTTCTATCACAGGCCTTGTTCCATTGATAGCTGGTAGTGTTTTACTGTGTGTCGCCAATGTAAACGGTAATACATTTGCCAGATTGGCACCTCCGGTATGTCCTGTACCAAATAGGATCTGATTATCCTTTAAGACTATACCTCCCGGATAATTAGTTCCTGTATTCTGTATATAAATTAAATGTCCGTCTTGTGGATCTGCTGAAGCATTGAAATCTGACAAGGTTTTAAACGGTGCATCCAGTGTGCCAACACTATTCGCAGCTAAAGAACTATTGTCTATAAACCACAATACATTACTGACTGTAAAAGTAACTGTGGCCATATCGATGGTTGGACCGCCACTCACCGGAGTGCCGTCATTGAGGGTGTATACATAGGTATCCATTCCCGTAAATCCCGCAGGTGGCGTATAGGTAAAACCTCCATCAGCGGCTGTGGTGATGCTCCCGCCTTGCGTAGTGGCAAATGTACCGGCGGTCACAGTGAGCATCCCGGGATTATCATCAAAATCATTGGTAATAAGTCCATTGGCTACTGCTACATCTATGCCAACATTGCCTGTTACATCATATGCATCATCTAAAGCAAGCGGTGATGAAAGAAAAGAGCCTGACACAAATGTAGTCCCAGGATCAGGGACTATGTTCAGCTGCATATCCTGACCTGAAGCTCCGCCTGTATTTTCAATGGTCACCTTATAACGAATCCGATCTCCAGGGTTTGCTTTGCCCGGTGTCAGGTTGTCGATAATGATCTCTGCCTCCTGTTTAGGTTGAATGGTTTGTGCAACTAGAACCTGGCATGATAAAAACAACAATATTATGTTCAAATTTAACTTCATGGTCAACGGTCTAATTTCATAAATGGTTAAGTCAGCAGAAATAAAATACTATTATCCAATAGGACCTCATCCTTGAATTTCTCAAAAGACTACATTGAATACAACTAATTATGGAAATGAAACCTATTCACTAAATTGGGATCATAACTGCTACATTTGTTTATATAAAATTTCTTTTTTTGCTATGCAGCTGGTTTTATATCCATGTAGTAAAGTAACTTAATACGTCTGAGCAATAATTGTAAAAAAAAGAAATCGCTTAAATTTTTTTCCTGTTTGCATGTATCACATGCGTAAATAATCACTAAAACTATCATCTTTAAACTGAAAAACATACACGCTCAAATGGTTTTGCGACATACAGCATATATCTGCTTATGTATTACTTTTATCATCACCAGGAAATATGAATCTCTTATTGAAGGAATCTCTTATTTTAATCTTATTTGGTCTTGTAGATATGATGGTAGTATATACATTGTAAAAATGAAAACATGATTATTCATGGATACTTTGAGTACTGTAATCTGAATCTAAAGCATTGATGTTTTTCATTTTCAATAAAAATAAGAGGTCATTGAATAAGTTGTGAATGTGTAAATGATTTTGCCTAAGAAAGCAATATATCAATATCTGATCAGCTCATTTCCATATTTTTAAATACGAAGCATTCACCTTTACTTCATAAGAACTAAATAATTAACATTATTTTTAAATATTGAATACAACAAAGTGTTAAATTAAACGTCTTTTAGTCTATAGGTTCAAGAGTTTTTTCATAGTTTATCAATGGAGGCCGGTACATTCCGGCCTTTTTATTTGGAAGATTTCTGCATTCTAATTCGATTTTTTGGAATTTTAAATAATATTATATGATTTTTGCTGAAATTTAATTTTAATTATATTATTTTCGCACTCTTATTTATCAAATATTTTTCTACAAAAAATTATAGTAACCATGGCAGAGTACAAATTAGACAGAATTGATCTCAAGATCCTTAAGCTTCTGCAGCAAAATTCAAAAATAACCAACCTTGATTTATCAAAAAAAATTGGCTTATCCCCGGCGCCAACCCTCGAACGGGTCAAAAAACTTGAAAATGCAGGGATTATTTTATCTTATCATGCAAAAGTAGATGCCGCAGCCATTGGATTGAATGTACGCACATTTGTTTTAGTTTCCCTGGCGTGGCAAAAGGAAAATGCCCTAGAAAATTTTATTAAAAAAATAAACAAAATAGATGAAATAACAGAATGTTATATTATCACTGGCGATGCAGACTTTCTTCTCAAGATTGTTTGTAAGGATTTGGCTAATTATGAACAATTGCTTTTCAAAACATTAAGTCAAATTGAAGAAATTGAAAGATTAAAAACCCTGATGACTTTGTCAAAGGTGAAAAAGCAAAAAGTTTTACCATATAACTATGATGAAGCACCAGAGTATTAATGGGTTTCAATTTATCATCAAGTAATAGAAAAGTTGCAGATATGAATATTGTTTGCAACTTTTTTTATTTGCACAATGTGGAGTTTCCATCATGCCATGGGATTAAAATACAATTCTACTTTTTGGTTATGTGAAAACCTGGAATTGCAGGTTAAAATTTATCTTCTGGGTACACTCCATCTTCCTCAGAATCTGATCCGTTGGCCTTCCACCCAAGTGAAATCGATGATTCATGATTGCGATAAGTACTTTGGCGAAATGGATCTCGATGAAGCCTCCAAACCCGCCAATTCTTTGATTTACAGGATTCCCGGGGGATTGTCATTAAGTGATTATATAGCACCCAAAGTATTGTACAAAACTGCACGGATGTTAAATAAAGCTTTCGACATGAATATTTATGAATTTATGAAAACTCAACCTTTGTTTATTCTCCACCAAATTGACCGAAAAATAGTAGGATACTCTCACGATAAATCTTTAGATGAATGGTTATGGGATTTTGCTTCTGAGCATCATAAGACCTGTGCAGGACTCGAAAGTTTTGAATGTCAGAAAGAGATTTTATCAATGATACCTATTGAAAAGCAGGTAAAGATGTTGGTCGGCTTGAGTACAAATGTGAAAGTATACCGTGGCAAAGTCAAAAACCTGATCCACATGTATAATGAGGGCAATCTATATGGTATGTACCAATATGCCCGAAAAAGCCTTGGAAGCTTGCGGACTCTTATGTTACATAGAAGAAATTATTCGATGACGGATCGCCTGAACAATCTTCCAAAAGGGAGCAACACATTTGTTTCAGTAGGTGCCGGTCATTTATATGGTCAGTCCGGAATTTTAACAGGCTTGAAAAACAAAGGATGGAAATGCAATCCCATATAAACTTCTTCTGATAATGGAATACGAACGGAAATTTTATTTCTCTTTATCACATAGATCTTCAATTAGAACTCCATTGATGAACACCTGGCACACGTGGGTAAGGTATTCAAAAGGATCCCCAGTATAAAGAACGAGATCCGCATCTTTTCCCACTTCAATGCTACCTATTCGGTCTTCAAGTCCGAGCATTTTAGCCGGATGGAGGGTGATGGATTTTAAAGCTTCATCAAAAGGTAAGCCATAAGCAGCTGCCATGGCAGCTTCATATCGAACTACTCTGGTTTTAGGAACATACCCTTCAAAACCACTCTGGAGACTAAATGGAATGCCTGCGGCATGTAGGTGTGAGGCGGTTTCCATGTTCATATTTTTCATATCACCGCTTGCTCTGGCCATGGTAGGGTGTAGTATGATTTCAATTCCGGAATCAGCAATGTGGTCCAAATGATTATATATTTCAGCAGCGCCATCCAGTACAAGCTTAAATTGAAATTCTTTGGCGAGTCGTACAGCCGAAAGAATGTCTACCCCTGTATTGGCGTGAATCAATGCTTTGGTTTCTCCTTTCAAAAGTCTTCGGAGGGCTTCCATTCGAAGCTGTTTGTCCGGATGTTTGCTTGCATCCTCGTTGTCCATTTTCCTGGTGTATGACTGAGCTTTCAATAATTCTTCCCTCAACATGGCAATGGATTTGGCTTTGGTGCCCGGACTTCTGAAATTTCTTGAAACCACACTTCCCAGAGTCATCGCCAGCATGCTCTCATCAATCAATGTAACCTGTTCTACTGTGCCGGGGAGTGTTTTTGCTACCATGGTCTGGCCACTGATCAACGCTCCGGGTCCATGACCGGTATGAATAGTGGTTATGCCTTGTGTGCGGAGGAAGCTTACCAATCCTTCATTAGGTGAATAGGCATCAATAGCCCGGAGTTCGGGTTGCATAGGCGCTGACTTTTCCAATTGATCCTGATCAGCGGGTACATTGAGCATGCCCGATAATCCGACTACTGTATGACCATCGATCAGTCCGGGTGTAACTACTGCTGCTCTAAATTCCTTATAGTCGTCAGGAACCGAAATTTCGTCTCTTTTGCCCACTGCCTGAATGATGGAACCTTCAAAAAGTATCACTCCATTTTCTATAGTGCCCTGAGTGACAGTAAAAATTTTATCTGCAAAGATGACCGTCTGGGCCCATGATATGGATACATGACTTGAAAAAAGCAGCAGCAAAATTGAAAATTTGTTTATTGACATTTGAAATTAATTAATTTGAGGAGATGGTTTGAATGATCTGGTATGGAATGAAGTCATTTACTAATGATTGTCATGGTGATGATGAACATGGAGCTGAGTTCTGTAAATTCCATATCCTCCGGTTGCAAAAGCTTTGTCATTGGGGTTGGAAAGATCAAATCGCAGGACTCCTTCTACCCATGTTTGCTCAACACGTGTATATACACTGAAAGGATCTCCTGACAGAATAACGAGGTCAGCGTCCTTACCGGTCTCTAAGCTACCGGTACGATGGTCCATATCCATCATTTTCGCTCCAGCCAGTGTCAATGCTTTCAAGGCCACTTCTTTTGACATACCTTCCTTCACTGATAATGCAGCAGAACGGAGAAAAAACCGTGAATCAGTTACTCCATCATCTGTATGAAAAGCAACCAGCGCTCCATATTTTTCAAGTTCTCTGCCATTGGTGGGTGATAAGTCGCGAGCTTCGAGTTTGCCACCAGGCGAATCAATATAAATGATGGAACTGGGCACTCCAGCTTCGGCAATTTCCCTGGCTACTTTCCATGCTTCACTGACATGGTGCAAAACGACCCTGAAACTAAACTCCTGTGAAAGCCGTATGGCTGTCATAATATCATGGTGCATATGGGTATGAAAATGTACGATTCTTTTTCCCTCCAGTACTTCTATTAATGCTTCCATAGCCAGATTTCTTTCAGGCATTTTAGACAAATCTCCACTGGCACGGTCAATTTTCTTTTGATATTCCTGAGCTTTCACAAATAAATCCCTAGCCATAGCGGCAGACTTAGCACGTGTACCGGGAAAAGGAGCATTGTCCCTAATGGGATTGGTACCATTCGCCATTTTAATGCCTCCAAATATCCCAGGTATCTTACTTTCAAGGATGAGGTCTTCAATGATCCTGCCTTCCCGCATTTTTAAATACAGTGTCTGTCCACTCATGAGATGGCCCGAACCAGGCAATACATTGACGGTAGTGATGCCACCGGCAAGCGCTCGCATAAATCCATCACTGCGGGGATTGACGGCATCAAATATTCTTACTTCGGGATTTAAAGCAGATGATTGATCTCCACCGGAACCTTCTCCCAAATGAGAGTGGGTGTCCACAAAACCCGGAAGCAAGGCTTTCCCTTGAATATCAATTCTTTCTGCATTTGCAGGAATGAGAAGTTCTGATGAGCCTACAGATACAATTTTTCCCATGTGGATGATCACCGTACCATTTTCTATGGGTTCGCCGGCAATGGGATATACCATTCCTCCAGTGAAAGCAATAGGCCTTTCCTGAGAATAATAACCAGAAAATGAAAATAGAAAAAGCTGAATCAGAATAGCTAGTTTTAAATGATATCTTTCCATGAATGGATTTTGAGTCGGCATGATGAAAATGTAAAAGGACAATATAAGAATAAAAATTTCATAACCGCAAATATAATGATGGATTATAGAGGAGAGTAACCCTCAATGTCTATTTGATTTCAATTTTTTATTGATGCGTTTAGCCACTTTCAAAGGGTCTACACCTGACCTCACCGTAAAATGAGCTCTTTTGTAAAACGGCCTTCTTTCATGTAAGTGTTGGCGAATAAATTTTTTTAATAAAGACCCAGACATACCGGCGATCAACGGTCTGTGTGGGTTGGTTTCGATTCGTTCATAAACTATTTGTATGGAGGCGTACAACCACACAACTTTTCCATGCTCAAGCATCCAATCCATATTTTGAAGAAAGCAGGGAGTGCCGCCACCAGTGGACATAATAAAGGATTCATGCGTTGAGGTGATTTTATAGAGTACCTCAGACTCCTTATGGCGGAAAAATTCTTCTCCATAGAGCTTAAAAATATCTGTAATACTTTGGCCTGTATTTTTGATAATTTCTTCATCCAGATCTACAAAAGGTATATGAGCTTTTTCCGACAATAACTTTCCTACAGTGGTTTTTCCTGAACCCATATATCCAATAAGAAATATCTTCATTGTTATGTAATTCTATTTTGGGAAGTGGATGAAAAAATCATAGGGATGCTATGGTGGTTCAACATGCCATCATTAAAATATATCATTAATCAATAAAGGTATTAAAAAAGTAATTGGCTTGAATATTAAAGTTCTAAAGGTGACAGCAATTGAATCCAAAATTGTTTGAATTTATTCCAAATAAATTGCCAATTGTAAGCTTTTTGGGATTCTAAATTTTTAACTTTGCCATTGTATCAATAAATAAAGAAAGATGTTGAATTTATTCATATTGCAGGGAGGCGGTGGAGGTTCGATGCTTGGTAGTTTTCTTCCTCTGATTATTGTGGTAGTCATAATCTACTTTTTCTTCATCAGACCTCAGGCCAAGAAGCAAAAAGAACAGAACAACTTCCTTAAAGCTATGAAAAAAGGTGATGAAGTTGTGACAGCCAGTGGTATGGTAGGCAGGATTAATAAAATAGAAGGTAATATGGTTACGCTTCAGGTGGATCAGAAAACTTTTATTCGCGTTTTAAGTCATGCCATCAGTAAGGAAATGTCAGATCAATTAGAAGTGGTGACTAAAGAGGGAGAAACAAAATAAGATTAACCTTTATTCAAGGCTATTTTATAGGTTTCTAGGCATCTTTCACGGGCAAATTTGTGTTCAATGATTGGCTGTGGATAATTCTCTGTTCCCCACTCAGGCACAAATTTTTTAATGTAAATCCCTTTTGGGTCGAATTTTTCCATCTGTGTCTGAGGGTTGAATATACGAAAATAGGGTGCAGCATCCGTTCCGCAACCTGCAGCCCATTGCCATCCACCGTTATTGCTTGCCAGGTCAAAATCAAGGAGTTTCTCAGCAAAATAGGCTTCACCCCATCGCCAGTCGATCAGCAAGTGTTTGGTAAGAAAGCTGGCAGTGACCATCCGCACTCTGTTGTGCATAAATCCTGTCGTGTTTAATTCCCGCATTCCGGCATCAACCAGTGGATATCCGGTACTTCCTTCACACCAATGAGAGAAGTCTACAGGATCATTTCTCCATTCAATGCGATCGTATTCAGGACGAAAAGAGTTTTTTTCAACATGAGGAAATGATTGCAGAATCATACTGTAGAAATCCCGCCAAATCAGTTCATTCAGGAAAGTCTTGTTAAGACTGTAAGCTTTTCGTGCTTTTTCACGGATGCTGATAGTGCCAAACCGGAAATGGATGCCTAATCTGGATGTGCCGGCTATCCCAGGGAAATTCCTGACTTTATCATAATTTTTTATCACTCTTTGTGCTACTTCCACTGAAGGAAAAGGAATATCCGAAGGAGCAAAACCGATTTCTTGCATTTCTGGAAAAGGTCGAGGTTTAACCTGCGCCAACCGGTGTATATATTTCATCACTGGATAGGATTGTAGATAAAATGAATCGACACCGTGACCCCTCAGATTCAGGTTTTCTATCCATTTGCGTTGAAAAGGGGTAAAAACGGTATAGGCTTTTCCATCGTTCTTTAATACTTCATTTTTTTCGAAGATGACGTGATCTTTATATGAGTTCCATTTTATGCCTTTTTGATTGAGTATGGTTTCTACTTTTTTGTCCCTATCCAGCGCATAGGCCTCATAATCCCTGTTTGCAAATACTTCTTCCGGTTTCAGCAGATCAATAATTTGCGGCCACAATTCTTCCGGTTTGCCATGGAATACATAAAGGGATGTACCAAGAATCTGTAATTGATGATTCAGTGATTCCAGGGTGTGGTGTAAAAAATGTACTCTTGCATCCTTGTGGCTATTTAAAGCATTCAATATATGAGTGTCAAATATGAAAACAGGATATATCGAATGGCCTGAGCGCAATGCATGATACAAACCGGCATTATCCTCAACCCTTAAATCTCTTCTAAACCAAAAAACCGCATTGGGCATAAATAAAGTTTATCGCTTTTTTGTCAAAAGGTAATTGTGTCGTTTGTTGGGAAACCTTAGTTAGAGTTTTATAAATACAAAAATATATTTTTATTATATGCCTTTCACAGACTTTATATCAAGTGATCATTTCCATTTACTTTTGAGGAATCCATGGAACTTCCTGTACCTGGGCATCTAAAGCTAATTTGCGCGCAAGCATAAAAAAGTAGTCGGATAACCTGTTGAGGTATTGAATAATCCACGGTAACACCCGGGCGGTTTCTTGCAAAGTGATGATTCTTCTTTCCGCCCTTCGGCAAATCGTACGGCACAGATGGGCACGTGCTATAGCTTCGGAACCGGCAGGGAGAATAAAATATTTGAGTGGTGAAAGCTTTTCATTCATTTGATCCATTTCATTTTCCAGCATTGCAATATCTTCTTCCGGTAAACCGGGCAGAGGGAGTTGTTTTTCGGGATCCGCAGCAAGATGAGATCCAATGGTAAATAGTGTGGTTTGGATTTTTTTTAATGTGGTCAACACTTTATCATCTATAATGGCTGCGCTGAAGAATCCAATAAAGGAATTTAATTCATCAACGGTTCCGTAAGCTTCTATCCGTATGTGATCTTTGCGGACACGTTTTCCCCCAAACAATGAGGTTTCGCCTTTGTCACCCGTTTTAGTATATATTTTCATGGTGTCTATTTTTTAAAGTTGAATTTACTTGATTATGCTTAGACCTAAGATAGATCTTTTAATATTATATTGTCAATAAGGCGAATTCCTTCTACTCGGACTGCTGTACAGGCAACAATAAAATCATGTTGATTCCAATCGGTCACAGGTTGTAAAGTGAATCCATCGACAATTTCAAAGTATTCAGGACGAAATGGAGCAATGGTCAGTTTTTCTAGTGCTAATCTTTGCAATGCATCAGGACTCCCGGTGTGGAATGATTTTTTTGCCTCACTTAATGTATGGTAGATGATACAAGCTTTTGCCCGGGTTTTGTGCGAAAGCCTCACATTGCGACTGCTCATAGCCAACCCTGTATTTTCTCTTATGGTAGGGCTGGAATGAAGTTTTACCGGCAGGCTCAGCATTTTAATCATGTGGCGGATGATGGTCAGTTGCTGGAAATCTTTTTGCCCCATAAAAAGGTGATCCGGTTCAACAATATTCAATAATTTATTGACAACCTGCACGACCCCTTTAAAATGACCGGGTCTGTATTTTCCTTCCATCAATGTGTCCAGTCCATTGAAGGAAAAATTGACTTCATCATTTTTTTCATTCTCAGGATATATTTCTTTAGCGGTTGGAGTGAATACAATATGGGTTTGATGAGAAGAAAGCAGGGCAAGATCAGACTTCAGGTTTCTCGGATATTTCTTCAGGTCTTTTGGGTCATTAAATTGCTTAGGGTTAACAAAAACAGATGCTACTGTTACATCAGTTATTTGCATGCTTGCTGTAATCAATGAAAGATGACCTTCGTGCAATGCACCCATTGTTGGTACAAATCCAATGGTTTTACCATTAGCCTTTATTTTATAGAGAGCTTCCCTCAAAGTATTAATCTTGATTTTTCTATTCATTTATTTCGATGGCTAAATTTTCAATGGTCATAAAATACATCAAATCAAAATGCCCCATACATCTCCCTGATTACCTCTTCAGCCATTTTGCCCTGAGGGGTATAATCCCGCTCCGGATACCCTTCATGCCCTTTCATTGATGGAAACCATTTCCAGAGAAAACCCCCTGCCCAGAAATCTTCAGCGTGAAAGGTGCTAAGCAAAGCTTTGTAAGCAGTGGCCTGGGCTTCTTCGTTCACAGAAAGGTTGCGAATATTTTTTTCCAACAACCAGGATGAACCTGCACAACCATCTACTGAAAGGTACCCATATTCTGTGAATAAGATTTTTTTACGATTCTTCTCCGAGAATTTTTTCAAAGTGCGAACAATTGGCTTCCATTTTTTTTTCAACAGGTCTGGGGTGGGATTTACCTCTTCCGTCAAGGGAAAATAGGCACTGATCCCTATAAAGTCCAAAGCATCCCAAAATGGAATCTGGTTATACTGATCCCAATTGGCCGAGTAAGTCAGGGTGCCATCATATACATCCCGGATATTGGTAACCAACCGGCGCCAAAATGCTTCCCGTTTTGTTGCAGCCCATTTGTATTCAGTCCCTATACAAAACAGTTCAACATCAAGCTCCATGGCAATACATACCATATCCATAATATATTTTTCATAGGTGCTTTCCCATAAGTGCCAATCATCTTCAGAGGTAAAATTCATGTCACCTACCCATGACCCCGGAATATATACCTGAGGTTTCAGCATGATTCTGAACCCATTTTCTTTAGCTTTTAATATAGATTCGCGGATGCCTTCCGGTGTCTCTCCCCACCATTGTCGACGGTGGTTATAGCGCACTTCGCCTTCTCCTGGTCGGGTAAAGGCATACGGGATAATAGCAATCCATCTGGCATTTATAGTAAGGATCTCCTCAAAAGGGTTGAGATGAAAAGGTGCAGGAGGAGCAACTACGGTAATTCCCGCCATTTTTTGTGAGTGAGAATGTATCGCTCCATGATTAAGTTTGAAACCAGTGAATAAAAGGAATACAATACAAATCAATCCATACGCTACACGAAAATTTGTAATGTCTATAATGTTGGTATAATCATATTTATACATTGTATTTTATATTAATATATAAAAATTAATCAAGTGTAAACATCACTAATGCAATGGAGTACATAGATAAAAATAGCTTTATACTAAAATATTTTTCCAAATATTGAATAAAACAGCAGTTTGGCAAGATATATGCAACATGCTAAATATTCAGAAACATTTGGTGAAATGTAGCAAAAAAGGCCGGTAGCGGGAAACTGTCGGTCTTTTTTTATTCAATAAACCGGGTCAGATCAGGACAAATGGCAAAACTCCTGTCGATACTGATAAACGTTTCTTCCATTTTTTTTGTAATCCAGTTGGCAAAATACTCTGACTTCTTACTTTCTTTTGCAAAATAAGACACCTTGTCATAGTCCAATTCCAGGCTTGCTCTATGCGGTCTTTTAATACTTTGTAATTGAACAAGTTGATAGAAAGTACCTTTTCTGGGATCGGTGGATTCTATCGGTTCGGAAACTTCTCCCGTTTTTAGATCAATAATGGCAAAGTAAATATCGGGATCCAATTCTTTGGTTTCAAAGAATGTTGTATTGTTATATCTGTTTGTCACTCGTCCTGCATTATTATAGGACATGGTTTTTGGATCAGAGAATCTTCGCACTGCGGTAATAAAATCCATCTCACCGGAATTAATCATTTTCCGTATGGAATCGGCCTTTGTTAAAGCGATTTGTAAATCATCACTTGTGATTTCTGGTTTTCGAATAATGTGTTTTACCCTGACACTTAACCCGCGCCTTTCTACTTGTTTGATAATATGAAATCCAAATTCGGTCTCAACGACGTCGGAAACTTCTCCGGGATCCAATGTAAATGCAATGGCTTCAAATTCAGGAACATAATTTCCGCGAGCAGCAAAGCCAAGGTCTCCCCCCTGCTCAGCTGCACCATCCTGAGAATAACGACGAGCCAACTCTTCAAATGTAACTTCTCCACTATCCAGTTGTTCTTTGATCATTTGCATAAAATCGATCGTCTTTTGTCTTTCTTCAGGGTTCACTTTTGGAAATATGATAATTTCTCCAATTTCAACTTCTGAATCAAGATAAGGTAAACTATCTGCTGGTATGCTATGGAAATATTTAATAACTTCTTTGGGAGTGATATCTACACTTCTAATGAGTTTATCCTGCATTCTTTGAGCCAATAGCATTTCTTTTTGATCATCGCGATACTTTTCCTTCATTTCTGAAATACTTGCCCCATAATAACTTTTAAAAAATTCCTCATCATTATTCATTTGCTGGAGGATACTTTGAAAACGCATATTCAAATGGCTTTCAACTTCGTCTTCCGAAACTTCGATGCTATCCAGTTTTGCCTGATGGACTATCAATTTCTGAGCTATGAGACCATCCAGTATATTGCATTTTACATCTTCTGAAATGTTGGGATTTCTTGAGCGTGCGTAGGAAAATTCCTCTTCAACTTCTGAAAATAAAATATATTCATTGCCTACGTTTGCAATTACTTTATCCAGAATATAGGGTTGTTGAGCAAACAGAGAATGAGTAATAATTAAAAAGATGAATAAATTGAATAGAGTGTATGATTTCATTGATTTATCCATTACCAGATCTTTTTCGCAACACCATATTTCTTCATTCCAGGGTTTTTGAATGCTATACATTATATCAGTTTTATCTCTTCCGTTCAATTTAACAAATTGATCCATCTAGCCATTATAAATTTTTACGCGTTTTAGCTCTAAAGCCCCTTCATACAGTCTTTGCTTCATATTCCGTAACAATACAATTTTTCTATTGTACAATATAATTTTTTCAATTTTATCTTCAATGTATTCTAACGGAGCCTCTTCGTTTTTGTCTCTGAATTCCAGTATTTTAACAAAAAATTGATTTCCTTCCCTGAACCGGTCAAGATTTCTTCCTGACTTAAGCTGGTTGTCCGAAAACATGCCTTCAGGGAATAAGGTCTGCATATCACTATACAAAATCCAATTCTCTTGATCAAATGAACAGGTAAGACTGTATTTCCCACAATACTTTTTCATGGATTCTACTTTTTGACTTACCCAGTCATTTCTAAATTCTCTGATTTCAGACGTATTTTCTGGTACAATCGCGTAAAATGCCTTGACAATGGGCTCATTTAATACAAATGAAGAGCGGTTTCTTTGATAATATCGTATTTTTTCATCCTCAGAGACTATTGTATCCAATCGTTCCTGTACCACTTTTTTCTCAAAATTATGGATGATGAGTGATTCTTTATAATCCTGAACCAATTTATTGATATCCATATCTTTTGGCAGTGATTTTTCAGCTTCTTCCAGCAATATGGTTTTTCTTATCCATTGATCTACAAAATTATTTAAAAAAATAATTGAATCTTCTGAATCTGAAAAAACCGGAAACACCGATTCTACATTACTGAGATATAATGTCCGGTTTCCTGCTTTAGCCAAAAGCCTGTCTTCTGTTTTTACGGAGTTCCTGCTTTCACAACTCAAAAAAACCAGAACAACAGGTAATAGATATAGAATTGCTCTGTCCAAAAGGATTAAGATTTTATGATCTTCTCAATGATCTCTTTATTAATTCTTACAGGATATTCATCCTTGAGTTCTTTTACCCACAGTTCCTCCAATTCCTGTTGGTAGTTTGCCATCACATAACCTCTGCTTTCTTCCAACGATTTGTACTTCTTAGGGTAAATTTTTTCTATTTTATACATGACACTTTCATCCTCCATTAAGGGACTTAGTGCCCCTTGTTTCCAAACCATATTTTGTATCCGTGGATCCTCAGCATTGATTTCTTCTTTAGAAAATTCAAATGCAGTTCGCTTCTTATTAAACTTTGCATCCGCTTTTTCTGTAGAATTTTTTTCCAGATACTCTATTATTTCCTGAATGTTTTCATCCGTTGAGCCCACAAATTTTATAATACTTAGAGTGGCCTCCGGGGTATAAAAATAATTTTCACGATTTCTGTTAAAGAATTTTCTTAATCCTGCAGTGTCCGTACTCGCTTTATCCCAAACTATATTTTTACTGATTTCAAAAAGCAATATTCCTTCTTCATATTCACGCATGAGAGAGCGGAAATCGGCATATTTATTTTCAAGATTCTTTTCTTCATAGTCCATAATCAATTGTCTGCTATATTCATCAAAAATGAGTGTAAGGGCTTCACGGGGTGGTTTTTCCCGATTGTATTTCATCCGCATACGTGCATTTTTCCTGGCAAATTCAACAAAGTCGGAAAGATTGAATTTTTGATTCTCATCAAAGGAAATCAATATTTCTGATGAAGTAGTTCCTGGTTCCCATCGGTAGGTGAAAAACTGATCATCCAGGGTCAATGAAAAGGAATCAAGCAAAGGATAATTAACATAAAAACCGGTTTCATTCTTTATTTCTTCAATTAAAATGTCTTTGATGTTGTTATATCGTTCTAATGTGGGAAGCTGGGGTTTCATCCTTTTTCTAAACTCTTCAAAACTTTCTTCAGGCTTGCTTAGCCTTTTAATCAGATGCCAACCGGCTTTTGTTTTTACCGGCAAAGAAACATCACCATCGTTTTGAAGGGCAAATGCAGCGTTTTCAAAAGTAGTGTCAAATGTATTAATACCAAAAGGATTCAAACGACCACCATTAGGGGATGTAGCTCTGTCATCACTCAGTGTTTTGGCCAGTTCGAAAAAATCAGCACCGTTCAATGAAAGATGGTGTATTCGCGTGATTTTTTCCAAAGAAGCATCGGGATCTGAAGGATTTTCTCTGACGAGCAGATGGGCTACTTCAATTTTACCATATGCCGGTCTTTTGTCCTTAACCTTAATGATATGTACACCCAATCTTGTTCTGACCGGCTTTGATATCTCTCCGGGAGCTAAAGTATAAGCAGCGTTTTCCAAATAGTAAAATCCGGTCGGCAACCATGCAGTAATATATCCAAGATCGCCCCCTTGGCCAGAGGTGTTTTCATCTTCAGACACTTCTCTTGCAACTTTTTCAAAAGCTTCTCCTCCTTCCAGGCGTTCCATAGCTTTGCTTGCCTTACTCATCGCCTCAGCCCATTCTGATTCGGGGGCATTTCTTCTTACATTGAACAGAATATGACTTATTCTTACATCATGCTGCCTGCGTTCATACATCTCACGGATCAGTCTTTCCGACAATTCTTTTTCCATGAGGTATGAACCGGCCAATTGTTTTCTGTAGCCTGCTAATTCTTCTATCAATTCAGGAATGGTATCATAACGGAGATCTTTGGCCTTTTTGACTTTTAATTTGAAATTCACAAACAATTGGAGGTATTCTTCGACACTCTGTCTGGAGTAATCAGCATGATCACCGTGATTTTTCTCATATATATAAGTAAATTCTGACAAAGGAATTTTCTTATCACCCACTTCCAGCAAGATAGGGTCTTCTTGTGCATGCACAATGAAGGATATACCCAATAGTAAAAAGATCCAAATGATTTCTGCCCTGTTCAATCGTATTTTCATTCTGATTCTACAAAAATAACTATAATCTTAATTAAAAAACAATGATCCGTAAAACGCTTTAAAACGCAAAACTCTACCTATTTATTTTTAATAATGAAATGAGCATTACAAGCCCATCTTATTTATATACATATCTGCGAACTACACGAGGTGCAATTCGTGTAAGAATCTCATAAGGAATTGTATTGAGCTGACCGGCTAAAGTTTCAATGCCTATGTTTTTACCAAATATTTCAACCGGATCTCCCAGTCGGATGTTCGGAGCAGTTGATACATCAATAAAAGCAACGTCCATACAAATATTTCCAATAACCGGAAGCCTTTGTCCTTCATACCATACACTACTATTCCGGTTACCCGCAATACGCATAAAGCCATCGGCGTATCCAAGATTGATGACAGCAACCTTTGCATCCCGGTCAAGAATTTCTGATAAATTGTAACCCAGCGCATCACCTTTCTTTAATTTCTTAACACTAATTACCCGTGCTGAAAGAGTATGGACTTTTTCTAAAGTTTTTTTTGCAAAAGCCGATATTCCATACAAGCCTATGCCAATGCGGCTATACTCAAATGTATATTGGGGAAAACGAATAATTCCGTCACTGTTCAATATATGCCTTTTAATATTTTTCTGCAGCCCCTGACATATTTGTTCATGAAATTCTGTGAAATTTTGTAACTGATGGTGAGTATAGCCATCTTTTTCAGGATCATCGGTTGCGCTTAAATGTGAAAATACAGTATCTGCTTCAATCCAAGGGTTGTATTTCAACAATTGAATCAGACCTGGAATTTCTTTCCGTGTAAATCCCAGCCTGTGCATGCCTGTATCCAGTTTGATATGCACTCTGAGGGATTGTTGCCGCTCAGATGCCATCGTTGCCAATTCAGAAAGCATAGTGAGATGATGGACAGAAGGTTCCAGCTGATATCTGAAGAATGAATCTGGTTTTTCCGGATCGGCATTAAATATAATCAGACGTGTACGAATACCTTCATTTCTAAGGTGAATAGCTTCATCCAGATTGGCAACAGCCATCATTTCAGGGCCGAGTGCAGCCAGCTCATGGGCAATGATTTCTATTCCTGACCCATAGGCGGCAGCTTTGATTACTGGAATTAATGTAGATCCCAAAGGAAGCAGTTGGTTATAAAATTGAAAATTATGCTTGATGGCAGAAACATCAATCTCTAATTGCGCACTATGACCTTTTTTTTCCAACCTGCTAACCAATTGATGCAAACGAAATTCACGTGCGCCTTTGATTACAATTACTTCATTTTTCCAGGGTAATTGATCGATGATTCTATTTAACGATTCCATATCTGCATAGTGATACCTTTCCCAATCTCCCTGGATCCGGGAAGAAATTTTCCCAACAGTAATGAGTTTCTTCAGCGGATAAGAGTTTAACAACTTTTCAATCGTTAGGGTATATTTGTCGGGATCTTCAATATGGGCAAAGTCTGATAAAATGAGACAGGTGCTTCTCCCTCTGGCTTCAGAAAATGCGTGATCCAATGCCAGAGTCAATGAATTGTAATCCGCCACATAGGCATCATTTATAATCAGGCAATCATGAATACCTTCCAATTGCTCCAAACGCATCTCCAATGGGGGTAAATTTTTTGAAAGTATCCGGATATGTTCCGGATCTATTCCAAAGGATAAAGCAACATTGACACAATGCATTAGATTTTCAAAATGGAAGTGTTCTTTCTTGACAGGAATCTTGAACTTTCCTTTCGGATACCTAATGCTTACAATGCTATGGTCCATTGAAGTTATCCTGGTAAAGCAGGAAGAGTCATTGCCCCATGTAATTTGTTTTTTTTCACGAAATCTTTGTAAAATGGTATTGGATATCAGTTCGTGATCATGGCAATAAAAGAGCGTGTCTGAATTTTCAAAAATTTTTAGTTTTTCTTCCAGCTTTTCCATCATTGAATCAAAGCCGGAATCATGTGCATCGCCAATATTTGTAATGAGACCCATGTCCGGAGATAATATGTCGCACATTGTTGACATTTCGCCTTTAGCCGATATACCTACTTCTATAATGGCAATTTTATGATGATGCTCTATTTGGAGTATAGATAACGGTACACCGATCGATGAATTATATGAACCTGGACTTTTAAACACCGAATAATTCCGGCTCAAAAAATGATAGAGCCATTCTTTTACTATGGTTTTTCCATTGCTGCCGGTTATGGTGATTACTTGGAGATTGTCAAAATTGGAAAGGTGATTTTTTGCAGCAAGTTGTAATGTTTTCAACACATCATCTGCAATGAAAAAGTTGGCATTTTTTATTGCATTGGGATAATTTTTGTTGACTACAAAGTTACGTACACCTGCTGCATAGGCTTCACTGATAAAATCATGACCATCTCTGTTTACCCCTTTGAGACAAAAAAATATTTGCCTATCTCCTTTTATAATTTTACGGGTATCAATTGAAATTTTATCAATCACCCATTCCTTATCAAACCAAATCACCGGAGTGTCGGCCAATTCAGCAAATTCAAAGGCAGTAAACATCAGCACGATTTATTCTAGATCAAAACCAATATCGCGACGGTAATATTTTCCTTCATATGTAATATTTTCAGCCATTTTTAAAGATTGTTTGACAGCCTCCTGAAAGGTGGTTGCTAATGAAGTGATTGCTATTACCCTGCCTCCATGAGTCAATACTTTTTGTAGGCTATCCATTTTTGTCCCAGCGTGAAATACAATGGAGTCCTGATGATCAACATCGAGTCCTAAAATTTCTTTTCCGGTTTCATAAGAATCAGGGTAACCTCCCGATGTCAACATTATAGTTGCCGCATGCCGGGTATCAAAAGATATTGTGGGCAAAGGCTTATTAAAGTCCAGTCCTTCGATCAATTCCAACAGATCACTTTGTAATCGAGGCAGTATTACTTCAGTTTCTGGGTCTCCTAAACGACAATTGTATTCAATTACATAAGGCACTCCCTGAACATTGATCAAACCAAAAAACAAAAAACCTTTATAGTTCAATCCTTCTTTATTAATGCCTTCAAGGGTAGGAATGATGATCCTATCCATCACGCGATCTTTGAAACTGCCATTAAAAAATGGTACTGGTGAGACGGCACCCATACCTCCTGTATTTAAGCCGGTATCATTTTCACCAATCCTTTTATAATCTTTCGCTTCAGGGAGTAGAAAGTAACGCTTGCTGTCAGAATTCAAAAGGACAAATACAGAAAATTCAGTACCCTTCAAAAATGTTTCAATTACTACTTTTGATGATGCACTACCAAACTGACCTTTCAACATTTTTTCCAGTATCTCCTTGGCATATTCCAGGTCATCGATAATCAGCACGCCTTTGCCTGCTGCCAGGCCATCTGCTTTTAGTACATAAGGGGGATTCAATGACTCAAGAAATTGCCAGCCTTCTTTCAAAGTGGAAAGATCAAACTCTGCATAATCGGCTGTAGGAATGTGGTATTTTTGCATAAATTTTTTTGCGAAGGATTTACTTCCTTCAAGCAATGCCGCATCACTACCCGGCCCGATAATATTTAATTGGCTCAATCGCTTGTCAGATTTCAAATAATCAGTAAGTCCAGCCACTAAAGGGGCTTCCGGACCTATTATAAGTACATCAATTTTCTTATTCGAACAGAAATCTGCTACCGATTGAAAATTCATAAGATGAAGATCAACCTGTATCCCATACCTTTCGCTTCCTGCATTGCCCGGTCCTATGTACAATGTGTGTAATTTAGGGCTTTGGTGAATTTTCCAGGCCAATGCGCTTTCCCTCCCCCCACTACCTGCTATGAGTACATTCATTTTCAACTATTCATTTGAATAAAGTAAAAGGAGCAAAAGTAGCCGAATTCTCCCTTCTTTTTCT
Organism: Saprospiraceae bacterium; assembly: GCA_035327565.1. Classification (GTDB taxonomy): domain Bacteria; phylum Bacteroidota; class Bacteroidia; order Chitinophagales; family Saprospiraceae; genus JABDLO01. The sequence goes on from DAOLDB010000005.1 coordinate 53,350, forward strand.
CTCTTATGATATGAAAGTGGCAGGTTATTTGATATATGTACAAATAGTTTAATGTGATATATAAATTTTCATTTAATTTTGATAGTTTTTAAGAAAATATTAGTAAAAATCAGCATAGAGCAGGGCAGTATTCGTTTATCTATGATTCATCAATATTTAAACCCAAAGACCCAAATATTTTGATCGGATATATAAAAGGACGCATTACCCTAAGATCCCCTAATTTTGTATACCTGGAAACGGGAGGAATAGGCTATCAGATATTTATAAATTTGCAAACTTATTCAAAGTTGGAGAATCTGGAGGAGGTGAAGTTATTTACCTATATGCATGTGCGGGAAGATAGCCATACATTATTTGGATTTTTAGAAGAAGAGGAAAAGTCATTGTTTACTGCACTGATCAGTGTATCAGGAATAGGAACTAACACAGCACGATTAATCATGTCTTCCATGACGCATGAAGAAGTCCGTCTTTCCATTTTGCAAGATCAGGTGCTTTCTTTTTCCGCTATTAAAGGTATCGGGCCTAAAACTGCCAAGCGCATTATATTGGATCTCAAGGATAAAATGGCAAAAGGCATATCTGACAGTCACGTTTCTGTGCAGGGAGTTGATCATTCGTGGCAAGAGGAAGCAGTATCAGCTTTGGTCGCATTGGGCTTCCCAAGACAGGTCGTCTTAAAGGCAATTTCTCAGATTGTTCAAAGTGGCCATAATATCTCCAGCTTAGAGGATTTGATCAAGAAGGTTTTAAAGCAATTATCGTGATACAATCTTTACGAAAACGGTACGTTATTAACAAATATTTAAGGAATCCGTACATGCAAAGAGAGGTAATCCCAATGATACAAGATATTATATGAGAGTATTTTACACCATGATAATGGTTTGGGCGGGGATATTGGGCGTGGTGGCTTATAGCAATGGTCATGGTGTAGCTCTACCTTCAGAATTATTGGAATTCTATAATATTTCTCAGGATACTTTTCCTTTAAAACCGCGTTATGGGGATTTTATAAATGATCAATCCTACAATCCCTTTGATATTACTCCATCTCTGATTGAACAAAAAGTAGAGTACGATCCACAAACGGGAAATTATATTATTTATGAGAAAATCGGAGATGAATATTTCAGGACTCCCAGTTACATGACTTTTCAGGAATATATGCAATGGAGATCCAAGCAGGAGGAACGCGATAATTTCAGTCGGCTTGCTGGTATTAGTACAGGCAAAAAGACAGGGATTGAATTAGCAGATCCAATGCAAAAAATTGATATTCAGAAAAACATGATTGACAGACTTTTTGGAGGATCAGAAGTGAATATTCAACCTCAGGGTAATATTGATCTGACTTTTGGTCTTGATTATTACAGAAATGAAAATCCAAACTTGCCTCTTCGGCAACAATCTCCCGGTGTTTTATTCGATTTTGATATGAATATCGAAATGGGTGTGGACGGGAACATTGGAAAAAAATTGAATTTAGGTTTTAATTATGATACCCGGGCAACATTTGATTTCGACAGACAAATCAAGTTGGAATATGACAGTGAGCAGTTTTCTGAAGACGATATCATCAAAAAAATTGAAGCAGGAAACGTAAGCCTTCCCTTGAGATCAAACCTGATTCAGGGCAATCAAAATCTTTTTGGATTAAAGACAGAGTTACAGTTTGGAAAATTGAGACTTACTGCCATTGCTTCTCAACAGCGCTCCCAAAGAAACAATATCAGAATCGAGAATGGTGCTTCGATTCAGACTTTCGAGATCAGGCCTGATGAATACGATGAAAACCGTCACTTTTTTCTGTCTCACCATAACAGAGACACATACGAAAGTAATTTGGAGACACTGCCATTTATCCGTTCTGCTTTTCGTATTTCCCGTCTGGAAATATGGATATCTGAAGACAGAGCGGACTACCAACCCGGCACCCGAATCATCGCTGCAGTTTCTGATTTAGCAGAGGCCAACCGTGATAAGTACACCAATACCAATGCTAATTATAATCCTCCTATGATCCAGGATCCTTTATTGGTAGGTTTGAACGGATTGCCGTTGGCAGACAACCGTTCAAATCCATTGTATCAGGAGCTGATTGCAGATGCCGATATCAATGATATTGACAAAGCGGCTACTTTGTTAAGATCAAGATACAATATGATTCAGACCAGGGATTTTGAGGTATACAGGGGCAGGAAATTGAATCCCACAGAATATACATATAATGAGCAATTGGGTTTTATTTCACTCAATTTGCGCTTACGTCCCAATCAGGTGCTTGGGGTTGCTTATCAATATTACTACACTGCCAATTGTGATGAAATTTATCAGGTAGGAGATATGTCAAATGAAGGCGAAGGAAATACGGCTACTGCCTCTATGGAAGTAGCCTCTCCCAAACTTTCATTTGTTAAAATGTTGAAAAGCACCAATCAACGAGTAGACCTATCGACCTGGGATTTAATGATGAAGAATGTATATCCTTTAAACAGCACCCAGATCACCAGGGAGGATTTTGAATTTGATATCTTTTTTGAAGACGATAAAGATGGGTCTTTAAAGAAGTTTTTGCCTTTTGGTGATCTTCGGTACAGACAGCTGCTTGAAGTCTTTAATCTTGACCGGCTCAATGTTATGATGGATCCTCAGCCGGATGGTATATTTGATTTTGTTCCGGGTGTTACAGTCATTCCCAGGACTGGAACTATGGTATTTCCGGTACTGGAACCTTTTGGCCGTTCATTGGTCGATCTGATCGGTGATCCGCACCTGGCCGACAGTTTGAATTATAATGCCCTCTACGATACCACATTGATTGGAGCGAGAGAGCAACTGGAGAGAAATAAGTTTGTAATGAGGACCCGGGTTAAATCCGGTTTTTCGGGGGAAGTACAATTAGGCCCTTTTGTGCCGCAGGGCTCTGTAAGGGTTACTGCCGGGGGTAGGACGCTGATTGAAAATCAGGATTATGAAATCGATTATTCATTGGGTCGGTTGAGGATCATCAACCCGGCATATCTTCAGCAAGGAACACCGGTGAATGTTTCATTTGAAGACAATGCATTATTCAGTTTGCAACAAAAAACCATGTTAGGGCTCAGAGCTGATTATGAAGTCAGTAAAAAGCTCAGTCTGGGAGCGACCTATCTCAGGCTCTTCGAACGTCCATTTACTCAAAAGGTAAACCTTGGAGATGATCCAATCAATAACCGGGTATTTGGATTTGACATGAATTATAGTACAGAATCCAAATTTTTGACTAAGGCAGTAGATCGACTGCCCTTTATAAGTACCAAGGAGCCCTCTTTTCTGAATTTCTCAGCTGAGGTGGCAGCATTGAAACCTGGGCATTCCAAAGCCATCAATTTATCCGATGACAACAGTGGAGTGGTGAGTATCGATGATTTTGAAGGGGCGTTTACAGGATTACTTTTGGGAAGTACCAGAACCAATGACTGGGTACTTTCCAGTTGTCCATCTGACCGTCCTGAATCAGACATTCCTGACCTGGTAAGTGGGGCTAACCGTGCTTTGCTGAATTGGTATGTAATAGATATATCTGCTCTGAATAATCCGGTAGACCGCTCCAATTCATATACTCGGCTGATTCAGCAGGATGAACTCTTTGACCGGGATGTACAAATAGGGCTTTCTAATCTTTTTACATTCGATTTAAGTTATTATCCTAAAGAAAGAGGGCCGTATAACTTTGATTTACCTGGCGGTACAGCATATTCTGCGGGTTTATCCCTTAATGCTGATGGAACCGATATTGTGTTGAATAACCCCGAATCCCGTTGGGGAGGTATAATGAGGTATTTTCCTAATACTGATTTTGAAGCCGCCAATTATGAATCCATTGAGTTTTGGATGCTCAATCCATTTATGGAGAGAAGTGATGGTGAGCAACATATTCCAGGAGAAGTGGGTAAAATGATATTTCATTTGGGAAGTGTTTCAGAAGATGTGTTAAAAGACAATTTGCAATTTTTTGAAAACTCAATTCCTGTAGATGAAACCAGTGCTCCAAATACACTGAGAAGTACTCCATGGGGTAGAGTGAGTAATGTGGTTCCCATTGTAGATGCTTTTGACATACAAAGAGGAAGCGTACAAGACGTCGGTTTTGATGGAATGAATGATGAAATGGAGCGGCAGCATTATATGGAATGGTTGAATACAGTAGGTGCTGCTTTTCCGGTTCCTCAGAAAGTGTTCCAGGATCCATCTAATGATAATTATTTATTTTTCAATGACCGTCAATTTACGGATGAAGATTTACTGACCCGGTATAAGCAGTTTAATGGACCAGAGGGTAATGCACCACTGAGTGGTCAGAATGAAGATCAGGATCAGCGATTAAGAGGAAATCCCAGACCCGATAAGGAAGATCTGAATAACAATAAGTCACTAGACCTTGCCGAAAATTATTTCCAATATGAGGTGGATATCATCAATGCCGGAGGGGAAGTGGATGTAAGTGGTTCTTCTTTTATACGAGAAGTCAGGCAAATTACTAATCCCCAGAATGGCAATATTGAGAAATGGTACCGTGTAAGGATACCCTTGAGAGACGGACAAAGAGTAAATGAAATTGAAGGATTCAGGGCGATTCAATTTATGAGAATGGTATTGACCGGGTTTTCATCTGCTAAAACTTTTCGAATGGCTGAATTCCAATTGAGAAGAAATCAGTGGCGTTTATATCCTTCCCGATGCTTTAGTGATGTTAACCCAGATTTTGAATTTGTGATCGACGATGTAGGTGTGGAAGAAAATTCCTCCAAACGTCCATTTAATTACATTACCCCAAGAGGAATAAAGCAGGAGAGAGTATTTAACACATTTTCAAATCTTCTCCAGGATGAAAAATCCATGTCAATGAACTTTTGTGGAATGGCAGAAAAATGTGAGGCTTCTATGTATAAGTTGACGCAACTGGATCTCACTTTTTACAAACGATTGCAGATGTTTGTACACGCTGCACGTGATCCGGATGATCCCTCATTGGATGACCATGAAGTATCTGTATTTATCAGGCTGGGCAAGGATTTTGAAAATAATTATTATGAATATGAGATGCCCCTTGTTTTGTCAGATGAAAGTCTGGGCATCAGGGATCAGGATAACATTTGGAGAGATACAAACTTTATCAATGTAGCATTCGAGCATCTTACAGAGTTGAAGCTTCTTCGAAACAATGCAGGAATTGCTGTAACTGATCTCTTTGAGGCCGCTGACCCCGAACGTCCCCATGCCAGGAGGAAGATCAAAGGCAATCCCAGTATTGGGTATATCAAGGTGATTCAGATCGGTGTAAGAAATATTGATCCTGAAAGCCCCCCTTCAGGGCATTGTGGTGAAATATGGGTCAATGAACTGCGCGCGGCTGGATTGGAACAAAGGGGTGGGTATGCCGGGCTGGCAAGACTTCAAATGCAACTGGCTGACCTGGGGGAAATGAATTTTAGTGGATCCTATTCGAGTATTGGGTGGGGCGCCATTGATCAAAAAATACAAGACCGTGCACGGGAGGAAATTTTTCAATATGATTTGTCAACCAATCTTGAATTGGGTAAATTTTTTCCCAATAGCTTTGGTTTGAGCATCCCCATGTATGCACAATATTCAAAATGGATATCCAGACCTTTATACGATCCCTTACAACAGGATTTGACCATTGATCAGGCTAAATTACTTGTTGATACCCAAGAAGAACGGGATGAAGTGGAAGACCGGGCATTGGAAACCACGACAGTCAAAGCTTTGAATTTTACAAACGTAAAGAAAACACCTACCGGGGGATCTCCACCCAAACCCTGGAGTATTGAAAATGTAAGTGTAACCTATGCATACTCAGAAACCGTGAATACCGACCCGATCATCAGGGAAAATAAAATGACAGAAACCAATATGGGGCTGGATTATAATTATAATTCCCAACCCAAATATTGGGAACCATTTAAAAATGTAAAAGTAGGGGCGCTTAGGCTGTTAAAAGAGTTCAACTTTAACTTTAAACCTAATTCAGTTTCTTTCTCTGCCGATGTCAAACGATTCAGAGGTAACCGGACTTTCAGATTTCCTGATGAACCTGTTTTTACATTTGACAACAATCGATTTATGTTTGACAGACGGTACAGGGTAAAATGGGATTTTACAAAAGCATTAAAATTTGATTATACTGCCAATGCCTCTTCGATTGTTGATGAATTGAGACAAGTGGGTATAGCAGATAACCCGAATGATCGACCATGGGTGGATGAAACCGGACAGGATTTCACAGAATTGGTTCGACAGGATCCGGGTACGGTGAGGCAATATTGGTGGGACAATTTCAGAAATTTAGGACGAGCCAAAGGCTTTGATCAGCGGATTACATTAAGCTATACTTTACCTATCCGTTATCTTCCTATGATGGATTGGGTAACAGTAAGGGCTGATTATGCAGCAGATTATTCCTGGCAGGCTGGCTCGCTCATTATTATTGATGCTTTTGGTAACGGCCCTGGCAATATTATACAAAACAATCAGACAAGAACAGTCAATGCCACTTTTGATTTTAAACGACTATACAATAAATCGAAATATTTACAAAGCATTGAAGGGAAACCATCGGGCCCCGCTGCAAGACAAATTGAACGCAGAACCAGGGGAGGAACGCAGGAGGCAGCACCCCAACGAAGCGGTGAAGAGGATAAGGAAAAAACAGGGCCTTCAATTATTGAAAAGGTATTGATACGCCCATTGATGAGTTTGAGGGATATTCGTTTCAACTACAGAGAGGATTTATCCACCTTGCTGCCCGGATTTAATATGGAGCCACGTTTTTTTGGATTAAGTCCCGGTTTTGAAGCACCAGGACTGGGTTTTGTTTTGGGTATGCAGCCTGATCTGAATCCCAATGACCGGAACAATTGGTTGTTCAGAGCCGCCAATAGAGGGTGGATGAATACCAGCCCCGTCCTGAATGATCAGATTTCACAGTTTCAATCCCATAACATCGATGCCAAAATTACTCTTGAACCATTCAAGAGTTTTGAGATTACGGTAGATTTTGTAAAAAAGTACAGGCGAACCCATACGGAAGTGTTTAAAAATAAAAACACTACAGGGGAAATTGAATTTATGCAGTTGGCAGGATTCGATATGGGAGGATTTGAAGAGAGTTATCTTTCTTTAAAAACGCTCTTTGGCCGTCCTCCGGAATTGTTATATTCTATTTTCAAAGAGAACCGGAGAGTGATTTCCAATCGTCTCCCTAATATTCCCGATCCCCCGGAACATGCTACAGATCCCGGATATAGCCGTGGTTACGGTGAGAGGCATTATGATGTAATCGTCCCTGCTTTTCTTGCAGCTTATCAGGGGGATGATGTCAATACAGTTGATTTTGATCTCGAAGGAAAAATGAGTAATCGTTTAAGAATACCGGCACCCAATTGGAGTCTTAGATATGATGGATTGAGAAATCTGCCATGGTTTCGTGATTTCCTTTCAGGTTTTAATCTTACACATGGATACCGTTCCACACTGCGTGTCAATCATTTTAACAGTATTCCCAACTTTAGTGCACTTAACCCATTCGATGCGTTGGACAGGGCAAATAATTACTACACTCGTATTGAAATTCCCCAGCTGAGTATTATAGAAGCTTTTGCTCCCTTGGTTGGGGTGAATTTCAGAACCAAGAGCGATTTGAATATTGATTTTCAATACAAAAAAGGAAGACAACTTGACCTTTCATTACAAACCGATTTGAGAGAACAGCGTAATACTGAATTGGTATTTGGTTTTGGATATACCATCAGAGATTTTAAAGGATTTGGTGGAGGTAGAGCAGATAGAGGGCAACGAACCAGACCAGGCCAGGAGCCTCAACAACAACAGCAACAGAGAGGAAGGGTCACTTCAACAAGAGGCCGCACTTTAAAAATCAATCTTGACTTTTCTGTTAGAGATAATATTTCCTATGTATTTAATTTTCTTGATACTTCCGACATACCGGAACCCGAAAGGGGAGTAAAAGAGATCAGTTTGAATCCCAATGTAGATTATGATATGACGGATAATCTTACGCTTAGGTTTTTTGTTCAATACAGGAGATCTGAGCCAAAAACGTCTCTTTCATTTAATACTACAAACGTGAATGGGGGCGTTACACTACGATTTAAACTTAATTGATCAGTCAGTCCGATTTCCATATTGGCATGCCATACAAAGTGGAATGTATATATTAAGGAACCAAAAAAGCGATTCTCGGTTAGTAGTTTGTAATAGAATATGAATCGAAAAGCCATAGTTGCTATAATTATACTGATGAGTGGTGCTCTCCTGGGTATTGCCATTATTCAATGGTTTTGGATTAAGTGGTCGGTTGATCTGGATGAAAAAATTTTTGACGATAAGGTGATCATAGCACTTAGCAGGGTGAAAGACCGTTTAGCAGAAGACGCCAGGCTTTATAGTAAACTAACGGATGTAAACCTTGGATCTACCGATCCATTAAGCAATTTAAAAAGTTCAGCTTTAATCAGCAGCATCAGGGAGGCTAAAGAAAGTCAATGGAGACAAAAAGCAACCGATGAGGAAATCCGGTTGAATCTATTATTAATTCAAAAAGAGTTGTTTTTTGACAGCCAGCAAAAGGAAAAGCTGAATGTATACATGAAGCAGGAATTGGATCAACAAGGCATTGATCTGTATTACGACTATGGTGTTTATTCAATCGAGTCCGGAGGTTTTACCATTTTGAACGGAAATTTTACGGTTCCGATAAGTATATCAGATGTTTCAGAGACCAATGCCCGTGTTGAAAAGAGTTTATATAATTCCCACTATGAAATTCCTTTATTCAAACCTGATGAAACATTAAAACTTTATTTTCCTCAGAAAACCAAGTGGATATGGTCGTCTGTATTACCTCAATTGGTGTCTTCTATTATTTTCACTTCCCTGGTTTTATTATGTTTTATATATACGGTTTATGTCATATTCAGACAGAAAAAAATCTCTGAAATCACTAACGATTTTATCAACAATATGACCCATGAGTTTAAAACTCCGATTGCAACCATTTCTCTTGCTGCTGACTCAATTGATAGTCCTATGATTATCAGTGATGATACAAAAGTCAAAAGGTTTACCCAAATCATAAAACAGGAAAATAAACGAATGTTGGATCAGGTGGAAAAAGTTTTGCAAATTGCTATGCTGGATAAAAAAGATTTTAAACTAAAATTTTCAGATATTGATTTGAATGAAGTAGTTTTACAGGCTGTAAAAAATTCTGAGCTTCAGGTTTCCCAAAGGGATGGAAAAATTGAAGTTGAAACAGGTGCTGATCCGGCAATGATCAAAGGTGATGAAACTCATGTTTCTAATATAGTTTACAATTTATTGGATAATGCAAATAAATATTCTGCAGATGCCCCGGATATAAAAGTTACTACCTTCAGATCATCAGCTGGGGTACATGTTTTGATCAGAGACAGGGGAATAGGAATGTCAAAGGAATCGCTAAAGCACATTTTTGATAAGTTTTACAGAGTGCATACAGGCAATAGACATGATGTAAAAGGCTTCGGCCTCGGTTTAAGTTATGTGAAAACTATGGTGGAAGCACATAAGGGGATTATAAATGTCCATAGTGAATTGGGTAGAGGGAGTACTTTTGAAGTCATTTTTCCTTTTGCTGTTTAAATGTATCTTTGCTATGCTCAATAATTAAAAATGCATTATAAAAATGGGAGTAAAAATTTTGCTGGTTGAAGATGACAGGAATTTTGGAGACGTATTAAAATCATATCTTGAAATGCATGATTATGATATCGTTTTGGCAGGTGACGGAGAAGAAGGTGCAAAAGTATTTAAGAAAGGTGCTTTCAATCTGTGTATTTTAGACGTTATGATGCCTAAAAAGGATGGATTTACCTTAGCTAAAGAAATCAGAGACCAGGATAAAGAAGTTCCCATCGTTTTTTTGACAGCAAAAACTTTAAAAGAGGATGTCCTTGAAGGGTTTAAAATAGGAGCGGATGACTATATAACCAAACCATTTAATTCAGAAGAATTACTCTATAGGATTAAAGCCATCTTGAAAAGGTCTCATGCCAAAGAAGAAGAGTTGTCACTTATTAAAGAGTTTCAGATAGGTGATTATCATTTCAATTATCCGTTAAGGATTCTTACTTATGATGGGGAGGATGGGAAAACCAGAGACAAATTGTCACCTAAAGAAGCGCATTTGCTTCGCATGTTTTGCCTTAAGAAAAACGATGTACTCTCCCGGACTGAAGCATTGAATACCATTTGGGGAGAAGATAACTATTTCACGGCACGCAGTATGGATGTTTTTGTCACTAAATTAAGAAAATATCTGAGCAAAGACGAGAATCTTGAAATCGTCAATATCCATGGGAATGGTTTTCGACTGATCGACAAACGAGAAGTTGATGCCATCTGATTTGCTGGGAAAATTCAATTATTAAAGTTGGAGATTGCTCGTGGGCTTCAAGCAGGTAATAACCATTGATCCTTTTGAAATCCTGACGCATTGGGATCAGACAAACCTGATTTGAATGGTTGAATGTAATTCAGGTATCTCGGTTAAATGTTTTAAATCTTAATTTCACATTCAATAAAATCAATGTATATTGAATATTTATATAATAATATTGAAATTTTATGAATATTATTTTGAAAATACTTCTGAATGCATATATATTTGTACAGTCAACCAAAGGGTTGATCTTGATACTGTGAGGTGATGAAAAAGGTAGACATGCCCTCCTGTCTCGGGGGTGGGGATAACACGATAAACACAGAATAACGGGTTGACCACTGCATTCAGCGGGTCAATATTGACCCGATGAATTTGTTCTGATGCTAAGTGCCTCGTGGAGGTTCGAATCCTTCCCTTACAGCCAACTTAAGCCGATCATATAGCTTTTTAATGATCGAATGAATATTAACCATTTTATAGAAAAAGGCAAGTTCCTGCACGTGGAATTTGCCTTTTTGTATTTAACATTGCATAAAACTTATAGACTAAAATATGACAAATGGGAAAGAACCATTCTTTAGAAGATTATAAAATTGGGATTCATTCCTGTAATAAACTTGTTGGCACCTGAAAAAGATGACGCCAAAACGGGCATGATGAATAAAGAAACTGGAAAATTATATCAAAATATATTTGTTGCTGCAACCAGTCAACATGTTGGAAAAACCACTTCTACGCTTGGTTTGGTTTCTGCTTATATGAAGCGGGGTTTAAAAGTGGGCTACAGTAAACCAGTAGGTCAGAAATTTCTCGATGTAGCCAACATAAGAGTAGACAAAGACACTTTATTGTTTGCAGATTTGATCAATTTTGATATTGTTCCTGAAGTCCATAGTCCTGTTATATTGGGGAAAGGGGCTACCCAAAAATATCTGGATAATCCGGAGCAATTTAATCTTGATGAAATATTAATTCACGCTCGTGAGAATCTCGAAAGCCAAAATGAATTAGTTATTTTTGAAGGGACGGGTCATCCCGGAGTAGGAAGCGTAGCCAACATTTCCAATGCAAGAGTTGCAAAGCTGATGAATGCTCAGGTAATTATGATTGTAGAAGGAGGAATAGGAAGTACAATTGATATGCTTAATATGAGTACTGCTTTATTCAGAGAAGAAGAAGTGCCCATACTCGGAGTCATATTGAATAAGGTTCTTCCTGAAAAAATGGAAATGGTAAAAAATTATGTTGGGAAATGGCTTCATTCCAAAGGGATCCGTTTATTGGGACTTATGCCCTATGATAAATCACTGGCTTTTCCCCTGGTAGCGTCAGTATCCAAAGCAGTAGGAGGGGTAATAACCTACAACAGTGAGTTTGCCAGTAATAAGGTTGAAAGTATATTAGCCGGATCGTTGATTGATTTACAGGAATTAACATCCTCACAGGATCTTTTACTTGTAGTAGATACAAAGTCAATAAATGATGCCATCAATAAAATCCGATCCATCAGTACTTTAAACGATATGGAATGTCCGCTTTCCGGTATTGTTGCAACCGGCCCTGGTAATATGGACGGTGAGACCTTACTTTATATCGAAGAAAATAAAATTCCCCTGGTAAGGACTAATCTGGATACCTACGGCGCGGTTATAAAAATAAGTAAGATTGAAGTTAAAATCAACAGAAGTACCCCCTGGAAAATCCAAAAAGCCATTAATCTTATTGAAGATAATGTAGACCTCAATGAAATTATAAAGGCTGTCAGTATAAGGCAGCCGCTTTAGAAGTATTTCAATATAGAAGCATATTTTATTTTCTATGATTTCTGGGACAATGTTCAGGGATGATTATTGAGATTATAAAAATTCATTGGTTACAATCGTAAATTAGCGTTTCTTTGCACCGGGTTTTTTAATGTCATTTTACCATTGCAGCTTTATGAAGTGGAATTTAAAGATTTTATGGTTGATCAGTGTTATGCCTTTTTTATCCTATGGGCAAAGCAGTCGATTCCCTCAGAGATCTTTCCAGGTTAACTTGACTGAAGATGATATTAAAATTGACGGATTTCTCAATGAAGATATCTGGTTGCAGGCTGAGCCTATTGGCCATTTTTACCAAAATTTTCCAGAGGATTCTATCCTGGCAGAGCACAATACAGAGATTAAAATGGTGTATACGAATGATGCATTGTACATTGGGGTTGTATGTAAAACTGCTGGAAATTATTATGTAACTCCCTCACTAAAAAGGGATTTCAGGGCAGGAGGAAACGATAACATCACTTTGATTTTTGATGCTTTCAACGATGGTGCTAATGCTTTCTTTTTTGGTGTAAATCCATTTGGAGTTATGAGAGAAGGGTTGATATCAAACGGAGGGCAAGTATTAAGTGATTTTTCAGTCAGTTGGGACAATATCTGGTCATGCAGAACGAGTATAGGCGATCAGGAGTGGGTAGCAGAAATCAGAATTCCATTTTCGACTTTTCGTTTCAACAATGGTTCAACTAAATGGCGATTCAACTCATACCGGTTCGACATGCAAACCTATGAAAGATCCACCTATGTTCGTATACCCCGGAATCAATGGATATTTTCATTGGCATATATGGCTGATCTGCATTGGCAAGAACCGCTCGAAGGCAGTGGAACCCCTGTCACAGTTATACCTTATCTGGCCGGAGCAACTTCAAGAGATTATTTTGCCGGAACCCCTTCCAATACAAGTTTTTCATTTGGTGCCGATTTTAAAATAGCGGTTACGCCGGGCTTGAACTTAGACCTTACAGTCAATCCTGATTTTTCTCAAGTGGAAGTGGATCAACAAATCACCGACCTCAGTCGTTTCGAGATATTTTTTCCTGAACGGCGTCAATTTTTTCTTGAAAATGCAGACCTCTTCAGTTCTTTTGGATTTGACAGAATCAATCCATTCTTTTCGCGAAGAATTGGGGTGGCTATTGATACACTCACAGGGGTGCCTGTACAGAATACCATTTATGGGGGTGCCAGACTAAGTGGCAAACTCAATGAGAATTGGAGGTTGGGATTAATGACGATGCAAACGGCTAAAGAGGATGCATTTAATCTGCCGGCATTTAATTATTCTGTGGCATCTCTCCAACGTCGTTTAGGTGCCCGATCATTTGGTGGAGTAATTATGGTCAATAAGCAAAATTTTCAAAAGAATGATGGAGTTGATAACTACAACAGGGTGTTTGGATTGGACTATAACCTGGCAACCAACGATAATAGATGGTCGGGTAAAACATTTCTGCATAAAAGCTTCAGTGCGGGGGAATCGGGTAATGATTGGTCTCATGGTCTGAGGCTGGTTCGAAACCAAAAATCCTATCAGGTAGACTGGAATCATGAATATGTGGGTGAAAACTATAATGCTGAAGTAGGATTTATACAAAGAACCGGATATGGTAGAATTAATCCGGAATTTAAACTGTTTTTTTATTCACCTACCGGATATCTGAATTGGCATGGCCCGATTGTCGGGTTAGAGCAGATATGGCAATCTGGATTTGGAATGACTGACCAAAGAATTTACGCAGGGTATGGAATTTCAGGTTCTGACAATTCCAACATTGAATTATCAATGAACAGAGAGTATATTTTTCTTTTCAGTGACTTTGATCCAACAGGAACAGAATCAGAACCTTTGCGGACAGGTACTGATTATACATACTATTATTTTACAGGGAGTTATAATTCAGATCAAAGCAAATCGTTTTACTTTAACACAAGCCTTTTTACCGGAGAGTATTTTGCAGGATTGCGTTTTGGAGTTTTTGGGGACCTGAATTACCGCTGGCAACCGTTTGCGATTTTTGGTTTGCGATTTGCAGTAAACTATTTTAATATGGATCATTTGCCTGGCTGGAATTCAACGATCTTGTTGGGGCCAAATCTGGAATTGACTCTTAGCAGAAAACTATTCATTAATACTTTCCTTCAATATAATAGTCAATCAGAAAATACCAATATCAATGTGCGCTTACAGTGGAGGTTTGCCCCTGTTTCTGATTTTTTTCTGGTATGGACGGAGAACTACTTTACCCATAGCGGAAATCCATCGGATCGCTTTGCTTTTGATATCACAAATCGATCCATTGTAGCAAAGGTTACCTATTGGCTGAACATTTAGCCCATTGGTAGAAATTATAGCTTGCCTTATCTATATTTTAAAACCTCATAGTTTTTATACCGTTACTTTTACCAACAGTAAAGCACTTTATGAAAAAAATATTTCAACTCATTATCTTATGCTTGTTGATTCAAACAACTTCCTGGGCTCAATTTCCTATGATGGGAAACCAATCTTCTATCAAAGGTAGAATTTCAGGAGTTTTACAAGATTCTTTAACCGGTGAGACCATCCCTTATGCATCGGTTGTATTGAAAAGAGCAGGAAATGACCGAATCCTTAATGGTGTCATCAGTGATGACTCAGGACTATTTCGATTTAATGATGTTGCAGTTGGAAAATATGATATATTCATAAGCTTTCTGGGTTATGAAGAAAAATCAATACCAGGAATAGAAACCACAGGCAGGAGCCCGGATTTAAATCTGGGTATAATATATATGATCACGGATGCTTTACTCCTGGATGAAGTTCAGGTGACGGAGCAGCGTTCACTTATAGAGAATCAGGTTGACAAATTGGTTTTCAATGCTGAGCAAGATGCTTCTTTAGCGGGAGGAGATGCCACCGATGTTTTGAGGAAAGTACCTACTCTATCCGTAGATTTGGATGGAAATGTTTCATTGAGAGGGTCTCAAAATGTTCAAATTTTGATTAATGGTAAACCTTCCGGGATGTTTTCCAGTAATGTAGCAGATGCTCTTCGAATGTTTCCGGCTGACCAGATTAAAAGAGTGGAAGTGATCACATCCCCTTCAGCTAAATACGATGGTGAAGGAAGTGCAGGGATAATTAATATTGTTACCAAACGGGATCAGTTGGAGGGAATCGCCGGAAATATAAATACCTCTATTGGAAACATTCAGAATAATGCAAATTTTGGTTTGAATGCAGGTAAAGGTAGATTTGGTCTCACTACCAACGGAGGAGTCTTTTATTCCCGTCCGGTAAATGCCATTAATCAATTTCAGAGAGAACAAACCATCAATGGCTTAACCAGTTCTATTGAAACCGATGGAACCAACCGTACTTCCCGGCTTGGATTTAATGGATCGTTGAATGCCTTTTACGATATTAATGCTTATCATGCAATCAACACCTCGGCAAGTCTCAGGGGCTTTGGTTTTAGAACCGATGGAGTAATTAATGGGAATTTAGTGGATAACATTAGAAATTTTACTGATGTATATACAAGAGATAATGAAGGTACTACATTGAATTCCGGATTTGACTGGTCTACTGATTATACTATAAAATTTCCTGGAAAGGAAGGTAGAGAACTGGTCTTTGGATACCAATTATCAGGAAATGTTAATAATCAGGATTTTAGATTTACTGAATTACACGATAACCCCTTTCTGAATCGAAGGGAGAGGCAGGACAATGAAGGATTGAATCTTGAATCTACTATTCAAATTGATTATACTCATCCTTTTGCCAAGGCCAGCAAGCTGGAAATTGGTGCAAAAGCTATACTTCGTGACATTGACAGCGATTACAGGTTTGATGTTTTTAATGAAAACAATGGCCTATATGAATTTGACAATGCCCGTTCCAACCTGTTTTTTTATGACCAGGATGTGTATGCCGGTTACGTCAACATGTCAACCATCATAGCTAAAAAATATTCTCTTTCAACAGGACTGAGATATGAACGAACCGATATTGCCGGTCTCTTTCAACAAGGTGAAGGTCAATTTGATAATGGTTATAACAGCTTTTTACCCAATATAACTGTATCAAGAAATTTAAAGAATTTCAGAACATTAAAAGCAAGTTATAACCGGAGAATCCAGAGACCATCATTGAGATTTGTCAATCCATTCAACAATTCAGTTGAAATTTATAACCAAACAGTAGGAAACCCTTATCTCGATCCGGAGTTGGTAGATCAATTTGAATTGACTTACAATTTCAATTTTAAAGGGTTTACATTTTTTACATCAGCATTTCACCGCATTACTAAAGGCATCATTGAGCAAATTGTAGGCGTACAAAGCGGTATTTCTATTAATACTTTTGACAATGTAGGCACTAACCATTCAACAGGATTAAATCTTTTTACCAGTAAAACCATCAGTGGACTTACTGTAAGAGGAGGAGGAAATTTCTTTCAATATAATGGGTCCGGTGTTGTAAATGGTGAAAGATTGCAGACTAAAAGTTTTCAGTACAATTTGTTCTTTAATGGAGATATAAAGATTACAGGTTCAATAAAAGCTGATTTTTTTGGATTTTTCAGAGCACCTAACCAGAATCTGCAAGGAGTTACTCCGGCATTTTCCATTTGGGGTTTTGGGATCAGAAAGGATTTTAAAAATTCAGGAATTGGCATTCGCGTTATTCAACCTGAAAGAGCCAATCAGGACTTTTATTCTGAATTGAGAGGATCAAATTTTGTACAAACCAGTTTATTTAGCGTACCCTTCCGGTCCTTTGGAATCAACTACAGATATAAATTTGGTAAAGTTGACTTTAAAGAAAGACGCTCAAAAGTAACAAATAAAGATTTAAAGGAAGGGGGTGATGCAATGCAACAGGGAGGAGCGGGCAACTCAAATTAGAATATACTGTCTATAATAAGATCTAACCTTTAAGTATTCATTTTTTTTCAAATGGCCTCACTCAAGAGGCCATTTGTTTTTGATTGTCAACCAACAATGTAAGGATTTGTGGGAAAATTTGAATGAATGACAAAAGAGTATTGGCATGATTTTTCTAAAAACGAAAAGGCTTTCCTGTGCAACAGAAAAGCCATAAATTATATTTTAATTTTGGAAAAGCTAAATTATAACTGTCCGCCAAAGTTCTTTTGACGATAGACGGCACTCAGAATTTCATTTCTTCTTTTCACAGAAGGTTTTTCAAAGTTCCTTCTCTTCCTCAATTCTTTGATCATTCCGGTCGCCTGAAACTTTCTTTTGTAACGCTTGAGTGCCCTGTCGATGGACTCGTCTTCCTTAATTTGAATAATAAGCATAAAGATGTTTTTATTTTAGCAGCGCAAAGATAAATCGGACTTATTATATCTACAACATCTTTGTGAAATTTTTAATAAAAAATAAATGCAATGAAAGGCTTTTTAAATCTTTTATTGGGACTCTGTTTTATTCTCTCAATTAACCCAATGAAGACAATGTATTTTATTCAAATAAATTTGTAATGGGTGTTATTCTTCATATGCATTGCAATAAAGGAGCGGAATGTATACTTCTGGAATCATCTAAGCGATCTTTAGTCACCAGGATACTGCTCTTCTTCGAATGAAGCATTGAAAACATCAATGAATTTGTGATTATATTGTTCTACTTATTTATTTAACAGTACTGAATTTTGAAACTATGCTATTCCTATTGACTGATGATTTTTTATTAGAATAAAATATACTTAAAGTAAATATATTTATTGGAGTAAAAAGTTTAATTTCAATCATATAGGTATAATTATACATGAATATATTGATTTATAATATAAAAATATTTAACTTTGAGTTAAATTATTAAAAAAGTTAAATTCAGGACCATCATGTCACAAGTAGTTGAATCGGTTAAAGTTTTAAAGGGAAGCGAATTCATTGTAGATGACCAATTGAATCCGACTTTTTTTATTCCGGAAAGGATGGACGAAGAACAAAGGATGATTAAGGAGATGGTAGAATCTTTTGTCAGAAATGAAGTATGGTCAGTGATGGAAAAGATTGAAGAGCAAGAGGAGGGTTTATCAGCCCGGTTAATGGAGAAGTTGGGAGAGTTAGGTCTTTTGGGTTCACATATGCCGGAAGAGTATGGAGGGATGAACCTGGATTTCAACACCAATTCCATCATTAGTGAAGCTATAGGTCCATCCGGTTCATTTTCTGTAAGTTATAATGCACATACAGGGATAGGCATGCTTCCAGTTTTATATTACGGAACCAAGCAACAGAAAGAAAAATATTTACCCAAACTGATCAGTGGAGAATGGAAAGCTTGTTACTGTTTGACTGAACCTGGAAGCGGTTCGGATGCATTGGCTGCAAAAAGCCGGGCAGATCTTTCCGAAGACAAAACACATTATATATTGAATGGCCAAAAAATGTGGATATCCAATGCCGGATGGGCTGATGTGTTCACAGTTTTTGCTAAAGTTGATGGTGATAAATTTACAGCTTTTATACTTGAAAAAGGAATGCCTGGCCTAACTCTTGGAGCGGAAGAGAAGAAAATGGGTATTAAGGGTTCTTCCACCCGCCAGGTATTTATGGAAAACGTATGGGTACCTGTTGAAAACGTTTTAGGGCAGATTGGCAGGGGACATGTTATTGCCTTTAATGTCCTTAACATCGGACGATATAAGTTAGGAGCCAGTTGCCTTGGAGGAGCCAAAAAGATGGCCAATGTTTCCATACGTTATGCCAATGAGCGGGTACAATTTAATCAACCCATTTCGACTTTTGGTGCCATACAGAGCAAAATAGCCGATCAGGTGATTGCATGTTTTATGACAGAGTCAGCAATGTACCGTTGTTCCCATTTGATCAATGAGAAGATCAAAGCACTGGTGGAGGACGGAAAGAGTTTTGTCGAAAGTAAGCTCCAGGCAGCGGAAGAATATGCCTTAGAATGTTCTATAATAAAAATAATAGGATCTGAAACTCTCGATTTTGTTGTAGATGAGGCGATGCAGATCCATGGAGGCATGGGTTATTCAGAAGAGGGGACAGTAGCGAGAGCATACAGGGACAGTCGGATCAATCGCATTTTTGAAGGGACAAACGAAATCAATAAAATGGTCATTATTAATACCATATTCAAAAGAGCAATGTCTGGCAGTATCGACCTGGTCACTCCTGCCATGAAGGTTCAATCGGAATTAATGAGTGGAAAATTGGAAGAATTTGAACATGCAGGTATGTATAAAAAGGAATATGATACAGTCATTCGATTCAAAAAATTACTCCAATTGATATTAGGTGCTGCCGGTAATGAAGCCATGCAGGGTAAAATCAATTTAAAGGAAGAGCAGGAATTGCTTATGTCAATGGCAGATCTTGTCATTGAGGTTTATAATGCTGAATCCCTTTTGCTCAGGGTTGTCCAATTGAACAATACTTTCACTGATTTATCCCAGGATATTTACGGAGCTATTTTAAAAAGCTACCTGTATGATGCAAGTCATCGAATGTTAAAGAGTGCATTTGATGCAGTGGGTATATTTACAGATTCATCAATGCACGGATTTTATGCCAAAAAAATAAAAATGTTGACACATTATCCCATCCAGAATAATAAGGAATTGAAGCGAGCAATTGCTGCACCTTTTATTGCAGCCAATGCGTATATTCTATAGATCATGACCTGTTTTTATTGTGGTTTCTAAACCTCCGGGCAAAAAGGACTTATACATTTTAAACACTTAGTACTATTTTCATTGAAGTAATCCATTCATACTATCAGAGTATGGAATGGACATGGATTTATTGATTTATATGCCAGAAGAGTACGATCATTTTGTACTATCTTTGCAAGCAAAGCGAGATCAATGAGAAATACTTCATGGGCAGCAATCATTTCATTAGGTGGGGTAATTTTGGCGGGTTCTTCCTTTTTTTACTATTACCTGGGATATCGGATGATGGAAGAAATGCTTGAAGATGCAAGCGCCCATGATGCTCTCTATTCTACGATGAATTTGGTATGGATTTTAACTACCATTTCTTTGTTTCTATGCGGAGTGTGGGCTATTTTCATTGGCATTACCATACGTAAAAATTTAAGGTATATGAAGAAGCAGGCCCTTACTTTGGGAGGAGGTTTACTCACTTTTGGCATCATAGGTTTTCTCCATACATTTCCCAATTGGAAGCTATTTATTTTTATTGTAGTAGGTTGTTTGATTTTTATTCCCGGTCTTTTTTTATCAAAACAAAAAGGACCTTATTATTAAAACTGATTAGAAAATTGGAGAGTATAACATGTTACTCTGCAATACATTTTACATGGGCCTTATCAGTCCTTCCTGAGCAACGGACACCAATAACTGCCCATCAGATGAAAATATCTGACCACGACAAAACCCTCTTGCTTTAGATAAATTGGGGCTTTCTACACTGTACAGCAGCCAATCGTTTATATTTATTGGCCGGTGAAACCACATAGCATGATCAATACTGGCTATCTGCATGGGCGTAGTAAAGAGGGACATTCCATGGGGCATCAATGCAGTGATCAATAAATTGAAATCTGAAGCATATGTTAACAAAGCTGTTTGAAGTTTTTCGGAACTTTCTACTTCACCATTAACTTTAAACCAGGTATGGTTTCTGGCAGGCCGAATACCTGGATTGAAAGGATTATAATATTCGACCGGGTGAAAAATAATTGGGCTATCATTAGAAAAAATACCTCTGGGTTTAATATTGAATTTTGCTGCGAAATCAGCAAAAATTTCTGAAAATGAATTTAACTTTTCAGGACGAGTGACATTGGGCATCAAGGATTGATGCTCTGCACTTTTTTCAAAAATGTGGAAGGATATAGAGGAGAGAAAAATGGTTTTTCCGTTTTGTGAAGCAGTTACGCGCCGGACATCAAAACTTCTTCCGCTTTTTATGTTTTCAACTTCATAATGAATTTCCAAATCATTATTTCCGGGGCTCAAAAAATAGGAATGCAATGAATGAATGCTTTTATTCTCTTCTACTGTCATGCCTGCAGCTAATACTGCCTGCGCAAGAACATGTCCGCCATATATTTGGGGAGATCCAATATCAAGGTTTTTTCCAATATAAGAATAGATGCTCTTTGGCTCCAATTCAAAAGATTCCAATAAAAGGGGCAAAAGACTTTTCATCAAAGTAAATATTTTTCAATTATCCGTAAGGTCTGCATAGTTTTCTTGCCATAAGGGGGAAGGAGGTTTCGCGTTAACCCCAACTTTTGTTCCATTATCCCTCTTTCATTCATAAATTCCATAAGACCATAAAAGCCATTTGTTTTTCCTAATCCGCTTTGATTGACCCCTCCGAAAGGTAAGTAATTATGGGTTAAATGGATTAATGTATCATTAATCATTCCCCCTCCAGCCGTTGTATTAGATAAGAAGTATTGAATATTCTTCTTATTGTTTGAAAAAATATACATAGATAATGGTTTAGGTCGTCTTCGAATATCCCGGACTACCTCCTCCGGATCGGAATAAGGGATTACCGGTAATATAGGACAGAATATTTCATCCTGCATAATTTTCATATCCAGTGTGATCTGATCAAGAATGACAGGTTCCATATACCGGTCTGTATCGTCTGTTACTCCACCAAACAACACTCTTGCCCCTTTATCCACCGCATCTTGCAGAAGAGCTTTCGATCTAAGATAATGTTTTTCAGTGATCAACCTGCCCTGGACATCTCTTTTGCCTCCATCAGCCTGTGAAGACGGGCAAACCTTTTCTAAGATTGTTACCAATTCCCTGACAAAGGGATCAACAATACTTTCATGTACAAATAGATGGTCAACCGATATACATGTTTGGCCTGCATTATAGAGTTTTGCCCACGCTATCCGCTGAACTGAAGTTTTTATATCTGCCGATTCATCAACAATGCATGGGCTTTTGCCGCCCAATTCCAATGTAACAGAACTTAAATTTTTTGCTGCAGCTTCCATTACAATTTTTCCTACAGCTGTACTCCCTGTAAAATAAATATGATCAAAAGGCATAGAAAGCAATGATGTAGTCTCTTTTACTGCACCTTCAACCACAGCAACTTCTTTTTCATTGAAAAGAGTAGAAACCAATTTTTTGACTACTGCATTGGATGCAGGAGTGAATTCAGAAGGTTTAATGATAACCGTATTTCCTGCGGCAATGGCGTAGAGCATCGGTACAATGGAGAGTTGTACAGGATAATTCCACGGTGAAATAATCAGAGCACTCCCTTTGGGTTCGTACATTATATAGGATTTCGTGCCCAGAAAGGGCAGGGGGGTAGGCACCTTTTTTGGTTTGAGCCAAGAATCTAAATTCCTTTTTAAATGCTTCAATGCACCTATTACTGCAACAATTTCTGCACCGTAAGCTTCCGCTTCATGTCTTCTCATATCCTCCCAGATCGCCTGGATGATTTCTTTTTGTATTTCATTTTGACTCAAATATTCCAATACAGATTGTAATTTGGCCTTTCTCTTCTTTACTCCGGTTTTTTTTAATTCTGCGGCATATGATCTTTGTTTCTCAAAAATGTTTTTGATTTCTTCCTGATTCAGATAGTTATAATTCATGTGTTACTAATAGTTTTTTTAAATGGCAATACCTGCCTGCTGTTCCGTAGAGCTTCCTGAATGAATAACTCTCAATAACATCCGGTTGTTTACAGACCAGGGATTAGATTAATAAAGTTTATCCAGTACATTTTAAGAGTATTTTAAGTACAAAAAAGCAAACACAAATGCAATCAGCAAGTGAACAATAAAAATTCCTATATGAATGTCAGGTAAGGATTGGAAAGTACCATAATAGTGAAGACCCACTGCCAGATGAAAACCTATGAGAATTAGTACTGAAAACTTTATGAGAGATGTATTTTCACCATACTTAAATATTATATAACTGAAAAGTGCCTGACCAATCGCCGCAATCCCATATAATTTACCAATATTTATCACAGGAAGGTCAATATGTGTAGAAGATCCATATAGTAAATATGCAGGCTGAATCAGTACTATAATTCCTGCCAGGCCTTCTATGATTGCATTTGATAATATGAGTTTTTTTAGCAATTCAATATTCATAGTACTAAATGAACACTTTTAATAAAATTTTTCAAACCTCAGGATTTTACTCACTGCAGGGGTATTGTAATGTCATAGATATGTGTAATATAGAAACGAATCATTAATAAATCAGATGTAAATTTTATAGTCATTAAAAAATTTTACTCAAAGTAAAAAAATAATCTAAAATCAATGGATTAATCCTACAATATGTGTCGTCAGGATTTAATTCATATATACCATAAGAATACATTTAAAGAGACATCGAGAAAATATTCATTTTTGATTCCCTTGGCTAACCCTTCGTTCTTGTAAGGGTAATTTCGCGTGCAGGGGGCCTTTAGGAGAAAGGAATTACGTTGGGAATGGGTCATTACTTAATTTACATAACTCTATGTGACATTTTCAAGATTTATCAAAGTGAAATAGAGTACCTAAATATCATAATTTTTCTCTGTTAGCTAATAAAATACTCAGTACTTGTTTTATATCTGAAAATATGCATGAAATGGAAGAATTTAAAGATTTTATCGTTGAATCGTGGCAATGCATCAAGATGAGGAGTCTATGGTACAGAAAATCAAGTTATTTAGTATTTTTATTTTTTATTGCAACGTTCAGTATTTGTCTTGATAAATGCACTATGACTATGAAAGATGCTAAGAAGCAGGTGAAGGAAGGATTAATTATTGAAGCTGCTGAGCGGGTGTTTTCGACAGTGGGATTTAAGAATGCCAAAATGGAGGATATTGCTTCAGAGGCAGGAATAACCAAAGTCACGCTTTATTCATATTTTCAAAGTAAAGAGAATCTGTATATGGCTATGACATATAAAGCCTTGCAAGCTCTGAACGAAAGGTATTATAGCGTATTGGATGAATATAAATCAAAATCAGGATTAGAAAGCACTATAGCATTATTAAAAACCTTTATGGAATTTTGTGAAGAAAATTATCTTTATTCTGAGGCTTTATTGGATTATTTTGCAACAGTGAGATCCACCTCAGGTGGATTGGATGAAGCGAAACTAACAGAAGCAACTAAAGATAGTATATATTATTTGAAATTGCAGGATATACAAAATCTTCCATTTAAATTGACCGTCAAAGAAATTGAAAGAGGAAAGAAAGATGGTAGTATATTAATTCATATTGATCCTATGTTCCATACATTGCACGGTTGGACGATGGTTATTGGTTATGTAAAAGTCATAGCAGCATCTGGCGCCAATGCAACTCCACTTTTTAATGTGAGTCTCAAAGACCTCAAAGCATTCAATTTAAAATTGGCAGAGACTCTATTAAGTAGCGGTGTTTTACAAAAAGTAATGCTGTAGATTGTTGGGATATATGAATTTACAACCTATACCTTAACCCCATCATCATACCCAAAGAATGTACTTTGTCAGAATTGGGGCCTATTCCGGCAAGCCCTATATGCTGCCTGAGTGTTGGAGCAACATAAATCGAAGTATTTTTCATGAACCATCTTTCAATGCCAAATCCGAAGTCCAGGGTGATGTAAAGATTTTCTATAAAATCACCTCCTTCCAAAATCCCATTATTAAATTCTTTGGAGGCCAGGACAGATGAAGAAGACCGTAACGTGGCAAAAAACCTTTCCGGATCCTGAATAGTTTCACCATTCTGCTTTAAACCGTAAGAGGTAAGACCAACCAGATTAAAACTTAGGCCTGAAAATCCATAAAAACTCCAGGTTTTT
This sequence comes from Saprospiraceae bacterium, assembly GCA_035327565.1. Taxonomy (GTDB): domain Bacteria; phylum Bacteroidota; class Bacteroidia; order Chitinophagales; family Saprospiraceae; genus JABDLO01. The sequence goes on from DAOLDB010000005.1 coordinate 78,496, forward strand.
TGTTGCAGAAAATGATAATGAAAACTCAGTGGTATTGATAATACATCAAATTGTATATTTTGAAAACGGGTTTGTTGATAACTGGTAAAGAAACTTCCGGTGGTTTCGTCAATCACTTTGGGCTGGTAAGATTTTCTTGCATACAATATACCGGTTTGCATAGCCACTTTATTTTTCCTATAAGCATAGCCAATTCCCAACTCATACCCTAAGGCCTCTGTGCTGTAGGCATCAATTTTATTGATATAATCGATGGGTGAATTGACAATATTGACTGTAGGTGAAGCGTGGAAAGTCAATGAAGCATATTCCACTAATTTTTTGTTTTGTACAGGTGATAAAGTTAAATGAGCTGCATCGGTAGAAATAGACATATCTGCTGAAGGAATGTTTTCAACCAGCAGATGTGTCGTTCTTACTTTTTCCTGATCAGAATTAAAATCAATAATATTTTCGTATACAGGATATGAGTTAGAAGTTTTTGGAATGGCTGCCAAAATTTGAGTTATATCTGAATCATTGATAACCTGCAATGGTATTTGAATGGGTTTCAAGGTTGAAATTGCGGTAATTTGTTCCGCAGATTTCACTGTTGTATATGGACTTTCCCAGACTAATTTTTCTTTTGGGTTAGGTATATCAATGAGATCTTGAGTGACGATTCCACTAAAATTTTCCAGATTGAGGGCAACTTCAGGGATCATCTGACTTTTCTCAGAATCCATTTGAAAAACTTGTGGATGGAATGTGTTGAAAAAAGTGAATATAATCAGAAAAACAGTGGCTGCTTCAACAATTTTAGAAAAGTAAATGCTTGTGAGATGAAGCTCTTCTTTTTCGAGTCGAGCTTTTAAAATCTGCCAGTGAGTATCATTAAAATCTACATGGAAATTTTTTGTTTTTCTGGCAATTTCTTCATCAAATGCCTGATTTTCTTTCTGGTTATAATCTTCGGCTTCGAGCTTCTTTTCAAAACGATCCCAATCTGCGCTCTTTGGTAGAGTACCTAGTTCTTCCAGTTTGGATTTAATAATATAATCAAAGTTTTTATTATCCATGCCTTACCTGCAAAAGAGTTTTTAATTTATTTCTGGCTTTGACCAGGTTGGACCTTGATGTACTTTCTGTAATATCCAGGATGTCCGCTACTTCTTTGTGTGAATATCCTTCGATGACATACAGATTAAATACAGCCCGGTATGCAGGTGTAAGGTGTTGTAAGGATTCCATAATTTCTCTGGCACTCAATGCACTGACAACATCAGGTTCAAGAGAATCAATGGATTGCGCTTTTGCTATCTCTTCTGTTCTCCTTTTTGAAGTTTTTCTGTACTGGTCAATGGCTGTATTAATCATGATTCTCTTTATCCACGAGAGAAGAGAGGTGCCTGGCTTATATTTTCCAATGTGATTGAATACCTTGATAAATCCTTCATGTAAAATATCCAGGGCTTCATTTTCATCACTGGCATAACGTAAGCATACAGCCATCATCATGCTGTAGTGGTCTTCATACAGCTTTTTTTGCGCCCATCTTTCTTTATTGACACATGCCTGTATAAAGTCTTTTTCTTCATATGAGAGATCGAGTACAAAATCCATCAGATAAAATTATGGTATTTTACTCACATTACCACACTCTGCTTTAAAAAAAAACGGTCAGGTAGCTTTTTCCGTTGCTTTATCATAAAACTATTTATTTTTGCTTACTTTTTGAACCCTATTATTATTTCCACCAAATGCTTAACCCTCTTGCAAGTAATTCTTGGGTTTCTATGATTTTGTGTATTATTTTGGCTAAATAGTACGTTGAGTTTAGTTCAGGGATTAAGGAATGGTTAAAACTTTTTGCAAATCCAACTTTTCAATTTGCAAAAGGATTCATAAAATTAAATTACAGATATGAAGTTGATTTTATTCATTTTTTTACCGTTATCAATTACTGTATTGCCATATACTACCCATTATTATTTTCATTCTGATATAGTTCAGCTTGAAGACGAGGGTCAAATGGCTGTTGAATATTGCAAAATTGGAGATATACCCAGGGCCGATGGATATTATAACAGGTTTAAAGAGACTCCAAAAATTTACACAAGAAAACTGGATGGTTTTTATAAAATCAATTCTTTTGCATTGTTACCGGATATAAAAATGTGGGAGGACCATAAAGTGGTTTTCATCAACTATTCCCCTCATCATTTACAAAATTCACTTTTTATCTATAAATATCTGGAAATGTTTAGAAATGCTGGGTATACGAACCTGGTCTTTAAATCTTATAGTTCTGAATCAATTCAACTGGGCAGTTACTCTATGCCGGTTATCCAACCTGATTCCATCAATGTCCCACCACTATTTATCAATGCTTTGGAAAGGGCTTTGACTTTGGGTTATCGCATCCATCATTATTGGGAGGGAGATCGAAAGGAAGATAAATGGGCTGAAGAAATGATCTGTGATGTGTACTATGAATCAGGATTTAAGAAAACACTCGTATTGGTAGAGGACCTAAATATTTCTGAAATACCCGGAAGGAAAAACTACTCTCCATTGGCATGGCGTTTTAACCAATATGCCGGAATAAATCCATTTACAATATCACAAACGGAAGACTTTAATTTATATGATAAGTCCAAATGGGAAGATTTTAAGGCATTTTATTTTATGGCCGGTAGAAATAAAACTAACTATTATTTTCCCGCTACCAGGGACAGGAGTGCCGACGTTATGTTGTTTTCCGGTTTTAATAATCAAAGAAATTCTTTGGAGGTACTTCATGATTTAAGAAAACATATGTTAAGAAGTGCTGACCAGGCACCCACACTGGTTAAAGCATATAGAAAAGACAGTCCATTTAGAAGGTTTCTAAAGACCGATGTTCCATACGATGTACTTGTGGTCAATGATTGGAATAAAGACGCATATTTGTGGCTTGAAAAGGGATTCCAATATGATATTGTATATTTGGATGATCAATATAAGGAGTATAGAACATACAGTATTCCGGTGAAATAAATATACGGTGTTATATATCTCTGGTCATCAGACTTCGGTATCCTAAAAACAGAAATAGTATAATATATACAAAAGACAGAACAATGGCCGCGGTGGGATGAATAAGGATATCAAATTCAATTTCCTTGCTGACTTTCATGAAGTTGTCAGGTAATCTCAGCCACGGATTAGGATGGAGGTCTTCAATGACATTCAGCGGCAGATAATTCACCACATTAGAAAATGATATTTTATCCCCGGTACCCCCTTCACCCACAATAGATTTGATGGTATCAGAATTGATAAAACTAAAGGCTGCCCATTTTATGATGGATTCAATAAATAGAATGTAAGATAAATAGAGAAAAGTGGCTACTCCTCCTCCACGAACCACTATTCCCAGAAGCATTCCAAAGCTAAGATATCCCATACTCATTAAAAAAAAGCGAAGAATTGCCCAGTTATTGTCAAATACCAGTTGGAAATCCACCCCATCCGTATGGATTAATCCAATGATGATCGTAGAAAGTGTATATAATACTGTGGTGGCCAGGGCAATCAAAAGAATTGTCATGAATTTTCCTACAAAATATTCAGTTCTCGTTAATCCGGTGATAATATTTTGTCGAAGCGTCTTATAGCTTATCTCATTGGTAATGATAAATATTCCTATAAAACCAATAAAGAAAAATAACATCCAATTGCCAACATAACCCTGGTAATCCCAAACCGTTGGAAATTCAAAAAAAACCGAACTGCTGGGCAATGGCGGAGGTACATTCGCAAAAATATCTTTGGCCGTCAGGATAATAAATGGAAATAAAGCGGTAAACAAAATGATGAGCATAGTGATCACTGCATTGGACTTCCATTTTAAATATTCCAGTTTCAGCAGTTGACTGATTTTATTTTTTGAGAATGTGAATATAAATTCTTTCATTTGAAATGATTTAGCCTTTTTAAGCATTATCCGTTTTTGGTGATTTCAAGGAACTCTTCCTCCAGTCTGCGTTTCCTTCCTACAAGGTGCGTAATAATAATATTTGCTTCAAAAGCAGCTTTGTTGACTGAGGCAATGGTAGTGGATTTGTCCAATATACATTCATAATAGTGTTTTACCGGTACGATCTGTTTCACAAAGGGTGCTTTGGTAAGAAAGCGATGCAGATGTTCCATGTCATCAGCAGCGATTTCACATACAGGATCGGAGGTGAGGATAGCTCCAACAGGACCTTGTGCTAAAAGTTTACCTTTTTTAATAATAGCAACATGAGAACAAATCTTTTCAACTTCATCCAGTATGTGGCTGGCCATAATGACTGTTTTTCCCGAATCAGCAATCTTTTTTAGGATATCTCTGACCTCCACAATTCCCTGGGGATCGAGGCCATTGGTGGGCTCATCAAAAATCAAAACTTCAGGGTCACCTATTAATGTAGCTGCTATGGCTAATCTTTGCTTCATACCCAAAGAGTAGGTGCGGAACTTGCTGTTTTTCCTGTCACTTAATTCGACCAATTCTAACAACTCATCATAAGGGGTATCAGATGCCTCTTTAATTGTACTGACAATTTTGAGGTTTTCTATAGCATTGAGGTATGGGTAAAAATTTGGAGTCTCCAGTATGGCGCCGATCTTCATTCTTGCTTTTTCTCCATATCGGCCATTGAACCATTCGTATGTCCCGTCATTCTTCTTCAATATCCCAAGAATAAGACCCAAAGTTGTCGTTTTGCCACTCCCATTAGGGCCTAGAAGACCATAAACATGTCCGGCTTCAATTTGTAATGAAAGTCCATCAAGGGCAGTCAGTTTGCCGTAGCGTTTCGTGAGTTCATAAGTATGTAATACCGGCATATATAATAGTTGTAGTTAGTTAAGGACAAAATAAATACAACTGAACAACTTTTACTATTTATAGGACTAATACTATAGATTATTAGATGATGAATACATCTTTAGGTTGTTTGCTCAGATTTTTATATGCCGATAATAAGTACTCTTTCATCAAATTTCACCGGGTTGAAATCCGGTTCAAATCATTTTTCACTGCCCCTGATTTTATAGTGAGTAATTAGATTTTTTTTTATTTTCATTCAACCTATTTTTTAAAAATTCGTTTATGTTAAATAATTTAAGTAAAAACACTTAATATTGCCACAAGAATCATTATTTCCAGGTATGAACTTTAATAACAATCATTGCTTGTTTTGCCATCATCACGGAAGAAGCGTCTTCAGGTGAGCATACTTAATGTTTGTTGAAATAGTACATGATGCCCATCTGAATTTTTCCGGTGGGCATTTTTTATTTATGTTTTTATTATAAGAAAATATATGCCTTTAAAAATTGCTATACAAAAATCTGGTAGATTGTATGATGAATCCATATCCCTTTTAAATGATTGTGGATTGAAAGTGGATAATCTGAAGGATCAGCTAAAAGCTAAAGTTCGTCGTTTTGATGCGGAGATTCTTTTTTTAAGAAATTCAGATATACCGAAGTATCTCGAAGATGGAGTGGCTGATCTTGCCATTATTGGTGAAAATACACTATTGGAAAAAGAAGCTAATGTGGAAACACTTTTAAACCTTGGATTTTCCAAATGCAGACTGTCCATTGCCTTTCCAAAAGAGTTTAATTACAAAGGACCTGAATCTCTGGCAGGAAAGAGAATAGCTACTTCATATCCTAACACACTTACTTCTTTTTTAAAAAAACATGGCATAGTTGCCGATATACACCAGATTTCAGGTTCAGTAGAAATAGCTCCAAATATCGGATTGGCTGATGCCGTTTGTGATCTTGTCAGCAGTGGAAGTACCTTGTTTCAAAATGGGTTGGAAGAGTGTGAAGTGGTGCTAAGATCACAGGCTTGTCTGGCAGCCAACAGGAAGTCGATCATCGAAAAAAGTGCCCTCATTACTGAATTAACGTCAAGAATTAAATCGGTTTTGAAGGCACGTAAAAACAGATACATTCTTTTTAATATACCTAATGAAAAAGTAGAGGAGGCATCAACCATTTTGCCGGTATTGAAAAGCCCAACAGTATTGCCCCTGATAGAAGAAGGATGGAGTTCGCTTCATTCTGTGATCAATGAGGATGATTTCTGGGAGGTGATCAATCAATTAAAAGCGTGTGGAGCTCAGGGAATTCTGGTAATACCGATTGAAAAAATGGTGATTTGAAATATCACTGAAATGCAAGAAGTATGTACTCAATATTAAGCACATATCAAAACCCTGGAGTTGAAGTGGTCAGCACTTTGATTCAACGACCTCAAATGGATTTTGCTGAAATTCAGCATTTGATCGAAGACATTTTTAATAAGGTTGAAAATCAAGGAGACCGGGCTTTAGAGCATTACTCAGAGCTTTACGAAGGTTTCAGACCGGAAGAAATAAAATTACGACTTCAGGAAATGAAATCGATAGGAGAATTTATCCGTCCTGATTTGAAGCAATCCATTTTACAAGCTGCAAAAAATATACGGGTTTTCCACGAAGCACAAATATCAGATCGAATTGAGCGGGAGACTATGCCTGGTGTACGCTGCTGGATGGAAGAGAGGCCCATCGAAAAAGTTGGATTGTATATTCCGGGGGGTAGCGCTCCACTTTTCTCTACTGTGTTGATGCTTGCTATACCGGCTATCATAGCCGGTTGTAAGGAAATTGTCCTTTGTTCTCCTCCGCAAAAGGAATATGGTACCATTCATCCGGCAGTTTTGTATTCTGCTCAAATTTGCGGTGTAACAACCTTTTGTCAGGTTGGAGGTGCTCAAGCCATTGCAGCTATGTCTACAGGTACCGAAAGTGTGCCTAAAGTCGATAAGATTTTTGGCCCCGGAAATCAATATGTGACAGCTGCAAAACGATATGCTTTCCTAAAGGGTATTGCCATTGACATGCCTGCGGGACCTTCGGAGTTGCTGGTTTTCGCTGATGAAACCAGTCAACCGGCATTTGTCGCAGCAGATTTACTCTCGCAGGCTGAACATGGGGAGGACAGTCAGGTTGTTTTGGTGAGTACAGATGATAAAAGAAGTCATGAGATTCAACAAGAATTGGAAAAGCAACTTCTTACTCTCCCCAGAAAGCAGATCGCCGCTGAGTCATTGAAAAAAAGCTTTGCCGTCATCATTAATGATTTGAATGAAGCCTTTCATTTTATAAATAGATATGCACCGGAGCATCTGATCCTGGCTACCGATCAGGCTGAATCCTTACTTGACAAGGTAGAAAATGCAGGGTCTGTTTTTGTTGGTCATTACACTCCTGAGAGCGCCGGTGATTATGCTTCAGGTACTAATCATACTTTGCCTACTTCAGCTGCAGCAAGGGCATTCAGTGGAGTAAATCTTCAATCATTTACTAAAAAAATCAGTTTTCAGCAAATCAACCGTCAAGGATTGCAAGGATTAGCAAAAACCATTACCACTATGGCAAGAGAAGAGCATTTGGAAGCGCATGCCCGTGCTATTGATATACGTATCTCATCATTAAAACATTTGAGTCAATGAATTGGATCCGGTGGGTCAGACCCAATATCATCAAATTAACACCTTATTCCAGTGCACGGTCAGAGTTCAAAGGCCAGGCATCGATTTTTCTTGATGCAAATGAAAATCCATACCCTTTGCCCTATGCCCGTTATCCTGATCCATTACAAAAAGAATTGAAAAGTCGAATTTCTAATTGGAGGAATATTAAGGAAAGCCAGATTTTCCTGGGCAATGGGTCAGATGAGATTATCGACTTACTGATCAGAATTTTTTGCATTCCCGGCGTAGATACCATATATACATTTACACCGGGATTTGGTATGTATAAGGTAGCCGCTGACATCAATGATGTGAAAGTAATAACCTATCCGCTATCTCAATCTTTTTCACTGGATATTGACCGATTTATTGAAAAAAAGCCAGAAAGCTGCAAAATCATTTTTTTGTGTACTCCTAATAATCCAACGGGTAGCAGTCTAAGTCATGATCAGATCAGAGCCATTTGTAAAAAAAGTCAGACAATGGTATTAGTTGATGAGGCATATATTGATTTTTCTGAAATAGGGACCTCTTTACCCCTCCTGGCAACAGAAAAGAATTTAGTGATTTTACAAACATTTTCAAAAGCGTTGGGAGCAGCGGGACTTCGGTTAGGAATGGGGTTTGCACAGAAAGAACTGGTAGATATCTTGAATAAGATTAAAATGCCCTATAACATTAGCAAAGTCAATCAGGAAGAGGCAATCAGGGTGATGGAAAGAGTGCCGTATTACACGCCATTTATTAATGAAATTAAAAGAGAGCGTGCACTCCTGGTGGAGAAATTAACTGAATTTTCCTTTGTGAAAAAGGTATATCCCTCCGATGGTAATTTCCTGTTAATCAAAGTTGATGATGCCAACGATTTATATCATGCTTTAAAAAACAAAGGAATAATCGTTCGAAACAGGACGTCTTTGCCAGGCTGTGATAATTGTCTGCGTATCACCATTGGTGTTCCTGAAGAGAATGAGTGTCTGCTGAATGCGATGCAAGCCTATACAAACACAAATGATCAAAGAGATGGATAAGTTATTGTTTATTGATAGAGATGGCACCCTTTTGCTGGAGCCTGAAGATTACCAGGTAGACCACATTGATAAGTTTAAATTTTATCCTGGAGTCATACAGTCCCTGGCGAAAATCACTTCAGGTCTAAGTTATAAATTGGTCATGGTTACCAATCAGGATGGATTGGGTACTGTATCTTATCCGGAAAAAAATTTCTGGCCACTTCAAGAGTTGATGCTTCGTACTTTTGAAGGGGAGGGTATTTATTTTGATGACATTCATATCGACAGAAGCTTTGCCGAAGACGGTTCTCCCTACCGAAAGCCAGGGACAGCCATGTTGCGTAAATATTTAAGTGGGCGATATGATCTTGCGGGATCATTTGTTATTGGTGATCGATGGTCAGATATACAATTGGCAGCCAATTTAGGAACGAAATCCATACTGATTCAACACGGAGTAGCCATAGATCAAAATCCTTCAGACCTCAAGCCTGATTTGTTTGCTCGAAGGTGGGAAGAAGTCGAGGATTATCTTTTTCAATTGGAACGCACTTCCATAGTAATCAGAGCCACCTCAGAGACACATATTGAAGGTTTTTTAAATCTGGATGGGAAAGGTAAAGCAAATATCAAAACCGGTATTGGCTTTTTTGATCACATGCTTGAGCAAATTGCCAAACACAGTAGCATGGATCTCTTTATAAAGGCCAGGGGTGATCTGCATATTGACGAACATCACACCATCGAAGACAGCGCCATTGTACTTGGCCAATTGATAAATAAAGCATTGGGGAAAAAAGCAGGCATTGGTCGCTATGGGTTTGCATTGCCTATGGATGAGTCCGGAGCCCAGGTATTACTGGATTTTGGAGGACGGCCATGGCTCGTTTGGGATGTTGAATTGAAAAGAGAAAAAATTGGTGATATGCCGGTAGAGATGTTTCATCACTTTTTTAAGACATTTTCTGATCATGCCCATTGCAATGTACATATAAAGACTTATGGAAAAAATGAGCACCATATGATTGAAGGCATTTTCAAATCTTTTGCAAGAGCGATCCAAATGGCCAAAAGTCATACGAAAAATGATCTTTCAATACCCAGTACAAAAGGAATTTTATGATTGCGATAATAGACTATGATGCCGGCAATACTTTTTCTGTGATGAATACGCTCAGGAGATTGAATGCACATTATATTCTTACCTCCGATCTGGCTATAATTAAAAAAGCCGATAAAGTCATTCTGCCGGGTGTGGGTCATGCCGGAGCAGCCATGGACGAGCTTAAAAAAAGAAATCTCATAGAAGTGATCAAAGGGATCACCCAACCAGTCTTAGGTATTTGTGTCGGAATGCAGTTGATGTATGATTTTTCAGAGGAAGGAGATACAAAGTGTCTGGGAATTGTTCCTGGCAAAATCGTAAGGTTTAAAAATGAGCCTGGTGTGAAAATTCCCCATATGGGATGGAACAATAATCAGTATATCATAAATTCAGATGAAGGAATTTTAAAGAATAGCTATGAGCAAGAAACGTATTTTGTACATAGCTATTATGCCCCTGTCAATGTCTATACAGTTGCAATCTGTGAGTATTCAGTACAGTTTTCATCTTATATCAGGTATAAGTGGTTCCATGCCGTTCAATTTCACCCGGAAAAAAGCGGACCGGTTGGAGCAACGATCATTAAAAACTTTCTGGAACTATGAATATCATTATACCGGCGATCGATATTATGGAGGGTAAGTGCGTTCGACTTACCCAGGGGGATTACCAATGGGTAAAAATGTATCACGAAGATCCGATGGCCATAGCCCAGCAGTTTGTGGATTATGGAGCTTCGAAGTTGCATATTGTTGATCTGGATGCTGCCAGATCAGGTAAGCCGGTTAACCATGGATTGATCAGTCGACTTATCGTTACTACCGGGTTGAATATACAGGTTGGCGGAGGTATACGAACTTATCATGATGTCAAAGTATGGCTGGATTCCGGTGCTGAAAGAGTAATTATAGGGAGTACTGCACAGAAAGAGAAGGAATTGACCGGCGATTGGGTTGGTGAGTTTGGATCATCAAGGATTGTCATTGGCGCTGATGTCAAGAAGGAAAAAATCGCAGTTCATGGGTGGGAAGAAACCAGTGAAGATAATATTGAAGAATTTATTACTTATTACAGGATGCGGGGTGCCGTCAATTTCTTGTGTACAGATATTGAGAAAGATGGAATGCTTCAAGGGCCATCCTGGGATTTGTATCAGAGATTGATTCATCTTTTTCCGGATATTCAACTCATTGCCAGTGGAGGCGTGGCATCTATGTTGGATATTGAGCAACTCATTAAGGTCGGTATCCGGGAAGTAGTGGTAGGGAAAGCCATTTATGAAGGCAAGATTACAATGGGTAGAATATTTAAATAGAATATATGTTAAAGAAGAGGATTGTTCCATGTCTGGATATCAAAAATGGAAGGACAGTAAAAGGAATTAATTTTGTTAATCTTCGTGATGCGGGAGATCCGGTAGAATTAGCTGCAGTATACAGTGATCACGGAGCTGATGAATTGGTATTTCTTGATATTTCTGCAAGTCAAGAAAACAGGGGTACTCTGGTCGATTTGGTCAAGCGAATATCAGAACGAATTAATATCCCGTTCTCAGTGGGAGGAGGGATCAGTCATGCAGGGGCGGTTTACAATATTTTACAAAATGGAGCCGATAAAGTGAGTGTCAATTCATCGGCAGTTCGCCAACCGGATCTGATTAGCGATATAGCTCAACGTTTTGGTTCTCAATGTTGTATTGTAGCTATTGATGCTAGATGGGATAGAAACCAGTGGATAGTGTATACACATGGTGGTAAAAAACCTGTTGAACGTGAATTGTTTTCATGGGCATTGGAAGCCCAGGAACGGGGTGCCGGAGAAATTCTGTTCACATCTATGGATCATGATGGTACCCGCAATGGATTTGCCGTGGAGGCGCTTTCAATACTGAATAAAAAATTAACCATTCCGGTCATTGCATCAGGGGGAGCAGGAAAAAGGGAACATTTTTTGGAGGTATTTAATAAAGGAAATTCTGATGCTGCTTTGGCCGCCAGTATTTTCCATTTTGGAGAGATTGCTATTCCGGAATTGAAGGAATATTTAAATAACAATGGAGTACCTGTACGTAGGGTTTAAAATACTCATGATTGAAATTCATTGAAGATGATTGATATTGAAAGCATAAATTTTAATAAATCCGCTGGGTTGGTACCTGCGATTATCACAGATGCGAATACAGGTTCCGTGCTTATGTTGGGCTACATGAATAAAGAGTCCCTTCAAATGACATTGGATACCGGTCTGATTACTTTTTTTTCCAGATCTAAGAACAGGATGTGGCAAAAAGGGGAAGAGAGCGGCAATGTACTCCATTTGAAAAATATTAAACTGGATTGCGACAAGGATACTTTATTAATCGATGCAGACCCTGCCGGTCCGGTATGTCATCAAGGCACTTTCACTTGCTGGGGAGAAGAGAATAATTCAGTAAACATAGGCTTTTTGCTGCATTTGCAAAATATAATTCAAGAAAGAGCAGTTAATAAAAGCAACACTTCCTATACGGCTACCTTATTGGGATCAGGTATTCAAAAAGTGGCTCAAAAGGTGGGCGAAGAGGCAGTAGAAGTAGTGATTGAAGCAATGGGCGACAAATCTGACAGGTTTTTGGATGAATGCGCCGACTTGCTTTTTCATTTTCTTATTTTACTTAAATCAAAAAATCAAACACTTCAAGATGTGGTCCAAATTCTTCAACAGAGACACAGTAAATAATATTAATAACTCGGTTCCAGTCTCTATTTTCTTATTCTTGTTCCTTGTATTCCATTCAAACCTCACAGCACAGGCAGAATATGAAGCCGATATAAAAAAATGGAGAAAAGACAGACTGGAAAAACTGACGGCTCCAGTTAGTTGGACTTCACTCATTGGCCTTCATTGGTTGCATGATGGAATTTTTACAGTAGGGAATGGCGAAAGGGATGATGTCATCATTCGAGATGATGAATTAGATGAAAATATGTTCATGATAGGTACACGCGATGGAGAATTTAAAGTGTTTGAATTGAAGAATTCGGTTCTGAAGGATGAGGAGGGGAAAGTTTTAGAAGGAGGAGACTATTTGATAATCAACAAAAAATACCAATTCGGTAAATATTTTTTTACTTTGATCCAACGGGGTGATAAATATGGAATGAGAATTTGGGATACCCAATCACCTATCCGTTTTAAATATACGGAATTGCCATATTATCCGGTGGATCAAAAGTGGATTGTTAAGGGGAAAGCTATTCCACAGTCAAATATGACTATTTCAGTGAAAAATATTATGGGAATGGAGATTGAACAAAAAGTGGCGGCTTTGGTAGAAGCTAAAGTAGGTAAAGATAAATTTGAATTTAGAGTATTTGAAGATGATGGTCGCTACTATATGGTATTTGGAGATCTCACTAATGGAAATACTACCTATGGGGGGGGACGATATGTTTATTTCGATAAAGAAGATCATAAAGGCAATGTGACCATTGACTTTAATAAATCCTATACACCTCCATGCGGCTTTTCGCAATACACAACCTGCTTTCTTCCTCTTCCTGAGAACCGTTTTTCATTTGAAGTCAGAGCCGGTGAAATATTTATGGATGAGGATGGGGTGAGTCAATAATTTCTGCCAATTCTATCCAACGGAGTTCTGCTTCCTCCAGGGAGGAAATTATGCCTTCCAGTTCAATGGACATTTCCCCGATTCGTGTGATATCTATGTCAGGATTGAGAAAGAATTGATTGATTTCTGATTTTCTTTGCTCAAGGTTTTCAATTTCTTTTTCAATTTTGCGCAATTCTTTTCTTTCCTGTTCAAATGACCGGGTACGGGGATCGATAGCTTTTTTTTCAACTTTTGGTTTGTCAAATGCTTTGATTTGGAAACTTTTATAATCAAGGTACTCTGAATAGGTTCCGTTAAAATCTCTAATTTCACCATCCCCCTCCATGATAAAAAGGTGGTCTGTCAGTTTGTCCATAAAATATCGGTCATGAGTGACAATGACCAAAACTCCTTTATAGGAATCAAGAAAATCCTCTAAAACGTTGAGTGTAATGATGTCCAGATCATTGGTGGGTTCATCCAGGATCAAAAAATTTGGATTTTTTATTAAAATGGTAAGCAAATGCAATCTTCTTTTCTCTCCACCACTTAATTGACTGACATACACTTGCTGCTGAGAGCGCGGGAAGAGGAATCGTTCCAATAAAGACTCTGCCGTTAATTTCATGCCTTTCTCCAAAGGTATATATTCAGCAATATCCCGAACCACATCTATCACTCTTTTGTGATCTGCATTTTTCAAACCCTCCTGCGTGTAATAACCAAATTCAATGGTTTCTCCTGTGACCACTTTACCTTGGTCCGGCTCAATCCTTCCGGTAATTAAATCCAATAATGTGCTTTTACCTGAACCATTGGGACCTATAATGCCCACTCTTTCATTTTTTTTGAATTTGTAAGAAAATCCCTTAAGAATTATTTTGTCACTATAAGATTTTCCCACATTGTGCAATTCGAGGATTTTGCTCCCAAGACGAGTTGATTGTATAATGAATTCAGGAGTTTCTTGTGCATTTCGGCGTGAAGCGCCTTCTTTGATGACTTCAAAATTGTCAATTCTGGATTTGGCTTTGGTAGTTCTGGCTTTAGGTTGCCTTCTGATCCACTCCAATTCACGGACATACATTCTTTGGGTTTTAAGAAGCTGGGTTTCTTCATTGGCTATTCGCAGCGCTCTTTTTTCCAGATATTGGGAGTAATTGCCATTGTACATATGGAGTTGACCGTTTTGCAGTTCGATGATCGTATTGCATATACGTTCAAGAAAATAGCGATCGTGCGTTACCATGAAAAGGGTCAACCGGCTCTGGGACAGGTAATCTTCGAGCCATTCGATCATATCCATATCCAGATGGTTGGTGGGTTCGTCCAGAATCAGAAAATCCGGCTCCTCTATCAGTATTTTTGCTAATGCCACTCTCTTAGCCTGACCTCCTGATAATTCCCCCATTTTCTGGTCCAGTTGATGAATGGATAACTTGCTGAGAACTTCCTTAATATGAGCATCCAGATTCCAGGCCTTGAGATCTTCAATATGGTTCATTTGCTTATGGGCTTCTTCATGGTCACCCATCAGAACGGCAAATTCGTACTTTCTTAAAGCAGTGATGGCCGAATTGTCGGAAAGGTATACGGTATCAAGTACAGTCAGATGGTTATCGAAAACCGGTTCCTGATCTAAAAAGGCGATCTTGATGTCTTTAGCAAAAATGAGTTTGGCTTTTTCACCCTCTATACCTTCTTTTCCGGCAATGATCCTGAGAAAGGTCGATTTACCACTTCCGTTTTTTGCGATCAATGCAATTTTATCTCCTTTGGAAATAGTAAGAGAAATATTAGAAAACAGGAGTTTTTCTCCATATGATTTGCTGATATTTTCGGCATGTAGGAATTGCATAAAAGAAACATTAAGACACTAAGCGTAATTGATAAAACCACAAAGATAATGTAAGAAGCGAAAGTGTGCCGGAAGGTTTTTTTATAATTAATGATAGTATTACATGTTATGTTCTCACAAGAACAAAAGCTCAGTGTCGTAATAATTGCTTTAAGAAAAAGCTTCCTTTCCTTAAAGCATTCAATTTATTTATTTTTAAACTACAAACTTCCATAGGTAAATAATGTCAGATACATCATATTTTCAAAATACATAAATCATCCAAAATGATTAGGAACCAAAGCCCCTCGACAAACGCGTATATGCGAAGACCTTAAATCAATAGGGGTTATGGTTGGAAAAGAAAGGTGGATATTCTTTCAGGCAGTAAATTAGCAGGTGGACCTCCCAAATCATGAGGTACTGATTGTTTAGTTTTTGTAGGCCTTAGTTTTTTTTGTTTTTTGAATTTACAAAATAAATATCATCAAGCGAATTGATATTTATGGGACAGATGTGATGAACACCTACTGCAATCATTGAAGTGATACTAAAAACTGTAGTTCGGAGTAAGGATATTAAAATTACCAGACTGCATTAAGTTTAGCCTCATCAATAAGTTTATCTACTTTTTGTATAATCCTTCAATAGTTTACCAGTGAACCCGGTCACAGTATACCATACATTTATTGAGAATAATTTATTTCAAAATTATAGAATAATTAATCATCTATTTTTTTCTAGTCCCAAAGTTTTCCTTGCATGAGATTACAGTTTGAATAAATATGATAGGGCTAAGTACCCTTTTTGGTAAAGGTATTTCTATCTAAATGCAAAAATCATATACTTGAAATATGAGATATTATGAAAATACATCTAAAAATTCATTTCGTCGAATTACTTGATCTATTTTGATTCAAAATGAACTCATTCAATATATGTTTAATGCGGTAATATTTGTTTGATTTGCAATATTCTGAAACTTTAGAATTTACTAAAGATTTAGGAGAAATCAAAATATGAGGGACACCCTGTTATGATGAATGGGAAACAGAGCAATGGGTAATTAATACTGTTGCTTTTGTTTGTATAACCCAAACTGGAGGGTCAACATCGATTGCATGTGCGTTTTTATGGGAGATTGCGTCAGTTAAGTATAATGCTCAAATTGTAAAGTGTTTACGTGAAAAATACTAATAAATCAACTATGAAAATAAATAGAATACTTATTTCGCCATTCTATTTGTGGTAGTTATATCTTGCCAATCCGCTCAGGATAACATCGCTGAAACTTTGGCAGCTGATGCATTCTATCATGAATATAATTCCACCATCAAAAAAGTTGGCATTTTTGATGGTAAAGCGCAATGTATTCATTGGAGAAGAACATAAACTTCCTGAAAATTTAAGCTATTGTGATTTTGATCCAGCTGAATATGATTTAATTAAAAGGGCGGACATATATTTTAGTCTTCATTGTCAATTGGATGCATGGGTCGAATTGCTCCATCAAAAGTATAATTACCGGACATTTGACGATAGCATTGAAAAGGGGAAGCCTGGCAGATTTATGCACTGATATATAAAAGTTTTAACTATGATCAGCTATATGAAATATATAAAATCAGAACCTCCAAAAAAGATCGAATTAGGTAATTGTAGGATATTTTACTTTTGAAACAGTTCTTCAGATTCAGCCATCGGTGTCAGTGTAAATAACAGCCATTTTTGCAGCAAGAGCGGCATTGTTTCTGACCAATTCTATATTACTTGTCACACTGGCACCTCTGGTGAGTTGGTGGATTCTTTCCAGCAGGAATGGGGTTAATTCTTTACCTCCAATCTTCATTGTTTCTGCTTCTATCAATGCTGATTCAATCGCGGTTTGATTGGATTTATACTTAAGTTCGAAAGCTTTTGGTATAGGGTTGCAGACCAGCACTCCTCCTTTTAATCCCAGATTCCATTTGATTTGGATGGTTTTTACCAGTTCATCAATATCATCAAAAGAATGATTTACTTTGAATCCGCTTTCCCTTCTGTAAAAAGAAGGGAAATGTTCTGATCGATAACCTAATACCGGCACACCTTGTGTTTCCAGATACTCCAGAGTAAGGCCTATGTCCAAAATGGATTTAGCACCGGCACTGACTACCGCTACATTGGTTTGTGCCAGTTCCTGCAAATCGGATGAAATATCCAATGAGGATGCTCCTCCTATATGAACACCTCCAATTCCACCCGTGGCAAAAAATTGGATTCCGGAAAGAGATGATAAAAACATGGTTGCTGAAACAGTAGTTGCCCCTGATTTTTTGACGGATAACAAAACCGGGATTTCTCTTTTGTTGCATTTAGTGATATCTCCGGATTGAGCAAGAAATTCCACTTCAGATTTTGACAGACCGATTTTAAGTTTTCCTTTAATGATCGCTATTGTGGCAGGAATAGCTCCGTTTTGTCTCACTGCCTCTTCCAAAAGTGTGGCCGTTTTCAGATTATCGGGATATGGAAGTCCATGAGCAATCAAAGTTGATTCTAAAGCAACAACGGGTCTTCTATTCTGAATGGCAGCCATTACTTCAGGATGTATTTCGAGATAGGGGAGCATTTTGTTATTCATCCATGATTAATAAAAGGTATATGAAAGAATAAAATTAACATATTTTAAAAGCACTCTGTGGATTTAATCAATCCAATATACATCAGGTATCATAAATAGAAAATTATATAATTACAGTATACAATGGAAGAATGAACCTTATTCGTATAACTTTGATCATGTTGGCAGTCAGGATAATGTTTTTCTTATTTTCATTAATGATTACAAAGGCCATTCATATTGGATGGGTCAGATCAATATTGTCATAAGACAATGAAACCATATAATTTGACCAGATTGATTTTTAATCGAGCCTGGGTAGGAGGGATGAAACTGAGTTAAAAAATAAATTGCTTTCGTTTACTGTTGTTCAATCTATATAGGCTGATCCCTGTACTTGCATAAATATAGGTATTTTTAGCAACCCACTGATAAATAATGGGAAGTTATTAATTGAAATTAACTCACCGATTGCTCAGGGAGGAGTATTGTTTTGCCCCTGTTTTATTAGAAGTAACCGCTGGTAACACAATTAATATGTCTGTACTTAGCAGAAATTTAACCCAATTTTTTTGTAGTAGGAACCTGAGCTTATAATTTTACTTATTTAGGACTAAATATGAAGGAAGCTCATGATCCTCCAGTCAATCCATGAAAAGTTACAATGGTCAACAACAGCGACATGGATGTTTTTGTGATGAATATTGTAAAAGGTGCATAACAAAATGGTGTACTGTAAAATTTTATTGGAGAAATAGGTGTAATACTGGAATTACTGTGTGTGGATGTAGTCCAGATATAGTTAAGAGAATTATGGTGATTGGGCGACGGGCTTAAGACCGAAACCCAGTTATTATTGTTTTGAACCTGATACTTGAATTTTATAATGGTATTGGACAATTAAAATTAATTTCTTTGATTAGGAAAAAATTGTCACTTGCCCAGCTTTTTAATCAATGTTTGGAAAACAAATCCCAGAATCATAACAGAAATGCAGCCGATCACATTCAACCACAGGTAGCTGACCCAATCTATGATAAAAACTAAAATGACCAGACTCTGCGCCAGTAAAGCAGCGATGAAAACAGCATGAGAATGAATATGTTTCAGATAAAAGGCTGTTATAAAAATACCTAAAACACTTCCATAAAAAATGGAACCCACTATATTGACTAATTGAATTAAATTTTCTGCTAACGTTCCAAAAGTGGCAAAAAGGATGGCAATAATTCCCCACATGAGCGTAAACATCCGGGAATACAGGACATCTTTTTTGTCATCTCCAATGGGTTTGAAATTTCTTTTAAAGATATCAATGGTAGTAGTAGAGCCCAGAGCATTCAGTTCTGAAGCGGTAGAGGACATGGCTGCTGAAAAAATTACAGCTAATAATAATCCAACAAGTCCGACGGGTAAATGATGGAGTATAAAGTGAATAAATACATAATCCTTGTCATTGGTCTCCAATTTGCTGTCCACTGATGCTATGATTGACGTGGCTCTTTCTTTAAGCACTTTCTCTTCAGCATGAATCTTGTTAATATTACTGCGATATATTTCTTTAGAGATTTTATCACCGGAGTTCAGTGCTTCGGTATACATTACACTGTTTTGGTTTTTTCTTTCAACCAATAGAGCGTATTCTTCTTCAACCGATCTGAATTCGTCACCCATTTCCGACTCATATACTTTTTGAACTACTGCCTGATTAAAAAATACCGGAGATGGAGAAAACTGATAAAACACAAAAACCATCACACCTACAAGGAGTATGAAAAATTGCATGGGTACTTTCAGAAGGCCATTAAAAATCATTCCCCATTGGCTTTCTTTTACAGATTTACCTGAAAGGTACCGTTGCACCTGAGATTGGTCTGTGCCAAAATAAGCCAATTGAATAAAAAATCCGCCTATAATACCAGTCCATACCGTATACCTCACTTCAGGATCAAAAGAAAAATTAAGAATTTCCATCTTTTCTCCTGTACCAGCTAATTGTAGAGCATTGGCAAAACTGACATTTTCAGGTAAAAGTGAAAGGATGATGAAAAAAGCTGCAAACATGCCACCCATCATAACAAACATCTGCTGCTTTTGCGTGACGCTGACCGCTTTTGTTCCCCCCGAAACGGTATAAATGATGACCAGAGTACCTATAACAAGAATGGTTGCATTCAGGTTCCATCCAATAATGGTCGATAAAATAATGGATGGAGCGTAAATGGTGATACCCGCTCCAAGACCACGCTGTATTAGAAAAATAAATGCCGCCAGAGAGCGTGTTTTCAGATCAAATCGCTGTTCAAGATATTCATAAGCAGTGTATACATTCAACCGCTTGTAAATAGGTATGAAAGTAATACATATGACTACCATAGCGATGGGTAGTCCAAAATAAAACTGTACAAAACCCATTCCGCTATGAAAAGCCTGGCCTGGTGTCGAAAGAAAAGTTATAGCACTGGCCTGGGTCGCCATCACGGAAAGTCCTACAGTCCACCACTTTGCTTCGGTACCCCCTAAAAAATATCCATGCAGACCTTTAGTTTTGCGGGTAACATATAGTCCATAAATTACTATGAAAGAAAGCGTTCCTCCTAATACATACCAATCCAAAGTATTCATATCAGGAGAATAAGGTCATAATAATGTAAAAGATAGCGATATATAATAAATTGGCCAGAAGAACAAGTGTATAGGAAGGTTTCCATTTTTCAAGGCTCATGGGCAAATTTTTTCTTCTGTTTATAATTTAGTTTTCTCCGTTGAGGGCAATAAAATTAGCAAAAAGCCTATAAGCTCCAGGTACTCCGGCTGGCAATTGCCTGAACCAGGAATACCCGGTATAGATAAACCAACCGTTCCCGAAACGGGTAACAAGGAGTCCACCATCTTTTGGGGTCTCACCGGGATCATTGGATGACAATACAGGTACATAGCGTTCATCCCATGTTCCGGGAAAATACAATCCGCGTTCCTGCACCCAACCTTCAAAATCCCTATCAGTAATGATGTTGGGAAATTGCATCACCCTGTGATCTTTGCCAAGGATGCGTACAGGCGCTTCTTCTACAGACACCCTGTCTCTGGACAAAGTGATGGGATATGGCCCCAATTGATTGGTTACCAATCCACTGCTGGTATTGTATTGGACGATCATGTTTCCACCATCATGTACAAAATCTAAAAGCTCTTTTTGCTTTTGGTTAAGGACATCCCATTTATTGTAAGCCCTTATCCCCATTACGACCGTTTGATAGGACTGAAGTAATTCTTTACTGATTTGAGATGCATTGATGATATCCACATGGTAACCCATTTGCCTAAGACTGGCGGGAATATCATCACCCGCCCCTTGAATATATACGATTTTATGGTCAGTAGCTTCCATATCAATACTGACAATTCTGCTGACAGAAGGCTTGATGATGGTTTGAAAAGGAATATGCGGATAATCTATGGTGCTCATTTCCCATGCATATTCATTACCTTCCCATTGTACAATAGCTCTGATATTGCCTTCCGAAGTATGAGGGGGCGAGGTTATTTTGAATGAGAAACTTTGCTCTGCACCTCGCGTCTTAGGTTGAAAAATTATTTCTGCTGGTTCAGCTTTCCAGCCATCAGGAAGTTTTACAGATACTTTTGCTTCGTAGGTCACATCCATATTTACTACATTAACCTGTATATCCTTGGCACTACCTGAACGAAAAGCATACACCTGCTCAGGAAATTTTACTAAAACTGGAGGTACGATTTCAAGAGGTCTATAAGTCTGTCCATCTTCAGGACTGTTATATTTAAATCTGAGGACTTTATTATAAATCATTTTTTTTCCGGCAATCTCCAAATGGAAATGGGCGATCAAAGGACATACAGTTTCAGGCTTACCAATGAGATGAGTATCTTTAACAGTATACATTCCAATACTGCTTTTTTCTTTTAACCAATATGGGCCTGTGAAAGGGGTTTTCTGGTGACTTTTAATACTTTTCCTGAATATTACAGGTTTGTTTGCATCCATTGTGAGATTCAAAGTTGTATCAAAATTTGTGTTTGCAATACTGACACTACGAACGATGACGGGAATAACTGATCGGTTGGTAGCTTCTATGTTTATCGGAAGCTCATTTCCAGGTACTGCTTTAGCTTGTTGAGTAGTTACTTCTAAGAACAAACCCAGGCATGCTGCAATGATTTCTGATAATTCATTTGATTTAATGTTTTTCCAATATCCATCGGGAAGATTTTCAATTTCCGTATAAATTTTTAACAATGAAGGGACACTTTCATGAGGCTTTTTAAAATTGAATTGACTTAGAACTTCATTGATTAAAGCGGTGATATGTGCGCCTCCCCGGACTCTTGACCAGCTTATATCAATTCCATCAAATAAATTCCCATTTTTTTGAGGCATTTCACCTTTCAATATTTTAAAATACTCTTTATCTGTACCTCTACTGCCAGTACTTCCAAAACCCTGACATTTGTGTTGGCTTCTGGACTCTGCTGCGATTTCCGAGTTAGACATGCCTTTCCATGGAAAATAAATTCCCATATCGATTTCCACTAAATCGGACTTGTCAGCTTGTTCAAATCGCTCCTGACTTCCGTAAAACCACCATGAAGTATTAAAAAAAAGCCGTAAAGGTTGATGCGGTTTGACAATGGGCAACTGTTCTGGGTATACGTTTGGATTCCCTGCAAGATCAAATGCTTCAAAAGATAAAATAGCCGATGCTGTGTGATGGCCATGGGTTTCACCTCCTGAAGTGTGATTGAAGCGGTTTATAATGATATCAGGTTTGAATTTCCTGATGGCCATGACCACATCTTTTAATACTTCATCTTTGTCCCAAATTGTCAAGGTCTCATCAGGGTGTTTACTGTAGCCAAAATCATTGGCTCGTGTAAACCATTGTTCCCCTCCATCAATCCGCCTTGCTGCCAGCAATTCTTGTGTGCGTATGACACCCAACAATTCTGATATTTCAGGTCCAATAAGGTTTTGGCCTCCGTCGCCTCGTGTAATCGATAAATAAGTAGTCCTCGCCTTGACATGATTGGCGAAATAGGAAATAGCTCTGGTATTTTCATCGTCCGGATGGGCAGCTACATAGAGTATTGAACCCAATACATTCAGTTTTTCAATGGCATGGTAGATTTCTCCCGGCGTTTTATTTTTAAGATGCTGACCAAATAACTGGCCACTTATGAACAAAAAGCATGGAATCAGGAAATAAAGCGTTCGTATTTGCACCACTTTTAACTTTAAATTTAGTGTCAATGATACTAAAAATGCAAGTTTGTGCAGGATATAAATTTCGGAATTAACAAAAGATTATGGGTTTATAGATTTTTTTTGAAAAAAATATGATAATTCTTTGATAATTGTGATTATTAATCGAAATTAGCTCCCATTAGAAAAACTTACCACGAAATGACTATTTTGCTTGTTACAGGTACTATTTTATTTATTTCTTCGATTATGGTTTTGGGGATAAGAATTACGGAAAAGAAGTAACCAGCCTTTATTTAACCGTTGGCATTTTACAATCCTCTTCCGGTTTTTTTCCGCAAACCGAACATTCTCCCACCTGATCGGTCAACATGGGGTTATTTGATGCACATGTACCTCTGAATTCATCGCCTGTAAATATTTGTTTGATATTAAGCAAAAGGAATGAAGCCCCGAATACAATAAAGATAATGACCAGTGTATATAAAAATTCAGACATAGGATCCGTTTATTAGCAGTATTAAAATTGCAACAAAGTTATACAAAATTGGTTCGGAATGAACGATAAACTAAAAGCATTTGAAAGGCTGTTAAACATTATGGATGATCTGAGGGAAAAATGTCCCTGGGATAGAAAACAAACAATCCATAGCCTTAGAAACCTGACGCTAGAAGAAAGTTATGAACTGGCTGATGCTATATTAAAGGAAGACTTTCAGGGTGTTAAAGAGGAAATTGGTGACCTGATGCTGCACATGGTTTTTTATAGTAAAATAGCAAGCGAACTTGGCCATTTTGATATTGCAGGTGCTTTGAATCAGGTTTGTGAAAAATTAATTCTAAGACATCCTCACATTTATGGAGATATATCTGTATCAGGAGAGCAAGAAGTCAGGAAAAACTGGGAGAAGATCAAACAATCAGAAGGAAAAAGCTCAGTACTTTCAGGCGTGCCTGATGCTCTCCCAGCTGTAATCAAAGCATACAGGATGCAGGAAAAAACTGCACAGGTGGGATTCGAATGGGAAAATAAAAATCAGGTATGGAGTAAGGTTGAAGAAGAGCTGAAAGAATTCAGAGAAACAGTTGGACAGTGGGATTTTGATAAGAAAGAAGAAGAGTTTGGCGATATCTTATTTTCATTAATCAATTATGCTCGCTTTGAAGGAATTGATCCTGAAACGGCATTGGAAAAAGTCAATCAAAAGTTTAAAAAGAGATTTGAATTTATTGAAAAAAACGCACACAAGGATTTAGATGAAATGTCATTGGAAGAAATGGATTTATTATGGGAAAAGTCAAAAGTGAAAGACCATTCCGAAGTTAAAAATAAATAAATGCCTGTCAATATTACATTAATGAAAGAAAGAATTATCTTTGCGCCTCGCTAGAAACGTATTCTTGTAATCGTTATTTGGTAACCAATTAATTTTAAATAATGGCAACGTACTTACCTAAAGAAAAGATCAAAGAAATTTTTCAGGAATTTGGAGGAAATGAGAATAATTCCGGCTCTATTGAAGGCCAAATTGCATTGTTTACCTACAGGATCAATTCCTTATCACAACATTTACGTGAAAATCAAAAAGACCATTCCAGCCGGAAAGCTTTATTAACCCTGGTTGGCAAAAGAAGAAGACTTTTAAGCTATTTGTCGAAAAAAGACATTAATATATACAGGGAACTTATTGACAAATTAGGAATCAGAAAATAGATCACATAGAAAGCCTCAATTAAAGTGAGTCGAATTCTTTTGATTTTAAAATGTCCGGCTTTCCTTATATTGTTCACTGCACATCAAAAATGGGAGGTATTAAAACCAGTAAGGATATACAGCAGATGAACCCTTTTATAAAGAGACAATTTAATCATTCAACCAATTAAGATTTATGGGAAATTTCATTCCTACATCGGTTTCGTTCTTTCTTCCCAATGGACAGGAAGTAATTATTGAGACTGGAAAATTAGCAACCCAGGCTCATGGGTCCGCTGTTGTAAAAATCGGAAAGACTATGCTTTTAGCTACTGTTGTTTCCAACAAAGAAGCCAGAGAAGGACAAGGTTTTTTCCCCTTATCAGTGGATTATCAGGAAAAATTTGCTGCCGTAGGCCGAATCCCTGGTAATTTTTTCAGAAGGGAAGCCAGACTATCTGATTACGAAATTCTGATATCCCGACTGGTAGACAGAGCCGTGAGACCTTTATTTCCCGATGGTTATATGAATGAAACTCAAATCATAATTAACTTGATATCTGGTGATAAAGAAACTACGCCTGACTGTTATGCCTGTTTGGCAGCTTCTGCAGCATTAAGCGTCTCTGACATACCATGGGCAGGCCCGATTTCTGAAGTAAGGGTTGCAAAAATTAATGGAGAGCATGTGATCAATCCGCCAGCAAGCGCTCTGAAAAATGCTACCATCGATATCATTGTTGCGGCAACTAAAGATAATGTGATGATGGTAGAAGGTGAGGCAAAGGAATGCCAGGAAAGTGAGTTAACTGAAGCGATTAAATTCGGACATGATGCAATTAAAATCCAATGTGATGTCCAGTTGGAACTGGCACAAAAGGTAGGCGCATTGGAAAAACGATCCTTTGAACCGGAGCCGGATAATGAAGAGTTGATAGAAAAAGTGAAAGCATTTGCAGAAGCTGATATTCGCAAAATAGCTACTGCAGGATTGGATAAGGTTGCGCGTAAGGAGGGTTTCCAGAATATTGAAGATCAAATGATCGAATCGTTTACCGAAACAATGGATGAAGAGTGGATGGAAGCCTATGGTTCATTAGCTGTAAAATATCTGGAGAATTTAATAAAGGAAGTGGTTAGGGATGTAGTCCTTTCAACGGGAATTCGTTTGGATGGAAGGAAGGGAAATGAAGTTCGACCTATATGGTGTGAGGTGGATTATCTGCCTTCTGCTCATGGTTCAGCTATTTTTAACCGTGGAGAAACACAATCACTTACTTCTCTTACTCTGGGAACAAAAAGCGATCAGATGATGATCGATAATGCCATCGATAATTACTATGAAAACTTTATTCTTCACTATAATTTTCCACCATTGTCGGTTGGAGAAGTACGTCCATTAAGGGGTCCTGGCCGGAGAGAGGTTGGTCATGCTAATCTTGCAGCGCGCTCGTTAAAGAATGTGCTTCCAGAAGGAAATCCTTATACCATTAGAGTTGTATCTGATATTCTTGAATCCAATGGTAGTTCATCTATGGCTACAGTTTGTGCAGGTTCATTAGCATTAATGGATTCAGGAGTTCAAATCAAAAAAGCAGTTTCAGGGATTGCGATGGGTTTGATATCCGATGGTAAACGTACTGTAGTATTATCGGATATTTTAGGAGATGAAGATGCATTGGGAGATATGGATTTCAAAATAACAGGGACATTCGACGGTATTACTGCATGTCAAATGGACATCAAAATCGAGGGATTACCCTATGAAACCCTTGAAAAAGCTTTGATGCAAGCTAAAGAAGGAAGGATACATATTTTGAATGAAATGAATAAAGCATTAAGCAAACCCAGAGAAGATTTGAAACCTCATGCTCCCCGCATTGTTGAAATCATTATTGATAAGAGTTTTATCGGTGCAGTGATTGGCCCTGGTGGAAAAATTATTCAGGAATTACAGGAAAGAACAGGAACGATCATAAATATTGAAGAAGTAAATAATCAGGGAGTTGTTTCTATTTCCAGTAATGATAAGGATTCGATAGAAAAGGCTTTGGCTGCCATCAGGAAAATAACGTTTACTCCTACCGTGGGTGATGTGTATGATGCAGTGGTAGCATCTGTAATGCCTTATGGTGTATTTGTTGATTTTCATGGAAAAAGTGGACTTCTTCATGTCTCTGAAATTTCACATACAAGGATTGATGATGTGAGTGAAGTCTTTCAGGAAGGTGATCCCGTAAAAGTAAAATTAATCGGCGTGGACAGTAAAACCGGTAAAATGAAACTTTCAAGAAAGGTACTAATGCCTCCACCCAACCGGAATACAAATTCTTAAATCAATTAATCTTCTATACAGTAACTAATGAAAGTTATGGTATAAGAGAACATGAGTATTAAATGTACCTTACATACTCAGTGGGGTGTCCAACTATTTTTGAAAAAAATCATTTTTTTATCATTTATTTTGTTTCTCATGCGTTAATGAGTTAGAAAGCCGCTTACCCGACGGAAACTTTTTCATATAATTATTTGGTTTAATAAAATAAAAACAGAGGGCCTGCTTTCTCATTAAATAGTTTATGAAGCAACTTAAAATTTCGAACAGGATTACATCCAGAGAAAGTATTTCTCTGGAAAAATACCTAAATGATATCAGTAAAATCGATTTACTGACCCCAGAAGATGAGGCTGACTTAGCCCAAAGGATCAGAGCCGGAGATCAGGAAGCTTTGGAAAAAATGACCAAAGCCAATCTGCGCTTTGTGGTATCTGTTGCCAAACAATACCAAAACCATGGACTTTCGCTTGCCGATTTAATTAATGAAGGGAATGTCGGACTCATGAAAGCGGCCAAGCGATTTGACGAAACGAAAGGCTTTAAGTTTATCTCCTACGCAGTTTGGTGGATACGCCAATCTATTTTAAGTGCAATAGTGGAGTATAGCAGAATGGTGAGACTTCCGCTGAGTAAAGTCAATGCCTACAATAAAGTGAATGAAGCTTTCACATCTTTTGTTCAGGAATTTGAAAGAGAGCCCACCATTGAAGAATTGTCTGAATTGCTGGCCATACCGTCCAAGGAAATTTCAATGATGCTGAGGGGAGGATCCAAGCATTTAAGTATGGATGCACCAATGACTTCAGAAGAAGGTAGCAGTACAATGATGGAGGTATTTGCATTGGATGATGAAGCCGGCCCCGATATTAAATTGATGGAAGAATCTTTGCGTACTGAAGTGACAGAAGGTTTGTCTACACTTTCTCCCCGGGAAATTGATGTTGTCACTGCTTATTATGGTTTGAATGGCCATGCAGCGATGAATTTGGAAGAAATTGGAGATTACTATGGGTTAACGCGTGAAAGGGTTCGTCAAATCAAAGAAAGAGCTCTCAGGAGACTTCGCAAATCAGTTCACCGGAATTCTCTTAAATCTTACCTTGGATAACCGGGTCATATTTTTGTATAATTGTAAAAATTATTTGAAAGCAGGGAAAATGAAAAAACCATGGCTTTACTGAGATTTTTGGTATTTGCATTGATTGTGGCAGGAGCTTTTGGTTTCATCCTCTATCACATTGCAAAATTTTCATTTTTTATTAACAGTCCTAAAAGTATTGCAAAAAAAGACAGTAAGAAACTCAGACAATCCATTCAGCACCTGGTTTCAGATTTAGTTCCATTGACCGATCAGGATGTTGAATTATTCTCGCTCAATCGCCATGAAAAAAGAGAACGAAGACCAACCTATACCCTCATTTCAGGTGTTTATAAATCGATATTCCATGAGCCTTTAATGGCTTTCGCCTTGAAGAGGTACAGGGTACGAGACATGGTTACCCTTTTGGCCAAAACTTTTAATCATGAATTTTTTTATTTAGACACCGATGGAGTGGTAAAGGTGTATCACAATGGTGAGGAACTGGGCGTGATTAATAATGAAGGACAACTGATGAACCCACAAAGAAATGAATTACTCGCATCCATTGATAATATTGATGTTCTCCGGCTCAACCCTATAACCATCCAAAAAAGGGAAGTAGGTAAGTTGCTCAACCCTGTTTATGCCGATACAGTAAATCCAAGAGCATTTCACCTGATGGAAGAAATGAACGAAAGGGAGAAAGTTTTGTTCCTGGCTATATCATTTTATCATATAGCATTTGAAATACAATAAATAAATATTCACTTTGTTAGGTAAAACGAGAAAGAAGTGTTTAGTTTGATCAGAAATTGAAATGATAAAAGCCATGTCTGTAGATTTATTTGATTTAGCGCGTTTGATGATTTATCGAATCCATGAAAAGGGCCTGGAAATTTTCCTGATTAAACCCGATCTGGACGAAGACCTTTCCGTATGGAAATTGCCGAAATCACTCAGCAGAGAAAGCCTTCAAATGGTCAATATAGAATGTATAGAATTGGAAAATACCCGAGATGAAAGAGGAAATACTTTTTCATTCTTTGCGTTAGAAGGCGACTACCATGATATCCCTTCCATAAGGGGGATGATTAAACACGACTTGAGAAGAGCGAAACGAAAGATCGACAAGCTGTTACCAGATATAGAAAAAGGCGTTTTTATGCCTTCATTGGAAATAATAAACAGGATGCTCCCCCATGAAAGAGAAGCAGTGGTTGAATTGAGAGAAATTATTCAGGACAGAAATTTGCTTAAAAATTTTTGACGGGGTCATATCATATCTTTGTTTTGTCATTATTGCTCTGGTCCTGATCAAATGACTTTTTAAGTTTTATAGCGTGTACTTCATTTTGTTTTCACTGTATTTTTCTGAGGTTAAGGTATATCCCTAAGAAGACGTGGGTATTTGTCTGTACAGACAAGTCAGGTCAAAGATTCTTTTGTAAGGTTTTAATATTCCATTGTATTTTTGAAATAATTATGAATGAAATTCCAACCATTTTCAACACAAATTTTACTTTTCCACAATGCAGGTCGGTATATAAGGGAAAAGTAAGAGATATATATTACTTTGATGAGTTTATAGTTGCTATAGCCACAGACCGCATATCTGCATTTGACCATATATTGCCAAAGCCAATACCTTATAAAGGTCAGGTACTTAATCAATTGGCTGCATATTTTCTCCAACAAACTTCAGACATTGTACCTAACTGGTTTTATTCCAGTCCTGATCCCAATGTGACTATTGGCAAGCATTGCCAGCCCATCAAAATTGAAATGGTGGTCAGGGGGTATTTAGCAGGACATGCCTGGAGAACTTACAGAAACGGTGGTAGAGCGCTTTGTGGAGTGCAATTGCCAGAAGGTCTGTCCCAAAACGATCCATTTTCACACCCGATCTTGACGCCTTCGACCAAAGCCGATGAAGGCCATGATGAAGATATCAGTGTACAAGAGATTCTTTCCAAAGGATTGGTTTCTGGGTATGATTGGCAAACACTTGAATCGCATAGTCTGAAATTGTTTGAACGGGGAACCACAATGGCAGCTGAAAGAGGATTGATATTGGTAGATACCAAGTACGAATTTGGTAAATATGGCGATACCCTCCTGCTCATTGATGAGGTTCATACTCCTGATAGCAGCCGGTATTTCTATTGGGATGGGTATAAAGAGAGGCAGGAAATGGGAATACCACAGAAACAACTGAGCAAAGAGTTCGTCAGGGAATGGTTGATGGATAATCACTTTCAGGGAAAGGAAGGTCAGGTTATACCTGAAATGCCCACGCCTTTTATCAAATCGGTTTCAGAAAGGTATATTCAGTTGTACGAACTACTTACAGGAAAGGATTTTGAAAAAGAAGAAAGTTGCAAGGTAAATGACCGGATATATGAAAATACTATGAAGGCTATAAAAGATTTACTCTAACCGGATGATAAAGAACCCAATCAAACTTTACAAGTAAACGAAGTAATCTAATTTTTCCGGAATTGGAGTTTTTGAATCATGGCACTGTTAATATGATCACTGTATAAGCCATACGCATCAACCAAAACCCCTTTAACCTTATATTTTTCTGATGAGATGGCATAGACAATCGAGGAATCGGAAGGGTTGGTCATTCCTTCGAATCGATAAAATTCATCAACTTTGAACTCTTCAGGATGTATACGAAGGTTTTGCGATATCCAATCCAGGCCATTTTTCAATAAATTAAAATCCTCAGTATATCCTCTTTGCATGAGGTCATTCAGGGCATCCACCATGGTATCAAAATCTCTGTTGATTTTCATGATCAGGATGATTAAATAAAAGAAATTAGATTTTATCAGAATACTAAGTATATATTTTCAAATAAAGTTTGAAAATCAGTAATTCTGACCAAAAGAACGAAAGTAAATATCTATCCTTAACTTTATTCGTCCTCAATCCAGTCTGCAATAAAAAGGTTAGTTTCTCTTGTTCCACCGTTAAACCGGTTTGAGGAAAAAACTAATTTTTTACCATCAGGAGAAAACATTGGAAATGAGTCAAAAGTATCGTCAAAAGTAATTTGTTTCAAGCCAGTACCATCCAGATTAATCATAAAGAGATTAAAGGGAAACCCTCTTTGGCTGTTGTGATTGGACGAGAAAATTACCTTATTTCCGGAAGGATGGAAAAATGGAGCCCAATTGGCATTTCCTAATTTTGTAATTTGCCTTAATTTACTGCCATCGGCATTGCATACATACAATTCCATTTTTGTGGGTTGTACCAATCCATTTGACAATAGTTCTTTATACTCCGTGATTTCATCCTCAGTTTTGGGTCGTGAAGCCCTGAAAATGATTTTTTCTCCATCGGGCGAGAAAAATGCTCCTCCATCATAACCCAGTTCGTCTGTGATCTGCATTACATTCCCTCCATTCAGATCCATGGTATACAATTCAAGATCACCAGATCGGAGGGAAGTAAACACAATTCTGTCGCCTTTAGGAGAAACGGTGGCTTCTGCATCATATCCACGCATATCTGTCAGCTTTTGAATGATATTGCCTTGCAAATCAGCTTTGTAGATATCAAAGGTTTCGTAAATGGGCCAAGTATATTTGCCACCAGGTACTCTTTCGGGTTCAGGAGGACACTCGTCCCCACCTTCATGGGTGGATGCATAAATGATGGTAGTGTCACCAGGTAAAAAATAGCTGCAGGTTGTGCGACCCCTTCCTGTACTGAGTAATCTGGGAATTTCATTGCTGTCAAGGGGTGAGTGGGCATTCATATAATATATTTGATCGCACTCAATACCCCATGCAGGGTTTGTAGCCTGAAATACTAATAATTCATTGTTGAAACTCCAGTAAGCTTCGGCATTATCACCACCAAATGTAAGTTGGCGAATATTTTTCAAATGTACTTCCTGTTCATATCTCAAAGAATCAGCATTTTCATAAATTGTAGTTTCGTTTTTTTCCTTGCATGAAAAAAGTAAAATGATCGTAACTAAACTAAAATATAACTTTCCTGTCATAATTGGATTTTTTATAAAATTTATCTTGCTGGTTTTGAATTTAAAGTTAGTGCAGGAAATATATCCGGTTCAATTTAAGAACATCTTGTCGGCTGAAATCCCTGAGTAATAACCTCATTTCAATAGTTTTTCTATAATTTTGGCAAAAATATAAAAACCTTAAAAGGTAAGGCATTCTAATGTATTGGTTTTAAAATAAAAGTGTATGAAAGTTGCATATAAGTCAGGTGTTCTTTACAGTTCTGTTTTAACGATCATGTTTTTGCTCAACTGCTCTCCTAAAGTGAGAATAAATGGTGGAGGGTATACTTCAGTCGAAATTTTGAAATCGGATGTGGTTATGCTCGCTTCAGATGAATTTGAAGGCAGGGAGGTAGGAACTCCCGGAGAATATAAAGCTGCATTATTTATTTCCGGAAGGATGAGTGACATTGGCTTACAGCCAGTGGGAGTGGATGGATATTGGCAATATTTCTCTAAAAGGATGAAAGCCAACCCTCATTCTCAGGATGACCATCCGGATGACAAGGTGATTGAGGGAAGGAATGTGATAGGACTTCTTGACAATGGGTCAGATCAATATGTTGTTATTGGTGCACATTATGACCACCTGGGATATGGTGAGCAAGGATCTCTTCATTCTGGTGAAAGAGCCATCCATCATGGAGCAGACGACAATGCAAGTGGTGTCGCCATTTTGCTGAATTTGGCGAGCAAACTGGCTGACAATGGTAAAAAAGAACATTACAATTACCTGTTTATTGCCTTTAGTGGGGAAGAGAAGGGACTTTGGGGCTCTAATTTCTTCGTTAAGAACCCACCCTTTGAATTGGATAAGATAAATTATATGATAAATATGGATATGGTGGGTCGATTGAATCATGAAAAAAGCTTAGCTGTACATGGAACTGGAACTTCTTCTGTGTTCCCTGCAATATTGAGTGAATATAATAGGTATGGGTTTGATCTGATACTTTCAGAATCCGGTGTTGGACCTTCAGACCATACTTCATTTTACCTTGAAAATATTCCCGTTTTACATTTTTTTACAGGTCAGCATGCAGATTATCACAAGCCTTCTGATACTCCTGAAAAATTGAATTATGCAGGTATGATGGCCATTTCAGATTACATATATGACTTGATCATTGATTTAGATAAAAGTAAAAAGTTGCCATTTATTAAAACTAAAGATGAAAGTAGAGATTCACCCCGTTTTCAGGTTACACTGGGCGTGATTCCTGATTATTTGTATCAGGGAAAAGGAATGAGAGTGGATGGTGTGAGAGAAGGTAAACCAGCATACATTGGAGGTTTAGTAAAGGGGGATATCATAGTGAAAATGGACGATTTGGATATAGTAGATATGATGACTTATATGGAAGCATTGGCACATTTTTCATCAGGTCAAAGTATTGCCATCACAATATTGAGGGGAAATGAACCTATTATCAAAACTTTGACTTTTGATTAGCATGTTCCCGCTTGAAAGTATACATATTCAACAAAGTATACGTTTCATTAGCGAGGTTAAAAAGTATTATAATAATATTCTAAGTACTTAAAAATAAACCTTGCAATATGAAAATCCATATTTTATTTTTCTTTTTTTTCTTCGTGTTCACTTTTTTTTCTTGCATTGATGATAGCAGCATGGGTCCACCAACAGGTGGGGGTAATGAAGAATGTGAAGGTACATCCTTTACGTATTCAGGCCATGTGGCCGCAATCATCAATACTTCTTGTGCAATTTCAGGATGTCATGTTGGCGGATCGCTACCAGATTTTCGTACTTATGAAGTAGTATTCAATAACAGAAGTGCAATCAGATCAAGAGTAGCGAGCCGAATTATGCCTCCAGCTTCTTCGGGTTTATCTTTATCCACTCAGGAGATTAACACAATTGTATGCTGGGTTGTCAATGGAGCCCCACAGTAGTTTTCTTGATTTTATAGTAAATGATTGTAATTTTTTTCAATAAATTTTCAGTCTAAATTAGAATAACGTATTTGATTTTGAGTTAATAATCAACCTCTTCCATTTTCTTTAAAAAGTTCAAATACTTCAATGCCTGTATCATATAGTGTTTCAATTTCTTCCGGTTTCAACAGTTTTCTCCTTTTATATAAAATAAGATAGTAATGGATTCCTTCCAATCGCCATCCCTTTTTATTTGAAAAAAATTGCAAAACTTTTGGATTAAATCCTTTTCTCACCAAATCAACATCTGTTCCTTTCAGCCAATAATTTTTAGAAAATTCAGGAAAGTCAGCAAAATCAACATCGTCAATTCCTATCCATTGTCCCAGGCGATGCATAAAATTCTGCGGCTGCATCCAGAATTTGGGAAGACTCAGCTGTATGGAATGGATAAATAAAACAGATTGATTATAAGTTACTGAAGATTTACCTGTAGAGATGGTATATTGATAATCAAATATTTTAAGTTCAAAACCTTCCATTAGATTTTTTTGAGTAAAAATATTGGAAATACGTTTTCTCATTCCAACTTTAAAAAGTTGGAAGTCTGTCATCATACGTATGAGTCCAAAGTCATCTTTTTCCGAGAATCCCATATCCATCATGGCTGCTTTGTCACGTAAGATTTTTGATCTTCTGGATCTGAACATTGAAATTTACATTTATCCTATTAGCCCAATCTTCCTTTTCCTAACCATGCTCCAATGATTCCGGCAAATGCTGTCAGTGTTACATCAGCTGCTTTAGCCCAACCGGGATAGGTTTCATTGACATTGTCATATATAGTAAAACCAAGAATGATTCCCGCAACCAGCAACCCCAAGTAAAGTCGGTATTTTTTATTGATTAAAGCGGTTACCAACCCAGCCCCAAATACACCTATGATATGAGAAATAATGATAAACCGGTAATATCCTGCGGGTATTTTAGAAAATGATTCCGAATGAACATTTTGTGTTAAATCCTCCAGATAAATCGTATTGCCTGTATATCTGATCATTGCAATCAGTAACCCTCCTACGGCTAAACCCGCTATAATGGATATAAAATACCTCATTTATTGATTTTAAGAGAGTGCAAGATACTAATATCCTTTGGCATCATCATCACCCCTTGGATCAGCGGCACCCTCTATCTTTCCATCTGGCCTTATTCGTATGGCTTCTACCCGGCCTATGGCTGAACGTTCTGTCACTTTATGACCCATTTCCGAAAGGGAATTTCTTAATGAAACGGGAAATAATTCTTCTACAAATACATCTTCCGGAACCCATTGATGATGAAAGCGCGGTGCAGTCACTGCTTCAATAGCTGACATATTGTAATCTATTATGTTTACAATAGTTTGGAATACCGATGTGATAATTGTGCTGCCTCCAGGGGTTCCAACGATCAGAACTACTTTTCCATCTTTTTCAATAATGGTCGGCGTCATGGAGGACAACATCCTTTTTCCGGGTTCAATTTTATTTACCGCAGCACCGATCAAACCATACATATTGGGGTGTCCGGGTTTTGAAGAAAAATCATCCATTTCATTATTCAAAAGAAATCCTGCATGGCCAACTATTGTGTATGCACCATATCCTCCGTTTAAGGTGGTGGTCATTGATACAGAATTGCCTTCATCATCTATAATAGAGTAGTGAGTGGTTTGTTCTTGTTCAGGAGACCCGGCCTGGATCAAATGTACAGAAGTGGCCACTTTAGGGTCAAAGTCAGAAAAGCGATTCGCAATATACATCGAATCAATCAAGCCAACTATTGGTATATCAAAGAAATCAGGATCTCCTAAATAGGTGGCTCTGTCAGCATAAGCTCTTTTTTCAGCTTCGATCATGAGATGTACTGATTGAGAAGTATGAAATCCCATTTCACCTAAATTATAAGGCTCAATGGTTTTTAGCAATTGGGCTAAAGCTATACCACCACTGGAAGGAGGAGGCATTGAAATGAAATTATACCCTCGATATTTAAAAGTCACAGGTTCTCTCCAAACGCTTTTGTAATTTTTCAGGTCCTCCATGGTAATTATTCCATGACCTCTTCGCATTTCGCCTAAAATAAAATTGGCTGTTTTACCCTCATAAAATCCGTTGCGGCCTTTGTCTCTGATTTCCTCCAAAGTATGACCTAAATCGGTTTGAATCATAATGTCACCAGTTAACCATCCTCCATGCATAAATACATGATCAATGGTATTATGGGCTTTAAATTTTTCTACACTATTGTTAAGATTTCTGGCTTCTCTTTCTGTCAAAACCACACCATTTAAGGCAAGATCTATAGAGGGTTGGATAAGCGCTTTCCAATCTTTTAATTTGCTGAAACGGTGAAAAGCTTCCACCATCCCATCGACAGTGCCGGGTACGCCTGCAGCCAGATGCCCCAAAGTGCTTAGATTTTTAATAGGGTTTCCTGATTTGTCCAGGTACATGTTTTCGCTGGCTTTCAGAGGTGCTTTTTCCCTATAATCCAAAGCAAATGAATTACCGTCTTTATCGCGATATATCATAAATCCTCCTCCTCCAATATTACCAGCTACCGGATAACATACGGCCAGCGCAAATTGAACGGCTATAGCTGCATCGACCGCATTTCCGCCTTTCTTCAGAATTTCAATACCAATACGGGTGGCTTCCGGATGGGCTGTTACCACCATAGCTTCTTCACCAATTGCCGATTTTGTAATATTGTATTGTGCGTATTCGTTACTATCTTTGCATGAAAAAATAAGCAGGATAATGCATAGGAATGCTAAAAACTTTCTGTTCATAAAAGAATGATTTTAATTTGTGAATCCCTTTTTGTCATTTATACTTGATGGAAATCAACCCTTCAAAAATACTATAATGTTTATATATAAAATAGGCATTTACACACTCTATATACTATATTTTGTCATTTTTTTTAGGAATACACCTTTAAGCAGTCAGGTCAAGTTTGTCAATGAATTTTTGAACATTGGAGTAGGAGCAAGAGCGCATGGAATGTTTGGAAGCGTAGTAGCTACAGTGAGTAATGGGACTGCAGGATATTGGAATCCTGCAGGTCTTGCAAACCTCGCCAATCCATTACAGATCAATGCAATGCATGCCAACTGGTTTGGTGGCGTAGCTAACTATGATTTCATTTCCATCAGTACACGGCTCAATGATTCAGCAAAATCTGCAGGTAGTTTTACACTCATAAGAATGGGGGTAGACAATATTCCCAATACTCTTAATTTAATTGGGCCCGACGGAAGCTTAGATTATAATCGTGTATTTGAATTTTCTGCAGCAGATTATGCAGGTATATTTTCATATGGAAGAAATCTGAGCAGTAATGAAAAAATCAGAGTAGGAGGAAGCGCTAAAATCATACATCGATCCATTGGCAGTTTTGGATCAGCCTGGGGATTTGGAATTGACCTTGGAATGCAAATGGATTTGGGGAAATTTAAGCTAGGGATTGCTGGTCGCGATATAACTACAACTTTTAATGCCTGGTCATTTAATCTTACTGAGGAGGAAAGACAGGTTTTCATCAATACAGGTAATGATATACCTGTCAGTACTACGGAGATTGCTTTACCCAGAATAATAGCCGGCATAGCATGGACCGGTGGAAAAGAATCACTGTCCTACACTGTGGAGAGCAACTTAAACATTTCTACTAATGGTACCCGTGCAGGTGTGTTTTCTACCCGTAGATTGAGTATTGACCCAACCATAGGTGGTGAAGTTGGAATTCACAATCTTGTATTTGTGCGTGTGGGATTTGGAAATATACAGCGGATTATCAATGATGTAAATGCAGATGCAACTGTTTTAGAAATTCAACCCAATATGGGCATGGGTTTACTTTTAGGAAGGCTGAAAGTGGACTATGCATTAACTAATATAGGAAACTTATCAGGAGTACTCATTTCTCATATATTTTCAGTTTCAATTGACTTCAATAAAAGAGATTAGAATGTGAATTTGAAGAAAATTTGATTAAAAGGGTGGAATGATACTCCTGAAATGTCCATTCATACTTACCTTTTTTTTCATTTCTTCCATTTCTTTTACGATAGGGAGAATATGAGAAATATGTTGGATCAGATACTTTTGCCTGTCTTTTTCATCCGAAATTTTTAATACTTCGATTTCCTGTTCAAAAGTTAATCCAATCTTATGGGCTATATCTACTGTTTTTATAGTACCGGTTGTTTCTATAGAAGCTTTTTTTATACCCATGACACGATAAAGCTCATCAGACAGAGTCACTAATTTTTGATTCAGTTCCGGATCAGTAACTTCATTCCATGGCAGGTAAATAATTTCAGCTCCAGGATAAAGTTTGCCCATCATGGTATTATAAAAGGCCTCAATTTTTACACGCTTTATTCCCAAAGTTTGGATGTCCAATTTACCATTTTTATATCTTTTTTCAATGGATGAAAGCCTCATCTCTGTTCCTAAAGAAATATTTTTGCCATTATGATGTGGACAAATTACAAACGTCTTTCCTTCCTCTTCG
This sequence comes from Saprospiraceae bacterium, assembly GCA_035327565.1. Classification (GTDB taxonomy): domain Bacteria; phylum Bacteroidota; class Bacteroidia; order Chitinophagales; family Saprospiraceae; genus JABDLO01. The sequence continues at coordinate 117,046 of DAOLDB010000005.1, forward strand.
CATTCATGGATAAGCTGCCTGTATCTGGGTTCAAAAATATGGAGATTCAATCTCTCTCCCGGAAAGACAACCAAGTTGAGTGGAAAAAGTGGAATAATAATTTCTGCCATGCTTTCTAAACAAAAAAGACGCTTGAATTGATTAATACAACATCAATAATGGATAAGAAAATAGTGGAAGAGCTATAATTTTTGTGATTCAGAGCACTTTTTCAATAAATTTCCTTCAAAACATGTCGAAATCATTGCTTCGGTTTTTACCCTAAACTTATGGGGATGACATGCATGTATTCTAACCCATTGAACACTATGATTTAAATTTCATGGATCAATTGCATCAGTGACTTTCAATTGTTCCCCTTTTTCTTGCCTATTAAGAACAATGGGATTACCAATAAAACCTTTTTGGGTGATTTAAAGTCAATAATTTTTTTATTTGAGCATGATCATATTTTTTCAATACCTTTTCTCTTTTAAGGGCTTTTGATTTATTTTCATACACTTCAGTATAAACCAGTACCCAGGGTGAAAAGGTTTTTGTGGATTGGTCAAGCCAGCATTATGTTGATTGAGTCTATGGGATAAGTCTGTGGTATACCCTTTGTATTATTTATTGTAGGCAGGAGAATATATAATGTAAATATAGAAGATTACAAGGAAGAAAAATAAACCCTGAGTATTCAGTAAAAATAAGCGGTCCGGACGGGACTCGAACCCGCGACCCCATGCGTGACAGGCATGTATTCTAACCAACT
>DAOLDB010000006.1:0-103442 GCA_035327565.1 Saprospiraceae bacterium
ACCCTATTAATCCTTTCCTGGCAGGCTAAGGGATTTTCCACAATATTTACAATAATGTGCATCGGCATCGTGACCCTCATTGGAACAGTATGGGCAGACCTGAGTTGTTAATGGGTCTTGTTTCTTTTGTGTTGAAATGATTTCAGAAGTAACTATGCCGGTGGGGACGGCTATTACTGCATAACCCATGATCATCACTACTGCAGCAATAAATTGTCCTGCTGTGCTACTGGGATAAATATCTCCGTATCCTACTGTGGTCAAGGTGACAATCGCCCAGTAAATGCTTCTGGGAATACTATCAAAACCTTCATTATGCTGATTTTCTAAAACATATAACAGAGAGCCAAAAACACAAATAGACAAAATTACAAAATAGAGAAAAAGGATAATTTTGGAACGGCTTGCCCGCAATGCCTGGAACAGCAATTCACCCTCAGAAATAAATTGAGCCAGCTTGAATACTCTGAAAATACGAAATAATCTCATTACCCTTATCACCATCAACGATTGTGCACCTGCTAAAAACAGACCCATATAAGTAGGAATAATCGCTAAAAGGTCAATCAAGCCATAAAAGCTGAAAACATATTTCCGGGTATTGCGGACGATCCATACTCTGAGTGCATACTCTATGGTAAAAATGATAGTAAACAACCATTCCAAACGGTAAAGAAATTGTCCGTATTGAGTGCCGAAGGGTTTTACCGTTTCCAGCATAACGGCCACTACACTGGCTCCAATTAACCAAAACAAAATAACATCAAACAATTTTCCCCCGAAGGTATCCGCTTCGAAAATAATTTCATGCAACTTGTTTTTAATATTACTGTACCTTGTTTTCATTATTACATTTATTGACGCAAATAATAGATAATCCATCTGAGTTAAACCATATTAATATTCTTCATATCGTTCTTTTTCAATAGAATATGTGAATAAAATCTTTTAAAAAAGTATACTTTCTTTTGGTTGGCTTTTAGTAAAAATAAACAAGCATGCAAATGAAACTATTCCTTTTCCATCTGAAATGGCATTTTATTCCTATAAGCTTCGCATAATTCACATTCATTAATGCAAATGATGTACCCATGCATATTCATAGCTGCTGATCAGGGTAAATTTTGGATGATTCAGTATATCTTTTCGTTTCAATAAAGGGCGCATTTTCCTTTTGCTTTTGGTTTCTTTAATATATATGTGCTTCACCTGACCGGGAAATTTGATAAGAATTTCAAAATATATAAATGGATCCCTTTCCACTGCATCTCCGATAAGAATAAACGAGAGGGATGGATAATATTGAAATAGTCTTTCAATTTGAATTTTTTTGTGATGCGTAAACTCATAGGGCTTTTTGAAAAGATAGAATCCAAAATCCCTCAATAATACAGGTCCTTTAGGGAAATGATAATGTTCTAAAAACAGCGAAATTCCTTCGTAAAAATTCCAGGGACTGTTGCTGATATAAAAAACAGGCTGCATAAGATTTTCCGAAAGGGCATTTATCCACTCAGATGCATAATCGGGTGATAATCTTTGCCAGGGGTTTTTAAAAAGAGATAGATACAGCATCTTCAGTTTGGAGTGTACATAGGTAATCAAAATAGTATCATCAATATCGCTGATGATCCCATACCGGGCAGATTTTCCGGGCATAAGGATGTCTGTTGTATAGGTCTCATTACTCATGCAAATTATATCCGCTTTTTCCCACCGGGTATGTTCATTTGGCTTGAATGGAGAATAATCAGTTTCAACTCTGTAATACGCCTGAGAATCTGTTTGGGTTGAATATTCTAAATTTTCTGCCTTGATAGTTACCGGATGATTTCTTGCCTTCTTGCTATACAATTTACGGATATTGTTCCATAATGTCTTCCTGAGAGAATGCCCGTTATTTAATACGGGTGTATAATTTCTGAGTACACGGCCTTTTGAAAACAGGCTGGAACCATTGCAAAAACCTCTGTAAGTTTCAATATATAAGTTTGCCATCAATCACCAATTGTAATATCTGACTGCAAAGTTATAGGTAGCGGCGCGACTTTGAAAGCGCGAAGTGTGAAAGCTGGATACCAGAATTTCAAATTGCCATTTTCTGGATACAAATTGTTTGATACCGGCCCCATATTGACTGTATGAATCGGCAATTGCCTCGATGGAAGCTCCATTATTCGTAACAGAATATCCCCATTGCGGAGCTGCATTGACCAGGGCAAACAAAGTAGTAGTCTGATTGGGGAAATATTGGTATATGAATGTCATCGGAGTAGAAAACTGATAATATCCATCAAATTTTCTAAAAAATGATCCACCAATATTTTCCATCCATACACCCAATTGAAAAAACAATGAACTTTTAGCTCCTATATCCTGATCATAAAATACGTCGTGGAATAGAGAAGGGGATCCCCAATCCAGAAAACCTCCTTGTCCATCAAACTGTGTAGGAATGGCTACACCGGTTTGAAAAGTAAGTGTGGCAAGATCTTTAAAAGGTTGGAACTTTATCCTTGGAATCAGCGCACTGATGCCTGCATTTCGAAAAGTAATCTGAGCTCCGTTTTCGATTGATTCCCCTTCACGGGAAAATTTTAAGGCATCAAAAAATGCAAGACGTTCAGTGTCTCCAAAACTTACTGACCGAATTCGGATTTCCATAATCAGGTTAAGTCTTTTATTGATTCCGTAAGTCAACCGGGTAAATGATGTAAAAAAATCATTACGTGTCTTCCGTTCCAGAATTTCTCTGAAATAGTTGTTGAAAATCATGATTTCATATTCACCACTTCCATAAAGATTGGAAGCATAGTAACGAAGATCTTCATCTCTGTTTCCACCGGAAACCAGATTTTCGGATAAAAATTCCGGATGGTTAAGTATCCAGTTATAGGGCATATAGGATACTGAGTAGTTTGTAAATATATCGTCAGGAAAATAATGGGCCAACCATTTTTTAACCGGTCCGAAATCACTGGCATACCACCTGAAAATCTGCGATAAATAAAGCTTTTGTTCCTCCCCGGATGCCTTTAGAGTCCTGCTGTTATACAGGGAGGCTCGCACTGCAGCATCCAATTCTTCGTTGAGTGTCTGCCCTCTGAAAGCCTGGGGATGTAAAGGCGGGCAGGAAATAGCTCCGCACACCAGTGCCAAATGCAGACGGGGATCTGCTGAAGGATTCAATAGTTTTTTTTCTATTTCATCGAGGCTGAACAATTTTCCTCCCAGATTATGTTTGTTGGTAAAGAAACCTTTGATATCCTGAACCGAAGAAGCGGGAAGATTCTCTACTATGCTTGTGATCACCAATGTATTGTAAGCATTGATCAGATAGGCTTTTTGATGATCGGGAGACATGGTATCGAATCGGGTTGAATTCAAAACCCCGTACATTTGTGACATCCATTCCTTATCTTCCGCCAGCCGATCATAATCAACAAGCCCCTGATAAATATGTGGGGCTATCCATTCGTCAAAATAATCTTCAATAGATTGTGAATAACCTGCTGTGATGAACAATGACAGAATGACAGCAAAAAAGTATTTCATGAAATAGAGGCAAATAAGGTAGGGTCAAAGATGGTAAAAAGATATGAAATCACCGGATTACTCCTGGAAATTGATGTACTTAATTGGCTTATGGTACTTTGGATTGTTGGTGAGATTTGAAGATCTGAGCCCCAAATCTTTATGGATATCCTTCATCATCGGGACAAGTTGTGCTAATATATAACGCCTCACAACAACTTAACGAATCAAAGCCTCGGCATTCTCTGCCCACTGCTTTCTGTTTATTTATTACCACAAAGACCACAAAGAACATAGCACAAAGATCACAAAGAACCTGTAATCAACACCTCAACAACTTAACGAATCAACGCCTTAACATTTTTGTCTGGCCTGATTAGAAAAAAATCATCAAGCCTCCAACCAGGGATACCGGATTTTGTCCAGGTAAAGACCTTCAGGAGGTACACTCCAACTTCGCTTTAATTGGGATTGTGCTTCAATAGAATTCCGTACTTCAGCGATAGTCGTATTACCTCTTTGCACCTGAAGACACATCCCTACGATCAATCGTACCATTCCACGAAGAAACCGGTTGGCGGTGATGGTGTACTTCCACACACCGGGCTCGATTTCTTCCCAAAACGATTCACTCACATGACAAACTTTGTGTACAACGTCCGATTTGCTTTTGCAAAAGGAAGTAAAATCCTGGTAGTCCAATATAATTAAGGCGGCTTCCTGCATCAAAGCAGCATTGTTGACAGGCCATCGGTAAAAATAGGAAAGCCCCTCATTAAAAGGATTTTTTTCCGTATGCAGATGATAATGGTAAGTTCTGGAAATGGCATCGAACCGGGCATGCGCTTCCCCATGTACAGGAAAAATGGAATGCAAAACGATATCCCGGGGAAGCATGGTATTGATTTTATAGATCCATTTTACCGGGTCTTCTTCTGCATCAAAATGGAAGTAATAATGTTTTGCATGGACTCCTGAGTCCGTTCTTCCGCAACCTGTAATCGGGGTCACTTTTCTACATAGAGTGGATAACACCCCCTCAATGGTGGACTGCACCGTAGCAACGTTATTTTTCTGGCTTTGCCAACCGCAATATCTGCCTCCGTGGAAGGATATTTCCCCGAAGTACCGCATATCAGGCAGCTTTCAATTTATTGAGACGAGATTTGCTGATTTGATTTTTTGCGTAAGCAAGATCAACCTTGAACTCTTTAACATCTTTTTTTGAAGGCAGATCGAACATGGCATCGGTTAATATGGCTTCACATATAGATCTTAAACCACGGGCACCCAGCTTATATTCCAACGCTTTGTCGGCGATTAAATGCAAAGCATCCTTTGTAAAGGTCAGAGCTATTCCTTCCATTTCAAAAAGTTTGATATACTGCTTGGTAATAGCATTTTTTGGTTCCGTTAAAATTCGCAATAAGGTGTCTTTGCTTAGCGGGTCGAGGTAAGTCAACACAGGTAATCTTCCAATCAATTCCGGAATCAGCCCAAATGATTTTAAGTCCTGGTGACCAATGTACTGAAGTAAGTTTTCTTTGTCTACCCTGGCTTTCTCTTCGTGATTGAAACCAATAACCTGTGTATTCAGCCTACGCGAAATAATTTTTTCAATACCATCAAAAGCGCCACCGCAAATAAACAATATGTTGCTGGTGTTGACCGTGATCATTTTTTGTTCGGGGTGTTTACGGCCGCCCTGAGGGGGAACCTGAACGTGTGCACCTTCCAAAATTTTCAACAAAGCTTGCTGAACTCCTTCTCCCGACACATCTCGCGTGATCGAAGGATTATCCGCCTTACGTGCTATTTTATCGATTTCATCGATGTAGACAATACCTTTTTCAGCAGCTTCGACATTAAAATCGCATGCCTGGAGCAAGCGCGAAAGCATAGATTCCACATCTTCTCCTACATAGCCGGCTTCTGTAAACACAGTTGCGTCCACTATGGTAAAAGGTACGTCGAGAAATTTGGCGATAGTTTTTGCTAGTAATGTTTTACCAGTACCTGTTTCTCCTACAAATAAAATGTTGGATTTTTCTATTTCCACATCTTTGCCGCCAGTTATCGAATGCCTGAGTCTTTTGTAGTGGTTATAAACGGCAACAGAAAGGTATTTTTTTGCATCATCCTGGCCTATAATATATTGGTCCAGATAAGTTTTGATTTCGGAAGGGGAAAACTCATTCAACTGGAAGCTTGCATTTTCTTTTTCAAACCGACCTTTACTTTCTTCCATAACAATTTCGTATGCCTGCTCGACACACACTTCACAAATATGACCGTCAATACCGGCGATCAATAAATTCGCTTCTTTTTTGGTCCTTCCGCAAAATGAACATTTCATGATTTTCTTTTTATGATTTGACATAGGATGGAAGCCTGGTTATTATCTAACGATGGATATTTATAAATACTTAACAATAATTTTTTCAATTTGATTCTTCCATCAAAAACAGACCGGAAACACCGGATTGAAAATGAAATACCCATTCATCGCAGCGATGTCTAAACCTTCACTTCCAACCCTTTCCTTTACAAATGTATGAAACTTTTGCATGAAGATGAATGCCTTATGCAATGGTGAATTTAAAAATTATACCAACAGCGATGAATCAGAACTACTTCAGGCCTTTTTTCTTGGATTATCCCTTGTCAAAACCTCGTCGACGAGGCCATAAGTCTTTGCTTCAGCTGCGGTCATCCAGTTATCCCTGTCAGAGTCTTTCTCAATGGTTTCAAAATCCTTTCCGGTATGGAATGCTAAAATTTCATACAGTTCATCTCTGAGGTTTTTAACCAGTTTGTATGAAATTTCCATATCCGTAAATTGTCCCTGCATACCCCCTGAGGGTTGGTGAATCATTACGCGACTATGTGGTAAGCAAGTTCTTTTCCCTTTTTGCCCGGCTGCTAATAAAACTGCTCCCATGGAAGCCGCTAAACCGGTACAAATGGTAGAAACGTCAGGAGACACATACTGCATAGTATCATAAATCCCCATACCTGCAATGACAGAACCTCCCGGGCTGTTAATAAACATCTGTATATCTCTTTTGGGATCGGTAGACTCCAAAAACAATAATTGTGCTTGAACAACATTTGCAACATAATCATTGACGGGGACGCCCATAAAAATAATACGATCCATCATCAGCCTTGAAAACACATCCATACCTACCACATTTAGCTGTCTTTCTTCAATGACATGGGGAGTAAAACCCTGAATGTCCGGTACGGAAGAGGACATGTAATGATCCAATACCGAACTTGCCATACCCAAATGTTTTACCGCATATTTTCTGAATTCATCTTTTGGAAACATAGTGATTTTTATTTTATTGATCTGTTAAAACTATTGGTTTCGATTTTCGTTCAATTCTTTGACCAATTTATTAAAATCTTCCAAAGAAATATCTATAAATTTCTTGTCCACAATTTCGTACAACTTTTCCAGCGTCTTATACTCGGATATTTTTCTTTGCTGTCTTTCAGTAAAATTTTTATCCTGAATTAGATTTTTTACCATTTGTTGTAATAATTCACGGTCTGCATTGTAACCAAAATATGAAGTGACCTCAGAAAAAGCGGAACGGATTAGGTCTTCCTCCGATACTTCAATGCTAAACTTTCCAGCCAATTTTTTTATCATGAGATCCCAGCGGGTATTTGAAAAGAGCTGTTCATAATCGGTTTCGGTTTTTTCCTCTTTATTTTCTTCCAGGTTGGCTTTGAGATATTTTTTTATAAAAGCTTCAGGAAGATCAAAATGATTATCAGCCTTCAATTTTTTTGCAATATGATTTCCAAAAATATTGATACACTGCCCTTCATAATAGGCTTCCAAATCCTTTTTTATTGCTTCTCTGGCCGCTTCTTCATTAGTAATATTTTGATCTTTAAAATAATTTTTGAAAAATGACTCATCTAGGGGGGCAGGCTCTAATCGCAGTACAGATTGGATGACAGCTCTGAAATGATCACCCACATGGGTTTCATCGTTATCTTCCATTTTAAGAATGTGTTTGCGCAGATATTTCTCATCACGATCTTTTTCCAGGTCATGAATGTTGAAATCAAAACTGTCTCCTTTCTTTTTACCAAGAATTTGATGCTTTAACTCCTCTGAAGAAATGATCGATACAAGAATTTGAAACTCTGTGGCCCAACCGTTTTCTTTGACTTGATCACCATCGAGTTCCTCAGCACGGAGGATTAATCTGTCAAATTCCTGAATTTCCGATTCCGACTCCACAATTTTCCCCATTCTCTTTCGGGAATTTTCGAGTTCCTCATCAACATTTTTTTCTGATATTTGCACACGGTACACATCATACTCTTCATCTATCCCTTTGATGATGTACTCAGGGATATAACCGATTTCAAAAATAAATTCCATATCAGTTAAGTTGACCGGATCAAACGAATACACCGGATGATCATCGGTAGGCATAGGTTGTCCTAATATCTCCATTTTTTCATTAGTAAGATACTGGTTGACTTCATCATTTACTTTCTCCATAACTACCTCGAACAATATGCTTTTTCCAAACATCTTTTTTACCAGATTCGGAGGTGTTTTTCCTTTTCGAAATCCTTTTACGGGGGATTTACTGGCTTGTTTTTTCAAAGCACTAAGGAATTGATCTTTGTAGTCCTCTACATCTATATTTACGTGCAAAAGGGCAGTGGCTGCATCAATATTGCTTTTTGTAATCTGCATACGACTTTAGATATTATATATTTAGGTAAGAAAAATATTCTTTATAAAAAAATGACTCTATATTCAATATGTTGACCCATGATACGGACTATAGCCAATGAGCATAAGTTTCATAATGATTTCCTTCTTGTACATTAAAAATGAAGACTATTCAGATGCGTATTAACCATTTTAAATTATATTCATTTCAAAAGAGGTATAGTTTGTCTTTTGTTCAAAAGGTCAACCCGTTTCAGGGTACATCATACGCGATCTTTGTATTGATTGCCATTGAATGTAAAGATGATGAATTCTGCTAAAATGGTGCGGGTGGAGGGACTCGAACCCCCACACCTCACGGCACTAGATCCTAAGTCTAGCATGTCTACCAATTTCATCACACCCGCATTTTCCTTCCATCTTCCAATGACTTTTCACGTATATCAGGAGAATTTATCCTCTCGTTTTTAAAATGGAAGTGCAAAGATATAATCTTTTTTATTTTATCAAATTTCTTTTCCATTATCCTTATCTATTCATTCCGATAGAGTACACTTTTAAATCTGCATCGTTTTTCTTATAATGATCTTTTTTGTAGTGAAACGAAAGTGATTAACTGTATTATGCGTTGTCCATCATTTAACCTGAATATTATTGGATACTATGCATTTTGTAAGCATTGAATGAAACAATATTTGGAATTTATGGAATGATTTCTTTGTTATCTTAATATATTAAAAATTTGGCATTAAATTTACGGAGTGGGTTATATTATGGCTTTAGTTGCGGAAATAAACGATATAGAAAAAAAGCATACGGATAAGGTATTCAGAAATCTTATGCGAAAGATGCGCAATTCGGTCAATGAAATTGATATCATTAACCTGAAGAAAGCCTATGACCTTGCCTGTGATGCACACCAAAATCAGAGAAGAAAATCAGGGGAGCCCTATATCCTGCATCCCATTGAAGTGGGACGAATTTGCTTTGAAGAAATTGGGTTGGGACCGACAGCAGTCATTTGTGCCATTCTGCATGATGTAGTTGAAGATACTCCGGTTACTATTCAGGAAATTGAACAAAACTTTGGACCAAAAATTGGACGTATCGTCGATGGGTTGACCAAATTGGATGGCTTGTACAATGTCGAAAGTCCCCAGGCTGAGAATTTTAAAAAAGTGCTCAGTTCTTTAGTAGATGATGTAAGAGTAGTTTTAATTAAAATGGCTGACCGCCTACACAATCTTCGTACCATAGGCCCAATGCCTAAGCACAAACAATTGAAGATAGCTGCTGAGACCTCATATATATATGCACCTTTGGCGCACCGGCTCGGATTGTATAAGATTAAAACTGAATTTCAGGACATCTGTATGAAAATTACAGAACCGGACGAATATGAAGAAATTACCCAAAAATTAAAAGATAGTAAATCAGAAAGGACACGTTATATTCGCGAATTTATAAGGCCTCTTAAAGACAAACTGGAAGAACTCAATATGCCATACAGGGTATTGGGAAGGCCCAAAGCGATTTCTTCTATATGGAATAAAATCAGAACCAAAAAAATACCTTTTGAAAAGATATATGACCTTTTTGCAGTTCGCATCATTATTGATGTACCATTAGACAAGGAAAAAAGCTATTGCTGGCAGATATACTCCATCATTACGGATGTATATACTCCCATCCCTGAAAGATTAAAGGATTGGGTGACCACTCCCAAAGGGAATGGTTATGAATCACTCCATACCACTGTCATTGGCCCGAAAGGCCGGTTTGTGGAGGTACAGATCCGAAGTGAGCGGATGGATGAAATTGCAGAAAGAGGGTTTGCCGCACATTGGAAATACAAGAATATTAAAAGCGCCCACAGTGTTTATGATGCCTGGTTAGATAACATCAGAGTGCTTTTGGACAACTCCCATTCTGATGCCCTGGAGTTTATGAATGATTTTAAAACCAATCTCTTCAACGAGGAGGTGTATGTCTTTACACCCGCAGGTGACATGAGGATTCTTCCCAAAGGAGCTACGGCATTGGATTTTGCATTCGATATTCATACAGATATAGGTTACCATGCCACCGCCATCAAAGTCAATGACAAACTGGTGCCTATGGGTTATATATTAAACAATGGTGACCAGCTTAAAGTCACAACCCAAAAAAACCAAAAACCCAATGAATCCTGGCTGAAATTGGTAGTCACAGGCAAAGCGCGATCCAAAATTCGCTCTGCCATGAAGGAAGAACAAAGAAAGCAAGGGGAGTTTGGTAAGGAAGCCATTGAAAGGAAACTGAAAAATTTGAAGCTGGACTTTGAGGCCAATATTGATGCTTTGGTTAAATACTACAATTTCCGGTCTAGACCTGAATTATATTTAGCCTTTGCGGAAGAGCGGTTAAAAATATCTGAACTCAATAAATTTAAAGTTGAGAACGGAAAATTGATTTTTAAGGAGAGCGGTGGCCATACCGAAGATAAGCCCGAAAAATCGCAACAAGAGGAAGCTCAAATAAAGCCATTAAAAAAATCAGTTAAGAATAAATCAAATATTCTGGTCAATGGTGAACCGGCCGATGTATATGATTTTAGTCTCGCCACTTGTTGCAGCCCGGTACATGGGGATAATATTTTTGGATATATTACTGCCAGTCAGGGACTTAAAATACATAGAATAAATTGCCCTAATGCAATGCGCCTCATGGCCAACTTTGGATACAGGCTTTTGAAAGCAGAATGGGTAGAGCTGGAAGACAGGGATTTTGTGGTTGACCTTGTCATTAATGGTATTGACACGGGTATTGGAGTGATTCAAAGATTAACCAATGTAATTTCCAATAATTTAGGGATGAACATTCGTTCCTTCTCGATAGCAGGAAATGACGGCTATTATGAAGGGAATCTCAGTATTGTAGTATCCAACAAAAGACAGCTTTATCAGGCAGTAAGCGCCCTCGAAAAACTCGAAGGAGTATCCAGTGTTACCAGAGTAGAAAATCCAACCTAAATGGTAAGGGCCATAATTAAAACAAATCTAATACATACTTTGAGCCATCATGGTAACTTGAAATCAATCAAAAGACGATTTGGATTGAAACCTTTCTTTTGTTATTCCCATTACATTGATTGAATTATCTCATAAATTTTTGCCCTTTTGAAACTATAAAATGGATAAATGATGAATATCGCGGAAGAAAAACAAGGAATTCAATTCGAAGAAGTAAAAAATATATTTTCTGCCTACCTGGAAAAAAATCAATTGCGAAAAACACCTGAACGTTATGCAATCCTGGACGAAATATACAGTCGTTCTGATCACTTCGATGCAGAAGAGTTGTATATAAATATGAAAATGAGAAATTATAGAGTGAGTAGGGCCACAGTATATAATACTTTGGAATTACTGGTCAATTGTGATCTCGTTACCAAACATCAATTTGGAAAAAACCTTGCCCAATACGAAAAATCATATGGATATAAACAACATGATCACCTCATATGCGTCGATTGCAGTAAGGTGCTTGAATTTTGTGATCCCAGAATTCAGCAAATAAAAAACATGATGGGTGAAATCCTGAAATTTAAAGTAACCCACCATTCGCTCAACCTTTATGGCAAGTGTCAGGGAGCCTGTGAAAAAACTTCAGGAAAGGATGTATCTTAACTGCTTTCTACGAAAAGTTAGTGAAATGACTCAGTGATATTTTAGCCACAAAGTGCACAAAGACTAGCACAAATATCTTAAAGGGTATCATTCTTGAAAAGATTTGTCTTTAACATAATTAATGATTCAGCTTTTTGATTGCATGAGAAAAATTATGAAAACAAAGAATTGATTCAATTAGATTTATTCCCATTTTCATAACTTGAAATTGCTTCAGGCTTTGGTTCACCGTTTCCGTGGCACAGGAAACCATAGAAAATAATCCATTTCAATTATAATCAATGATAATATCTTGAATTGTTATTATATTAATTACCTTCAACTTTTACCAATTCATTATTTTATGTTTGTATGCAGGTTCTTCTTACTTTCATGTAGGTTTAAATTTCATTTTCAATCTGAAATTTTGCCATTAGCTATACTATGCTTTGGTTTAGCCTCGCTGTGGTCCTGTACGTCGCGAAAATTGAATTGGACTGAACATCCGGATGTTGAAATTATCAGGGATCAATGGGGAGTTCCACACATATATGGTGTTACCGATGCCGATGTGGCATATGGTCTTGCATGGGCCCAGGCTGAAGACGATTTTGTTACTGTTCAGGAGCAAATGATGGCCATCAAAGGACTTTATGGAAGTTATAAGGGAAAGGAGGGGGCAATGCTGGATTTTGGTATACATTTTATGGGACTTCGGGAAGTGGTTGAAAAAAATTATGAAAAAGAAATTTCCGAAGATTTTAAAATAATACTGGAAGCCTTTGCTGCGGGATTTAATCAATATTTTCTCCTGAATCCCAAAGAAGTATTAGTAAAAAAAGTATTTCCGGTCAGTCCCCATGATATCCTTGCAGGATACTTGTTGGGTGTAGTGCAAATGACGGGAGCTTTGGAAGACTTAGGGTCGATCACAAATGGAACCATTGTGTCGCGATTAGGAGATGAAAGAGGATCTAACGCCATTGCCATCAGCAGTCGTCGTACGGATGACAGCTGTACCTATTTGGCCATCAATTCACATCAACCAATGGAAGGGTGGTACTCATGGTACGAAGCACACCTTATCAGCGAAGAAGGATTGAATATTACAGGGGGAACTTTCCCCGGGGGAGTGACTATATTCCATGGGGTGAATGATCATCTGGGATGGGCACATACTGTCAATCATGCGGATTTTTCGGATGTGTACAAGCTAAGAATGCATGAAACCAAAAAGGACCATTATTATTTTGATGGTGCTTGGTTGCCATTGGAAAAAATTACTTACCGGTCATGGGTCAAAGTATTACGATTTTTAAGAATTCCGATTACCCGGAAGATTTACAAAAGTCTGTATGGACCGACATTTAAAACGGGTGAGGGCGTGTTTGCCTGGAGGTATGTGGCGGCATACAGCCTGAAAGCTCCTGAGCAATGGTACAGGATGAATAAAGCCAAAGGCTTCACAGAATTCAGAAAGGCATTAGAAATTCGTGGCATACCATGCACCAATATTATTTATGCCGACCGGTTTGATACCCTATATTATATAAGCAACGGAGCCTTGCCTGACAGGGATCCAAAATTTCAATGGAGTGGTATTTTGCCAGGGGATACTTCTGCCACACTTTGGGATGATCAGTGGATTGCATTAGATTCTTTACCACAGGTGTTGAATCCTGAAAGTGGAATTGTTTTCAATACTAACAATACACCTTTTCATTCTTCCATAGGAGATGATAATCCAAAAGAGACAGTTTTAAATGCCACAATGGGTTTTCAAAATACCGGTCTTGACAATCTCCGTAGCATTCGTTTGGCAGAATTGTTAACAGAGTTTTCCATCTTTTCATGGGAAGATTTTAAAAATATAAAATTTGACAGGAATTATCCATCTCATATGATGGCACCCAATATCAAAAATCTTGAATTCCTCTTTAAGCTGGATGAGACCATTCATACCGGACTGGCATATGAGATCGGATTGCTAAAAAGCTGGAGAAGAAGCACACAGCCGGAGGACACCATTGCTATATTATTCATTGAGACGTACCGGAGTTTACTTGACATTATGCATCAGGATTTTTCTTTAAAAAGAGGTGCCTCTATGACTGAAGAGCAAGCCATTGCTGCTGTACGGTCTGCAAGTGACTCCTTGATTAAAAAATTTGGGAAAGTCACCATGCCTTTAGGTGAGGTTCAAAGGCACGTCAGGGGAGATATCAATTTGCCAATAGGCGGAGGCCCGGGTGTATTGGCAGCCATACATTCCCGTCCCTATGGAGAACAGGTATATAAAGCCCATTCGGGTGAATCGTTTATAATGATGGTTACAATGAGTCCCTCAAAAATGGAGATAGAAACCATCAACGCATATGGATCATCAACGAGAAAAGACAGCCCTCATTATACAGACCAGATGGAAAGTTTCGTCCAACAAAAATTGAAACCGTCTTCATTGAAAATACCCGAAGAAAATGAAATCTTAAGAAAATACCGACCTTGGGTGAGTAATCGTTAAGTTTGAATTAAAAATCCAAATTTTTGTTGCAGTTATAAATTTTATTTTACATTTTGTAGGATTTGGATTAACATTGAAAACATTTTGGTTGTACAATATATTGGATACATTGTAGGTTTTCCATAAGCCTTGAAACAAAACAAATATGCGGATACTAATTTTCAGTTTATTGTTTTTAATGATTACCTGCGGTATTCATGCACAGATTATCAGGCTAGAGGGTAATGTTATAGATCAAAATACTCAAAGTCCTATTCCTTTTGTAGAAGTTTACGATCAAAATGATGAATTGCTTTCATTTGGAAACAAAGAAGGGGAATTCAGCATAATGATTGAATTTTCTGACACGATAGTTACTCTTAAGCATCCTGAATATAAATCTGTTCGCATGAATACACGCCAATTGACGGGAATTCCTGTCCGTATGGAAAAGGCGGATCAATCAGCAGGAACAATTACCGGTGACTTGTCAAGCGAGCAACTCCTTCATTCCATCAGAAACTCCATTGAAGCCAATACCCTGGATTCCACACACATACTGATAGGTTATTATTCTGAAAAATCGAAAGACAATCAGGAGATCTTCCACAATTATGGAGAAGGAGTGATCAGAACTATGAAATATTCGTACAGGAATAGTCCGGATCTGGATTGGGCTTTCCAAATGGAGAACGAAGAATTTGTTGGTCTTGATAAAGGTTTTTACAAAGATTTTCTCATTAATATGGGAGATGAAGGGTCGCAGGATTATTTTCCGGCTCTCAATACTGCAATGCTTTTGCCCAAAACCCACGATTTCCTGAAGACTTCTCTGAGCCCATTGATGGAAGAAAACTTAAGAAGATACCGGTTCCAAATTGAGGGGAAGGTTCTCCAAAGAGAAAACCCTGCATATGTTGTACATTTTCAACCCACAGATTCACTACGCAGGATGGAAGGATCCTTCCTGGTAGACCAGGCCACCTCTGCGGTTGTTCAGGCCGATTATAAAGTTTATATGGATGCAAGAAGGCAGAAAGCGATGTCGTCTTCCAGGTTTCAGATGGATAGTGAAAAAGTACACATAAGATATCTGCCCTATGGCGATCGATGGATACCTGGATTGATAGTCCACACCACAGACTATATTTACACACCCACTTCAGACAGGATCAGGTTATTAAAAGTGTATGCAACAACGGGTGTTCAAAAAGACTCTTTGGATGTGTTGGACAGGGTTACATCAGTGGCTTCAAGAACCCGGATTGAGTCGGTTATACCCTCAGAATCCAATGTTTACTTTTTTGGTATGAATACCATTCCAAGAACCAGAGATGTCAGAAATTTGGTGGAGAACGTAGAATTGATCATTGATCGCAGAGATATTCAACCCATCGTTTTTTACAACGACAAGTACAGCAAAATTCTTGATTTTGCACGTGCACAGAGAAAACATGTTTTAATTGATTTTTATGCCGATTGGAGTGAAGCAAACACCGAGATGGATTACACTACATATATGCAACCTAATGTGATCAGAGCAGTCAATAAGAATTTTATAGCATACAAAGTAGATGTTGTAAAAGAAAAAAAACATCCGGTACTGAGAGAATTGTTTGTTGACGTGGTACCGGCATTTGTTATTGTTTCTCCCCTGGGTCAAATATTGACAACAAAGACCGGCTATATGTTTGAAGATACATTTTTGGAATTTTTAGGAGAAGCCTCCAGGATCGATGCCGGAAAATTGGTAGATGCATTTGAAAGTGTATCAGGGGCTCAAAGTCGCAAAATTGCTGCGGCTGATAAAGCACTTTTTGAACAGTTGAAGGATGATGATATGGAAGGTGCAGTCTTTTATCTGGAAAAGTATCTCACTGAAACCAATAACTGGAACGATCCAGTCATTCTCAATTTTATATTTGAGCACTTGATGACGAATCCTGAAAGCTTTTATGCATCTCTGCTGGGCAATGAAAGGGATTATTACATTGAGCATTATGGTATGGAAAAATATACTTCTAAACTCAATGAATTGGCCTTGCTTTACTTTCAGGGCAACATGAATGATCCCAGAAGATATGAACGATACATTCGAAGTCAGGACAGAGAACTGACTGATAGCCTGACGGGTCTGTTTAATATGGACTACTACGGAAGGGTGGTCAGAGACGAAAGAAGGTATGTTGAAGCGGTCATTGCATATTACAATGAATTCGATCACCATCGTTGGGATGATGCAAAATCCCGTTTGTTGACAGCCATTATATTTACTGATCATAACCGTCGATTAAGGGAGTTGATGGACATTTTGCAAAAATTTGAGGCCAGTGCAAAAGACTATGAAAGACTGGATCTGGAAAGCGTGATTCACTATAAGTTAGGAGATCAGGAGAAGGCTTTATTAATGATAGAAGAGATCAGAAAACTTGCTTACAAAGAAGGTGTCAATTACCAGGTGGCATTACGCCGATTGGTGGAAGAATGATAAATGTAACATAGAAATCATAAAACGGATGCCATGCTTGTTAATACCGCATCATCACAGCTACTTTCTCCACTTTTCCACCCAACTGAGGATTGATTTTTGACAATGTAACCTGAGCATTGGAAACCATGCCGAATTCTTCCCGGATTCGATACAGAATGCGATATACCACTGTTTCTAAGAGTTTTTGGGTGATATTCATTTCCTGCTGGCATATTTTATAGACGTCTTCATAATTTATAGTTTGGCGGATTTGATCTGAGTCGTTTCCCGGGCTGCTTAAAACCATATGTATATCCAGCAAAAACCGGTTACCTGCAATACGCTCTTCTTCATAGTATCCGTGATAAGCAAAAAATTCAGCGCCGGCAATCGTAATCGAAGTTTGCATGAAGTAGTAATTTTGATGTCAAAAGTACAGATTTTTGATATTTGAGGATGTAGACATGGACTCATTCCCATTATGGGTTGAATGTATATTTGTTCCGGCAATTGATAATAATTCGTTCATATACTGATCATGCTAAGCTTTCCTTGAAATCAGCGCACATCCCCAAACCAATAATTTAATTTTTGTATACTATTGACAGGAGATTTCCATTTTGCACTACCTTTGCCCATCTTTTAATACTTTTAAACCATTGAAGAATGAAGACGGCCGAAACCATAAAAAGATCAGTAAAAACGGATGTATATGAGCATCACGATTATTACCTTGTCGATGAGCTGCTTGATGATGATCATAAATTAGCCAGGGATTCCGTTCGCCAATGGGTAAAACAGGAAGTCAGTCCCATCATCGAAGAATATTCTCACAGAGCAGAGTGTCCAATGCATTTGTTCAAGGGTCTGGCTGAAATCGGATCTTATGGGCCTAGTTTGCCAGTAGAATACGGTGGGGGAGGCATGGATGAAATCGCCTATGGTGTGATCATGCAGGAACTGGAAAGAGGAGACTCAGGTGTCCGGTCCATGGCCTCTGTACAGGGTTCTTTGGTTATGTATCCCATATACCGGTTTGGTTCTGAAGCTCAGAAGAGAAAATATCTACCCAAACTGGGGGATGGTACATACATAGGATGTTTTGGACTTACAGAGCCCGATCATGGAAGTAATCCGGCCGGTATGGTTACAAACATTAAAAAAGAAGGAAAGGGCTACCTGTTAAACGGTGCCAAGATGTGGATCACCAACTCCCCGGTGGCTGATATTGCAGTGGTATGGGCTCGCAATGAAGAGGGAATGATCAAAGGTATGATTGTAGAAAAAGGCATGGAGGGGTTTTCCGCTCCAGAAATTCACGGAAAATGGTCGCTCAGAGCTTCCATTACGGGAGAATTGGTTTTTGAAAATGTATTCATTCCTGAAGAGAATATTTTACCTGGAGTGGAAGGCCTTAAGGGGCCATTGTCCTGCCTATCCAAGGCTAGATATGGCATTGCCTGGGGTGCCATAGGAGCTGCTTTAGATTGTTACGATTCGGCTTTGAGGTATTCGAAAGAGAGAATTCAATTTGGAAAACCCATCGGTCAATTTCAATTGACGCAGAAAAAACTGGCTGAAATGATCACAGAAATTACTAAAGCCCAATTGTTGGTTTGGAGATTAGGCAAACTCGCCAATGAAAGCAGAGCTACACCGGCACAGATTTCTATGGCAAAACGAAACAATGTCATGATGGCTTTGGAAGTGGCCAGGGAAGCCAGACAAATACATGGTGGCATGGGTATCACCAATGAATATCCTATCATGCGACATATGATGAATCTGGAAACCGTATTAACCTATGAAGGGACACATGATATCCATCTACTCATTACCGGCATGGACGTTACCGGATTGAATGCATTTCAATGATTAATGAGGATCAGAAATGTATTTTCAATTGTACCTAATCGATGAAGTATGGTACTTACATTTAGCTTTTCTCATCCAGCCAGGAAGGTGATTGGTTATTTTTCAAATATAGAATTATTGGTCAAGTCCCATCCTGTCATTAAAAAGGCTTTTCCTATAGAGGAAAACAAGTATGTTATTCACGAAACACTTCATTTTTTTTGGTTTACTTATTCGTTTCAATACGTAGCAACCATACAGTTGTACAAAGACACAAATGAAGTCAGAATTGATGCCAATATAAAAAACCTCACTATTGTTACCATGAAATTCTTATTGGAAGAGAATAACCAAACCACTTTAGTCACTGAAACCATTGATATAAAAAGTAGTTTACCTTTTTCCATTGCATTGATTAAGAAGGTATTCAAAGATCAGCATGGGCAATGGTTTACCAATATAGAGAAAATACTGGAAGAGTAATTACTATTTGTTCCTTGTTTTTATGGTAAATGCGCAAATAAAGTTAAATGCTTTCATCATCGACCTTTTGTCAAACTGCCTGTGGATATAACAACAATAGCTTCTTTGACGTTGTTATTGACTATAAGTGAGTAAATTGCTATTTTTGAGTAAATTTCATAAGAAATAAAACCTTTTAATTTTTTTGAAAACAGGCAAACCTATTCATTGTAGCCCAATATGATGCGGAATATATTTATGTCTCTGGTGTTTGCTGTAGGATCAATTTACTGTCTATGGTCACAGTCAGATGACCATATTTACCTGACCAACCCCTCATTTGAAGGAACGCCCAGGAAAGGCATCCATATGTTTTATCTGGAAGGATGGAGAGATTGTGGGGCGATCAATTTTCCTTATGAATCACCTCCTGACGTACATCCTGCGGATGCAGCCTGGGAGAATGAATCACCTACTTTTGACGGATATACTTATTTGGGGATGGTGGTGAGAGACAATGACTCTTGGGAATCCGTATCTCAAAGATTATCAGGTACTATAGAAGGAAATAAATGCTATTCTTTTTCAGTGGCTTTGATGCGATCATCCCAGTACATCAGCGCTACCCGGTTAAGCATGAATAAATTAGAAAATTACCAGGAACCAGCCGTACTTCGTATTTGGGGAGGAAATGGATTTTGCCACCCTAAAGAATTATTAGCTGAATCCGATCCTGTATCTAACCGGGAATGGATAGTATATGAATTTGAGTTTCGTCCAAAACACGCTCATAATTATATCACATTAGAGGCTTTCTATAAAACTCCTGTTTTGTTCCCATACAATGGCCACATATTATTGGACAAAGCCTCACATATTATGAGAATTCCTTGTGATGAGCTGGAAATTTTAGCCATGGAAGATGATGTGAATGCTTTAGAACCAGAACAACCGATAAGTGTCCCGGTGATTAAAAAACCTGCAGTGCAAAAGGAAGTGAAGGATTTTACACAAGAACAAAAGGTGCAGGTTTCAAAAAATGAACCGGTGATGACCATCATGTCAGAGCTGAAGCGGGATCAGCTTAAAAAGGGACAGGTGTTGACCATAAAAAATTTATATTTTGAAGCCGATACTTCCACCATCAGTGATAATTCATTTTTTGTTTTGGATGAAATATATACTTTCCTTAAATTTCATGAGGATATTGTCATAGAAATAGGAGGTCATACCAATGGTATACCTGAAGATGACTATTGTGACCGGTTGTCCACAGCACGTGCCAAAGCTGTTGCAGATTATCTGGTAAATCGTGGTATTTCACCGAAGAAAATCCAATACAAAGGTTATGGGAAGCGGTACAGGATAGCGTCGGATAAAACCCAATACGGAAGGCAGAAAAACCAAAGGGTGGAGATCAAGATCCTCGAATTTGCCACGTCAGGATAATTCAATGGATAGGTGTTATCCCAGTCTTACCACGCTGGCTTTAGAAATGTCTATTTTATTTCCTTGTAATTTGCAATCAATCAGGACCATGCCAGGTCGTGTCCCTTTTTTAAAAGAGCCTAATTCATCTTTCCACCCTAATGCTTTAGCCCCATTGGAAGTGGCCCATTGGAAAAGTACATGCAAAGGAATAAAGGATTTGTATTTATAGATGGTTTTTATTTCCTCCAAAACTGAAAGCTGCCAGTTTGAACTGAGACTGTCTGTGCCTATAGTCATGACTGCTTGAGTATCTATGAATGCGGAATAGTCAGGAAGGGAATTTTCTATATATAAATTGGCATTTGGACAAGTGGCCCAGAAAACTTTGTTGTTCCAATTGTGAGCAGTAACAATATCTTCCTTGCGGGTAGTGGTATTATGGACGAAAAGAATATTTTGCCTGGGGTCTAAATGTTCGATGGCATAATGAATAGAGGATTTGCCGGTATGATGGAAATGTTCAAGTGTAAAACCAAAAAACTGAAAGAATGAATGAAAATCACCTTTATTTTTCCTGAAAAGCAGGTTTTCATGTATGGTTTCCTGATTATGTATACTGACCGTACTCCCTGTTTCATTTTGGTTCCTAATAAACTCAAAGAGCCGGTTCGTGACAGTATAAGGAGCATGAGGAGCATAAGCTACCTTGTTTTTGCCTTTTTTCAGGGAGAATGATTCATGCACTTTTTGATATTGTTGAATGGTCTGTGCAGTCATCGAAGCTTGCAGAAAATCAAACATTTCTACAAAAGTATAATATCTGATTGGACTTCTTGATTTTACCGGTAGTGTATCGGTTTTATTGGAAATATCTCCCACCGCAGAGATGCCGGCATTGTACATGGCTTCATCCTGTATTTGTATGGCATCATCAATCAATTCCTGTTCAAAATCCCTGTACCCTACTACCGATTGAAGGAATGGCAATAAACCGGTTCCTGTTGGAATAAGTCCTGCCATGTGGGAAAGCTCCAAATGGCAATGTGTATTGACAAAACCGGGACATAGTATCCCCTTTATAAAGTGAATTTCAGAGGGATCGAATGAGGAAACTTCTGTGATGTCCAGAATCTTTCCCGAGTCACTGATTAATACTTTATCAGATAGAAACTCTCCTTCTCCGGTGAAAAGTAAATCAGGACTTAGTTTTTCAATGGCCATAAACGGGATAATTAATGGGTTAATTTAATGGTATAATTTTTAAGCTTTATGATTCGATAGGTAATATTAAAATGAAAGTAAGAAGATTCAATTGGATGTTTTTTAATTTCTGTTTCACAAATTTAAGTTGTTCTCCGCAGTTTTTTTTATATCCCGCAGATTGCCAAGATAGACTATGATCAATTTATTAAAATAGTTTTTTTTATACATTTAAATATCTAAGCATTAATAGTCATTAGGTTGTATGGAATGGAAAAATTTGAATTATTATTGATAGTTTTTAAAAGGATGGGTACGTTTGCAGAGGATTGCAATGGTTGCAAATCTTAAAATATTCACTCCTTTATTGAAGTAAAGAAGGAAGATAAAAAACTAAAGAAATATGGTGAATTTGATTGGGCTTACATTGGGTACAAATGCTGTTGATTTGAGTTTTCAGTACAAATTGTATAGAATTACAATTTGTATTGTACTGGCAATGTTATTGGCTTCCTGCAGCCCGTCGCTGCGCATTGTGGATAAGCCCATTACTTTTAATGAAGAAAGAAAAGAGTTATCACTGCAATACATGGTTCAGCGCCATGGGATCAAATCGCAGGAAGCCAGCATAGTCCCCAGAATGATTGTGGTTCATTGGACTGCCATTCCAGATCTGGATAGATCATTTCAGGCTTTTTCAGATCCGAAACTTCCTTCACATAGAGAAAGCATTGCTTCAGCTTCATCACTGAATGTATCTGCGCATTTCCTGGTGGACAGAGACGGAACTGTATTTCAACTGATTCCTGAAACAACTTTTGCACGACATGTAATTGGCTTAAATCATTGCGCAATTGGTATTGAAAATGTTGGAGACGGAGACAATTTTCCTCTTACAGACGAGCAATTAAAGTCCAATATTCGCTTGATCAAAAAATTGTTGTCTCAATATCCCATTGATTATGTGATCGGACATCACGAGTATCAAAATTTTGTAAGTCATCCATTATGGAAGGAGACCGATCCGCAATACCTCACTGAAAAGTCTGATCCCGGAGAGGAATTTATGTTGAAAATAAGGAGGGCACTCCAGGGGCTGGGATTAAAGGAAGTTCCCGAAAGATCAGGGATATCCGAAAGTTTATATGCCATATACGAAAATTACAAACAACCCTCAATTACTTACAGGAGGTTCAAACATGCAGATATCGAACCTCTGATTCTTTCACTCCGGGGTAAACCCCACTTTAATGTAACGAAAGTTGGGGAGTCAATTGAAGGCAAAAGCATACATCTGGTGAGCTACGGCAATGGTAGCATACCGGTTTACCTTTGGTCTCAAATGCATGGCGATGAACCGACTGCTACGATGGCTTTAATGGATATTTTTCAATTTCTGGAAGATGATGAACATATGTATGAATTTAAAAGAGCATTAAGGGATAAACTTACACTTCATTTCATTCCCCTGCTTAATCCTGATGGGGCGGACAATTATCAGAGAAGAAATGCTTTAGGAGTAGATCTTAACCGGGATGCTTTGCGTCTGCAAAATCCGGAATCCCAAATTCTTAAAAGGGTCAGGGATAGCTTGCAGGCCGTTTGGGGATTCAATTTACATGATCAAAGCAGGTATTACGGAGCGGGAGTAAATAATCCTCACACTGCAACAGTTTCATTTCTGGCACCCGCTTATGATTATGAAAAGAATATCAATACAGTAAGAGGCAATGCCATGCGATTGATCGGAGTGATGAATCAGATCTTGCAACAATACATTCCGGGAAAAATTGCCAAATACAATGATGATTTCGAACCCAGAGCTTTTGGTGATAATATTCAAAAATGGGGCACAAGTACCATTCTGATAGAATCGGGCGGGTTAAAGGGGGATAGGGAAAAACAATATATTCGTAAGCTGCATTTTATTGCAATTTTAAGTGCTTTTCATCATATTGCTCAAGGGACTTTCCAGGAGTACGGCCTCGATATTTACAATCAAATCCCTTTTAATGACAGCAATGCCTTTCACGATTTGATTTTGAGAAAACTTACCATAGAAAAAAATGGAAGTAAATATATAATGGATGTAGCGTTCAGGTACTCCGAAATTGAATTGGAGGATGGACGAACATTTTACCTGAGGGCAGGAGTTTCTGATCTGGGCGATATGTCCACGATGTTTGGATATGAAGACTATGACATGGAAAGTATTCATTTTCAGCCTGGTAAAATATATCCGGAGGTATTTCAGGATCATGTAACCTTACAATCACAAGATGTTATGGCACTTATGCAACAGGGATTTACCGTGTTCAGGATTGCGGAATCTATGGATCCAATAACAGCGAGTAATTTACCTTATAAAACGGTTTCTCCTGCTTATGCTGGATCTGAGGAGATCCGGTTTGGTAGTAATCCTTCAGGTATTTTAATGAAAAATGGAAGAGTTATATACTTTTTAAATAACGGGCATGTATTTGACGGTTCCGGAAGGAAAGTGATGTCACATTAAGCACAGATTATGGATCAGGAACCCCGGGACAGGAAGAATCAACTATGGAGATGGAGCATTTATTTAGGGGTGGGTATTTTTATACTGTTGATCCCTGTTCCCCGTGATATTTCTCCTGAGGGGTGGCATGTGTTTGCGGTTTTTTGTGCCACTATAGCCGGATTTCTTTCCAGGCCTTTGAGCATGGGGCCAGTAGTATTCATATCCATTGTATTGCTTGGGTTGGGAGAGGGAATCCGGTATCGCATCCTCGGTATAGATAAGAGCCAAAGGCTTTTAAATTTTACAAGATTGCAGGAGGGTTTTGGCGATGGTACGGCATGGTTGGTTGTGGCCGCTTTTTTATTGGCGGGGGTGGTCATTGAAACAGGATTGGGGAAGAGGATTTCATTCATTTTGATTAAAAAGTGGGGTCGTACGCTCAGAGGATTGTCGTATGCGATTTGTGGTTCTGAATTGATTCTGGCACCATTTATACCATCCAACACAGCACGAGGCGGAGGTCTTATGGCGCCTATTGTCAATGCATTGGCTCATACATTAGGATCCACTCCTTCACACCATCCGGAAAAAGCCGGCAAATTTTTGGTTTTGACCGGATCACACTCCAATTTGATTACTTCATCCATGTTTTTGACAGCAATGGCGGCAAATCCCATTGCGGCCAGATTGGGCTCTGATATTATGGGTGTTGAATTTTCATGGGGCATTTGGTTGATGGGAAGCATTGTTCCCGGCTTGTTGGGTTTGTTATTATTGCCCATTGTACTGGAAAGATTGGTACAACCCACATTAGTCAGTACGAAGGAAGCCAGAAACCTTGCTCATGAGGAATTATCAAAGTTAGGACCGGTCAACCGAAATCAGAGAATATTGGCCGGGGTAATGCTGGCACTGCTTGTATTGTGGGCATCTTCTTTCATTCATGGTTTAGATGCTGTTCTGATAGCCTGGTTAGGATTAGTGGTTTTACTCATTGTAGGGGTTACTCATTGGAAATCATATTGTCAAAATGCCGGTGCATGGGATGCGCTTATTTGGTTGGGAGGTATGATAACCATGGCCAACATTTTGAGAGAAGAAGGCGTGGTGCGTTGGTTTGCTCAGACGGTCAATACACAAATGGAGACACTAGACCATTGGCCTGCATTAGGAATACTTATTCTTTTAGCCATCATCTACTTTTATTCTATGTATGGTTTTGCAATGCTTACCGGACATATTATGGCTTTTATTGCCGCTTTTATAACTATTGCTTCAGAGCTACATATGCCTCCATTTATAACCATTGCCCTGTTTGCCTATTTTTCTACTTTGTGTGCCTGTCTGACCAATTATTCAAGTGGTCCGGTGATCATATATTTTGGATTGGAGTATGTTGAAATTGGCCGTTGGTTCAAAGTGGGATTTATTATTTCGATCTTTCATATGCTTATTTGGTTAGGAGGAGGGCTAATCTGGTGGAAGATTTTGGGATGGTGGTAATTTCATCCCTGATTTGGGTTTATTGAAGTCAAATTCATTGAAAAATACTTTAATCTTTAAATATTTTCACATATTGCGTTCTTTGATCATTTGAACAACATCCGTTATGAATAATAGAGTATCACAATTGTTGAAAACCACCATGAAGATTTTTCTGCATCTGTTCATATTGGGATTGTTTACTACACTGCATTCTCAGATAGTATTATATGTAGATCATACAGCGACAGGCAGTAATAATGGAGAATCCTGGAATGATGCCTTTCCTACTTTACAGGCTGCGCTGAATGTGGTCAATGACGCAGCTAATGCGGGTACATCTTATGCAGTATGGGTGGCTCAGGGTACATATTATCCGGATGAAGGACCTGGGGTTATCAACAATGACCGATCAGCTTCATTCAGAATTCAAAGGGATGGAGTAGAGTTATACGGTGGATTTCCTAATGGAGGAGGGAATGACACTTTTCTTGCACGGAACTGGCAAACTTTTCCTACCATCCTCTCCGGGGATATCGATCAGAATGGGGAACGCGATGAAAATTCTTATCATGTAATTTTTCTGGGTAATATGGTTTCCGAGACTTTCATCACCAATGCAACAATTATTGATGGATTCATCATTGCGAATGGAAATGCGGATGCTGATGAAAACGATATGACGAATGATAATTTTCCGGACTTTATTGGAGGAGGTATATATTGTCATGGACAAGGTGAAGGATTTGGATGTAGTCCACTACTTGTGAATCTGATTTTTACTAACAATTTTGCCTATTATGGCGGGGGTTTGGCAAATAATGGAACTAATGGGGGAATAAGTAATCCCGTCATCATCAATTGTTTATTTTTCAGTAATGAGTCCGATGGTTTTGGGGGAGGAATTGTCAATGGAGGTTTTAATGGAGGAGAAAGTAGTCCAACAATAATTAATACAACGCTTTCGCAAAACAGCGCATTGATTGGAGGTGGGATGCTAAACTTTCAGGGTTCAATGGATTCTGAAGATGAAGTTACTCCTGGAGTCACCAATCCTGTTATTATCAATTCTATTTTCTGGGGGAATACAGCTCAAAATGGTGAAGAGATATTTGTTTATGGAGAAGGGGGGAGTGCTACATTCAGTATTATCAGAGGTGATTGTCCTGCTGGTCTCTCTTGTGATATGACTGTATATGATGTTGATCCGCTGTTTCTGAATTCAGGTATTGGAAATTTTCGTCTCCTGGCAGGATCACCGGGGATTAATGCAGGAAGCAATTCGGGGGTTCCTTCGGGAATTAACAGAGATCTGGCTGCAAACGCACGAATTGTAGATTCGGTTGTTGATATAGGTGCCTACGAATTCAGAGCCGGCGCAATACCGGCGCTGGAAACCTGGGGTTTGCTTATTCTTGCATTGATGCTGATTATCGCTGCAATGGTACAAATGCGTTGGACGAAGACATTGAGCAGATCATTGTCTAAGTAATCAAAAAACAATCTTCATTACTATTTAATTTATTGAATTTAGAGCCTGATAAAGATATCAGCCATCATCTCAAACATGAACGGCTCTCTCTTTTGATTTTTTCTCAAAAAATTCATTCATGTATTCGCTGGGTGTACATTCCTTCACTGACCTGAATTGTTTATTGAAGTTTGAGACATTTCCAAAGCCGCTTTCGTAGGCAATCTGCCCGATACTTAAGTTTCCTTCCAGAAGTAATTTGCATGCATAGCCTACCCGGATTTCATTCAGATATTTTACGAAAGGCTGATTGGTTCTTTCTTTAAAGAAACGACAAAATGAAGTTTTGGTCATATTGGATATATTAGCGACATCAGCCACACTAATATCCTGTTGGAAATTTTTAAGGACATACTCATACACCTTGTTGATGCGATGATCTTGTGACGAATCAAAGGTATATACATAGCTGTTGCTAGCCAAAAAAGTTAGTCCAGGAGAAACGCTGATACTTTGCAATATCTGAAGAAGTTTAATAATTCGTTCCAGCCCCTTCGTTTCTGGAAGCACCATTAATTTTTCCTTTACTATCATTTTGGTTTGCGGATCAGTAACGCGTATACCCCGGGAGGCTTTTTTTAAAAGTTCGTTGAGAACATGCACTTCCGGTAGCTCATATATTTTGTCCCCTAAAAAATTATACAGAAAATGTACGGAAATCGTTTCAGTATAATAGTCCGGAACTTTATCAATTTCACTCCTCCATTCGTGGGGAAGGTTAGGTCCTAACAGGGTCATTTCATTATGATCGTATTCGATCATTTTATCGCCTACAAAAAAGGTACCTCTGCCTCTGTGGATGTAAGTGAGTTCAAATTCCGGATGGTAGTGCCATGGAATTCTGGAATAGGGATCTCCGTTTTTCCATGCTTTAAATGATTCGTTAGATGCCTCCACATGGCGCATCAAAATGGGTTTCATGGCTTCAATGATTTTATATTATCTTAAAAAAGTAACACTAAGATAATATTTTATTAATAACTGATAAAATTGTATTATTTCTGAAAGCAAATTCATTAAATATTTGTGTCATTGGATTTTAGTCATATTATATATTACTCGCAAGATATAATGTATAAGGAATGAATTAAAATGAGTCTCTTTATAGAATAATTATTGGTTTGTGCCGGTCGTAACTGCAATAGCTGCGAATAAAATTTTAGTCTTTTATTTTCCGGAGTGAAGAGATTTTTCAAAGTATATAATTTTTACGCATACTATTTATAACTATAACAAAAATGTGATATGGGCAATTTTTACATGGTTTGGGATCAGGGCAAATTAGCATCGTTTGTTCTGGTTGTTTTTATGATCATGCTTGGGTCATCGGATGTCTTCTCACAAAGGAGCATTCAGGGTAAAGTTGTGGATCAGAATGATGATCCATTGATCGGAGTGAATATTATGATATCGGGAACGGCCAGAGGAGCCATTACCGATTTTGACGGGAATTTCAGGATAGATAACATTAACGGTGAGGATGTACTCATTATCAGCTATGTTGGTTTCGAAAGTCAGGAAGTTAGAATTGGCAATGAATCTGTACTAAATATTGTACTGGCCAATTCCAGTTCAATGCTGGATGAAGTGGTGGTTGTAGGATATGGAACCACTTCGAGAAGAAATGTTACAGGGTCTGTCTCCAAAGTAGATATGTCTCAAATGGAAAACTTACCTACAACTAATGTAACGCAGGCATTGCGGGGTCGTGTAGCCGGTGTTCAGTTTACTGACAATGGGAGACCCGGCCAGAATGGATCCATTCTCATCAGAGGCCCCAGGTCTTTGAGTGCGGGCAATGATCCTTTGATTATTTTGGATGGAATATTTTTTAATGGGAGTCTGATCGATATCAATCCCAATGATATTGAATCAATGGAGGTGTTGAAAGATGCCAGTGCAGCAGCAATTTATGGATCCAGGGCTGCCAATGGAGTGATATTGATTACGTCAAAACGTGGGCAAACCGAAAAACCGGTGATTAATGTAAGCACTTTTGCAGGGGTCTCTGATTGGGTGTCAAGAATGCAATTGTTGACGCCTGAAAGATACTTTGAGAAAAGCATGGAAATTCGTCGGCTACGAGATATTCCTTTTGATCCTAATGATGTGTCAACTTTTCTTACTATCACTGAAGCTGACAATTTTCGTAATGGAAATGTAGTTGATCCTTTTGATTTAATTTCCCAGCAAGGCAGAATATTTTCAGGGGATATCAGTATTTCGGGAAAGTCAAAAAATTCAAATTACTATTTGTCTGGTTCGATGACACGCGAACAAGGTCTGATCAAGGACGATAATTTGAATAGATTGGCATTTCGAGCAAACCTTGAGAATAAAGTGACAGATTGGTTGACTATAGGAACACAAACCATGTTTTCTGAAAATGATCAATCCGGTGTACCTGCTTCTTTGGCTTTAGCAACCAGACAAAGCCCATTTGGAACCTGGTTCAGAGAGGATGGTACACCCACTCCGTTTACTGTACCTGAAGATCAGGGAACATCATCTAATCCATTAAGAAACAATTGGCTATCCGAAAACCTGAATATAAGGAACAATTTATTTGCTAATTTTTACACAGTGGTGAAAATTCCTAAAATAGAAGGATTGTCATTCAGAGTAAATTATTCAACCAATTACAGATGGATCAGAGATTATTTTACTACAAGAAATGATATTCATTTACCGGATGAAAATATTTCTTTCGCTAGAAAACGCAATTGGAAGGCCAATGACTGGGTACTGGAAAATATATTGGATTATAAGTTTCAGATTACTAATAAACATATTTTTGATGTTACACTCATGTATGGATCCAATAGGAACTTTAATGAAACTACAACAGCGAGGGCGGATAGGTTGGAGTTTGATGAATTCGGTTGGAATCGTTTGAATGTAGGTGATTTACAAACTGTGTCTTCATTTGCCCAGGAAGTGACCGGAGTATCTTCTATGGCGAGAATTAATTATCGTTTCAACGACCGATACTTATTTACTCTTACAGCAAGGAGAGATGGAAGTTCTGTTTTTGCAGCCAATAATAAATATGCAGTATTCCCAAGTGGTTCATTTGCCTGGATAGTCTCAGAAGAGAGTTTCTTGAAAAATTCGGATTTTGTTAATTTCCTAAAATTAAGGACTTCGTATGGCGCAGTAGGTAATCAAGCCATTTCTCCCTACCAATCTTTGAGTTTAGCCAATATCAATTACTATGTATTTGGTCCGAATACGGCATTAGGCATTTTCCCATCGAATATTCCCAATGAAAACCTGAAATGGGAAACCACATATACAGCAAATATTGCTATAGACTTTGAAATGTTCAAGCGCAGGGTAGGAGGTACCATAGAGTTTTATAATATGGATACCAGAGATTTATTGGTGGAGCGATCTATCCCGATTATGACAGGATATTCTTCCATTTGGACCAATTTAGGCCAGGTGAATAACCGCGGACTCGAAGTCACTTTAAATACCGTGAATTACAGGTCAGGGAAGTTTGAATGGAGTAGCAATTTTGTTTTCTCTCACAATCAAAACAAAATTGTTAGTTTGTATGGTGTTGATTCCAATGGTGATGGAAGAGAAGATGATGACATTGGCAATAGTTGGTTTATTGGTCAGCCCATTGACGTATATTATGATTTTGTTTTTGACGGTATTTATCAGGTTGGTGATGAGTTGCCTCCGGGAGCCCAACCTGGTTTTGCAAGGTTTCAGGATTTGAATGGTGACGGCATTATCAATGCAGAATTTGACCGAACCATTATAGGGAATAGTGGACAACCTCGTTTTCGTTGGGGGATAGGCAATAATTTCAGTTATGGAAATTTGGAATTATCTATATTTGTAAATGCCATGCAAGGTTGGACCGGTGCCTTCAATGAAATGGATTTTTATACCAACAGCATTGACCCTGGAAGACCCGGTAATATGTTTGATAATGGTTGGTGGACTCCAGAGAATATGTCAACCACAAGACCTTCCCTGGAATACAGAAGGACAACTTTGGGTCACAACTGGTACTTGAGCAGGAATTTTATCAGAATTCAGGATGTAGCTCTTTCTTACCGCTTTTCTCCTGAAATGATGAGAAAGAGAAACATGAACAATCTCAGTATATTCATGAGTGCACGAAATTTAGTAACCTTTACTGATTGGTTAGGGCCAAACCCTGAAACGATTGCGGATAACTATCCCATGCCCCGGTCAGTGACATTAGGTTTAAAAGTTGGACTATAATTTTTTCAATCAGGTAATAAAAATACTAAAATGATGAAATCTAAAATATTAAATCCATTCATGCTTGTTTTTACAACTTGTATGCTACTTCTTCCATCCTGTGGTGATGATTTTCTGAATGAAGTTCCTTTGTCCGATTATAGTACAGTTGGGGTATTGCAATCGGAAAGAGGCTTTGATGCTTTTATGACGGCATTACATAAAGCTGCTCGCGACGAGATGACAGCAAGAGACAATGCGAGATATTTTTACATAATGGCTTGTGGAACAGATGTGGCCGATTTTGGAAATGCCGCTGTACATAGTACAGATTATCGAAATCTGCTTACTCCAGCAGTTGCTCATGTTGGGTGGGTATGGACCTGGGCCTATCAGGATATGTTGCCTTTAGCTAATACCATAATAACTTATGCGGAAAACCCCGATTTACAGCATATCTGGAGCAGTGTAGAAAAAAGAAATGCCATTATTGCAGAGGCAAAGTTTTTCAGAGCTTATACACATTATACGCTGGCCAATTTATATGGTGATGTTCCTATAGTTGAAGTAATTTATAATAGTCCAAAAACAGATTTTGTGCGAGATCCCCGTATGGATGTTATTAACTCTGCAAGAGCAGATTTGGAATTTGCCTCCCAATGGTTACCACCATTAGTACAACAGGAAGGTAGGATTGTAAAAGCCGCAGCAGATCACCTTTTGACAGAAGTATATATTGCCTTAGAACAATATGATAAGGCTGTTGAAAGTGCTTCAAAAGTAATTAATTCAGGTTTATATCATTTAATGACGGAGCGCTTTGGAACAAAATTAAATCAACCCGGTGATGCATTTTCTGATTTATTTCGCGATGGCAATCAAAACAGAAGTTCGGGAAATATGGAATCCATTTATGTTTGGCAATTCGAAGATCTTACAGTAGGAGGTCAGGGGGCAAGCAATGGAAATAACCGATTAAGAAATTGGGGACCTTGGTATGAGCGCTTAACAGATCCGGCGGGAAGGTCAGGTATGGTATTAGTAGACAGCTTGGGCAGAGGTACAGGTCAGGTGAGGCCCACACCTTATTTTTTATATAATATATGGCGGAGTGATTGGGATACAGATATCAGAAATTCACGACATAATATGAGGCGTGTTTTTTATTATACTAATCCTAGTTCTGCTTTTTTTGGCCAGGTAGTAGGGCCAAAAACGAATCCTATTGATACCATGCAAAATGTATATCCACAAATTCGAAAGATTGAAGGGGATGTAGGTACTTTTACCCACACCGGACCTGCATGGTCGGGAAGAACTTATGATGATTTTATGGTCTATAGGTTGGCCGAAACCTACTTGTTAAGGGCTGAAGCATACTTTAGAATGGGAGATCTGGTCAATGCTGCCAATGATATCAATGTGGTGAGATCCAGAGCCAAAGCCTCCCTCATTACCCCTGCTCAGGTTACTGAAGATTATATATTGGACGAAAGAGCAAGGGAGTTGATCACTGAAGAACCCAGAAGAAGAATATTAGTAAGAATGAATCGATTGGTGGACAGGGTTCAAAAGTATGCAATAAGAGACATTACAAAAACTTCTATAGAGGAGAAAAACAGATGGTGGCCCATTCCTCAATCTGCAATTGATGCCAATATTGGCGCAAGGTTGGAACAGACACCCGGATATTAATTTATCATGCCTTTTCATTCTGGTGAAGACTGGTTTTAATAAGCATTTAGTTATTTGCTTTGAGAGAAAATATAGGATTTAGATAGTGAAGGAGAGAGATTTGAAGTGCCGATCATGGTTTGATTTTATAAATCATGATTGGCCTTCTTGCTCAATTTCGGATTTTAATTAATATGTTCAAATCTCTCAATGCAATTAGCAAGGGATTATTCATGTAGATTTAAAAATGATTTACTTTTTCTAATCTATAAGTTTTGACCAAAAACTAATGATCTTAGGTATTTTCAATATATAGAGAGCCATAAGATGATCATATTGACATTCAATCTTTATCAATGACAAAAAATTAATTAGATTTTTCTTTTACTTTATTAAGAATTGATGTTCGTTCATATATTATTTATATCGTTTTTATTTCATCTGGCCATTTTGACCTCTGGATGTAAAACAGAGTCGGAAATGATGGGCCTCACTGATTCTGGCACTATCAGTATCTGGCCTGCCCATGACGACTCAATTCAAAAATTGACAGGAGGCGCCAACCTCTTTTCCGATCATCCTGCTACTGTAAAGGAAATTCCTGATTTTTTAAAAAGTATGCATTTTCTATTCACTTCTAAGGATTCAGTGAAAAGAGTGATCCCTGTCACAGAAGGCAAACTCTATGTAATGACTCCTCCTTCTGATCACAAAGAGTCTGAGGCAAATGAATTATTGACAAGGGGATTTGAAAAGCTGGAGGAACCATTAATAGTTGAGAGTGATGGTCAGCTTACACATTGGGAAGTTTTTACTTATACTGTTCATTATGAACGTTTTCGATTGAAAAACATCTTGCTGAAAGGATGGGCAGTCCCTTTATTTATTTATGAAGAATTGCCTTCAATGAAAGAACCTGGTTATTTGATACACAATCCTCAGGAAAAGTATTTTCCCTCAAACCGTTTATGGCAAGGTTGCCCTTCCATTGAAATTACAGGTGATCACATGTGGGCGGCATGGTTTTCGGGCGGTACAAGAGAACCCGATCATGGTAACTATGGAATCATTGCGCGAAGTATTGACAAAGGGGAAAATTGGACAGACCCTTTTTTAATCATTGAACACCCTAATCCACAAGTAAGAATTATGGATCCCCAGTTGTGGACGGATCCCAAAGGAAGACTATGGGTGATGTGGGTTCAGAATACCGGACCGAAAGGATTTGATGGTATTTGGGGAACCTGGGCGGTTTTCACCGAAAACCCGGAAGATCCTGAGCCTGTTTTTTCGAGCCCCAGAAGACTTTGTCACGGCCTCACACGCAATAAACCTACTGTACTTTCTACCGGAGAATGGCTTTTGCCTTCCTATGACTGGATCAACTTTCAAAGTACACTTTACATTTCAAACAACGAAGGACAGGAATGGCAATTTTTAGGGGGACCTATCAATGAACCGGTGCAGAATTTCTACGAGAATATGTGTGTGGAATTAAAGGATGGCAAAATCTGGATGCT
This sequence comes from Saprospiraceae bacterium, assembly GCA_035327565.1. Lineage (GTDB taxonomy): Bacteria > Bacteroidota > Bacteroidia > Chitinophagales > Saprospiraceae > JABDLO01. The sequence continues at coordinate 34,738 of DAOLDB010000006.1, forward strand.
TCAAAGGCACATACATCATTCTGTATCAACGAATCGTGGAATTACATGGCCTTCATTGGATCCGTTACTTCCTTTCACTTCGGCTAATTCAAGATTGTATATAGGTCGGCTTCAATCCGGTAATCTATTATTGATCTTTAATGATGATGTGGAAAAAAAGAGGAATAATATGACAGCATACCTGTCACCTGACGAGGGAAAAACCTGGCCCTATCGATTGGTATTGGATGAAAGAGAAGATGTCTCTTACCCTGAAGCAGTTCAGGGAGTTGATGGCAGGGTTTATGTATGCTACGACAGATCCCGGGGGGGAGAAAAAGAGATACTCATGTCGGTTTTCAGGGAAGAAGATGTGATAGCGGGCCGGTTTAATTCTATCGGTTCTGAAAGTAAAGTGATGATTAGTAAAGTTCAATGAGGCTAAGATTTGAAAAGAAAATACAATGGTGGAACAAATGAATAGAAGATCAATGGTAATGGATAACAAATCAGGTTTTGTCGTTTGCATGATGGTTTCTTTTTGGATTATTGCTGAATTGTCCGGCGGGAAGCTCTGTGCCCAAACAAGAGGTGCAGAGCCTACCCCGGCTTCCGCTATTTTTGAAATTCAGGTGGGAACAAGGAAAGTGACCACTGACCAGACTACCAAACTTAATGTGCCGGTAGTGCCTATGTGGAATGCCGGTATGGCAAACCCTGACTTAGAGGATGGTGCAGGATTCCCGGTTTTGAGTTCAGCAGAACACACTCTGGTATGGCAGCCGGCTACCCGGGAAGATGGAGCTTATAACCATTACGCCTGCCTTATACACTATAAAGGAAAATTCTTTGCTATGTGGGGAAATCACCCCATGGGGGAAGATGCACCGGGACAAAGAATCTTATTCTCACACTCTGAAGAATGGGGAGAATGGACTAATGCATGGGAGCTCCTTCCGCCACCGGGTCCAGTACTTCCAAGATCTGAAAAAGGAATTCATCTCAAACCAGATCGCTGGGCTATCATAGATGATATTCTGTACGCCATCATTTTCATACATGGCGCTGGAGGAGAAAGTTATCCCATAGGTTTAAGAGTATTTAAAGATGGGACTTTCGATGAACCTTTTCTCATTAAAAATCCTGGAGACAGAAACATATTGCCACACACTGAAAGTGAATGGCCACCATTCGATGACCGGGTGGAGAGAAAGTTTGATAACTGGTATGATGCTACTCACCAGGTAAGTTGGTGGGCGGCAGCGAGAGATGGTGTCAACAGAAAAGCAAACGATGGATCCAACCTGATTGAAACCTTTATGTATAAAGCCGCCGATGGCACAAAAGTGCTTATGGCACGCAATTGGGGCACTCCGTCTAATCCGGTTCATAATAACAGAATTTATGTCACCTTTGATGATGGAAAGGGTAATGGCTGGGGATCACTCCATCCTACCAATATTCCTGATTCTCCCACGAGGACACAGGCTATTTCACTTGATGATGGTCGTGTTCTGCTGATTGGAAGTCAGAATGTGCCCTATTTTGATGAAGCATTATATCTCGCCAGGGACCCTCTAACCATTTCTGTCAGTAAGGATGGGTATACATTTGATAGAGTGTATGCTTTCCATACCAATGCATCCCGGTCATTTAGAATTGAAAATGTAAGTGGTCGAAACCCCGGGTATGCATATACCAGTTCCATCATTCATGAAGGATGGCTTTATACGTTGTATTCTATTGGTAAAGAAGATATGGGCATTTCAAGGGTGCCATTGTCAGCACTGGATGAAAAATGAAATCACATAGAAAATTATGAAAAGAATCTTACCTGTTATTATTGTCATCATCAATCTTGCCGGTTGTGGTAATCACGAACCCCTTTCTAATAGGGAAAGCGGTGAAATTTTATTCAATGGAATTCAACTGTCTGCATTATGGCCTCCACAGCATATGGATCCGGCTTCTGATGAGGTTATGCCGGTGCCCTATTTGGTAAATCCTCCGGAAGTAATTCCTATCAATGTAGGAAGGCAATTGTTTGTAGATGATTTCCTTATAGAAAATACTACCATGAAAAGGGTCTATCACCGGCCTGAAAAGCATCCTTCGAACCCGGTGTTTTACCCGGAAACTACATTCGAAATGGAAGAGCACCATGACCACAAGGAAGTTACCTATTTTGGGCATGGCGGACTTTTTTATGATCCGGATCAAAAGCATTTCAAAATGTTCTATACTGCTGGATGGCGAGGAGGTCTTGCTCTGGCTACCAGTGAGGATCTGATCCATTGGCATCGGCCGGAGATAGGATTATTTGGAGGAAATATCATTATACCTCCCGGGCCATTGTTTGCAGGTGGTGATAATGCCATGTGGCTCGATTTGAATTCTGCTGATCCTGACCAAAAATATAAATTTCTTTCAGAGCGCCTGGTGGATGGACACTGGAGAAGATACTTTGATAAAAGAGAGGATACACCTACGCATACGGCCCATATATCTCATGATGGAAAGTTTTGGTCTCAGGGAGTACATGCAGGCAGGGCGGCAGATTACTGTTCATTTTTTTACAATCCATTTAGAAATAAATGGGTGTTTAGCATCAAACAAAATACAGTACGAGGCCGGGGAAGATATTATCACGAACATGATGATTTCCTGAAAGGCTCCCGATGGGATGAGGCAGTCTTTTGGGTCAATGCCGACAAAATGGATACTCCGGATCCCGAAGTGATGGATGCTCCTCAATTGTATAGTCTCAATGGGATTGCATATGAAAGCATCATACTGGGGCAGTTCTATATCCACCTCGGTCCACATAACAAAGTGTGTGAGGAAGGATTGTTTCCAAAAATGACGGAAATTCACATGGGTTACAGCCGTGACGGTTTTCATTGGCACAGGCCTGACAGAACTCCTTTTATTGGAGCAACTAGGAAAGAAGGGGATTGGGACAGGGCATATTTGCACGGCACCAATGGGGTTTGCCTCGTTACCCGTGATGAAATTTGGTTTCCTTATTGCGGATATTCCGGTTTGGCATCCGATGGATCAAAGGGGATGTACACCGGGGCAAGTATAGGAATGGCCATTTTAAGGAGAGATGGTTTCGCTTCCATGGAAGCAGATGACAATGAAGCAACATTAACCACCAGGCCCGTGCTTTTTGACCATGGTGCATATCTTTTTGTCAATACATCATGTGACGAAGGTGCCTTGTGGGTAGAATTATTAGACGAAAAAGGAAATATTTTACCCGGATTTACTAAAAGTATTCCGATATCGATCAATTCTACTATCCATAAAATCGAATGGGAAGGTGGAGGAGACCTTACATCGCTTCAAGGAAAAAGTATTCAATTCCGATTCCATTTACGGAAGGGCAAACTCTATTCTTTCTGGGTAAGCCCTGAAGAAAGTGGAGCGAGTTACGGCTTTGTAGGGGCTGGAGGACCGGGATATGAGGGAGTTGTAGATACCCGGGGAAATCAAATCACAAAACCAGGATTACGATGAAGACCAGGTTAATATTATCCATTTCAATAGAGCTATTGATAATGTTTTTAATGTTTGGATGCATAGACAATGACAAAGAGCTGGGGGATCATGCGCTAAACCCTCCTTCAGTCATCTCAAATCCTCTGGGAAAATATAGCCTGGAAGAGTTGGATTATGGTATGAATATGGGTGTAGAAAAAACGCATAACGGAAGGTTTTGGATGTGTTGGACAGGAGGAGGGGACGACCCATATTCCTTTATGTTGTTGGCCTGGAGTGATGATAAAGGAAAAAATTGGACACAGCCGGTTTTAGCGGTTGATGGGCAGGATGAATCTATGCCTTATCCCAGAACGGTTCAGAATGGAACATTATGGACTGACCCCAACGGCCATTTATGGTTCTTTTTTGATCAGGCCATGATGGACTTTGATGGCAGGGCAGGGGTTTGGTATATGAAATGCGAGAACCCGGATTCGGAACAGCCTCAATGGACAAAGCCTGTGAGAATATGGCATGGTACTGCCAAATCCAAGCCGGTGGTTGGCAAGGAGGGCGAATGGATTCTTCCCATTTCTTTACTATCACGAAAAATTATATTTAAGCACCCAGACTTTGTCAATGGTTACAGGGAACTGGATTCTCTTCGAATGGCACATGTTTTTGTCTCAACGGATCAGGGAAAAAACTGGGTAAGACGGGGAGGTGTCAGATTCCCCGACCCGAGTTATGATGAACACCATATTGTGGTTTTGGATGATGGGCGATGGTGGATGACAGCACGTACCAATGATGGGATATGGCAAAGTTTTTCCCGCGATAGAGGGAACAGCTGGTCATTACCTGAAAAGTTTTTGGATCATATTTCATCCAGACATTTTATCAGAAAAATGAACGACGGAAGGTTGATATTGGTAAAACATGGACATATCAATGAAAGAACCCCCGGAAGATCTCATCTCATGGCTTTTGTTTCAGAAGATGAAGGATTGTCATGGTCAAATGGAGTGTTGATCGATGATAGAGAAAGCATTTCCTACCCAGACGGATTTGAGGATGATGCGGGTGCTATATACATCACATATGACTTTCAAAGAGCTTTATCCGGACACATATATATAGCTAAGTTAGATCCCGATGTGTGGATTAACGGTGGTGGAGGCCGTTTGCCTTTACAGAATATATTGCGTATTTATGAACCAGGAGGATTAAAAACTAAAAGAAAAGCAGAAAGTATGAACCTGGCTGCAGATCCCGGTTTTCTTAAGCTGCCTCCCCATGTTCATTTCAATGAAGTATCGGGAATTGCTTTGGATTCAAAAGAACACATATATGTGCTTCACAGAGGGGAGGAGCCTTTAATGGAGTTTGATCAGGAAGGTCGATATGTCCGTTCACTCGCCCATGGATTAATTAGCAAAGGTCATGGGTTGAAAATTGATGCATATGATAACATTTGGGTTGTCGATCGCGGAGCCCATACAGTGTTCAAAATAAGTCAAGAGGATAAGGTGTTGATGGTATTGGGAAGATGGGGATTCAAAGGGGAAGAAATGGAGCAATTCAATCAACCAACCGATGTAGCTTTTGATTCCCGCAATAATATATATATAACTGATGGTTATGGTAATGCCAGAGTAGTGATGTATGACAAGAATGGAAGATTTCAAATGACCTGGGGACATCCCGGCAATGCACCAGGACAATTTAGTTTGCCTCATAGTATTGTTATTGACAGTTTAGACCGAATCTATGTAGGTGATCGTAATAACAACAGAATCCAGATATTTGACCGCGAGGGCCTTTTATTGAAGATTTGGGATCAGACAGGATCACCCTGGGGTATGGCTATCCGTGACGGGATTTTTTATATGGTAGATGGGCACCAAAACAGGTTGGTACAATTGGATGATCAAGGTAGTATTGTTAAAACTTTTGGAAGCAAAGGCAAAATACCAGGACGATTTGAATTTGCACACATGTTGGCTGTAGACAAGAATCACCACTTCTATGTGGCAGAAATTTTGAATTGGAGAGTACAAAAATTAATACCCCGGTAATGGCACACCCTATGAAATCAATTTTTTTATTAGAAACCAGGATATGTCGATGATTAACAATGCATTGGATAAATTCGTCAATTTGTACCCTGTATGGATTGTGGCCAGTTCTTTAGCGGGATATCTATATCCGCCATTATTTGAATGGTTTACAGGCAATTTTATGCTTTATGCGTTGGCCATTGTCATGTTGGGCATGGGATTGACGATTGGTGTTCAGGATTTTCTCCAACTCAGGCATATGCCTGGAGCCATCATCACAGTGGCTATTTTACAGTACTCTGTTATGCCACTGGCAGCCTGGTCTATTGCAAAGATGTTTGGATTGTCTGCCGAACTGGCAGTAGGGTTAATTATAGTGGGATGCTGTCCCGGGGGTACGGCATCCAATGTGATTGCATATTTGGCCAGGGGAAATCTGGCTTTGTCGGTTACTATGACTACCATATCCACCATTATGGCGATTGTAATGACACCAATGTTGACAGATGCTTTGGCAGGAACTTATGTGCCGGTAGATGCCTGGGGATTATTTATCACCACTATAAAAGTAATACTGATACCTGTGGGTTTAGGTGTTTTCTTGAATTATAAATTCAACCATCAGGTAAGTAAAGTAAGAAAAGCCGGGCCGGTACTTGCCGTGTTGGCTATCGTTTTCATTGCAGGGGGCATTGTAGCTCAAAGTGCTGAAACCATTGCAGCTCACGCTTTTAAATTGTTTTTAGCCACGACCTCTCTTCATATAGGGGGTTTTATTTTGGGCTATTTTGTGGTGAGGCTTTTCAGATATAATAAAGTAGTATCTCGAACTGCTTCCATTGAGGTGGGAATGCAAAATGGAGGATTAGCAGCCACACTGGCAAAGAATCATTTTCCATTGTATCCCTTGGCCGCCGTTCCTGCTGTGTTTAGCAGTGTAATGCAAACCATCATCGGTGGGCTGATTGCCGCATGGTGGAGATCGAGACCGGAAACCAGTGAAACAGTAGAAGCCAATGGTACAGAAGTAAAAAAATCCTTGGTTTAGTTCATATAAATGAATTGGAAATGATGAGCATAAGGAAGAATATATACAATTGGAAAGCCGATAGGCCCAACGCATTCTATCATTTGCGTGGCAATAAAGAATCCCAGTATACAATGGATACGGAGCATCAGATACGCGAAATTGCATTAGATTTTCTGGGTTCCCACCATTTTGATCTCAATTCTGCAGGTGGTCAGGGCAATCATTTAACTTACATTTTGAAGAATGGTTCGGTTTCTTATTTTATCCGTTTGGAAAATAGTGACCCTAAGGATGATTATATGTTGATTGAGTCTGAAATTATGCGTCAGGTGAGGAAGTCAGGAGTTTGTGTACCAGGAATATTTAAAGTGGATGTTTCGTATCGCAAAACAAGTTTTTCTTACCAGATTATGGAATGGATTGAATACCCTGATCTGAGTAAAGTCAAGAAGACAGGTAAACTCGATTTATTTACCATTGCCAGGGAAATTGGAAAAAACATTGCAAAATGGCAGTGGGTAAAAACGGAAAATTTTGGACTTTTCAGTACCGGGGAATTAATCAATACAGGCCTTCTTAAAGGATATCATAATACCTATAAGGAATATTTCTGTCTCAATCTTAAAAAGCATCTGGATTTTTTAAGAGAAGCATCTTTCATTACTTCTGAAGAAAGCGATGAAATTGAGGAAGTTATTGATGAACATACATACCTTTTGGAAATTTCAGATTCCTGCCTTGTGCATAAAGATCTGGCTTTATGGAATTTGTTGGGTACTCCTACGGAAATAAAAGCCGTGATAGATTGGGGCGATGCCATAGCTGGAGATCCAACCGATGATATATCTTTGTTTGCATGTTTTTATGGTGAAGATGTTCTGAATGAATTATTGGCAGGATATCAGATGGAAAAACCGCTTCCGGAGGATTTTTATCCCAGGTTTTACCTTCATTTTCTCAGGAATATGATTGTAAAAGCGGTCATCCGGGTAGGAGGAGGCTACTTTGAGAAAGATGAAAATTTCTTCCTGATAGATGATGACCTGAAAGGCAGGGCATTGGAAGAATTTACCCGGTCAAGACTTCATCTGGCTTTTCAAAATTTAAAGAATAACGTAGAAGTATTAGCGATATGACCAGGGTTGAAGAAATAGCAAAAGTGAAGCAATCAGGAGAATGGATGGGTACCTGGATGTCCCTCGGACATACGGCCATTGCTGAATTGGCTTCTATGTTTCCTTTTCAATGGCTATTATTTGATCTTGAACACGGATATATAACAGATGAGCAATTGCTTTCTAATTTTCAGGCCGTTAGAGATGGTGACGTTTCTATCATAGTAAGGGTCGGCAAGGTAGATGAAGTATTGATATCCCGCATTCTTGACTGGGGTGCTCACGGTATCATGTTGCCTCATGTCAACGATCCCTTGAAGGCTGTTCAGTGCCTGCAGGCCATGTATTATCCCCCGGTAGGAAAAAGAGGGTTTTCTACCAGCGCCCGATCTTTCCGTTTTGGTAAGCTTGCTTATAACGCTGATACACACGTAAAACCAATATTTTATGCACAAATTGAAACATTGGAAGGGGTTGATTCAGCAGAATCCATAGCGGCTGTGGAAGGAGTGGATGTACTTTTTGTTGGACCGACAGATTTAAAATTGAATTGGGAAACTCATAAAGATAAAGACAAAAAAGAGTTCAATCAGCTTTTGGAAGAAGTATGCATTGCAGCATTGAAACATTCAAAGAAAGCGGGTATTCTGGTAAAGAACATCGAGGATTTGCCATTATACAGGTCCATGGGGTTTTCCGTATTTTCCATCGGGTCGGATCTGGGGCTCATTCATCAGGGATACAAAGAGCTGATATCAGGCATACAGCATCAATAGGCCTATCTATTAATAAACATATTGCTCTCAAGGAATACTTAGCTTGATCATGATCACTGATATTTTTTAATCCAAAGTTCACAAAGGCAATCACAAAGAGTGGAATGAGAAAATTCCATTAAGAATCTTTTTGAGAAAAAATGAATTTCATGCAACCTCCATGCTTGTGTAAACATCTTTTGCAATGAACTTATCAAAAATTTTAAAATTATGAAAAAATTCTACTCTATTGCAATTTTTGTATTGTTTGCATTAAAGGTATTTGGTCAGCAAAGCAAAACCAAAGTGATACTACTTGGTGTATTTCACTTCAATAATCCCGGGTTGGATGTAGCAAAATTTGAAAACATTGATATTCTAGAAGCGAAAGCGCAAAAAGAAATTGAAGCCATTACTCACCGGATTGCCGGTTACCAACCCCAAAAAGTTTTTCTTGAGATTCTGCCCGAATATTCAACCCGGTACGACAGTTTATTAGCCCAGTTTCAGCCGGACGATTTACAAAAATATAAATCAGAATCAGTACAGGTAGGCGTTCGCCTTATGCACCAACTCGGTCACGATCGTGGTTTTTATGTAGACAGTAAATTGAATTTAAATTTTGAATCGCTCATCCAGACCTGGATGATGAACGGTCAACAATCCAGTGTTGAACAATTTATGATGAAGGTGGCTGAAGTTGAAAGGTCATTCAATGAAAAAGTTTCTTCAGAGATAGGAGTGGATCAAATTTTGAAATGGATGAATACCCCGGAGAAAAGGCATGAGAATTTGGCTCCGTATACCTCAAAGCTAGTATTGACTGCGGGAAAGGAAGGTGATTTTACCGGCGCTGATCTGGCTGCTGAATGGTATAAAAGAAATCTAAGAATTTACTCTAATATTCTTCGCGCCTTAGAAGGTAATGAAGAGTGCATTTTTGTTATGTTTGGTGCCGGACACATACCTATTTTGGAACTCTTGTTTTCTCTGGATCATGACAGTTTTGAGCTGGTAGATATAATGGATTTATTCAGAAATTTGGATTGATTTTTCTATACAGCCATTCATTTTTATTTCATTGCACCCCATTGTATATCGATATTGCTTGTAAGCATGAGGAGCAGGTAAATTTTTTCCCGCAGATTTACGCAGATGCTACGCTGATATCGTAGATTTTCGGTTTGGGGTAAAAAAGATCTGCGAAAATCAGCGAGATCTGCGGGAGAGATAATAAATTCGGGTCAATCACCCAAATAAGGAATTGGAACCTCAAGTAATCGAAGAAGGAGAAATCGAATGAATCGGGAATTTCTATTCAACTAATTTTTTAAAAAATGTCAACATTAAATAATTAATATTTAAATCTGTGAATAAAAAGGATAAGAGTAAAGAGGATATCTTTCATGAATACTTTCAAATTATTCATTTGGTACCTTTTCTTTGAGAATACAAAGACAGCATAAGCCTAAAGAACATCTTTGCATGTAAATTACAGCTCCCCAACGGAATAATCCTTATTATTATATCCTAAAATTTAAATAACATGTATTTTAGGATTGCCCAATTATATCAATAGCAGCCATTTATTTTATGAGTGGCACAATGGATGGTGTAAATTTGATTCGGTGGGTCATTGAAAATTAAACCTATGGTAAAAGCGGTTGGTTTGTGGCAGATAACGGTAGCATGGGGTGTTCACCTGTTCACAATCATGGGTATAGTGGCAGGTTTTCTTGCTTTAATCTCTATTCATGAGGAAAATTGGCAGTTTGCTGTATTTTGGATGTTGATCGCATTGATGATAGACGGAGTGGATGGCAGTCTGGCCCGATGGTTCAAGGTAAAGGAAATATTGCCTCATGTGAATGGTAAGATGATGGATTACGTCATTGATTTTGCCAATTATGCATTGATCCCTGCCTTTTTGTTTTATCAGTATGGATTTGTTTCCGGTATAATGGGAATGATTCTAACCATACTGATATTATTGGTATCGGTGGTTTACTATGGCTTAGACAATATGGTTACAGAAGACCGGTTTTTCACAGGATTTCCTGTCTTGTGGAATCTGGTGATGTGTTTTTTTGTCCTTGTGATAGATGCATCTCCTTGGGTATATGGTTTGCTGGTTGTTTTTTTTGCTGTCATGCATTTTGTCCCCGTAAGAACCGTTTATCCCACCCAAAACCGGAATTACCGGAAGTTGACCTGGGTATTTACAGTGATTTTTATTTCGTCATTATTATTTTTGGTATTCCAATATCCTGAGAAACCGTTTGTATGTTTGGTGGGAGCGTATGTGTCGTTGGGCTATTTTGGTATCCTGTCTTTTTTCTTGTCAGTAAAATTTTAAACAAATGACTTACCAGAGTGATTGAGATTAAAAAATTGTAGTATACTCTAAACATGCCTCTGTCATTAATTGTGATAGGAAAAGGGAAAATATTAAATATGTTCAGATCCCCTACCACAAAAATAAGAGTGGGCAATATTAGTGTAATTCTTCACCTGGTTTTTTCGGACATTATGTAGACTTCCATTGACACGACCGTTGTTTTTTAAAATTATTGTATAATTCTTTGATGAAATGACTGCCTTCTGTATCATCGGGATTCCACAATGTGCGGAAAACATACTGTGATCGCCCTTGATAGAAATATCTGACCAAAAGATAAGAGCCTTTTCCTTCCGTATATATTCTACTGCCCGATTCACAGGATGCCATTACTATCAGGCGAGGTATTTTTTTCATGGTTATTTAAAAAAGACATTCATATCTATTGTATAGAGTACATATTGAGAACAAAGAGCAAAAATGCAGATATGAACAATTGTATTCGACCTGTCAAATGGCTCTATACTAATTTTATTATTTCTTTGGTAGCGCATCCCATGCTATATCCGGAGCTTGTCCCATGGCAGGACGAGTATGATAAGTATCAAGAGAGGCTGTCTCATTGAAAAATCCACAATTTTTCAAGTAAAAAGTTTGGACTGATACATCATAGCCACCGGCAAAATCCAGGCGTGCATTTGCGCGGGCAGTGGCATCTGCCGTCAGCCGTGCACGCGTCAATTCAAACCAACGTCCCTCGGAGTCGTAGATCCATTGGTTGCTATAATATCCCAAACGTTGCATTGTACCGGTATGTGTGACGAAATTTTCCAGAAATGAGTGAGGTCTTTTGATATATGTGTTGGTTTTGGGTCGTCGCCAAACAGCGATGAGTTTCCAGTCTTCCCATTCGGGGGAATAAAAGTAGGCTGTATAATCCGTATTGTCGTTGCCTGCCGGCTCTCCTTTGAGAAGAAACCGGTAGGTTGTACCGGCTGACCATGGGTATATCCAATAACTTTGTCCTCCCGATCCTTCACCACCGAAGTCATTGGTCGTTACATTTTCTCCTCTGGCCAAAAGTAGTACTCTCTGGTCTGGGGGAATTTCATTAGGATTGTCGGTTTCAAATGGACTCCATACCGAGAACAATATCCGACGCTCTGTAGCCGAATTGACCTGGAAGCCGAAATACCCCTCTGCAAACCCATTGGTCATAAAGAAAGACCCGATAACATCGTTTCCTGGTGGAACGGTAATTTCATTGTAAAACCAAACCACATGTGAGGCTTCATCCGGTACAACATAAGATAAATGTACTGAGGGTCCACGTCGCCCCCAGTAAAAAAACTCTTCATCAACAAAGTGTACTCCGGATTCTGTGGCTTCGCCACCCAGACGAATGGATTCAATGACAGCATATGAATCAGCACTTTTACGTATCCCTTCCAAATTAAGGGTAAAATACCCCGGATGAGGAATCTCGACAGTGGTTATATATTCAGTGCGGAATTCTGAGTGGCTCAGTTTGATACTCGTATTCACATCCAGAATGCTTGCTTTGAGTTCGCTTTCACCACTTTCTACTTTACCGTGAATACCTATGTGTAATTCACCGCTCCCATTGATGCGGAAATAAGTGCGTAGAGTGGCATTGGCGGAGGCCCAGGGATAAGAGGTAAAGTCATGGTATTGCATTTGGGGAGTGTTGGTTTGGTTAAAAAACCAGCTGTTTCCTTCGGTGGGAATGATGATGGGCATAGCGGGAGTTTCGGTAGCAGATTCTTCAGGGGACTTATAGTTCTTCAGGCATGAACAGTCAAAAAACATGAAAAGTATGATAGTCAGGAAAGGTGGATAGCGTTGGGTTTTAATCATTTTTTGGTGTCTTCTTAAATGTAAATACTTTCATATTGACCTGGTGAATTTAGTGATTTTAACTACAACATCTGATGAGTAAATGGACTATGTTTATTTCAAAGCAGATTTTTCATTTAATGTTTCTATGGATCCAATTTAGAATAAAAATAAAATTTCATTCCATTGAATAAGTATTGGCGCTGGAATTTTAATTCTAGATGTGTTGCTAAGGATGTTGGAATGCTATTTTTATGAGAAGCAAAGCGTGAAGAAATTTTCCAGCGCTATTAGAAGTTTGGAATATAAGTATGTTTTTAATTTTTCGATGATAATAAGATCTGCGTAGATCGGCGAGATCAGCGGGAGAAAAAGAAACCTGGGAGATGAGCCCAAGTAAGGAATTGGAACCTCAAGTATTGGAAAAAGGGGTATTGAAAAGAAGCATGGGTAAAGAAGGATATTGATTACAAATATGAGGAGCAGGTAGATTTTTTTCCGGTATTTGATTATGATGGAGTTAATAGGTGGATCATATAGTGAAATTGGGGGTATTGACTGAGAAGGAATTCTTTATTTGGCGTTGCAAAATCTGCCATATCAAATCCTGGAGACATTGTAGCGCCCAGCAGGGCAAAGCTTCCGCCATCCTTTAAACGTGAACCCTGCCATGTTCCTTTGGGGACTACAATTTGTGGCCGTAATCCATTTAAGATATCATTTCCAATGGTAATTACCTCACCTGAACCTGCTTCATGAAGAAGCAACATTTCAATGGGGTCTCCCGCATAAAAATGAAATATTTCGTCCGTCTTCAATAAGTGGAGGGAAGAAAAAGTCTCTGGCGTAAGCAGGTAATAAATGGCAGTGGAAAAATAGCGGTGACCGCCGTATCTTTCCGGCAGATGTGCAGCCTCCACTTGTTCTTCTGAGCGGTAGGTCTGCCGATAGTAGCCCCCTTCAAAAGTGAGCGGTTTTAATTCCAGTGCTTCAATGATTTGTACTGCGACCTGATTCATGGATCCTGATATATAAGATTATGTCAATAATGGATAAGAATGTGGAGGAGATTTTAAATAATTCATTCAAAGATTTCATCTTCACCAACCTTAAAACCTGATAATTTGAAAAAAAGTTAAAAGGAAACCTGCCCCACCAAATGTCCAATAGTTGTCCACCTCTCACTCAAATACCAAATGCTCCGAGAAAAAAGGCAATACATGGGTGCGGATACGTTCTGCTATTCGGTTGAGGTGGTCGCCTTCATAGCTTTCATAGAGATGGGGTATGTTGTTGGTATTCAGCCATTCATGTAGTTTTCTTGTGGAATCGCTGATGCCGTAATCCTGCAGGCCGGCATCTAGGGCAATGGCAGTCATCGTCTTCATATTGGGTACGTAAGAATCAATCATATACAATATCCGGTTGGCTGTAATCTTATTGACGATATCCTGCCGCAACTCTCCTCCGGCAAAGGGCAAGTCTAAATAGAATGGGGGCAGGGAAGGGTTGGGAGCAAAAGCAGCCGAAGTGGCAAGGGTAGCAATTTCAAAAAAGGACGTTCCCTGTAACTGCTCAACATTGGTAAATGATTCTAACTTTTCCATCATTTCTTTGTTGCTAAAAACACCTCCTTCCAAACAGCAGGGACTCATCAGGTAAATGGATGAAAAAATATCCGGATGTTTCATCCCTAGGCGAATGGTGCCATAACCACCCATGGAATGACCTGCCAGTCCCCGGCTTTTTACATGAGCTAATGTGCGAAAGTTTGAATCAATGTAATTCACCAATTCTTTTACTATGAAAGTTTCCCAGTCACCAATGGTAACTGAACTTGCATACATACTTCCTTTGAATCGATTGTAAGCATTGGGCATCACGACGATCATCTCCCTTGACAATCCTTCCGATAAGGATTGGTTGATCACCGTATGCAGATTGATCCAATGGTTTTCCCACCCAAACCATTGACTGTCACTGTCGGTAAATCCATGGAGCATATATAGTACAGGGTAGCGTTTGCCTGGATTAGATAGATATGAAGGAGGCAGATAAACGGTTACATCACGTTCGGCAGGATCCCCGATAAGATTACCTTCAATGGCTTTGCTGTATAATTGAATGCGTTCTTTCGTACCTTCTTGTGAATACATGGACAGGTGGCTTGCTGTAACCAATAATAGAGTAATGGTAAATGCCTTCATAGTTTGCCGGTTTGGTTCTATTCACTAAACTACACAAAGCATAGAACATACTGCTTATAATTGGTTTCATTTTTTGGAGAGATTTATCATATATTAAAATCGTATATGTAATTTTAACAGAGTAAAAGCTTATTTAATGGGTTAGGATATAGGAAAAACAAGTATTCCAAAGCATATTTTTTATTGATAATTTCTATACAGTCAAATGCATTTGGAATGATGCATTCTATACTCACAAAAAGATCTTTGTATGGCACAAAGAGTACAGAGGCTGTGATTTAGCTGTTAGAACATATACCATCTTATTATTTTTTCCCGCAGATTAACGCAAATGATGCGCAAATGACGCAGATTTTAGAATTGGGATAAAAATAAAGTTCTGCCTAGATCAGCGAGATCAGAGGGAGGAAAAAGAAATTCAGGAAATACATCCAAATAGGACGTTGGTTAAATAAATGTGGAGTAAGGAATAAGAAATGAGGGTAAAAGCGGAAAATGAAACAAGCCGCATTCAAAACCAGGATTGGCTCATTTTGTGCCGGTGCATCTGAATGGTCTGATGAATTAATTTTTTGTCAATAACACCCACCACCTGATCTTCTTCCAGAATAGCAACAATAGGAACTCCGTTTTTCACCATCAATAACCAGGCTTCATAAAGACTGGATTGAGGGTTCGATGTAACCATTTTGTGGTTGCAATAATCATTGACAAAGCGATCAGCAAGATTGTCTTCCTGATGAATATGATGAAGTACATCTTCCGGGAGAAAACCTTGAATATCGCCTTGATCATTGGTGACTATAAAATGTTTTTCATTTCCACCCTTAATACTTTGAACAGCATCAACAACAGGATCCTCCAATTTCAATATTGTAAAATGAGTTCTCATGAAATCTCCGGCTTTCAGATCTCTTAATATCTGATTCATCATCATATTCCTGGATTCACTACCTGCAGAAACATATATAAACAGACCTATAAGACTCAACATCAGGTATCCATGGTATATTCCATACATAATAAAAATGATAGCAATACTCTTTCCGATCCAATGTGCAATTTTGGTGGCTTTGTAACGACCCCATTTCATGGCAAGAACGGATCGAAGGACGCGTCCTCCATCCATAGGGAAGGCGGGAACAAGATTAAAAATAAACAAGGCAATATTCATTACGATCACAAAGGATAGAAACTCCCTGGGTATTACCAATAATGACAATTCAGAAGAACTGGGTAAGACCGATTGGCCCAAAATCAATACACTGGTCAAACTCAAAATGATGGCTAAGGCTATATTCACCGCTGGACCGGCCAATGCGATCAACATCTCTTTTGCAGGCTCTTCAGGAATGTTTTCCAGTCTTGCGATACCACCGATGGGAGAAAGGATAATATCTTTCGTTTCCACACCAAATCTTCGCGCAGTGAGCGCATGTCCATATTCATGCAAGATGACGCAAATAAAAAGAACAAGGACATATAAAGCAAAAGCACCGGTTTCATTCCAGGTAAGCTTATTTAAAAAACCAATATAAAAAACAAAGAGGACCAGAAACCCAAAAGACCAGTGAACCTTCACAGGAATCTTGAAAAATGTACCTATTTGAAGGCTGCTTTTCAAAGGTCATGATGTTTTATTGAAATGGAAAATCTTTTCATATAGGTTTCCTTTTAAAATATCTCTGGAAATGACAATTTTTTGAATTTCTGAAGTCCCTTCATAAATCTGCGTAATCTTAGCATCTCTCATGAGACGCTCTACATGGTATTCTTTGACATAACCATAGCCACCATGAACCTGTACAGCTTCTACGGTATGTTTCATAGCCATTTGTGATGCAAAAAGCTTAGCCATACTGCTGGCGGTATCATATTCAAGACCCATATCTTTTAACCAGGCTGCACGGTATACCAACAGTCTGGCTGCTTCAATTTCCGTGGCCATATCTGCTAATTTGAAAGCTATTGCCTGATGATGACCAATGGGTTTGCCAAACGTTACCCTTTCCCTGGCATATTGTAGTGAAAGTTCATAAGCTCCGGCGGCTATACCCAGGGCCTGGGCAGCAATACCTATTCTGCCACCTGAAAGAACTGACATTGCATATTTAAAACCAAAACCATCTTCCCCTATACGGTTTTCTTTGGGAATTTTCACATCTGAATACATAATGGAGTGGGTGTCAGAGGAGCGGATTCCCAGTTTATTTTCTTTTGCACCAATGGAAACACCGGGCCAGGATTTTTCAACCAGAAAGGCATTGATGCCCCGATAACCTTTTTCCGGATAAGTCTGAGCAATAACGACATGTAGTGAAGCACAACCCCCATTCGTGATCCAGTTTTTTGTGCCATTGAGAATGTAGTGATCTCCATCCAAAAAGGCTGTGGTACGCTGGGAAGTCGCGTCGCTGCCTGCCTCCGGTTCGGACAAACAAAAGCACCCAATCCATTCTCCTGTGGCCAATTTAGGCAAGTATTTTAATTTTTGATAGTCAGAACCATATATTTCTATGCCCCAGCAAACTAAGGAGTTGTTGACAGACATCAATACCGAGCATGAATTATCCACTTTACTGATTTCTTCCATAGCAAGCACGTAGGACAAAGTGTCCATACCTCCTCCACCGTAGGTGGGCGACACCATCATTCCCAAAAATCCGAGTTCGCCCATTTTACCAATTTCCTTTTCAGCAAATTTCATATGGGTGTCTCTTTCGATAACACCTGGCAACAGTTCTTTTTGCGCGAATTCCCGGGCTGCTTCTTTTACAGCCCATTGTTCTTCTGTCAATTTGAATTCCATAGGTGCTTTATGCTTGCTTAATGATTAATGAATGTTTGTCTGTATCAATAAAATGGCGAATGATATTAAAAAGTTGAAAATGGCAAGAATTTAATAATGTCTTATGTGAAATTTACATCTTTTGCCTGTAAATCCATTAATATTTAACCAGAATGCCCGGAATATATATGCATCAGTGATTAAATACCACATATTGTTCCAATAAATATCCTGGTTTTTTAATTACTTTTAGTATTCAGGCTTGAAACCCAATACCTAAAAGGTTTTACCTTTTCCATTGGATCTTTGGAGGTAATTTTCCAAAGCCATTGCCATTGATGGTGAATCAATGGAGGGTGCCTTTATATTTACAAAAAGTCCTCTGGATTCAACCGCCGCATGGGTAGAATTGCCGAAAACAGCAATGCGTGTTTCATTTTGTTTGAATTCAGGAAAATTGGTATATAAAGAATCAATACCCAAAGGGCTGAAGAAGACCAGAATATCATAAGTGACATCACTGAGATCAGAAAGATCACTAGCTACCGTGCGGTACATCATAACATCTTTAAAATCCATTTTCAATTGTTCCATATAAGACACCACCTCCTTAGCGCCCAGATTGGAACAGGGAAGAAGGAACTTCTCGTTTTTGTGTTTAACAAGGTAAGAATGAAGGTCTTCGATTTTCTTTTTTCCTACAAAAACTTTCCTTTTTCGGTAAATAATGAATTTTTGAAGATAATTGGCTATGGCCTCTGTGAGGCAAAAGTATTTGGTATCCTGGGACATTCTAACCCTTGTCTCTTCACACAGACGGAAAAAGTTTTCGATTGAATTCTTACTGGTAAATAATATAGCAGTGTATTCATCCGCCTTAAGTCTGTTTTTCCTGAATTCCTTTTCAACAACCGGTTCTACATGGATGAAGGGCCTCCAGTCTATGGTTAATCCCCATTTTTTTTCCAGTTCGTAATAAGGTGATCTTTCAGGTTTCGGCTGGGACACCAGAATGGTTTTGACCTCATTGTAGTTTTCAATATACTTTTCCTCCTTCGTTGCTGATATATTTGAAGCCATAAAAGCTATTGGTTTTGTCTAAACGGATTACAATGTCAGCTATTAATGGTATCAAGGGCAACCCTGACAATCACTAATAAGGGTATTACTTCGAAGGTGCAAAGATATAGAAAAAAATGAAAAAGCGAATGACTAAATAATAGCAATCCTTGTATTATTCCTCGGGTGTAACGAATCAAATAGATCAGTCCCAATATTACCATACTGATAATCAAGGTGGTAAAAGAAATTTTATCCGGTGCAAAAGCAATAATCAGATTTGCAGGAAATAAAAAGATTCCAATCAGGAGGTTAAAAACAGCAATCATAAAGCTGTAGTGTACCGAAGCCATGTTGTCCTGGAAAATATTGGAAAACAAAGTCAGAAATAAATGACGAATCAGGTAAATGATTGTAATTCCACCAAAAATCAACCACCAACTCAATGAAGTGTGTGGGTAAAACCAATTGACAAAGAGGTAAATAAATGTTGAAAGGTTGAGCAAGAATATGATATATAAGATGATCATTGCACCACTTTTGCCATTATCCTCTTCCTTTTGAGTCGCTTTTAAAATATTGTCATTGAAGATGGATTTGACCACCTTTCCAAAAATGGAGCGCCTGACATTGGCCACTACAGCCAAAAGAATCATTGACAGCATCAATACGATGAAACTCAATACACTTTGAGCAGGTAAATCTTTTCTATCTTTGGGTATTTCAATTGTTTTTGCGGTTTCAGCACCCTCTCTCTTTTGGACCTCCTTTGGCTTTTCTGCATCCACCGGCAAGTCTGATTTTTCTTCTTCAGATAATTCTTTTACTTTTTCTAAAGGTATATTTTTATGTCCTTCTATATTCTCGGGTACGATGGACCGGACCCTTCTTCGTCTGTCTACCTCAAACGGATTAATTTCCAAATTTACATTCAACTCCTCAACTTTACCTGCTGATACTACATCCTGTTCATCAACCTTCTCCGGTTCAGTAATTTTTTCTGTAATAATCGATTCTTTAGTGAGAACATTTTCAGTAGCTATTTCTTTCTTTTCTTTTATTTCTGTTGCCGGACTTTCAATGTTGCTTCTTTTCAATCGGACTTCAAATGGATTATTAGCCTGAGCGAATAAGTGACACCCTGAAAAGATTATGATTGATATTATAAAAAATTTTAGCAAATGCATAATGCAAATTTAATGATAAAAATGTCGCAGTGGACTTCTTTATAAAAATTTTATCTATTAGGAATCCGATACCCGGGTTTCAAAAATTCATTTGCATATTTAAAAAAATGAAAATCTCAATGATAGATTACCGTCAAGAAGCGGAATTTCAGGAAAAATATTTTCAGTATTTACAATACCAGAGGCAAAAATAAGGAAAAATAATGTGGGATGGAGCTTAAGAAAAAAAAAGGCCGCGAGAGATCGCAGCCTAATCGGTTTTTGTGATTTACTTTTTGACAATCACAGTTGTGGGTGAATATATACCCCCTGTCAAAAGTGATAACAACCCATCAACAAAAGTATGGGTAATAGTGACATCGTAATCGGTTGCATCTCCTGCAAGCTCTTTGAAATCCTTAGTGCCAATAGGGGCAAGTCCATTAATTAAATAATGATTTTTGCCTTGAATTTCTAATCCCGTCTGAGCCCCTCTGCCCACTGAAAAAGTATATGTATAACAGGAAGAAAAAAGAAATGCAAGAAGAAAAATAAAACTCAAATTTTGTAGTACCTTTTTCATTTGATTTCAATTTAGTATTATTAATAAAAAGTAATTTGAAGACGATTTTTCGAATTGTAAGATTAATAAAAACTTTATATATTTTGTCTATATATCTACAAAATATTTGAATTGGACCGCAAGGAAAATATAATAACCCAAACATGATCACATTTTGAAAACACTTTTATTTTTTTTATTCTTACCGGATTAAGGAAAATCAATTCGATCATTCTAGTTTTACATTCAGTTGCATCATAATGAATGTAAAGAACTTATCGTTAATTATTCAACTATTGAATTCTGTACAGTATCATGCCATCACGCTACATTACCAGTTTATTGTTTTTCGGAGGGATAGTGGTGTTGGGTATTATTTTCACCCAATCCTACTGGTTGATAAAAAGTTGGGATTTAAAAGATCAGGAATTTGATCAGACGGTTCACATAGCGCTCAGGCAGGTAGCTGAAAATATCGCCAACTATAATAATATAGAATTACCTAAACAAAACCTGATCCAAAGGAGATCGTCCAACATATATGCGGTAAATGTGAATAGCTCTATTGATGCCAACATCCTTGAAGATAACCTCCTTACACTTTTTGAACAGTATTCTATCAAGACAGACTTTGAATACGCTGTGTACGATTGTTATTCTGATCACCTGGTATATGGAAATTACTGTAAAATGGTGGCTGATAGTAAGGCGCAAATGAAATCCACAGAGTCACTTCCAAAATTTGATGATCTCATTTATTACTTTGTGGTCAAGTTTCCTTCCCGGGAGAGCTATTTATTGAGCAATATCCGTATTTCTGTTATTTTTTCAATGATCACTACTTTGGCCGTAATCTTTTTTCTGTATACGATGTGGATTATTGTAAAACAAAAAAAGCTTTCTGAATTGCAAAAAGATTTTATCAATAATATGACTCATGAGTTTAAGACACCTATTGCTTCCATTAAAATCGCTACGGATGTCCTTAGTCAGAGTCAGGGAATAAAAAGTGATCCAAAATTGAAAAGGTATGCTGAAATCATTAATCAACAAAATACCCGGTTGAATGATCAGGTGGAAAAGGTATTGAATATAGCTAAGCTGGAAGATGAAGGTTTTACCTTGAACAGGGAGGTTTTTGAACCGTCTTTGATTATCGCTGAAATTATAAAAGTAGAAGGGGATAAACTTCCATTAGGAACAATCAAATACAAAGCACCGGAGACCTATACTCTTTTATCGGCGGATAAAATACATTTTACCAATGTGATTTATAATCTAGTGGATAACGCCATTAAATACAGCAAAGAATCCGGACCCAATGTTGAAATTATTTTAGAACGGGAGAATGGCCATTGTAGATTGAAAGTGCAAGATAATGGCATAGGAATAGCCAGGGAAAATTTAAAAAAAATCTATGAAAAATTTTACCGCGTTTCAACAGGAAATGTTCATAACATCAAAGGATTTGGGCTGGGATTGTTTTATGTAAAAAATATTTGCAAGGCTCATGGTTGGGAGTTAAGCATTAATTCAGAACCGGATATAGGCACTACAGTAGTCATTGAAATGGCGGCTTATGAAAATACCAGGAAGGATACAAAGGGAGTGAAGAAACTGGATCACCAACCCATATAGGAAACATTTAAGATTGATTATGAATAGGGAAAATGCTACTGAAAAAGATAAACATCTGAGAAATAAGGCCACTATATTATATGTAGAAGATGATGAAACCCTTAGTTACCTTACCCGTGACAATCTGGAGGAGGCCGGTTTTGAAGTCCTGCATTGTCCGGATGGGCGGGAAGCCTTGTCATTATATAAAAAGAAAGCATTTGATTTATGTATCCTGGATGTCATGCTGCCCAAAGTGGATGGTTTTGAAGTAGCCTCTCAAATCAGGAAATCCAACCCACATATACCGATTATCTTCCTTACGGCAAAATCCATGCAGGAGGATAAACTCAATGGACTTGTCCTGGGTGGGGATGATTACATTACCAAACCATTTGACATTGAGGAGTTATTATTGAAGGTGGAGATTTTTCTTAAAAGGAAATTTATAATTCAGGCTTCCGAACCTTTCCTGTTTATTGGAAAATACAAACTTGATAAAGCTAATCTTAAGCTCTATTATAATGACGAATGGGTTAAAAATATGACTGAAAAGGAATCGGATCTATTGGAATTGCTTATTAAAAATCAAAATACTACCTTGAAGAGAGCGGAAATTTTACATAGAATCTGGGGGCAGGATGATTATTTTCTGGGAAGAAGTATGGACGTGTTTATAAGCAGACTACGTAAATGTTTATCAAAAGATCCGGCCATACAATTGGAAAATGTTCATGGAGTAGGTTTTAGACTTATTGTCAATGAGAGATGAGTACATTATGAAGTCCTTGGTTATTGCATACAATGCCCTATATAAAAAGATTATTTTAAAAAGGAATGTACCTGTGCAGCGGAAGCAGGTGTTATATTTACACTCCTAAACTTAAAATTTGATCGATAAATGAGAAAAACTATACTTGCAGTATTTATTGGTGTATTTTTTTCCTTAGCATTTGTCTTCATTTTATTGGCAGACCGGGATATTGGTCTTGAATCTTTAATACAAAAATATGCCACTCCTCCTTCTGAGTTTATCAGGATATTGGATATGGACGTGCACTACCGTAAACAAGGGTATGGGGACAGGCATTTGGTTTTGATTCATGGAACCGGTGCTTCCCTGCATACCTGGGAAGGTTGGGTTGAGCAGTTGCAAAATGAATTCATAATCCATAGTTTTGATCTCCCCGCTTTTGGTCTTACAGGTCCATCGAAAGATCGGGATTATTCAATGAAGGCTTATGTGAATTTTTTGGACCAACTGATATCACAGGCTGGAATACATGCTTTTGCATTGGCTGGAAATTCTTTGGGGGGTCAGATCGCTTGGGAATATACTTTGCAGCATCCGGAAAAAGTTACCCATCTGGTTTTGATCGATGCGGCTGGATATCCAAAAACCGGTAAAGGAGGGTCTGTTTTCAGATGGGCAAAAATGCCGGTAGTGAAAACTTTGCTGAAATACATTACTCCCCGTTCTGTAGTTGAGAAAAACCTGAAGGAAGTATATGCCAATCAGGATAAAGTGTCAGAGGATTTAGTTGAACGTTACCATGATCTGGCATTGCGTAAAGGAAACCGTCAGGCTTTGATCGATAGAATTCAAACTCCGCATCAGGACAATACCCATCAATTGAGTCAAATCAGCTGTCCCACCCTCATCATATGGGGTGCTCAGGATTTTTGGATCCCCCTGGAGAATGCCAAAAAGTTTGAAAACGATATTCCTGACGCTAAAGTCATCATTTATCCTGACCTGGGACATGTCCCTATGGAAGAAAACCCTGAACTCACCGCACAGGACGTTAAATACTTTTTACTTGGCACAAAAGAAGTGACTATTTAAAATGCAGGATATCAGATAGTTGTGAAGGATCACTAATCAATTCCATTTTGCTGTGGGGATAACCAAAATAATAGCTATGGATAAGCCATATAGTTTTCATTGAAGCATTAACAGATTCGCCTGATTAGGAGTACTGGATCTATTGATCATGACATGAAGTTGTAAGGAGCATTAAAAAAAATGAATTGACCCGTCAAATTATTCCTGGAACATATTTCAAAATGGAGGGTGAATTGATTTACTTTGCCACCTCAAATATGAAATGAATAAAGCATGGCAAAAATATTAATCAATGATGGTATAGCCCCAGAAGGGCAGCGAATGTTGGAAGCAGCCGGTATTGAAGTAGATAATTTTAAAATTCCCCAGAATGAACTTCCTTCCCGTCTGCCGGCATATCATGGCATCTGTGTACGAAGCGCTACTCAGGTAAGGAAAGAATTGATCAGTCTCTGTCCACAGTTGAGAGTCATTGGGCGAGGAGGAGTAGGTTTGGATAATATTGATGTAGAGTTTGCTCAAGGCAGAAAAATCAAAGTTGTAAATACGCCTGCTGCTTCATCAAGATCAGTTGCTGAACTATCCATGGCGCATATGTTGTCTCTGTCCCGATTTCTTAATCAGTCCAACAGGGAGATGCCGGTCAGGGGATCGGATGAATTTGAAAAATTGAAGAAAAATTATACCCAGGGTATAGAGCTGGAAGGTAAAAAGCTGGGCATCATTGGATTTGGCCAGATCGGTAGAGAAATGGCCAGTGTTGCTTTAGGAATGGGTATGCAGATATTGCCGGTTGACCCCTACGTAGATGAGGCTACTATTAAAATGGGAAGTGGAATGTATTCTACTTTTTTTTCGATCAAAACGGTAGCTTTTGAGAAAATGCTGGAAGAATCCGACTTTATTTCTCTTCATATCCCTTATATCGGCAAACCCATTTTAGGGGAAAAGGAGTTTGGAAGAATGAAAAAGGGTGTTATTATCGTCAATTGTTCACGTGGAGGTACGGTGGATGAAGCTGCGCTGCTCCATTTTCTCAATAATGAAACTATTGCAGCCTGTGGTCTCGATGTATTTGAAAATGAACCCCACCCGGATCCCCGTTTGCTTTCACATGCGAGAATTTCTCTATCTCCGCATATCGGGGCTTCTACTCGCGAAGCTCAGCTAAAAGTCAGCACGGAATTGGCAGTAAAAGTGATCGAAGCACTCAAAGGATTTTAGGAGGGAAGTAAATTCCTTTGTTTTCTGTGGTTTCACCTTTAGTTTGATGTATACTTCACTGAAATAAAGGTCTAATAAAGAACTTCCACATCAAATGCAATGATGGTATTAGCAGGTACTACGCCGGACGGGTGTCCTTGTTCACCATATCCTAATCTTGAAGGAACGATGATGGTGCCTTTTGATTTGGACTGAAAGTGAAGCAGGGCATCATTCCACCCGGCAATCATTTGACCTATCTGAAATTTGAGCGGTTGATTTCTTCGGTAACTGGAATCAAATTCTCTGCCGTCAAGAAAATAACCCCTGTAGTGCACAGAAACGCTTTCGCCATTTCTTAAAGTAGGGCCAATTCCGGGCTCTTTGATATAATAATAAGTTCCCAACGCGGTTCTTTGCAAAGCTAAGTTGTTATCCATCCCGAATTCAATGATTTCATTTTGTTGTTTTTCTTCAGTATTTTGAGGATTGCTGTAATATCCTTCAACCAAATCAATGAATGCAGGATCCTTGGCTTTTTTTGATTTTCTGGGATCTTTGCCGCTTCCTGAACATCCTAAAAGAACAAGTGCTGCCAAAACCAATGGGATATAATAAAAAGGGTATCTCTTCATAAAACTTCTTTTCTCAATGATATAATAAAGTTTTCAATCTTCAGGTTTTTTATTGCAGGTATTTTATTTCAAGAGTCCTCATACTATAATTTATACTTATTGCAAAGGTATTTTATTTAAAAATATATTATAACTTGGAACTAAAGGATCTTGTGAGGGATTAATACTATTAATTTTAAAAAAGTTAAATCATGACAAAAACTAGTTTTCAAGATATTATCAACAGTGATATTCCGGTTTTGATCGATTTTTATGCCGATTGGTGTGGCCCCTGCAGAATGGTAACCCCTATACTCAATGAAATTAAAAATGAACTGGGTGAACAGGTCAAAATCGTGAAAATCGATGTAGATAGAAATCAGGCTATAGCTCAAAAACTGGATGTGCGTTCAATACCTACACTAATGATTTATCAGCATGGTGAGCTGAAATGGAGAGTAGCCGGAGTGCAGTCAAAAAGTGTCATTGTAAACCAGTTGCAATCATTAATGACTGAGGCTTAAACGGGATTTTCTTCCCAGTTTTTGCCGGAATGAAAGACTGTTCCTTTGAATATCGCAACCCGATTGCTGCTTTCATTACTTATTTCTACATGAAAGGTTGATATATTCTTACCTTCCTTCCAGAGCGTGGTTTCGGCAGTGAGTATATTCCCTGCAACTACTTTCTGCAAATGGGAAATGGATGTTTCAATACTGAGTGCATATTTGCCCAATGAATTGGAGGCAAAAGCCAGCGCACTATCGGCCAATGAATAGGTAATGCCTCCATGGGCTACTTTAAAGCCATTCAACATCTCTTCACGCACAAGCATGCTTAACCTGCAGTATCCAGGATTAACCTCAAGAATTTGTATGCCTAACCATTGGGAAAACCAATCATTGGCCATCATTTTATCATGAACAATACGGGAAGCAGAAGATTTTGATGTGTTCATATTTATATTTTATTTCTTAGCCAGGGACTTACCCTATATCTCTCTTCTTTGTAGAAATCATACAATTGGTTCAATGTATCCACAATAGTTTGATATCCTGCCTCCTTGCCCCATTGAATGAGTCCCATGGGATAGTTAACGCCAAGTGACATTGCTTTATCTGCATCCTTTTCAGAGCATATTCCCCTATACACAGTATCAGCGGCCTCATTGACAAGCATTGCCAAAACCCTGTTGGCTATTCGGGTTTGTAATTCAAGGGCAGGTGGATATAGTTGAGGGGCTGAGGGGTTGCTGTAGTCATAAAATCCCTTCCCTGATTTTCTTCCCAGGTAGCCGGCTTCGACCAATTTCTTCTGGATCAGGCTGGGGGTATAGCGAGTATCGCAATAGAAAGATTTCCAGACTGTTTCAGTGACTTTATAATTGACATCATTCCCAATGAGGTCCATCAAAGTAAAAGGGCCCATTCTGAATCCTAATTTTTCAGTCATTACCCAATCAATTTCATGGGGTGTGGCTAATCGCTCCTCCATTATTCTCAAAGATTCACTATAAAAAGGGCGGGCGATTTTGTTGACAATAAAACCGGGGGTATCTTTGGCTATAACGATTTCTTTCCCCCATGTTTCCATGATCTCAATGGATTGTTTTAAAATATTTTCATCAGTCTGATAGGCAGGAATTATTTCAACCAATGGCATCACCGGGGCGGGATTAAAAAAATGAAGACCTATGAAACGTTCAGGATATTCTAAAGAGGCTGCTAATTTTGTAATGGAAAATGAGGAAGTATTGGAAGCTACCAAGGCATTTTGATTTACTAATTTTTCAATGGATTGGAACAGCTGGGATTTGATTTCCTCATTTTCTATTATGGCCTCAATGATCAAAGACGAATTTTTTACTTCATTCAAAAAGGAAATAAAAGAAATTCTGTTACTAACTTCAAGTGCTGTGGATTTACTCCATTTTCCTTTTTCTACCTTTTTGTTCAATGTTTGAAAAAGATGAATTTTCGCGCGTTCCAAAGCATTTTTGTCAGTATCATAAAGCAATACACCCCATCCGGCTGTAGCAGCCACCTGTGCTATCCCGGTACCCATGGCTCCTGCGCCGATGATGCTGACTTGCTGATTCATTTTCCTTTGAAGATGGGTTTTCTTTTCTCAAGGAATGATTGTACTCCTTCATGATAATCGTAAGTGGTACCGGCCAAACTTTGCAATTGATCTTCCAGGTTTAGTTGTTGCTGAAGCGAATTGACAGCACTATGATTGAGTGCTCTTTTGGTATATGCCAGCCCCAGGGTGGGCATTTGACTTAATTTAGAGGTAAGTTGATGGACGGCTTGTTGAAAGATCTCGTCCGGAAAGCACTTATAGATCATGCCCATTCTTTCGGCTTCCAAGGCAGGAACTTTTTCTGCCAGCATCATCAGGGCACTGGCTTTTTGCCATCCGATGAGCCTGGGAAGAGTATATGTTCCTCCACTATCCGGGATCAGACCAATGTTACTGAAAGCCTGCATAAATGATGCGGAATATGTGGCAATGACAACATCGCAGGCCAATGCAATATTAGCTCCCGCCCCGGCAGCTACCCCATTAACTGCTCCGATGACCGGTTTTTCAATGGAGCGAATGGCCATAATAATGGGATTGTAATTTTCTCTGACTATAGAATCTATTGATGGACCCTTTGGGTCCACCACTTCTCCCAGATCCTGTCCGGCGCAAAATGCACGCCCTTTTCCCGTAAGTACTATGCATCGGATGTCTTCATCATGGGCGCACTTTTCTAAAGCCATTTGCAAGGCCTGCGCCAGTTCCGTGTTAATGCTGTTATATTTATCCGGGCGATTGAGGGTCAGAGTTGCAGTACCTTTAACCTTGTGTATGATTAATGTTTCCATGGTTTATATGCATTTAAAATAGTCAAACGGTTCGAGGCAGTCTTTGCAACGATACAAAGCTTTGCATGGAGTGGAACCAAAATGGCTGATCAATTCACTGTTTTTGGAATCGCAAAAAGGACATCGAGGGGTAACTCCCCTACCCAAAATCGAACTTATACCGGCTGCGGTTCCTTCTGGAGGCGCAATGCCATACTCCTTTAACTTTTTTTTTCCCTCTTCCGTCATCCAGTCGGTTGTCCAGGCTGGGCTTAATACACTTATGACTTCCACATGAGCATAACCAGCTTCCTGCAAGGCAGCTTTTATATTCACTTCGATCATATCCATTGCCGGGCAACCTGTATATGTGGGTGTTATGGTAATGGTTAATTGATTTTCAGTCAGACGGATGTCCTTCAATATACCCATATCCTCTATAGTAAGTACAGGTATTTCCGGGTCGGTAACTCCGGAAAGTATTTTTTTTATTCTTTGAATGCTATCCATTCTGATGCGGGTATATGTTTCTCAAAATTCTGGCAGATTAATATCATTACCATTGTACTCCCGGATATGTTCTTTGCATATATTGCAAATCAGCAAGAATAAAACCCATATGTTCTGTATGGATGCCTTCTTTTCCTCCTCTGTGCGTATAGTTCATTTCAGGCAGTTGTAAGGTAGCTTTATTTATGATCATGGTCCGGTAGTTATTCACTTCAGTTTTCAAATTTGTCAGATCCGGCCCTCCTATATTTTCAGTTGCCCACAAGTCTGCATTGGTAGCTATGAAGAACTCATCGCTCCAGGGGTAATGGTCATTCAATGCCTTTTGCATTTTGTGATGGCTTTCTACAGTGCCATCCCCGAGCCGGATCAACCAGTCGGTAGAATAGTCCAAATGGTATTGAACCTCTTTGATTGACTTGGCAGCGATGGCAGCCAGATCTTTATCATTACTTTCCATCATCTGTTGCAAAAAATGAAAATGGAAAACATCATACAGAAATTGCCGGGATATGGTATAAGCAAAATCGCGGTTAGGCAATTCCACCAATTGAACATTCAGGAATTCACGTTCTTTTCGTAGAAACGGATAGTCATCCTCCGATTTATTAATCTCCAATCGGGCGGCATATTGATAGAGATTTCTGGCTTCACCAATCAGATCCAGGGCAATATTGGTGATGGCTATGTCCTGTTCCAGTACAGGCCCATGACCGCACCATTCACCCAATCGCTGACCTAAAATCATAGAATTGTCAGCCCATTGTAATATGTATCTGATCAGGTGGGGGGCAGCTTTTATTATCATCTTTAGATTTCAGAATTTTTATATATGCTTAACCTCATCGGGCAGGTTATAAAAAGTGGGATGTCGATAGACTTTATCTGTTGCTGGTTCAAATAACATTTCCTGATTATCAGGGTTGGAGGCGGTAATGTATTTTGACTCAACCACCCATATGCTTATGCCTTCCATTCTCCGGGTATACACGTCTCTGGCATTGCGAATCGCCATTTCCGCATCAGCCGCATGGAGACTACCTGCATGCTTGTGACTCAATCCGTTTCGCGATCGAATAAAAACTTCAAATAAAGGCCAATCCTTTTTTTTCATTTTATGCTACTTTCATTTGATCCGGACTATTTTTCTGTTTTTCTGCATATGCCAGAGCAGCGTCTCTCACCCATTGACCCTCCTCATGAGCGTTGATTCTTGCCTGAAGTCTTTCGGCATTGCACGGACCGTATCCGTTCACCACACGCCAGAATTCTTCCCAGTCAATGGCCCCAAACTCATAATGTCCGGTATTGTCATTATAGCGCAAATCCGGATCGGGAATGGACAGTCCCAGGATTTCAGCCTGTGGAACTGTAATATCCACAAAGCGCTGCCTTAATTCATCGTTGGTAAAGCGCTTAATTTTCCATTTCATCGATTGTGCAGAATGCGTTGAATCCGAATCGTTCGGACCAAACATCATTAATGATGGCCACCACCAGCGGTTGAGAGCATCCTGAGCCATTTCCTTTTGTTCAGCGCTCCCTCTACATAAAGTAAGCATGATCTCATAGCCTTGTCTTTGATGAAATGATTCTTCTTTGCATATCCTCACCATTGCCCTTGCATAGGGGCCAAAAGAGCAACGGCATAGGGGAATCTGATTCATAATGGCCGCTCCGTCCACCAACCACCCGATGGTGCCTATATCCGCCCATGTGAGCGTTGGGTAGTTAAAAATGCTAGAATACTTTGCTTTGCCGGAATGCAACTGATCCAGCAATTCTTCCCTTTCCACCCCAAGTGTTTCACATGCAGCATATAGATATAATCCATGACCGGCTTCATCCTGCACTTTAGCCAGCAAAGCCAGCTTTCTCCTCAGAGAGGGAGCCCGTGTTATCCAATTGCCTTCAGGAAGCATCCCCACGATCTCAGAATGAGCATGTTGAGAAATTTGGCGTATTAAGGTCTTTCGGTATGCTTCAGGCATCCAGTCTTTTGGTTCTATTTTTTCATCCAGATCAATTTTAGCCTGGAATCGATCTTCCAAAGAGGTAATTTTATTCATAGGTGTTGGATTGAAAATAAGTACAATGATTGTAAAAAAGCACTCGTGTCGCCACAACACAGGTGCTTGTTTTTGTCTCAAATCGCATACATTTAATCAATTCATTGAATACAAATATAACTATAAAAAGCGAACAAATGTTCGTTAGGTTCCTATTTCTTTAATCCTCTCAAAATCATACTTTTGATTTCACTTTGCACCTGGAAAATTTTATCTTTTTTCACCGGGGTATACCAATTATTGATCCATCGTATGGAAGAAAGTACAGTTTGGAGGATGATCCAGGGCACTCCGGGATGAATGAGGCCTTCATTAATGCCTGTTTGAATGATTTCTTTCCAACCCGCTTCATAATCTTTTCTCATTTTTAAAAATATCTGAAGGGTTTCCTCTGGTAAGTGTTTCCATTCATCAGTGAATACTGTAATGGTTGTTGGTTCATTAACTACTGCCTGGATGTGAAGGTCGATAAGCATGCTGATTTTTTCCCATGTTGATTTAGAACTGTTTTTGATGTCTGCCATACCTTTTGTAAAATACCCGGCGGCATCCATACATATTTTTACCAGTATATCTTCTTTCGACCGGATATGACTATAGATGCTTGAAGGTTCAATCCCAACATGATCGGCGATACCTCTCATGGAGGCTGCGGCATACCCTTTTTCCCTAAACAGCAAAGCAGCGTGGAAGTATATCTTTTCTTTAGTTGTATTAGTTCTCATCAAAATCTATCATAACATTTTCAGTTTGGGGGTGCGATTGGCAGGTAAGTATATAGCCTCTTTCCACCTCATCTTCCTCGAGTGCATAGCATACATCCATTTTTACCCGCCCTTCCACAATTTTTGCCTTACAGGTGCTGCAAACTCCACCCTTACAGGAAAAGGGAAGATCCGCTCCTGCATGAATGGCCGCATCCAGGATAGATATTCCGTTTTGGGGAAGTTCCAGCTCTGAAATGACACCATCTATTTTGATTCTGATCAATGACAATGGACCGGATTGACTATTTTTTTTAAGGTCTGTAACCAGTGATCCTGTGCGATTTTCAGTGACAAATAATTCAAATTTAATTTGACTTTTTGCAACTCCTCTTATTATAAGGGCTTTTTCAACTTCAAAAATCATTTTCTCAGGTCCACAAATCAGATATTGAGCTACTTCCTCGGGATTAAATAATAAATCCATGTATGTATTGCATTTTTCAGCATCTATTCTCCCAAAAAACAATGGACTTCCGGGCTTTTCCCTGCTTAATATATAGTGCACTGCCATTCGTCCTAAATGCTTGTTTTTAAGCGCTTCAATTTCTTCCCGGAAAATGATGGTATCGGTTGACCGGTTTCCGTAGAAAAGTAGCACTTCTTGGTGGGTTTGATGCAATATCTCTTTGATCATACTCATGATCGGGGTGACCCCACTCCCTGCAGCAAAGAAAACATAAAGTCTTTTTTGAGAATCCGGACTGAGTATAAACTGACCTTGAGGCACCATCACTTCCAGACGGTCTCCTTCCCGGAGTTCCTCATTAACAAAGGTTGAAAATACTCCACCTTCCACTCTTTTTACCGCGACTTTCCATAGTTTTTCGTATGGAGCTGCACATAAGGAGTAAGAGCGCCTGATTTCTCTTTCTTTGTTGTTCCATTTGAAAGTCAGATATTGTCCGGCTTTAAAAGAAAACTGGTTCTTCCATTGGCTGTCTATTTCCAATTCTAATGAGACGCAATCTTTTGTCTCCTGGTTGATTTTTCTGACCTTGCAGGGATAAAATTGAAATTTATTCATAAACCTTACGAATGTTCGTTCGTACAAAACTACAATTTATTTCCAGCTCGTATGAATGTCCGATGGAAATGTGAAAAGTTTTAATTCATAGAAAAGGTGACAAGATAATCCGAAGCCTATAAGGCAAAACTTTCGCCACACCCACACGTTCTGCTGGCATTGGGATTATTAAAATAGAATCCCTTTCCGTCCAGGCCTCCTGAAAATTCAAGTGTAGTATTGCACAGGTAGAGAAAGCTTTTTAAATCGGTAACAATTTTTATTCCGTTGTCTTCAAAAATCTGATCATCCGGTTTGGTCTGTTGATCGAAATCCATTTGATATGTCAAACCTGAGCACCCACCGCTCGTTACGGATACCCGAATGAATGACTGGTCAAGGACCTGACCGCTTTCGCGTAATTCCTGTATTTTTATTTTAGCGCTATCAGCTACATATAACATCACAAAAACTTTTTATTACACTGGATCTAAACCAATAATGAATAAATACTCCAGGATTTAGGATTAATTTTTAAACACAAGATTAATCAATAAAAAAGATGATTAGTTCAAAAAAGTTCTGTTAGACTAATTTTTTATTTCAATTTACATATCTGGAATGGTATTCTTCTTCATTCCGGTCAATTCCCACTGCGCTAATGACGCGGGTATGCAGCCGATGCGATTGAGTGTATCGAAATATTCCGTTAAGGTAAATTCTACACCTTCTGTTTCGCTGATTCTTGCCAGTTCGGCCATGGCATTTTCCAAGAGGTATTTACCGGTGATGTAGCTGGTTCCATAGCCGGGTTGCCTGAGGTACAAATGCTGCTCAAAGATCAAAAGCTCTTTTTCGGTTTTCATCCAACCCCGGGGAGTATATTCAGAATGTAAGCTTCCCGCCTCTTCCATGGTCATTTCATTGGCATGGGCATAAAGAGATCCCAATCCTCTGGCGGCTCGCTGTGCAATGAGAATATACACCATCTCACGTACGCGGGGGTCCTCATCATACATTCCCGCCTGCATAAACATCTCTTCTACTGCTGTAGCCATCCCTTCATTGCGGGAGTCGAAGATGTTATACAACAACGGATTTCTTCTGATTTCACTTTTATGGGGTTCATGATCCATCTGAGCCAGTTCAAACCAATGATAAAAATGAGAATAGAGAGGTCGTGGATCATAATGCATGGTGATATTGAAAAAGTGCCTCTTCTCTTTAGGCAAAAATTGACCCATATGTGCCCGGAGGGCAGGTTCATCATAATCTCGAACAGTCAATATTTCATTATCTTTCAAAAAATGCATAAACCTTTGCACAGATTTCTCTGCCAGAGCATTGTACTCTCCAATTGATTGGGCATCCTGTAAAGGAGGAAGATGACGGTTTCTGTGTTCTTCCAGCTTGAGTGAAGACCAGGCACGTGCCAACTCCCTTTTCAACAACATCACTTCATCCTCCCATGTCAGCGGAACTAAATGAACATTTTGCTGATACCATGTATAGTTTTCTTTGCCAATTCCTGAAGGACCGGTTTTTTCAACAGATTTCAATTCCAACCAATCTGCGAATTGCTGGGTCGACGCTATGGCTTTAACAATGGCGTCCCGGATTTCTATATCTTCCTTTATTCCGGGGGATTGTAAAATGGAATTCAGATCATCGATTTGTTTTCGGATGTCCCTGATGCCTGTAATCCATAGATCACGAGCATTGTCTGTAAGATTTTTTTGTGCCTGTTCATTGAGGGAAAGTATTACTTTTAAATTCTCCAGAAGGCGGCTCTTTTCTTCTGGGTTGAGGGGTAGGGTATAGGTCCACCATTCCAGGGTACGGTGGTGTGTCGGGCCTTCATGGGCAGGAACATCACTGCGATACATCCAAACGGTTTTGTAGAATGCAGGATCGCGGTTCCATGGAAGTAACACCCTGTCATTGAAATCATACCCATTCATTTCTGCCCATACTATATACCAGTCTACCTGCTGGGGAATACTCCATCCTGATGTATCGATTGCCATTAATTGATTTTGCAAGTCATTGAACTCGGGACGTCTTTTGGAAAAAGTGGCGAAAGTGTAGTCCGGCGCATCGTCGAGTAAAGGCGGATTTTCAAATGACCGCCATCTGCGAAACAAATCTACCAATTCATCATAAGTAGATAATTGTTTTACAATATTTTCATCCGATTGCGGGACACAGGATGACAACATAAATAAAACGATCAATGAGGAGATTAGAATAGAATAGTGCATGACTTTTAATTTGGAAATACAATACTAAGGTAAAATGTATTTTTATTATGGATGGTTTAATGTTTTGTGTTTGTTTTCTTAGTATAGCAAACCATATTACTATCAAACAGTCAGTCAAAATTTGATATATCATCCTTTTGAGACAATTTTGAAATGATTGCCCCTGCGAATGGCAATAAAAAACACCGGCTTCAAATGAAACCGGTGTTTGTCAATTTTGCTTTTTAAAGAATAATTTCTACTTATTCAGTCCCGGACTCCGCTCAAGAAACTCATCATAGAGCAAGGTATGCCTGCTTTCCAGAGGCACATTCCACCCATTAATGAATAGATATTCAATAGTGGTTTTCATTTCAAAAGGGTCACCGTCGGCTACAAAAAGATTGGCTTTTTTTCCAACTTCCAGAGAACCGTATTGATCAGCAACGCCTAATATTTCAGCCGGAGTGAGTGTTATGGCTTTCAGGGCTTCTTCTTTACCTAAACCATAAGCGGCAGCAAATCCGGCATGAAAAGGCAGGTTTCTAACATTTTCTGTTTCTGAAGTCCTGATGGCCACTTTTACTCCGGCCTTGTGCATGATACCGGCATTGGTATAAGCCGCATCGTATTTGTCGGAAGCCCTTCCTGGGATGGCTAACACGGGGCCAGTAATTACCGGAATGCCTGACTTTGCAATCTCATCAGCTACTCTGAATCCTTCAGAAACGCCGGTAAGAATGGCATTGATATTTTTTTCTTTCACCCATTTTATTGCATTGAGAATGTCATTTTCTTTGTTGACTTCAATCATTACTGTCATCTCTCTTCGAAGAGCGGGCAACATGGCATCCAATTGCGGATTGTACTGATTCATAGACATTTTCTGCGCCTTGCCCGAGGAATCAATTTTTGCGTAAAGCACAGCTTTCTCCCAAACCTCATTCAGGCTCTTGAGGGCTTTTTCTTCGGCTTTCTTTATTTCCTCATCGCTCCTTCTGTCAAATCTTCCCCGTCTGGCGGAAGTAGGAAAATTGATAAGTAAGCCTTTGAAACCTCCATACATTTGTTCCGGGGTATAACCGTAAAGGTCAATGAGAGCAGCTGTGCCAGGAATTAAGCCTCCTGCAGGCATTGCTATCACCGTGGTGATACCATTGGTCCGGGTCACAGGAATAGCCACAGCATTGGGATTTACAGCAGTTAATGCCTGCATATGAGGGTTAATATCTCCCAGCTCACTAAAATCCTGAGTAAGAGAAATGCTGCCCACTTCACTGAGTCCAAGGCGAGTACCTCCATCAATAAAACCCGGATATACTGATTTTCCAACACATGAAATGACCGTAGCTTCGGCAGCGGTAATATTTTGTCCGATTTGTGCAATCAATCCATCTCGAATCAGCAGATCTGCTGTAATATTTCCCTGGGAGATTGTATGCAGAGTTGCCCCTTTTAAAAGGAAATTGCCGTATTCTCCTTTTTTAACCTGTTGTCCATAGGAGGCTATAAAAAAGAACATCATCAGGACTGCAATATATTTCTTTGTTATTTTCATTTTTATCTTTATTGAATTAATCTCTGAGTAATAATATATCATAGATTCCATGCATACAGCGATCATGATCTTCAGCGCTGTGATCTATAAAAGCCGGAATAGCTTCTGTTGGGTCGATATCGATGCGCATGTCAATGGCATCATCATTGATATCGAATCTGACAATACCATCTACTATAGTATATTGTGGGATGGCATAAATCGAAAGAGGATGGCCTTTAAATACTGCAAGATCTGCATCTTTGCCCACTTCTATGGATCCAACCCGGTTTTCAATGCCTAGCTGGATGGCAGGATGCAGTGTAATCAACTTCAATGCTTCCACATCTGAAAGACCGCCGTACCTTTGCGTTTTTGCCGCTTCATGATATAAATGTCTGATCAACTCTCCTGAGTCTGAATTGATGGAGGTAATTACACCATTTTTAGCCAATATTGCTGCATTATATGCTGTAGAGTAATACACTTCAAATTTATATGCCCACCAGTCAGCAAACACCGAAGCGCTTGCACCATAAGCGGCTAATTCAGGAGCCACTTTAAACCCTTCATTGACGTGTTGAAAACAGATTTTTTTCACGCCATAATCATTCAATACATTAATGAGCATCAGAATTTCATCTGCCCGGTAGGAATGACAATGGATAATGACGTCCCCATTCAGGATGTCTACCATGGTTTGTAATTTTTCAGAGTGTTGGGGAGGGTCTTGCCTTTTACCCGATTTAAAATCGGACCATTCCTGGCGGTATACGACTGCCTGACCAAAAGCGTTTCGAATGACTTGTTCTACTCCCATACGGGTACGGGGTAACACACTGTAGCCTTCACCATGTACTCTCATTGGATTTTCACCCAAAGCAAATTTAATGGTTCTGGGAGCACCTTCCATCACCAATGCATTGGGATTGGTAACTCCATAGCGATGCTTAATGGTTTGACATTGACCCCCAATAGCATTGGCAGAGCCATGCATAGCATGTGAAGAAGTTACCCCTCCAGCCAGCGCCCTGTAGATGGAAACATCCAAAGGATTGAGGGCATCACCCACATGCACATCAGCTGTAACCGGATCTGTAGCTTCATTGATGGCTGACAGAGCAATATGTGAATGGGCATCAATAATGCCGGGCATGACATGATGTCCGGTAATGTCCAAGACTTTCACACCTTGAGGGGCTGATAAATTTTTTCCTATCTGGGTTATTTTTCCATTGCGGATGAGTATATCAGTTTCCTCAATTACACCATTGGTAATGGTCAGGAGAGTGCCGTTTTTCAACAGCAGATCCCCGGTTTGAGCCATTGATCCTGTAGTAATGCACAGGAAGCTCATTAAGAGAATGATAATATTTTTCATAATTATTTTTATATTCATAGAATTATTAAAATTTCGGACTTCCCAATTTGCTGCCTTTTACAGGAAACGAACCAAAATCACCAATTCCTACATTTCCTTCAAAAGTATCCCCATCAAAAGTCAGATCATAGTCTAAGGTGATCGAATTTCCTCCAAAAGCTACTGTGGCAGTGAAAACCAGGCTGTTACCATGTAAGTCTGCATTATCAATATTCAGAAAACTATCAGGAGCTTCTTCACTTGACATCTTCACAGTAACATCGCTGCCATTTTGTTCCATTTGCAATTTTCCTGTTCGGGTCATGCCCGGGATGGAGATTTCATATGCCCATTCCCCTGCGATATTAGCCACTTCACCATTGGCATCTTTTGTGCGCTGTGGTCTGCTTTCAATTTCATATTTATGCCCATCTACAAATACAAACTTCAATTGAGATTTTTCGTCAAAATATGGTTTGTCTGTAATGACCAAATGGGCCATCTTACCTTTTTCAACGGTACCATACTGGCGATCAATGCCGAGTAACTGTGCGGGTCCGATGGTCATTGCTTTCAAGGCACCATTTTCTGAAAGGCCGCTTTCAACCATTTTTCGAATATTGGTCTTGAAATCTTTAGCTTTACCCTCTATGAAAGCAAATGCAAAGGGTATGTTGTTTTTCTCTAATAATCCAGCTTGCTTTTTATAGGTTTCGATGGCTTCCTGCTTACGGGCTTTTAATGCTTCCTTCTCCTCATCTATGGCTTTCATCTCCTTTTCTTCCCCTTCTTTCTTCTCCTCTTTCTTTTCCTCCTCCTTGGGAAGATCCGGATTGAGTAACACGGGGATTTTTAAAGCAGAAACTCGGTCTACGGCCGGATAGATTTGCGATACATTAGTCAATACCAGTTGGAAACCTAATTCTTCCTTCAGATTAAGCACTCTGTGTATATCCAAAATCTTTTCAGTTTTAAAATATACAGGTATTTCTTTTTTCACCACGGGAATCAAAGCTTCTGTGGCATTATCCACAACGGGTCTGGGCAAACCCGCAGGATTGGCTGCATATTTTGATTGATAGTCAGCTGCGTTTTTACTGTTGTTATAAAGATCTCTCCACTTGGACATGACTCCAATCAGTGTAGAGGGGAAAACTCCTCTTTCAGTATTAAACTGAGCAAAAACGCTGTTATTCCTTTTTATAATTTTATTTTGGTAATTTCCTTCCCCCAGACTTACAACGGCTCCTTTACCTGGCAGCATACTCCCCTGAGGCAATACATGCGCGATGGTAAATCCATTTTTTCGCATTTCTTCAACAGACTTTTCACTCAGATCGAAATGGTCAAGAACAGAGATTTCAGGAGTAATTCCCGCTTTGTCATTGGGGGGATTGCCCGGATTTGGGATACGCTCACGTTGCTGGGGCTGTTCTTTTTTCTTCACTCCAGTATGGGAAGCCGCATCAATAAAACCGGCATAAACATACATGGAATCGGCATCAATCACCAAAGCATCAAAAGGAGCTTTCAGATTTTTGCCTATATCGGCTATTAAACCATTTCTGATCAGCAAATCAGTTTGGGACAATACTGTACCCGGTTTTTGAACGATCATCGCGTTTTTTATCAGATAGGTGGAGGTTACCTCGCTTACTTCATTTGAAGATTGCGCTGTCAAACCTATCCATATACCTATTGAGAATAAAGGCAAGATCCATTGTAACCACTTGTATTTATTCATGTCAAAAAAGTTGTTATTAGTAAAATGTAGAGTAATGATTTTTAATGCTTTTCATAAACATACAATCCAACACAGAATCTGTTCAATGAAAAGTAAGAGGGGAAAAATACAAACTTTTTCACAAGTGTCAGATCAGGAGTTTTGGATTTTATATCAATGTTGCTTTTTTTGCTATAAATATCCTATTGATTATAGACTTTGGTGGGTACATCAGGTTTAAAATCGTTCTTGTAATTCTATTGTGAATGCAGCCAGATGTTTGCAATAATAATATTTTTTGTATTATTGAAATAAAATTGCTTCTATGGCTTCGAGAAACCTCAGTCAAAAATGGGTTATATACGCATTGTTTGCTGGTGCTCTATTGTTTCTATTAACTATGGTATCCTGTGATTCAAAGACCAATACAGACGTTGATAGCATGAGTGAAATCAGTCAATCTGAAAATGCAGGTATTGATCAGTTCTGGATGAATTTAAAGGAAATCTGCGGTCAATCATTTTCAGGTACGGTGGTTAAAGCAGCTACTAACGATACCACATTTGCCGGAAAGGCTCTAATTATGGATGTACGGTTATGTAAAGAAGATGAAATCAGAATTCCATTTACTGTAGGTGAGGATCGCAGCCGGACATGGGTATTAAGGAAAGTCAATGACCGGATTTTACTAAAGCACGATCACAGACACCAGGATGGCAGTGAGGATCGAATTACCCAATACGGGGGAATGTCGACGAATACAGGAAGTGAAACCAGGCAGATATTTCCAGCCGATCAGGAAACAGTTGATTTAATTGCCTATGCAGCTGGCAATATTTGGTGGGTGGAACTTGAAAAAGGAGTACATTTCGTCTATAATTTAAAAAGAATCGGAACCGATCGGGAGTTTAGCGTTTCATTTGATTTGACTACACCTATTGAACAGCCCGATGCACCCTGGGGTTGGGAATTTGATTAATCCTTATTTTTCTGATATTAAATATTATTGACCTGGTCATCTTTTTGCATAATGTGATCAAATAATTCCGGATTTTGTGTAATGAAGTCTATATAGTTCACTTTACTGATTATAAATGGAATTC
The DNA here is from genome assembly GCA_035327565.1 of Saprospiraceae bacterium. Taxonomy (GTDB): domain Bacteria; phylum Bacteroidota; class Bacteroidia; order Chitinophagales; family Saprospiraceae; genus JABDLO01. The sequence goes on from DAOLDB010000006.1 coordinate 75,584, forward strand.
TTCTGCCGAATTTCCCTTTATTTCTCAGTTGAATGATTGCCAGAGTAGCAATGGCCAAATTATTTTCATAAATATTCACAACGTCATGGTAAGCATAACGATAGGTTTTAAAATAATTTGTTACATAAATACCGTCCTTAGCAAATTCTACTCTTTTCAATTGCATAATGGAGAAGTACATACAAGCCAGTAAAAATATAAAACAGCCTGTAAAAATCCACCTGAATCCTTCACCTCCACCCAAAGGTAGGTTGGCATCCTCAGAGATCCAGATAGCGATAGTAAACAATCCAAAAAAAGTAATCCAGGCTGTGGGTATGAATATTTTAAGGAAGATGGTAAAATTCGAAGAAACGCGCTGCATCATTATGATTGAATTTGCATAGAATTTTTTTGAACCCGGGCTGAGATGAATATACTGATTTCATATAAAAAGAATACCGGTATTCCTATCATAAACTGTGTAGCTACATCGGGTGGAGTAATAATGGCAGCAAGAATTAGAATACTGATGTATGCATGGCGGCGGTAATGACGAAGAAATTTAGGTGTAACAATCCCAATCTTTGAAAGAAAGAAAATGACAATAGGTAGTTCAAAAAGTATACCGGCGGGAATCGTAAACATCGTCATGTACCCGATATAAGATTTGAGGGAAACCGTATTACTGATTTCCATACCTACAGTAAAAGTGCCCAAAAATTTTATGGCAAACGGTGCGATAATAAAATACCCAAAAAGTACTCCTGAAATAAAAAGCAGAGAACAAATCCAAACCACTCCTTTTACTGCTTTTTTTTCTTTATCATACAGTCCGGGTTTGATAAATTTCCAGAACTGGTAAAATATATAGGGGAAGGATCCAATAAATCCCAGCCAGAAGGCCACCTTAATGGCAGTGAGAAATTGTTCGTCCAAACTGACGGTGATAATTTCAAGTGCAGGGGCTTCGAAGCAGGTACGTTCAGATAGGGCACAAAAAACCTTATAAGTCAGAAAGGAAGCTTTCTTGGGTGCATATAGTATATGATCAAACACCCATTGAATGTATATGAATACAATAATTCCTAAAATGACTATAGAAAGAATGGAGCGGACGATATGCCATCTCAATTCTTCAAGATGCTCAAGAAAACTCATTTCTTTTTCAGCATTCATACCTGTTTCAATTCAATTTACTCATTAAAAAGTTATAGACAAAGATAAATTTTAAACTTTCCCTGAGTACTGAAAAATTAAATACATTTGACCTGTTCCTTCTAAAATGTTTAATATTGGAGATTACAATACAAATATTGATTTTTTTATTAAGTTTATTTGTATTGCTCATTGCTTCCGACCGGTTCATCAACCGGGCAGAGATGATTGGGATGGCTTGGGGGATACCTCCCTTTGCGATTGGATTGACAATAATTGCTTTTGGCACTTCACTTCCTGAACTGGCGACCAGTCTGGTCTCCGTATTTAGTGGATCTTCAGAAATCGTTACCGGTAATGTAGTGGGGTCTAATATTACCAATATTTTGCTTGTAATCGGTTTATCTGCCCTTTTGGGAAATGATATGAAACTCGAATTCAACATCATGGACATTGACATGCCATTGCTCATAGCTTCGTCATTTTTGCTGTTTTTTGTGTTGCGTGATCTCCAATTGGCTCCATTTGAGACATTTTTATTCTTATTGGGATTAATGATATTCTTAATACATTCTTTGCGAACAGGAAAAGTGGAGGAGTCAAAGAGGCCAAAAGTGAAATTAGTCGATTACCTGTATTTTATATTAGCCGGGATATTTGTATATGTCGGAGCCAGATATACCATCCTGGCGATTGAAAAGATTGCGATCGGTGCTGGAATTTCTACCCATTTGGTTGCACTGACAGCAGTGGCATTGGGTACCTCCCTGCCAGAGCTTATTGTCAGCATCATGGCTGCCCGCAAAGGAAAACATGGGCTGGCAGTTGGAAACATTTTAGGATCCAACATTTTCAACACTTATGGTGTTATGGGTATTTGCAGTATTTTTGGAACATTGACCATACCTTCGGGAATACTGACATTTCATCTTCCTTTTATGGTGGTGGTAACAATCATGTTTAGCATGATTTGTCTGGGGGGTAATATCCGGAGGTGGGAAGGTGCAATGTTGTGTATATTATATTTGTATTTTCTTTACGAAGTGTTTTTGGAAGGTTCTTAATCATAAAACAAAAAAATATGTTTAATCATTGGTTTGGAGCACTGGAAGATAAACAAAATTCTATCAAAAAAGAATTGAGGTCAGAAAAAATTCATTTTGTAATGAATGGATTGGCCATAGAAGCAACCGCTGACCGGGTAATAACTAATATTCAAATTGATCCGGCCTTAATGGAAGACAGAGAACAATTAGAAGATCTAATGGTCGTTACTATGAATGAGGTCTTGAAAAAAATATCAGAAAAGGAGACAGAAATTTCTCAACGCATGTTGAAAGATATGATTCCCCCGGGGTTTGACAGTTTGTTTGGTGGATGAAAATGAACACACAATTTAAATTAGTCGCTATATTGGTTTTGTTCTCATTTATGGCATTGGGTCAGAATGAGAGATTTGCTTTATATACCTTTGATGATTGCGCAACCACCAATCAAGGTAATTTTGGTACTGAAGCTATTTTTCTAAGCAACGTGTCTTGTGACTGCGGAGTAATCGAAAATGGAATCAGATTGGATGGAAATCAGGCGAGAATTCAGTTACCTGATACAATAAGAGAGTTATTTCGGGGCAATTTTACCGTTTCATTTTATGTATCTGTAGAAAACACAATGGACCTTATTGATTTGTTTTCTTACCGAACGTCTTGCAACAAAGATTCTTCATTTTCAGTAAACTATACCCCTCAAACCAATATTTTAAGGGTTGAATTTGCCGAAGACTTTAACAATATTTTGGAACTTCGGGGAAGTCTTGACAAGAAAGCCTGCTGGAATCACATTGCCATCACCCGATTTAATCTGGAATATGCTTTATATGTCAATGGAGTACTGATGCAAAGATTAGAAACACGCAGACAGACACCTTTTGGTCGCAATGCTAAATTGTTTATTTCTAATAGTCCCTGTCTTGCTTTTACTGAAACAAGATTGAGAGGCAGAATAGATGAATTTGAGGTTATTGACCGCGCTTTGGGACCGCTGGAATTGAGAGGAGAATTCCTGCATCCTGAACGGATTTTGAACAATGATACTACTATATTTATCGGCGAAAGTGTTCATCTGAGATTGGGGCCAACCTGCAGTGATATTGTACAATGGTCACCCCATGATGGATTGAGTAATCCCAACATTCCTGATCCTATAGCGTCACCGGTTCAGACTACGTTATATAAAGTCAATATCGATAACGGTTCATGCACATCTCGTGACTCTGTTCGAATATTCACTATCAGCCGGGATGATCTCCAATGTGATGATCTTATGCTTCCGAGGGCTTTCACACCCAACAATGATGGTTTAAATGATGTGTTTTATATCAGCAATCGTTTTTTAGTGGATGATTTGGTCAGTTTCGAAATTCTTGACCGAACAGGGGAACGTTTGTTTATAACTAACTCTGTACATGAAGGATGGGATGGTTCTTTCAAAGGGAAAGCCGTAAATCCGGGAGTATATTTTTATAAAATTGTTTACACCTGCGGCTCCAGAGAATATATTAAAGTAAATAATTTTACTGTATTGCGGTGAGCATCATAGGTTAGTGAAACAAATCCTGAATAATACTTAATTGGTTAGAAAGGATAGCCAATGGCAATATTCCAGATAAGATTTTCTCTTCGCCATTCCTTCAAACCTGGCTGGAAATCAGTGACCCATCTTTCTCCTTCAGGAAACCAGGGTTTGCGCAAGGGAGTAGCAAGGTCGAGGCGAAGCACAAAAAAATCGAAATCAATACGAAACCCGATGCCTACACCCAATGCGAGCTCTTTATACCAGGAGGAGGAAATGGCAGCGCCGGGTAGGGATGGATTTTCATTGAAAAGCCAAATGTTGCCTGCATCAACAAACAATGCACCTTTCAGATTTTTATACATTGGATATCGATATTCTACATTGGCTTCCATTCTGATGTCTCCGGCTTGATCAAAGAATGAGCCTGCATCCAATATTTCAGGCCGGTATGTTCCGGGTCCAAGTGAACGAATTCTGAACGCCCTGATGCTGTTGGGGCCACCAGAAAAATATTGCTTGATGTAGGGCAGAGAAAGGGAGTGTCCGATCGGTGCACCAAAACCTGTAAAGACTCTTGCTATCAACCGGCTTTCTTTGCCGGCGTTTATGTAGCGTCGCATATCAAAATCTATCCTTGCATATCGCGCATACTCTGTTCCAATAAAGTTGCCTTCAGAAGCCGGGCTTGAAATTTTCTGAAGACTGTTTAAAAGATTTCCGGCCAGATCTGTACGAATAGTAAAGAAAGTATGATTGGTTTTAGTCTTATTCCACAATTCATTATAAGTATAACTGTATTCAAAACCTGGAATAAACTGTTGTTCAAAGCTTCGCTGCAGGAAAAAGTTGTTATCTAATATTTCTCTGAAGGTTTCTGAACTTTTAATTAGACGAGTGAGTGTCAGGGCAATGGGTTTGATATCATGAAAGGAATATCGACTGGATGACCATGTATATCCAAAACCGAGAACTGACGATTGAAGTCTGTAAAACTGAACCCGGTCAAGGATGTTAATAGACAAATTCATTTTGGTTCTGGGTACACCATATTTTACTTTATTGCCCCATTGAACCGGACCTATGATTCTGGGAATACTCAATTCGGTGAATATCCCTGCTTCAAAAGCACTGAGACCCGTTTGCCGGCCTCCTGCAATTTGTGTTTCATAGCCAAGACGCAATGACATGCTAAAAATCTCACCTCCTCTGAAGGTGTTCCGGTTCCTGTATTCTCCTGTAAATAAAGGCCCCATAAAATTGTTGGACTTGGAAATCGCCTGAAGTTCGGAGCGCAAACTGTGTCTGGTGAGCGTATACAATTGGATGTGTGTATCAAGATTCCTGAACTCAGATGAATCTGCTACTGACAAGCCGGTTTCATTCATTCGCAGGTTGACAAACCCAAAATTTCCAGTAGCAAAAAGTCTTTGTCTGGTTCTGTCACTATTCGATTTTTTATAAATTTCTCCATTTTTTAATGAAATCAATGGCTCAAGGAATTCCGGTCTGAAAAGTTTCTGACTGCCAATGATGGATATGCCATTGATTGTTGTTGTGTCCTGGAATGGATTGCCATCGTCAGCTAAAGACTGAATAAATTGCACATAGACTTCACCCAGTTTATAAGATTGAAGTGCTTCGGGTGAAATATCATCCTTTAGTCTGAGATACAGATCAAACAAGTGATCTCCGGCGATAGTAGTGTCCATGCTGAAAATCAGAAAAGAGGGAATGAAGTTGAAAAATCCTTCCTCCTGAAGCTTTGATGAAATTCTCTCTCTTTCTTCTACCAACCTGCCAAGCTGGTATGCCTGACTCTTTTGTAAAAGGGATTCTTTTAAAGAAAACCGTATAAATGAATCAAGACGGGTTTCACCTCCTTCATAAGAATAGTGGTTTAGCGTGTACGCTTTATTCAATTGAATGAGATAGGACAAACGGACTCGTTTATTCTTTTGTTCTTCGATTTCATAGCTTCCTTTGGACTCGAAAAAGCCAGAATTTTCTACAATAATTTCTGAAGTTTGCAGGTTTTTTTCCGGATTGACATCGCTCAAATATATGGGCTCAATGGCCATTCGCTTATAAAAAAATTTTGTAAAAAAATTGAGCTTTTCCTGCTCATGACGATACCATAACCATAGTCCTGGATTGAACCCAAATACGGATTTTTTGACTTGAGGTCTGATGCTTTGTCTGATTTCACCGGCAATGAGTTTCTGATTGGATATCTTTTCACTGGATTGAACAGACAGAGTATGGCCTGTATAAACCCTCTCTCCTTCCGGGATATATTTTGTGATACTGCAAGAAATGTGGCTTATGCCTAACAGCAATATGATGAATTTGCAAAGTTTCATTAATCCTGTTTAGTATCTGATGGAAGGTTTGGTTGTTTATTCTTTTTGAATAACTCTGCAAATGAATTAAAATTTCGGTTAAAAAGTAGGGAAATGCCTGTGGCGATGACCTGACCTTCCACCACATTTTCAAACTGGTTTCTACGAAAACCTCTTAAACCCCAAGTTTTATCATCTGTAAGGGTCCATTCTATACTTACATCTCCCAGAATGTCGGCAGCTCCTTGCCTGTTTTCCTGCTGACTTCCTTCCAGGTCAAGCTGTCCTCCGATCTGAACAGATAATCGCTCATTTAATAGAGACCTTCGAAGTCTTACATTGAGTTGAGTTCTGTCCTGAGGCTGCCCGGTTCTGTAATCAGTAAAACTTTCAAGATCCAAATCCAAATCCAATCCTTTTATGTACCGGTCAGACAATGCATTAAGTTGTCCGGTAAGCATACGACTGGCGCTGCTGCGAACCATGCCTTCCATATTGACTCTTAGGTTTTCTTCAGCGGTCATTCCCTGTGGAAGAAACCTTCCCAAAACTAAAAGTGAAAACACTTGTGTATTCAGTTCAGATTCCATAGTGTTGAGCTGTCGGATTCGATTATATACACTTCCTCCCAAAGAGTTCCTGGCGGTTTCCGGCATATCCATGGCAAACGATAGTAAGGGTTGAAGAATTTGCCCTTCAATATTTAAACGAATGATAAAAGGGAGCTCCTGCCTGTATTGATTCTGAAGTGACGTTTCGGATCCTGAGAGCTGATGTGCCATCAAATCAAGAGGGGAAGCTCTCAGCCGATATATTGCGGATACCTGCATTTCAGCTTCCAGTGGATCACCTGACCACAATATTTTGCTTCCGGAGGCTAATTCAAATCTTCGGCTAATGATATCATACATCCGGAGTTCATAAAATCCTCTATTCAATTCATAAGTTCCTGACAACACTCTTCTTCCTGATGGGTCAATTTGAAAAACCAATCGTGCCTCTCCGGCAACTTCAATGTGATCTCCCGCTTTTTCGTCTAATAATATATTGAAAACCACCTCGGGATCAACTCTGATTATTGCTTCAAGGTTGATTCCCATGAAATTCTGGCCCTCAGTCTCTTCAATCATTTTCTTTGATGCTTTTCCATAGTCTCTGGCTTCGATCACTACTATTCCTTCTCGTCCCTGTACTCCAGTTTCCCATTCGGGTGCTATGATCGAAATAGACGAACCCCTTTTCAGATGAATATTGGAAGTGATCACCGGTGAAGTGATGAATCCCCTTACATTTATGTCCAAATCTGCAACAGCTTTACCAAAAACCAGATCATTGTCTTTTCTGGTAGATTCTGTGAGTATGAAGTCTTTACTGTTTATTTTTAAATCCAATCGAGGAGCAACCGATTCTTCCAGAATGATATTACCGTTGATTGATGTAGGATTACCTGCGTTATCAAGGAGGATAAAATCTGTAAATTTTAAGTTTTGGTTATCAAAAATGATTTGACTTTTGGGTATGAAATAGGTCGATGCCGTTTCGGGAATGGTGAAAGAAATTGCTTCCATACCTACATACCCTGAATATTCCCATAGTTCACCAATGTTTTTAATTCCCAGTTTTCCGTTTAAAACCCCTTGACTCCCGGATACCCAATCACTCACAAAGGGTTGAAGGATTTCAACAGGAATTCTTTTTAAATCGAAGTCCCAAACCAGCTCATTATTACCGGTTTCTCTGACATAATAATGGCCCAGACCATTTATGTCTACATTTCCGCCCTCCCAAAATATAGTGCCGATGTAGTGCGTACTATCTACGTTAGCGACTTCGGCTATGATCTGACCTAAAGAAATTTCGTTCCAATAAATACTGTCCAACAAAACATTAACCCGCAAGTAGGGATGATCGAAAATCTGATCTGCTTCAACAAATGCATTAATATTGCCTTTGGGTAATTCATATTCTATTTCCATCCATTGAAGTAAATTTTCCAATTGAAGGTTTTCGGCTTCCAAACGGATATAATCCGGTCTGCCATCATCATGGGTTGATAATTGAAAGCGATGATCCCTGTATTTCATTTCAAAATTCCTGGCCTTAATTAAATCCGGAGCGTAAATAAATTGATTGGTTGAGGATATAACCCATTGCTCATTATTGATGATGAGATTGTGATGATCAATGGTTATAGTTATGGTATCATTCCTTTTATGTCCCGCCAATCCGATAGATATCAAAGAGCCACTGTCCTGACCTGCGATTTGAATGCGGGTTTTCAGATTTTGTCCTGAAATCTGACCCTCCAGTTGAGGCTCCCTGACTATCCATGGGCCGGTTGAAATATTTTCTGCAAAGGAGAAGAAATCCAGTGTATTTTGCTGTGCAGTGAGATCTACCTTGCCTTCCTTTATCACAGTGCCTTTATATGAAATGTAGGGTATATAAGCTTCTCCTTTCATTTTGGCCTGACCGTGATCTACCCAAAGTGAGACAGCTATTTTATCCATTGAGTCTATGGCAGGCAGCAATATTTGTGTGTAAAGTCCGGAAGGCTGAATTTCAGCTTCAATGGACATCCAATTGTTTTGATTATCCACAACATTGACAGGTTCACCACTCCAGTAATATTGAACTAAAGACGAAATTTCATTTTTGATGTCAATCCATGATTGATTGGCTTGAATTTTTGTTTTTATCAATTCAGAATCAATAGCTATAAAAGTGGAATCGTCAAATAAATCCACTTTTGTTTTTATCAATTCGAGTGGGTAATGTTGATCCAAATACTCTATATTGAGATTTTTCCCATAAGCTTCAAAGGCCAATTCACCGTGGGTAAGTATGCCATGACTTTCTATGTGGCCGGAAAGTATACCTGATTCCCAGATATTCAATGCTTTGAGATCAAGGTGATTCACTGATACTTTTCCTGTGTATTGGATGGTTTCACCTGATAGGTTCATTTCACCCTGACTGTGCAGAGTATTCATAGGGCCGTCGGATGAAAGATTCCAACCCAATTGATTACTATGAATCTGGCTTTGCAAAGTAATAGGATGCAGAGCCAAACCATTAAGAATGCATTGATGAATATCAGCTTCCACATTCATCTCCAAGTTATCTTTATGAACACCTATCCCACTGACATGGAGTTTGAATCCCAAAGAATCCAAATGAACTGGGGTATCGAAGTGCTGTGGTGTCCAATGAGTTGTTTCTAAATCCATATGATAATTCAGGATACCGGAGCTGTGGTCCAGACCTAAGTTGAGTATAAATGAACCTTCCGGAATGCCTATAATTATGTCGCTTTGTAATTTTAAAAAATTTCCTGACATGTTTCCTTTAAAATGGATATGTTCCGGAATGTGAACAGCAAGATCATCATTAAGAAATTGAATAAAATCCTCTTTTTGTGTATGGAGCTGAAAAACAGGAATATTGTACAGTAAGCGTTCAAAATCCGTAACATTATAAATATGACCACTCATTCTGGCATAAGTATTTTTACGCCAATTCAAATGGAAATATTGAACATATAAGCTCTGAAGGGTTCCATGACTGGCCAATGACATCTTTACAGGCTGTTGAAATTCATTCTGGTATTCACGCAAATGATTACAAAAAATAAAAACCTCTTTTGGATTAATCTGGATTACGGGAAATTCCATGGTAAATAAAGCCATTTCTGGATGGGATAGGAAAGTATTCATTTCAGGGACCAAAAGAGACAAGTTGCCTTCAATAGCGGATCCGGCTGTAAGTAGTTTTAAATCATTCAGTTTAAGCTGTTGATCGTCAGCCAATAATAATAAAGATAGACTTGAAATTTCAAAACCTGACTTTTCCTTGCCGGAAAGTTCTGACAAATCGGCAGATAATTTTTGATTTGCATAACTGACTTTTTTCAATTCCATTTTCGATAAGGCAAAGTCCAGATCATCTTTATTGAAAACATCAGGAGTAGAGGCAATGCCTTGTTTTTTAATAGAATACCTATGATTGGAAAATCGAACTGGGCCAGAATGAATGGAGATGTCTGGCCAAACCATCCGGGGGAGAGTTTTCTCCCTAAAATCAGGATATGAATCGATTTCTCTACTATTTGAAAAATGAGTGATATCCAATCCATCAATTTCTGTCTTCCCTATATGAAAATAGGGTATTTTATTATTGTCCAATTCGGGTTTGAATTGAAAGTTTTCCAGATTTTTTGAAAGCAAATGGACAATGTAATTTGATTGTTCGGATATATCATGATAAATCACCCGCAAGCTATGAAAACGTGCTTTCTCTATAGAAACTGGAGGAATCAGGGTACTATCTTTTGGTTCTTTTTGTTTGTTTGAATTCGAAACTGGACGCGCCTCCTGGTGAATTACTGCGTCCAGACCATTGAGATATAAGTCTTGCAAATGGATATGAGGAGTAAGCGTGAGGAATGGTGCCAAAGTAATAGATAAATTATTAAGCCTGACCAATGCATTAAAACCATTGTACTGATCCAGTACAGAGCACTCAATATTCTTTATTTCAAAACCATAAAGGTTGATTTTCCAGTCTTTAACAGGCTCTTTAGTTTGTTTGGTGTGATCATCATTTATAAAATAATTGATCAAAAATTCATAATTGTAGACTCCCGAATGGTTTTTAATCAGGTTGAGTTTTAATCCATCCCACTGGAGTTGCTTGATCTTTAATTCATTGCGGAAAAGGCTGGCAAACGAAATATTCAATTCAACCTGGCCGGTGTGAATCAACTTTTGATGGTACTGATCGATGATTTGTAGGCCTTCAAGGGCCACATTGCCATTCAGTGTAATAAAAAGGCGATCAACGGTAATGGTAGCTCCTGTTTTTTCACTTATGTATTTTGAAACTTTCTGTGTGATCCAGTTTTGCGCTGAAGGTGTACGTATAATCAGAATTGAGGTCAATAAAAGTAAAATGATGCCGAGAAGAATTAATGTCACCCACCTCAGAAAGCGTTTTGCGTTTCTTAATAATTGTTTATATTTATTTTGACTACTCCCGGGCACCTGGTTGCCATTATTTTTCAAAAATTTTAAGCCAAACTTCAAATGCCGGTCTTTCATTTCCTTTTTCGTCAATCAAGCCGGTATCTCTCCATATCCGGCCAATTTCTCTTTGATCTGCAGGAAAAGTTTCCAACAGTTCATCAAAATCACGATGTGTCCACCAAATAACAAATTCATAATTATTTTGATGAGCATTGGTTAATAAAACCTCCAGATAATCTTTTTGTTGACAAATGTCTCCCCGGATCAGGAAATTGAGTCCTGCTAATTCCAGATCCTCAGCAATATGCCCTGTCTCTACAAATGCAATTGGTTTAGTAATCCGGTTATGCAATAGTTGAAATGCTTCTTCAAAACCATTCTTATTATTCAGGCCTATTAAATAAGGATAAAAACTTAAGGATACAAAATCGGACTGTTGGGCATGCGTACTAATTTCCCGTACAATATCTTCAGGCAATCCAAACCAATTGTGGAGGGTTACCGATTCGGACAATGGCAGATCAGGATAAGCATCTTTGAGTCGCATACGAATATTGGCTATGAGTTTTTTGTATTCACCCCATTGTTGAATATTGTTCAACAAAAACTCATTGACTTCTATGGATATGATCATATAATCCGGAATAAATTCATCAATAAGATGGGATAGATGCAAAAAATAAGCATGTTCAATAATGGAGTCACTGACATTTGAGTAGGAGGGGATGGAGTCATTATAATCCGGAGCCAGGTTGTCTCTTCTTGTGTTGAATGGGCTGGCAGATAGGATTAATGGAATACCTGGGGGTCTTAGACCTTTCCTGGTTTGGATATCCAAAATAAACTCAGAGGGTAGGGGGGTGCCATTCAGCCAGGAATTCCAGGGTATTTTGTCATCCAGTTTTTCCGAATAAATATCTCCGTTTTGTGCAATGAATTGATAGGTATTTTGCCTGGCAGATTGCCCTGATGCATAGGGCCAGGTAGAAAACCCCATTTTAAAATCTCGTTGAGTGATACCATCCAATGATGAATCCATGTCGCATTCCAGATTACCTTTTCCGTCTTTTTGACAGGAAAAAAGTAATCCGGTTAAAATAAATAGGTAAGGAATTAAATTTTGAAATAATTTATGCATGATTTTATACATAGTTTTTCAAATACCATAGGATAAAAGAGTTACAATTATATGAAGAATGAACGTATACAGGGTTGAATTAGCGTTTTGCAGATGAAATTATCGTACAAATCAATACATTTTTTAGAGGTGTAGTTTGTGATTTTTATCTTGTTCTTACAAATTATATCTTATTTTCTTTCAAGCCGTTTTAATGATGATTATTTTAGTTTTTAAGTTTTCTAGCACCTTATTCAGCGTAAACTACCAGATTTCTTTTGTCTCCCGCAGATTTACGCAGTTATTATACCTCAAAAAAACGAAAATCATACATAAATTCCAAACTTCTAATGGTGATGGAATTTTAATTCCAGCCGGAACAAGCACTATCGGGCGAAGCGATACGCAATAATTAGCTGCTTGAAAAGACGTCTTATTTCCAAACTTTACATCAAATAGTCATGAAGTTCGATTGTATTAAGTGATTAAGCTGGAAAAATTTTTCCAGCGTCATTATTATGCAGAATATTTTATTTCCAGCAGGAACATATAATGTCATACCAGGTAAGACGCAATTTTTTTCATACTATTATATTGTGAATTATCTTATGACCATTTCATAAATTTGTGCCGGGCAAAATTGATCAGAGCTTTTTTAAAGCTTCTTCTAACAATTCACGTGCATATAGCTTTGAGTTGTAATCCAGCTCATTGAAATTAATGGCGAGATTAAACCCCCTCAGCTGGGCTTTGATTAGTTCTTCTTTGGGGTTTCCTTCTTGGCGCATTCCTTTCACCAAATAAGTTTTAACGGGGTAGGCCATTCCTTTCATTTCAATTTCCCCCATTTCCTCACAGTGGATTTCGTCTTTGATCAGAGCGTAAGTGTCTGAGGATATCAATATTTCATCTACAGGCGCAGCTGACTCAAGACGCGCAGCCAAATTTACCGGTCCTCCAACAATGGTGTAATGCAGCCGGTCTTCTGATCCAAAATTGCCTACTGTACAAAATCCGGTATTAATCCCTATTCTCGATCTAAGCGGCTTGGGCACTCCTAAAAGACTCCACTCCTTGCGCATCTCTATTAATTTTTCTTTCATGGCCAATGCCATTTTAACACATTGGACAGCATCCTCCCTTTCACCCAGCGATTCAGGATCTCCGAAAAAGATCATGATGGCATCGCCGATATATTTGTCAATGGTGCCTCCAAAATCAATAGCTATTTTTGACATCTCATTCAGATACTTGTTGAGAAGATTAGTCAAAACTTCTGATTCGATACGATCGGTTAGTTCAGTAAACCCATGGATATCTGAAAAGAATATGGTGAGCTTTTTACGGTAAGATTCAATTTTCACGTCCCGTTTACCCTCGAAAATAGAAGTGTATACCTGACGGGACAGGTATTTGGCCAATTTATTAGATAGGGCTTGTAATTGCTCATTTTTACTGGTGACTTCTTCATATAGCCGGGTTAATTCGTTGGCTTTGATTTCAAGTAATTCTTTCTGATTTTTGATTTCGGCTTCCTGGTCTTTCCTTATTGTTACATCCCGGATGATTCCACAAAAGAAAGGTTCTGTACCGGATTTCCAGGTAGAAAGCGAGAGTTCAATGGGTAGGATGGTACCGTTTTTGTGCAGGGCTGTCAATTCAACCGTCTTTCCTATAACCTTGTGATTTCCTCCGGATACTACACGTCTCATCCCTTCGTCATGGGCTTTCCTGTATTTTTCTGGAATGATGATATTCAGGGATTTACCTGTCACTTCTGCTTCATTATAACCAAATAACCGGGTGGCGTGAGCATTCCAACTCAAAATATTTCCATTCTTATCAGCGGTAATGATGGCATCATTCGCTGTACTCAAAACGGATCGAAAACGTTCTTCGGAAGCGATGAGATTGGCCTCTACCATTTTTCTTAAAGAAATATCCCGGATAATTCCGGTAAAATAAGTTTTGTCTCCCTCTTTCCATGTGGATAACGAAAGTTCTATCGGAAATTCTTCCCCATTTTTTCTTAGACCATACAGTTCAACGACTGTTCCAATGACCTTGTGTTGACCTCCAAGACTAACTCTTGCCATACCTGAATCATGCATGCTGCGAAATCTTTCAGGAATAATGAGGTGGAGGGAATTGTCGACCATTTCTTCAGCTTTATAATGAAACATGATTTCAGCGGCTCGATTCCAAAGCATAATTTTTCCCTGGGCATTTGAAACAATCACTGCGTCCGTAGTACTTCCTGTGATCGCTTCCAGCATACCTTCAAGATTATTTTTCATAAGGAAGTATATTGAAGGGTTTTTAAATGCAATTATTAATTGAAATCAGGGTGTCTCTGCGGGTCGATTGCTGGTGCTGATTCGTAATAAGGTGCCGGTCAGGGCGCCAATGCCACCGGTTATTCCCCCAATAATACCGGTAAGAATGTATACGGCGGAAGCCGGAATGCCCCCTAACACTTTTCCCATTTCTGTCGCAATTGAAACGGTGTTTCCTGCATTCATGTAAATGGCTGTAAAAGTCCAAAAAGTAAAAAATGCAATAAATCCATTAACAAAGGCTCGGATGGGACTCTCGATCATCAAATATGCAATCACAAAAGCAATGATAGGATCTGCCCACCATGGAAGGATAAGTAATGCAATCCATCCGAGGATGATCATGAGCAGGAGAGAAATATTATTTTTACTCATTGGGGTGTCATTTTAATGGTATACAAAGCATCAATATCTTCATGTTTTTTAATGTCTTTCAGTTCATGATATTCGCCTTTTGCCCACTTTTCGACAGAATTCCTGTAAAACTTACTGAAAGGATTTCCTGATTGGCCACCAGGAAAAATACCCCAAGCTTGTGTTCGATCTTCCAAAGATACTACCATTTTCCAGGATGGGCCATGGGAGTTATAACCAACAGCATTTAAGGCATCACCGTGTCCACTTACCTGCATATCCAAAGATGAAAATGCAGGGATTCTGATGAGATGGTGAATTTGTAATGGGCGGAATGCTCCCCAATGAATTGACTCATTTCTCTCACTCATTCGGTTCAGTGAATCTACTGTTGTTGTAAAGGAATGTATAACCAAGTCTTTCAATGTTTCTGTATTTACCGTACCCATTTTATCAAAAATCTTATGTTCGGGTTGATTATTCATTATATCAATCAAAACCCAATCTTCAGGAAAGGTAACGGGCAATGAATCACTGAAGTGATAAATTTCATCAAATGTCTCTTTAAAGAGGGTCTTAAATGTGATCTCGAATAGTGAAGCAGCATTGCTTTGGGAATTGAAATTCATATCCCACATTTTCAACTCTTCCAGATATTTAATTTGATCATGAGGCAGTTCTGCCTTCTCTAAAATTCCAATAAGGGTAGGTAGGGCTTCTTCTGCTTTCTTACTGAATGAACTAAATTGCAGTTTTTTCATGTCCTCTATAGTAAAAGGACCACTCAGAGTCAAAGCTTCATTGAGGGTGCGGTTTCTGTAATGTTCAAACCGGCCATTGTAATAATAGGGGTAGGTCTCGTCAGCGGATCGCTGATTGGCTGAAGAAACAAATCCTCTGGGAGGATTAATTACCTGAGGATTTTGGTCTCTGGGAATAAACTGTTGCCAATCGTTTTGGGTGTTGCTTCCATCTTTAATATACTTTCCATCCCGGTATGTTTTTGCAGGGAACAATCCATTGACGCGTAGTGCGATATCTCCATTTTTAGAAGCAAAGGCAAAGTTTTGTGCAGGCGTTAAAAAAAATGAAGTGTTTTCCAAAAATTGGCTATAATTCATAGATTGCATTCCATTAATAAAGGTCATATATTCAGGTGTGCCCGGTATGTCGTGACCAAGCCATCTCATGGCAAGATCTTTCCCATCCTCAGTCTGATTGGAAATGGGTCCCCAATAAGTATAAATGATGGAGTCAATGATATCAGGCCCTCCTTTGACCTTGATGGTTTCAATCCTGATTTCAGCTTGAGCTTCATTACCATCGAGCTCGTAGATCAACCGCTTTTTGTCTATCCATTTTATTTCAAAGAAATCTTTCACATCCCATCCGACATTGGTTTCGCCCCAAGCTATGCTATCGTTAAAGCCCATCATAATTCCCGGCATACCGGGTATCGTAACCCCATAGGCATTAAATTGTGGAGTATGAATGCCTACCTCATACCACACTGAAGGTAAAGTAAGGCTTAAGTGAGGATCGCTGCAATATATGGGTGATCCGGTGGCAGATAATGAAGGTGAAATCGCCCAGTTATTACTTCCTGTTCCTTTTGGGGAGCCGGGTATTGGTGTGGTTTTGTACAACTTTTCAAAATTTGGCCAACCGGAACCCTTGTCAATGATCAGATTCTCAAAGGCGTAACTTACACCAAAAGGAATAACTGGATCAACATTGCCGGGTCTTTCCGGATAAAGGGCGTGATAGACTGAGGAGTCCAAAAGTGATCTGATATTGGTATTCTCTATATCTTTTGCATATCCACAGAGCACATCGCTCATCCATTTGAAGACACGCGCTGAATGTTGGATAGTCCATTCTTCTATGGGCATTCCGGTCAATTTGCATTCTACCGGCAAGTCTTTGGTTTTTATGCTGGAAATATATGAGTTGATTCCTTCCATAAATCGAAGCACTTCAGGGTATTTATCTATATGTTGAAGCCAACCTTCTTCAGTATTCTCAACGGCGAAGTTCATCCCTTTTCTACGTTGTTGTTTGTCTAATTCTATTACGCGGTGACCCAATATTTCGGCCAGCCTTCCTGAAGCCAGGCGGTTGATGAATTGCAACTGAAACAAACGGTCCTTAGCTTCAAGATACCCCTGGGCAAACAGAGCATCGTGTATGGATAAGGCAAAAATATGGGGCACCATCCTCTGATCGTAAATGATGGTAACTTCATTTTCCAGGCCTTCAAATTGAAGGGTCTTGTTTTTGAATTGATTTTCTTTCTCTCCATTTGCCCAAACTCCTGTAACTGGATTTAAGACTTTGCCTAATGGCGGAAGTTTGGGAAATACAGTGATTAATTTTCCATTGAACAAAAGCAGCAGCATGAGTGAAGTGAGTAGTGACAGAAAAAACCTGAGGTAGTGAATCATTGAAATTCAATTTACTATTTTGATGATGTCAAATATAAACGAATTTTAAAATTCAACACTACTCAATGAACATCAATTAAAAGACAGGACCCTTTTGAAAGAATTTATAATTACAACTTATATTGTAGATTTAAGAGTAAATAAGGAGATTTTATTATGTCCTCAAAGATCACAAAGACCAATAACACAGAGGACACAAAGAGTTTAATAGTTAGGAGACTTGCTTTTTTCAATAATATTGTATGATGGTCATTTTCCATTTTAAATTCAAATTTGTGCAGAGTTTTGAAATTTGTAACGAATGAAATTTATGTTTTCAATTACAAAAGAAACCCGCAAATAGAATATTCCTTGATATTGTGAACACAAGGATTTATAATAAAAAAACCGGAACCCTTGTTAACAGCAAGTAAATGAGTTCCGGTTATACGTCTCTGATACCACACCCTTCTTGGCATTTCAGAAGAAATCTGAAATAAATACAGGAAAATTTGATCAGCAGCAATCGTAAGGTAAGTATTTCCGGTAAATCATTGAAAATGATCACTGCTTTCCTTATCCCTTGAAGGAAAAAATTACCCTTGAATCATATTTCGATTTCTAAATATTAAAATTAAACATATTTTAAAAATTTGTGAATGATTAAATGATGTCAAAACGGATCAATTAAGATTAATTTGGTTCCCGGTGATTGTCAAATAAGAATTTTTGTGATTAATTGCAGGATGATTATAACTCACCTTCATTAAAACATAAAGTAGGAATTATAGTTACAACCTCATACAGAGTGTTAAAAAGCTTTAATCGTTCATGTAAAACGTATCTTCAATATCCCATTCAATGCTAAGTTGTACTAAACACACCTGATACATCGATTTTGAAGAATAGTATCTAATCTTTATGATATGCCCAGTATTTTCTTGAGTAAATCCTGATCTGTTTCTCCTCCGGCAAAATCATCAAAGGCTTTCTGTGTCACTTCAATTATATGGTTTCCTATGAATGGAGCTCCTTCTCGGGCTCCCTGTTCAGGAGATTTAATGCAACATTCCCATTCCATAACCGCCCATCCTTCAAATCCATATTGCGATAGTTTACTGAATATCGAAGCAAAGTCTACCTGGCCGTCACCTAATGATCGGAAGCGGCCCGGTCTGTTAACCCATGATTGAAAACCACCATAAACCCCACCCCTTCCATTGGGATTAAATTCGGCATCTTTTACATGAAACATTTTAATTCTTTCATGATATAAATCAATAAACTCAAGGTAATCCAACTGTTGAAGTACAAAATGGCTTGGGTCATATAAAAGACATGCACGGGGATGTTGATTTACTTTATCCAGAAACATCTCATAACTGTATCCATCGTGGAGGTCCTCTCCCGGATGAATCTCAAAACATGCATCCACTCCGCATTCATCAAAATAGTTCAGAATGGGCAGCCATCTGTTTGCCAGCTCTGAAAACCCAAGCTCTACAAGCCCGGCAGGTCTTTGTGGCCAAGGATATACAGTATGCCATAAAAGAGCCCCTGAAAACGTTGCATGTGCATTCAGTCCCAGATTTTTACTTGCTGAAGCTGCCCATTTCAATTGTTGGATTGCCCATTCTTGTCTTCCTTTGGGATTGTTTTTTAAGTGAGCTGGTGCAAATGCATCGAACATCTGATCATATGCAGGATGTACAGCGACAAGTTGACCCTGGAGATGGGTCGATAATTCGGTGATTTCCAGCCCAAATTGATTGACTTTTCCTTTTAAATCATCACAATAGGATTTGCTTGAAGCCGCTTTTTCAAGGTCGATCACTCTATTGTCCCAGGTTGGAATCTGAATGCCTTTGTAGCCCAATTGACTTACCCATTCTGAAATGTTTTCAAGTGTATTGAAAGGTGCCGTCTCACCCAAAAACTGGGCGAGAAAAACAGCGGGGCCTTTGATGGTTTTCATGCTAATTCAGATTTTAATGTAGATGAATGAGTGATTGGTAGCGAAAATATAAAAGAGGATGCAAAATCACCAACTATTAGGACTTTTTTATTAAAAACAGTGTGTCATTTAATTCATCTTCATTAATTAAAGGCATGAATTTTTATGTGAAAAGTTAAAACATACCTAAGATGAAGCCAAAAAATAGTTTCTCAAAAGATAAATGATTCTGAATCAGCATCATGAATGTTGAGAGGTTAAAAAAATTAACCGCTTTTCTATTGTTTTTCTAAAATAAAAGTCTTATCTTAACCTCTTTACTAAACGATTTATAATATTATCATTTTGGGACAATTCAAATGGACATACCTGGATGATTTTGGTAAGCAATACAAAGTAGGCTTATACCATGGTGATGACAGCGGCCATTTGATGTTATACGTGAATACCCGGATTGTAATGATTGATTTTTCAGTGAATGATAGCAAAAAATATTCGATGTTTTTGGGCGAAGAGTTGTGTGACCTGATTATTGAGAAAAAAGACGGAGCATTTTCATATGGATTAATTCCCAATAAACAAGCCGATACTGAACTTAACAGGAGGCGGAGAAAAATTAATTTTTATTATAATATCCAAACGTTTATTGTAGCATTATGTCTGGTTTCAGCCGTTTACATCCTCTCCCAGATTTTATATTGATGAGCGTGAATCCTGTATAAAGACTTTAATTCAATGAGGGCTATTGAATTAAAAATTGAAAGTTTCTATTGTTCATCACATAAACAGACCCTACATACCAAAGTGGGCATTTGGAGGAAAGAGAATGACTGAAATAATGGTCAGTATTGCACGACTTTCAGTTTTTTATTTCATACAATACCTCGAAATATTTTTGCTGATTTGATTCGTAATATTCTGATGGAAAGAAACGAATTGATGAGAATATATATAATTTTATTTCATACTAATTCATCATTGAGCGTCATATAATATGAATGTTAGAAGAGATATTATTTCAAAAGAGTATAACTTTCTTTATCCACATGGCAATATTGATCAATTAAAAAAGAATTAAAGCGACATGGAACACAATCTGGAAGGGCATATTGAAGCATTGATTTTTATGACAAAAGATGAAATTTCTGCAGCTGAAATTGCCGAATCTCTTTCAGAGCAAATGGAGACCATCTTTGAACCTAATAAAATCGTTCAGATCATTGAAAATCTCAAGTTGAAATATGATCAGGGTTCATTTTCATATACTATAGAAATGGTTTCCGGGGGGTATAAATTCATGACTAAGGCTCCTTACTTTGACACCATTGCAAATCATCTCAGATTAACTACTAAGAAAAAACTGTCACCGGCTGCCATAGAAACGTTGGCTATTATTGCATATAAGCAACCGGTCACCAAAGTAGAGTTGGAATCTATTCGAGGGGTAAATTCTGATTACAGTATTCAAAAACTTTTGGATAAAGAACTTGTTGAAATAGCAGGTAGGAGCGACGGGCCGGGCAGACCATTGTTATATATCACTTCTCAAAAATTTATGGATTACTTTGGTTTAGAGGATCTGGCTGATTTGCCTAAATTAAAAGATTTTGATAATCCATTTTCAGAAATCGGAGAAAAAGCTCCTATTGAAGAAGTTTTGATTGAAAATGACAAAAATGGAAGAAATAAAAACAACCAGTAATAATGCACTTGTTAACCGGGTAGCAAAAAGCGGTTTGGTTACCGTTAATTTGGAGGATTACTTTCCTAACCATGAATGGGCAGAAATGGATATAAAGCCATATTTGTTTCATGGATTGATACTTAAAGAAAAGGATTTCAGGGAGCATCTTTTGAATCATGATTGGCAACAATACATTGGAAAAGTCTTACTTGTTTATTGCTCAGCAGATGCCATACTTCCGGTGTGGGCATATATGCTCATATCCACTTATGCAGTGCCCTACGCTGCAGAAATTTTTGCAGGAACCCAGGATCAATATTTAAAAGTGCATTATAACAAGGTGATCAGGGAAGGAAATTTTGATTATCTTTCAGGAAAGAGGGTGGTGATTAAAGGCTGTAGCAAAAGGCCGGTACCTTTTTCTGCTTACATGGATTTAACCAATGTATTGGTGCCTATTGTTCAATCTATTATGTATGGTGAACCCTGTTCGACTGTGCCTGTATTCAAGAAGGCAAGATAAAAACGCACTGACAAATCTTGTTTTGTAATTATTCTTGAATTTTGAAGTTAATACTGTTGGGAAATTATACATTTTTTGGTTAATTTTGTAACTTAGTCCACCCAATCTTAATCTATTAATCCAATTCAAGTATGAACAAGTATTCCATTTTTTTTCTCATTTCCGGCCTCGTTTTTACCTCACTGATTTTTATATCATACAGTACTGAAGGGAGTATTGAGGAGGAAGAAATCATTAAATCATTCGATCTGCCACAGGTAGTAAGAAGCGTAAAGTTAAAAGATAAGTATGATTGGGCCGGAGAAGTGGTGCCGGATAATCCCGATGTCATGGAAAGATTGGATCGAGAGTTATTGGTTAACTCCTATTGGCACAGTACGACCTTGCTTCATATCAAAATGGCGAACAAATTTTTTCCAATCATGGAAAGAATCCTGAAAGAAGAAGGGGTGCCTGATGATTTTAAATATCTGGCTGTAGCTGAAAGCTCGTTGAGAAATGTCAGTTCTCATGCCAACGCTAAAGGTTTCTGGCAGTTCAGAAATCTCGCAGCAAAGGAATGGAGTTTGGAAGTTAATAATGAAGTAGATGAAAGGTACCATGTTGAAAAATCAACCAAGGCCGCTGCTCAATATCTTAAACAAATGAAAAAGCGGTTCGGAACGTGGACAGATGCAGCTGCTGCATATAATGTGGGACCTACCAGCTATGCAAAAACTCTTCAGAACCAGGGCGAAAGCAACTATTACAATCTGCATTTGAATGATGAAACCAGTCGCTATGTATTCCGATTGATTGCAATCAAAGAAATTATGTCTGAACCGGAAAAATATGGATTTTATGTCGATGAAGAAGATTTATATCCCGGCCTGGAAAATACCTATGAAGTGAAAATAGACAAGTCTGTTACCAGTTGGAAGGATTTTGCTCAAAAGCACGGAATTTCTTATCGCATGCTCAAATATTACAATCCATGGTTGATCGACAACAAACTGACTGTGCTGAATAAAACTTACTATGTACGATTGCCATTGCCTGAGTCATTGGATTAATGAAACTGGGTTCAGGAATAGCAACCTGAAACCAGAGAATGGCAATGAATAAGTAGAATGAAGGACGGAATACATGGAATTCTGATGATACATTGGGTTAAGGCATCCGAGCGTTTATCAAAAGCATTTTATTGAAATTACCAAAATATGCCAACTCACCATTATTTTATTTTGGACTGAAAGTCAATTTCGTCCAATAAGATAGCCTCCTGTAATATTTCAGAGAGGACTTCTGTTTCAATTTCTGAAGTGCGATAAAATGAAATTCCACTTACCATTTTACGCCCTTTTTTTACCAGTAAATGCTCATGCGTTTTCATCTGCTGGCCTTTCAAAAAGACTAGTTCAATGCCTTTATTTTTGATGGGGTTGAGATAACAAATCCAGGTGTGTACATCGTAAAATGGTATTTTGTATCTCAATTTTACCGTCATCGATGGATGCTGAATTAATATGCTGTCATGAAGTCTTAAAATCACTTCAATAGTTGATTCATCTTCAATATTATTGAGAAAATGGTCAATGCAGTGCATAAAACAAAAACAGAAGTTTTACAATCTTAGATCTTCTATGTGTATTCCTGGAAATTTTGATGGATCAAATGTAAATAAAGCAGGTTCGTACTTTTTATTGAATTGTACCCCAAGAATTTGAAGTGAATATTGACTTCCGTCCCGTGAAAAAAAATCCATTGTATCCATTTGATTTTTGGTTGTATTAACTCTGATTCTCATTTTTTTGTATTCAGTACGGTTCGAAAGGGGTTTAAATTCTATTTCAGTGAATGATTCATTTTTTACCTTGCTTTTATTAGTGATGGCATAAAAGAAGTCATCTTTTTCATAAGCTGTGATCCATTCTCTGGGAGTTAAAAAATTTTCATCATCGCTATCCATATCATTGATCTGGACTTCATGATTGTCTTTGAGGTGCAGCCATATGATTTCACCATTACAATAGATGGCCTGATCGGTCAGGTCAACAAAGTACTTGTTGCCGTTTTGAATTACTTTCCCTTTTTGTTTTTCTTCAGCCTGACCATTGAGCTTTATTACCATCTCAAATGTAACTTCCATTGACGAATGTGTATCATACTCCTTTTTTAGTTTGTCCAATATTTTTCTGGCTTCAGGATCAGAATCGGAGGCCTTCTGTGCATGGGAAACAAGAGGAAGTATGAATAAAATAGTAAAAGGGAACAATAGGGCAAGTCTGATCTTTTGAATCCGGAATAAGAATTCTATATTTATGCAGAGTAATTTTTCCATAGCTATCTTTTCAAGAATGGTTTTTCAAATTAAAAGACGTATTATCTATTCATTTGTTTTCTTTGATTTAGTTAAACATGAGTTAATCTATAAAGGGTTGTTTCAATTCAAATTCATCGGAATCCTTGAAAAAAGGTAGTTTTTGTCTGTATTCCATCATGGTGTTTAAATCTATTGTCACGGAATGAAAATCTTCCTTATTCATTGATTCAGCAATAATTTTTCCTGAAGGATCAATGGCCATAGATTCACCTATGTGGTTCAATTGGTTTCCATCTTTGCCAATGCGATTCACTCCAATCACATAATTCTGATTTTCAATGGCTCTCGATCGCATCAAAATTTTGCGATGGTCGGCCCTCATGGATGGCCAGTTGGCTACATTTATCATTACATCATAGTTCCCAATATTTCTGCACCACACCGGAAAACGCAAATCATAACATGTAGTCAGGAAAAACCGAATTCCATGCTTTTGAATAATGACTTTTCTTTTCCCCGGAGTGAAAAATTCTCCTTCTCTGCCTGGGGTATACAGGTGCACTTTGTCATATTGCTCATAACGTCCATCCGGATTTACCCAATAAAGGCGATTGAAATTTCTTCCTTGATCATGGATCAATATAGAGCCTGCCAATACACATTGATGTTCAGATGCTGTAAGTCGCATCCATTCAAATGAAGGGCCGGGGTGCTGTTCAATGATGGAGGGATCATTCATGCAAAATCCTGTTGGAAAGCACTCGGGAAGAAGAATTATGTTCCCTTTCCGAGCTTGGTTTTTCTTTAATACCTTCTCATAATAAGACAAATTAATTTCCGGGCTTTTCCATTCAATGTGGGATTGTATCCAGGATATTTTTACTTCCATGACAGGGTTTTGTAATGAAATTTTAGATAAGATTAATCATAATTCTTTCGGAAGCATGACCTTTAAAATGATTTATTTAAATAAAAAACTTGAATGAAATCCAATCTTGAAAGTACGCCCTAAAATGTTTAAAATTTGCAAAGTTTTCGAATGTTATCCATATTATTTCTACACATTACCATAGTATGATTTTTCACCATAACCCATCGAAATATTTTAAAGGTGCAATCCACCCGATCAAACCTAATACTACTTTTTTTAAATAGAATCCAATTTGCTGGACAACTGCATTGGATAAGGTAAAATTATACTAATTTCGGTAAATAAAATCTGATTTCAGAATTAAAGTTAAAAGTAATGGATACAATTTTTCAAGGAAACTTAGTAAATATAAAGGATAGAAAAATCCAGGGTGGCAAGATCATCGTCAGGAATGGGCGTATTATTAAAAAGGAATATGATCAGATGCAATATGATCATTTTATTCTCCCGGGTTTTATTGATTCCCACGTTCACATTGAAAGTTCTATGCTGGTACCCAGAGAGTTTGCAAGAATTGCTGTAATGCATGGAACCATTGCAACCCTATCCGATCCCCATGAAATTGCAAATGTACTTGGAGTGGAAGGAGTCAGATATATGATTGAAAATGGAAAGGAGGTTCCATTGAAATTTCATTTTGGCGCTCCCTCCTGTGTTCCTGCAACTACTTTTGAATCGGCAGGGGCTGTAATTGATGCACAGGACATAGAAGAAATTCTTTCATGGAAAGAGGTGCTCTATTTAGCGGAAATGATGAATTACCCAGGGGTTTTATTTGAAGATAAAGAGGTAATGAAGAAAATTGCTATTGCAAAAAAATGGGGAAAGCCCGTGGATGGGCATGCCCCCGGATTGATGGGTGATGACGCCATAAAGTATATCCATGCCGGAATCAGTACAGATCATGAATGTTTTAAGTTGGAAGAAGCCCTTCACAAAATTACTCATGGCATGAAAATCATCATCAGGGAGGGGAGTGCCGCAAAAAATTTTGAAGAATTATGGCCTTTGATCGACCGATTTCCGGATCGTGTGATGTTTTGTTCCGATGATTTACATCCCGATAATTTAATGGAAGGCCATATAAATGTTTTGGTAAAAAGAGCTCTGCAAAAAGGTTGTGATCTTTTTAATGTACTCAATGCCGCTAGTATCAACCCCGTTCAACACTATCGTTTACCGGTAGGTATTTTACAGGAAGGAGATCCTGCTGATTTTATAAGAGTCAGGGATTTACAATCCATGCATGTGCTTGAAACATGGATTGATGGAGAGTGTGTGTATCAGGGAGGAAAGAGTAATATCACCTTTTCAGCCTCAAAAAAATTAAATCATTTCAATACACAGGAAATCAGGGTAGAAGATCTGAAGCTAGAAGCAGAAACCAATTCAGCATTGATCATTGTAGCTCAGGATGGGCAGTTAATCACAGGGAGCAGGGAAAGCGAAGTGAAAGTGGAAAATGGCGCGGTGGTTGCTGACCTTGATAATGATATTTTAAAAATAGTTGTAATAAACCGATATAGCAGGCAAAAACCCGCTATTGCCTTGATTCATGGTTTTGGATTGAAAGGAGGGGCTATAGCATCGTGCGTAGCACATGATTCTCATAATATCATTGCTGTGGGAGTTGAAGATACTTCTATTTGTGAATCCATCAATGCTATCATTCAAAATCAGGGGGGTATTTCGGCTGTTAATAGCAAGCATACTGAAGTTCTGCCATTACCTATAGCGGGTATTATGTCGAATGCAAGAGCTGAATGGGTGGCAGAATCGTATAAAAAGATAGACAAAATGAGCAAAGAAATGGGATCAACATTAAAAGCTCCTTTTATGACCTTATCATTTATGGCTCTTCTGGTTATTCCTTCTTTAAAATTGAGCGACAAAGGATTGTTTAATGGTGAAAAGTTCGAATTTGTTAAGTTATATACATGAAAGGTTTAAAAAAGGAATCATTTAAAACAATAAAGTAGTGATGTGGGTTTTTAATTTCGTTCATCCTTATCATTAGCATCATTCCGGAAAAAGAGGTATTATGTCTAAATTTTATCCATAACAGTCTATATCAGGGAATGAATTCAATTATTTATTGTTAATCATTATATCATCAAAAAATTATTGCTATGTCGTTTAATCCTAATCCAGAAAGCAAACCTCCTATTAATTTTGTAAGAATAGGGATCATTGGCTTTATCGCTTTTTTCTTTTTTATCATTCTGACTAACACAACTTTTCTTACCATTGAGCCTGGCAAAAAAGGTGTACTATTCAAGCGTTTTGCCGGTGGACTTGATAAAGAAAAGATTTATCATCAGGGCTTTCACATTGTTGCTCCATGGAACACAATGTTTATTTACGATACCCGGGTTAATGAGGGGGTCGAGAAAATGGAGGTTTTATCCAGAAATGGTTTAACTATTGTGGTGGAACTATCCTACAGGTATTTTCCTAAGCCTGAAAGAATAGGTTATCTGCATGATGAAGTCGGAACAGAATACCTGCGAAGGATCCTGATTCCTGAAATCAGATCCGCTACCCGTGAAGTGATTGGAAAGTATCTGCCTGAAGAACTCTATAGTACAAAGAGGGAAACCATACAGGAAGAAATTTTTTCTAAAACATCGGCCGGAGTCAACCAGAAGAATATAACTGTGGATGCTATTTTGATCAGAGAGGTCGCATTGCCTGATAAACTTCGTACGGCTATCGAACAAAAGCTTCAGGAAGAACAATTATCTTTTCAGTATGAATTCCGTCTGGACAGAGAAAGAAAGGAAGCTGAAAGAAAAATCATCGAAGCAAAAGCCAAAGCAGAAGCTAACCAAATTCTAAATGCTTCATTGACAGACAAAATTTTAAAAGATAAAGGCATCGAAGCTACACTGACATTGGCTCAGTCACCTAATAGTAAAGTGGTCATCGTTGGTGGTAGTGGAGATGGACTTCCATTAATACTTAATAATTAAATGAATTTTTTTGATTTTGGGCCTGTAATCTTCACACATTACAGGTTTTTTTATTTTAAAAGTTTTAAGTTATGAACAGCAAACTCTTGTATATATTGGTGTTTTATCTTGTGTTGATAATCAGTATCAATGCTCAGATTCTTGAATACTCATCCCCTGATTTACAAGGGATGTCTATTGAGCGTCTGG
>DAOLDB010000007.1:0-102261 GCA_035327565.1 Saprospiraceae bacterium
ACTTCATTGATGTATTTTATTCTGCCTTCACCCAAAGCTTTGCCATCGGGACAAGTTGTGCTAATATATAACGACTCAACATTCCCTGCTCACTGCACACTATGGACCGTCTATTATTTTACCGCAAAGGCCACGAAGATCTTAGCACAAAGTCCACAAAAAGGATATCAACACTAAACGACTCAATAACTTAACGCATTAACATTTTTCGTTCACTGACAATAATAGAATGAAAAATCTATGTATTATTGAGCTAAAACAATAAGTAATCTGATGAATTTTGGTGCCTGCACAATCATTTTATTACTCTTCGTCTTCCCTTCCTGTGCGGATAAAAACTCCACATTGCAGTGGTATGAAAATTTTGAAGGCCCCGAACTGGATGAAAACATATGGAACTACGATTTGGGTGACGGGTGTCCTAATCTATGCGGATGGGGAAATCAGGAATTACAATACTACCGACCGTCCAATGTTTCTTTGGATGACAACCAACTGGTAATTACAGCAGAAAAAGAAGGCGGTACATATTATTCCGGTAAAATAACCACTAAAAATAAGTTTGAATTTCAGTATGGAACGATTGAAGTTCGCGCGAAACTCCCTTCCGGCACGGGAACATGGCCTGCCATATGGATGTTGGGCTCCGACATCAACGATATCGGCTGGCCTGCCTGTGGAGAAATAGATATTATGGAGTATGTAGGTAAAAATCCCGGTGTGGTTCATACTTCATTACATACCTCTTCAAGCTCTGGCAATACAGAAAATACTGCCATTCACTCTATTGAAGACCCTGAAAATACTTTCCATATATATGGATGTACCTGGAATGCCAATGAAATCGTCTTCAGCATAGATGGCCATGAGGTATACCGCTATGCCCCTGAGACCAAAGACTTAAACACATGGCCTTTTGATAAACCCTTCTTTGTCATATTAAATCTGGCCATTGGGGGAACATTTGGCGGACCAGATATTGATGATGATGCTTTGCCAGCGAAATTTACCATTGACTATATCAAGGTATCATCAAACAATCCATAAATTGCCCCTAATATATTAACAGCACACCAAGCGCTTATGTCTTTTGTTAAAAAACTGGCTGGCGAAACCATCATCTATGGCATGAGTTCCATCCTGCCCAGGGTCATTCATTTTCTTTTCCTGACCATTTACATCACCTATAAATTTGAAGACACACTACAGTTTGGTATTTACAATGAATTGTATGCATATTCCACCATCTTGCTCGTCATCTTCCTCTTCCGCATGGATACAGCATTTTTTCGTTTTGGAGCACAGTCCTCTTCACAGGATCAGATATTCGGAGCTGCATTGCTTCCTGTAATTGGTATTGCGGTTTTAGGTTCCACCACCATGTACTTCTTTTCTGATGAGATTGCCATATTCCTTAAATATGAATATGGAGGATACTATGTGCGATGGTTTGCATTTATACTAGGATTTGATGCTTTGGCGGGAATGTTCTATGCAAGATTTCGTCTCCAAAGCCGGCCTTTCCGTTTCCTCATGTTCCGTATGGCTAATGTGGTAATTACGCTTCTTATGGTTTTCCTTTTCCTGGAAATAATACCTGACCAAAGCAACCGATGGTTTGATGTTCAGCAGCCGATTGACTTTGTTTTTCTTGCTAATCTGATTGGAAGCGCTGCTGTCCTGCTTTTAATGATTCCTGATGTATTAAAAGTAGATTGGCAGCGGATCTGGAAAAACAATCCTGTGTCCTGGAGTAAAATGTTTTGGTACTCCCTTCCTTTGGTCTTGGTAGGTATAGCTGGCAATATCAATCAGGTCTTTGCCACCCCTTTGCAAAAGTTTTTTCTTGGTGGCACCTTCAACGAGAATCTCACCCAGGCCGGTGCATACATGGGACCGGCGAAAATTGCTTTATTGCTCAATCTGTTTACCGTCGCTTTCAATTACGCAGCAGAACCATTTTTCTTCAATAATGTGGGTAAAGAAAATTCTGAAAAAGCGTATGGCCAGATCATGCATGCGTTTACTGTGGTGTCCGGTGTGGCCATGATGGCGATCATTAGCTTTCAGGAATTGGCAATTCTTCTGATCGGTGAATCCTACCGCGGACCTCAGGAAATTATCCCCATTTTACTTTTTGCCTACTTTGCTTTAGGCTTATATTATAATATATCCATCTGGTATAAGCTCAGCGATAAGACCTATTTTGGCGCATTCATCAGTAGTGGAGGCGCCATCCTTACATTGGGTATTAATATTTATTTTCTTCCCAAAATCGGTTACATTGCCTCTGCCTGGGCAACATTGGCCTGCTTTATTTTCATGACTATTTGTGGATATATTTTAGGTCAGAAATTTTATCCTATCCGATACCCGGTAAAACGCATCATTTATTTGGCAGGAGTTTTGTTCACAGTAATGATCATGACCGTATGGGTCAAATCCAACCTTTCAACAGACCTCCATCGGCTGATATGCGGTATGGTTATTTTTACATTGTATATTGTATTTTTGTGGATTTCGGAAAAGAAAACGATGAAAGAATATCTGAAATAGTGTAATCTTTGTCCCTTTAATTCAAATGATTCATGTCTTATTCGTCCAGGGTAAAATATAGAAGCCGAAGAGAAAAAGCACACCGGCATTGGAGAAACTTTAAGTTGGTAATTATATTCGTAATACTCGCTGGGAGCATACTATTGTATAAAAACTGGCACTCTGTTTATATACATGTACGAACTTATTTTTATTAGACAAACGAAAATATTGGGCTGTCTTCAATTTTTTTTAACTTAACTTTTCATTTTATCATTTAGATTCAAAATCTGTAGAATAAAAGTTACTATTCTGATAGAATAGCCACCTTTAGGTAGAAGGGATTAAATTTCCAAAACAGTAAACCATGAAAAATTCTGTCCTTTTCCGAAAATGGGTATATTTTAATGCATAGTAAATGATTTATTTGTTTTCACGAAAAGATATTTAGAACAAAATATTCATCGTAGTATTTATCTTAGCACCCTGCCACAAGTATTGATATTATTAAATCTTTCGATTATGAATGGTCATTTTGTGAAATGCTACCTTTGTTTGTTGATCTCATTAAGTTTTTTTTCATGTAGCTCAGATGAAAAAACCCAGGATCGCAAAAGACCCCATGATCCATGGGTATTTCGCACTGTCTTGGATGGAAAAGCGCGCATAGCCACCATTGCTCTCAATGATCACCTTTGGGTGGCTTACGATACTGAAAGAGCATCATTATTGCAGGCATGGAAGGGCTCTGTTCTCTTTGAAGGAGCCGTATACAATACCATTCATGGGCCCCAACCCCTCAGTATGGGAGATAAATATATGGAAAACCCTTTTCCCAATCCCTGGCTAATACGGGATTCTCAGGGCAATATCCTGGAACCCACCATACAATACAGGGGACATCGTTTTGATGAAGAATCCGTTACTCTTCAATATGAATTGACTCACCCTTCCATCCCCGGAACCATCAGGGTCTTTGAATCGCCTGAATCCCACATTTCAGCGAATAACCGACCCGTTTTTATAAGAAGCTTCCGGGTAGAAGGGTTGAATGATCCACATCAATTGCGTTTGAAAACACATTTTTATTCCATACTGGTGAAAAATGACATTCAGACCAACAGCACATTGGAGTATACCAGAGAAGATGAAGTACAATTAGGCAAAATCAATACCCTGGACTTAGATGCAGAATTTATACTCCATAATGACAAGCCCACCACTCTGACTATCACTTTTCTGGAAAAACCATTGATTCCTAATCCCAACTCCCCTGAAGTGGAAATGGAAGAGGAAGACGGTATACATGAAGGTCTTCGTCTGATAGCCCGAAGTGATTGTAAAACCTGTCATAACCGCAATCTAAAAACCATAGGGCCTTCCTATGTACAGATTGCTGAAAAATATGAATATACCCCCGAAAATGTAGCCTACCTTGCCGGGAAAATCAAAACCGGTGGCAGTGGTATCTGGGGCAGCCAGGTGATGACTCCCCATTCAGATCTTAGCAATGCCACTCTTCAAAAAATGTCTGAATATATATTATCCCTCGGAGAAGGACAATTAAAAGAAAGTGTAGAAGAAAAACCCGTGCTTTCTTTTATGCCAGCCCAGCCTGAAGATCGTCATTTAATTCCCGGGTTACTCGTGGATATATATGATCAAAGAAGAACGATACAGACATTTACAGATGTCTCTTATCGTGGAACCCCTAGATTTGCAGGCATATTACCCAACCTCGCGAATCTTAGTGGAGGAGATTTTGTAGACCTGGACGATTTTTTTGCATTGCGCGCCAGGGGTTTTTTGAAAGTGGATCGGGAGGGTGAATATGCTTTCCGGATCTGGAGTGATGATGGTTCCCGCGTTTTCCTCAACGATACACTTATCCTTGACAATGATGGAATGCACGGTACTGCATTCAAGGAAGTATCTATCAGGCTTGTAAAAGGCTATTATCCGGTTCAGGTGGAATACTTCCAGGGGGGAGGAGGCAAATTCCTCTCATTTAACTGGCGAAAGGCAGGAGCCAGTCAATTTGAAGTCATTTCCAAAGAAAACTTTTTCTACAACCTCAATGAAGCCAAAGCGTATTCGGGGTACCTATTGCCCATGGCATCGAACCTGAATATCCCGGGTAACGGATCGGCATTGGCTTCGGTACACCCTTCCTTTGATCTCTATCAGGCCAGGCCATTTAATTTTACTCCCAAAGTGGGGGGAATGGACTTCAATTCGAAAGGTCAGTTAGTCATCAGTACATGGGATGCCGAAGGAGCAGTCTATCTTCTGGATAATCCCAATTCTACCGATCCTTCAGCGATCACAGTAAAAAAGATTGCATCAGGATTGGCGGAACCTCTCGGATTAAAAGTGGTCGACGACACCCTATACGTTTTACAAAAACAGGAGCTAACAAAACTGATTGACCACAACGGCGATGGGGTGATCGATGAATACTATACCCTTAGTAATCAATGGATGGTTTCCAATAATTTTCATGAATTTAGCTTTGGATTAGCTTACCGGGATGGGTATTTCTATGGCGCTTTGGCAACAGCCATTGACCCCGGTGGTGCAAGTACCCAACCACAAATTACAGATCGTGGGAAGGTAATTAAAATTGCGAAAAAGGACGGCAGCGTATCTTTTATAGCCAGTGGTCTCCGTACGCCCAATGGAATTGGTATTGGTTATAATGACGAATTGTATGTTACCGATAACCAGGGGGACTGGTTGCCCTCAAGCAAGGTGCTTCATGTGCGAGAAGGAGATTGGTTTGGTTCCCGGTCTGTGGAATATGACCCTAAAAACCCACCTATGGAAAAGCTGCCCGTTGTTTGGCTTCCTCAGGATGAAATTGGCAACTCTCCCTCTACTCCTTCATGGCTTAACCTCGGACCATATCAAAACCAAATGATACATGGTGAAGTCACCCATGGAGGAGTTAAAAGAGTATTTGTTGAAGAAGTGGAAGGACAATTTCAGGGAGCTGTTTTCAGATTCACACAAGGACTTGAAGCGGGAATCAACCGGTTGGTATGGAGTCCCGATGGTGATTTATATGTGGGTGGAATAGGTAGCAGTGGCAATTGGGGTCATTCCGGAAAATTGCATTTTGGCTTGCAGCGGCTGAAATATAATGGGAAAAATACATTTGAAATGCTGGCGGTAAAAGCAAGAAGCAATGGCATTGAAATCGAATTAACAGAGCCCTTAAAGTACGGAGAAGGATGGCAAAAGTCGGACTATTTTATCCAACAATGGTATTACAAGCCCACCGAAGAGTACGGAGGCCCAAAACTGGATTTAAAAACGCTGAATATCTCTTCAGTTCATGTTTCAGAAGATCGCAAAAAAATATTTCTTGAATTGCCTGGCATGAAGCCCAATCATGTCATTTATGTACGACTTTTATATCCCTTTGTCAGTGAAAAGGAAAATGAATTATGGTCAACAGAAGCATGGTATACACTCAACAAAATTCCCTCAAACCAGCCAGGTTTCAGAGCAATTGCCCCGGTACTTTCGCATGCAAATACTTTGAGTGAACATGAAATAGCACATGGGTGGAAATTGCTCTTTGATGGAAAAACCACAGAAGGTTGGAGAAATTACAGAAAACCAGACATAGGTTCCAGTTGGAAGGTCAGGGATGGAATGCTATATCTGGATGCAATAAAAAGAGCCGGTGGCGGCTGGCAGGCACCGGATGGAGGAGACATCATTACAGATAAGCCCTATGAAAATTATGAATTGAGCCTTGAATGGAAGATTTCTCAATGCGGAAATAGCGGAATTATCTTCCATGTTACGGAGTCAGAAGAATATAACTATGTGTGGCAAACCGGTCCGGAAATGCAGATTCTTGACAATTCCTGTCATCCGGATACACGATATCAAACCCATAGAGCCGGTGACCTGTATGATATGATCGAAACGCGATACCTTACAGTCAGACCATCAGGAGAATGGAATCATGTTAGAATCATTTCCAATCAGGGTAAAGTGCAATTCTGGCTTAATGGTTACCGGGTCGTTGATTTTGACATGACCAGTGAAGAGTGGAAACAGATGATAGCTCGAAGCAAATTTAAAGATATGACTGGATTTGGCCAATCCGTCAAAGGGCATATTGCCCTCCAGGACCATGGAGATCCTGTATTTTTCAGAAACATTAAAATCCGGGAACTTTGATGCTTTATTTCTAAAAGTTTTTTCCTCCTGCTTTTCTCTTTTGTAGAAAATTATTATTTTTGAGTAATATAGTTACTCAATTTTAATGATAGAAACCTTAATATCATCGAAGACGAGGATCAAGCTTTTGCTAAAATTTTTTCTAAACAGCTCTACAACCTCCTATTTGAGGGGTTTGGAAAACGAGTTTGGAGAGTCTACCAATGCCATCAGGATAGAATTAAACCGCCTGGAGAAGGCCGGCATGCTCGCGTCATTTGTTCGTGGCAATAAAAAATACTTTCAGGCCAACACCGGACACCCACTATACAAAGAAGTTCATAGCATTTTACTGAAGTACATCGGATTTGACAAAATCATAGAAAATGTTATAGAGCGATTGGGAGAAGTTGAAAAGGTATATGTGAGCGGAGCTTTTGCCAATGGACAAGATAGCAATATTATCGATCTGATATTGATAGGAAATATCAATAAAAACTATTTAATCGAATTAATTGAAAAAGTTGAAAAGCTTATAAAAAGGAAAGTCCGCTATGTTGTTTTTAGTCGTGAAGACTTTGAAAAGATGGAATGGAAAAATCATGATGTTGCAACGTTGTTATTATGGGAAAAGGATTAGGTACACAGGGAAATGATTTGAAAAGCACGATCAACCATCTTCACGATACGGAAAAAAGATGGTTTGCTGTAAAAACGCGTTACAGAAGTGAAAAATATGTAGCCGGTCACTTGAAGAAAAAAGGCATTGAAGTATATATTCCTTTGATAGAAAAAATCAAAAAGTACCATCGAAAAACAAAAAAATATCAGGTTCCCCTATTCAATTGCTTTGTATTTGTTCATATCACACGGGATGAATATATACCCATATTGGAAGCAGAATATGTAGTCGGTTTTTTAAAACAACGCAAAGACCTCGTATGTGTTCCTGAGCTGGAAATCGATATGATACGTCGTGTAGTGGGTGAAATCCGGGATGTGCATATACGATTAGGTGAATATCCATCGGGATCAGAGGTAGAAATAGTCAGTGGGACTTTAACTGGGTTGAGAGGGAAATTGATTGAACAAAAAGGTAAAAATACTTTCATAGTAGAACTCCAAAGTATAGGTTATCAAATGGTAATGGAAATAGACCGGTCTCTATTGAGGCCGCTTTTTATACAACAGGGCGCCTGATTTTTCAGGAATGCTCTAGGTGATGATTTGTGTTTTTGGACGATAAAGTAGCGACTTTTCGAGGGCGAAGCCTTATCTGAAATTGAAATAATCTATCTTTGCCGTTTTAATAAATAATCCAATCAGGTGATGAAAATAACAGTTGTCGGTACCGGTTATGTGGGACTTGTCACGGGCACATGTTTTGCAGAAACGGGCAACCACGTAGCATGTGTCGATATCGATGAAAATAAAGTAAAAAAATTAATAGAAGGTGTGATCCCAATCTATGAACCCGGCCTTGAAGTCCTTTTTGAGCGCAATACCCGTCAGGGCAGGCTTACATTTACTACTGAGCTTCGTGAAGGGATTAAAGGTGCGGAAGTAGTGTTTTTAGCGTTGCCAACTCCATCGGGTGCAGATGGCTCTGCTGATCTTACTTACATTCTCCGGGTTGCAGGGCAGCTCTCACGACTTATAGAACAATATACTGTAATAGTGGATAAAAGCACTGTCCCTGTGGGTACCGCTGAAAAAGTGAAAGATGTGTTGACACAAAATCTCGATCATTCCCTTTTTGATGTGGTTTCAAACCCTGAATTCCTGCGTGAAGGGGCTGCGGTGGATGATTTTATGAAACCCGATCGCGTGGTGATAGGCGCTTCTTCAGAAAGAGCCAGGCAAATTATGCAGATGCTATACGAGCCCTTTGTTCGCCAGGGAAATCCCTTGCTGTTTATGGATGAACGCAGTGCAGAAATGACAAAATATGCAGCCAATGCCTATTTGGCTACCCGAATCAGTTTCATGAACGAAATTGCCAATTTGTGTGAAAAAGTAGGCGCCAATGTCGATATGGTCAGAGCAGGCATAGGAAGTGATTCCCGTATTGGGAAACGATTTCTTTTCCCTGGGGTGGGATATGGCGGTTCTTGTTTTCCTAAGGATGTCCAGGCCTTATCCATAACTGCCTCGCAGGTATCCTATGATTTTAAAATACTTTATGCTGTGATGGAAGTCAATAGGCTCCAAAAACATATTCTTTCTGCAAAAATCAATGCATATTTTAATAATGATCTGAAAAACAAAACCATTGCGATTTGGGGACTCGCTTTTAAACCCAATACAGACGATATACGGGAAGCTCCGGCTTTAACAATTATGAATGACCTGTTGAATGCCGGAGCGAGTTTGCGTGTGTATGATCCTGAAGCCATGGATAATGTAAAGGCATACTATGGTGATAAGCTGTATTACGCTTCCGATCCTTATGAAACCCTTGAAGGAGCGCATGCTTTAGCTGTTGTCACCGAATGGAGTGTTTTTAGAAATCCCGATTATGCATTGATGAAAAAACTGGTTCAACATCCAGCTATTTTTGATGGGCGAAATGTTTTCCTTCCCGAGCGATTGCTCCAACTTGGTTTTGATTATTTCTCGATCGGAAGACCCTGACGATGAAAAGTGAATGGGTATATCCACAAGACTTTCCTGTTTTAAGGCATCACCAGGAGTTGCTTCTGAATCAAAAATCATGCGTACTTTGGATGACAGGATTATCAGGAAGTGGAAAAACTACTTTAGCAAAGTCACTGCATAAAATGTTATATGACTATGGCTATTTTTCCGCGGTGATGGATGGCGACAATATGCGTTCAGGCCTATGCGAAGATCTGGGCTTTTCATTAGAAGACCGTATGGAAAATATCCGTAGGGTGGCTTCGGTTGCACGATACCTGGCAGATAATGGATGTATTGTAATCTGTTCTTTCATCAGTCCAACGACAGCTTCCCGAAATCTGGCAAAGAAAATTATAGGTTCAGGAGATTTCTTAGAAGTTTTTATCGACACCCCACTCTATATTTGCGAACAAAGAGATGTAAAAGGACTATATCAAAAAGCCAGGGCCGGCATTAAAAAAGATTTTACGGGGATGGGGTCGCCTTTTGAGACACCCGCCTGTCCGTGGGTGTCCATTACCACAGACAATCAAAGTATTGAAGAAGCTACCACCTCTTTATTCAACAACTTGCTAACAATAATTTCTTAACACTCAGATGTCTCTGATTACTCAAATAAATTTTCATTCATGCGCATATTGATCACAGGAGGTTCGGGATTTATAGGATCACATGTAGTGAGAAGATTTGTAAATCGATATCCCGATTATCATATTACTAATCTGGATAAACTTACCTATGCTGGAAACCCGGAAAACTTAAAAGATGTAGAAATTGCCCCGAATTACACATTTATTCAGGGATGCATTACAGATGAAGTTTTGGTGAAAGAAATATTCAGAAGCCAAAACATAAGCCATGTTATCCATTTGGCGGCCGAATCACATGTCGACAGGTCTATTCAAGACCCTCTCCTTTTTGTGAGAACAAATGTATTGGGAACGGCCAATTTATTGAATATTGCCTGGGAGTTTTGGAAATCTTCAAACAGGCCTTATCTTTTTTATCATATCTCCACAGATGAAGTATTCGGGAGTCTACCCATAAATGGGGGGTATTTTACTGAAAGCACCCCTTACGATCCCAGAAGTCCCTATTCCGCATCCAAAGCAGGATCTGACCATCTTGTAAGAGCTTTTTTTCACACTTATCATATGCCTGTGGTCATTTCTAACTGCTCAAATAATTATGGCCCCAACCAGTTTCCTGAAAAACTCATTCCACTGTTTATCCATCGAATCATTGAAGATAAATCACTTCCGGTATATGGTAAAGGTGAAAATATAAGAGATTGGCTTTATGTTGAAGATCACGCTGAAGCCATAGATCTTGTTTTGCACAAAGGTGTAGCCGGAGAAACATACAATATAGGTGGTCATAACGAATGGACCAATATTGCGCTGGTAAAAACCCTTTGTAATTTAATGGACATAAAATTGCAGCGTGAGCCCGGATCTTCTTCTTCTCTCATTACCTATGTCAAAGACAGGCCGGGACATGATTTAAGGTATGCTATTGACGCAACTAAGATTAAAAAAGAATTGGGTTGGACACCTCGTCATCAATTTGAAGAAGGATTATCCAAAACCATCGATTGGTACCTGGAAAATAAAGGTTGGATGCAAAACGTAACCTCAGGTCAATATCTTGAATATTTTTCGCGAATGTACCAAAACCGGTAAACAGGACTTGAAATTTATAACCACAATCTTTCATACATCCTGATTTATGAATATCAACTACAGGCTTAGTCATCTTAAAGAATTAGAATCTGAATCTATATACGTGATCCGTGAAGTAGCTGCTCAATTTGAAAAGCCAGCCATTCTTTTTTCCGGTGGAAAAGATTCCATCCTGCTCCTACATCTTGCGGTTAAAGCATTTTTTCCATCAAAAATGCCGTTTCCTTTGCTTCATATTGATACGGGCCATAACTTTCCGGAAACGATTGACTTCAGAGACAATCTGGTCAAAAGACTTCAATTACATTTGATTGTTGGGTCTGTCCAGGAGGCTATTGACAATGGATCCATGGTTGAGGAAACAGGACACCATGCGAGCAGAAATGGATTACAAACGCCAATTCTTCTGGAAACCATTGAAAAATTTGGATTTGATGCTGCTTTGGGAGGAGGAAGGAGAGACGAAGAAAAGGCAAGGGCAAAAGAACGTTTTTTCTCCCATCGGGATATTTTCGGTCAATGGGATCCGAAAAGACAGAGACCTGAATTATGGAACCTTTTCAACGGGAGAAAGCACATGGGAGAACATTTCAGGGTCTTTCCCATCTCGAATTGGACCGAACTGGACGTGTGGCAATATCTCGCTAAAGAGGACATTGAACTCCCTTCCTTATATTTTTCACATCAAAGAAAAGTTATTCAGCGAAATGGCATTTTACTTCCAGATTGTGATTTTATTACAAAAATGCCCGGAGATTCTACCCGTATGGAGTCTGTCAGATGTCGTACCATAGGCGATATGACATGCACCGGTTTGTGGATGTCCGAGGCCAATAGCCTTCAGGATATTATATTAGAAATTGAAACATCACGCTATACAGAAAGAGGTAAGCGTGCTGATGACAAGCGCTCCGAAACCAGTATGGAAGATCGTAAAAAAGAAGGCTATTTTTGAAAATGGTTAAGTAAAAAAATACTCGCATTGAAATCGCTTCTCAGGTTTACAACAGCAGGCAGCGTAGATGATGGAAAGTCTACTTTAATCGGCAGAATGCTTCACGACAGCAAATCTTTGTTTGAAGACCAATACGAAGCCGTACAATCGGCCAGCCAAAAAAGAGGAGATGATCATATGAATCTCGCATGGGTTGCTGATGGTCTCAAGTCAGAAAGAGAACAAGGAATTACAATTGATGTAGCTTATTTATACTTTTCTACACCAAAAAGAAAATTCATTATCGCTGACACTCCGGGTCATGTTCAATATACCAGAAACATGGTCACCGGAGCATCCTCTGCTAATGTTGCCTTAGTTCTGGTGGATGCACGTAAAGGAATTGTTGAACAGACAAGACGTCACAGTATTATAGCATCACTCCTTCAGATTCCTCATTTAGTAGTTTGCTTTAATAAAATGGATCTGATAGGCTTTAATAAAGAGGTATTTGACCGACTGAAAGATGAATTTGAACAATTTGCGGCAAAATTGGATGTTAATGATGTGTCATTCATTCCCATTTCAGCTTTGAAAGGAGATAATATAGTTAACCGATCAGCCCATATGGCCTGGTATGAGGGACCTACGTTGATGTATTATCTGGAAAATGTGCATATTGCCAGTGATCACAATTTCATTGATGCGCGCTTTCCTGTACAGTATGTTATCAGACCTAATAATGATCAATTTCACGATTACAGAGGTTATGCCGGAAGAATTGCAGGTGGCTCATTTAGGGTGGGTGACGAAGTCATCGCTTTGCCTTCAAGATTCACTTCCCGAATCACCCGGATAGTAGGACCGGATGGAGACATGGATGAAGCTTTTCCTCCGCAATCAGTAACGATTCTTATTGCCGATGATCTTGATATTGGAAGGGGGGATATGCTTGCCCGAGAAAATAATGTGCCTGAGGTTCGTCAAAATATTGATTTGATGATTTGTTGGTTTGACCAACATAAATCTTTGAAAGAGCGAGGAAAATATATCATTATGCATACAACAAAATTTTCCCGTTGTCTGGTCAGAGAAATACGATATAAATTGGATATCAATACGTTGCACCGGGATGTTGAAAATAAAAATATATCAATGAACGATATGGCGCGCATATCCATCCAAACCACGACTCCGCTATTTGTTGATCCTTACCGGAAAAATAAGGTTACCGGTAGTGTGATTCTGGTTGATGAAGTGACAAACCAAACCGTTGCGGCAGGAATGATCGTGGGATAAAAAGATATTTCAATCATTAATATTTGAAAAAGTCATACCATACATACTCCTCTTCGATTCATATGGTTGATCTGGTTTCTCAGTATCGAAGATTACAAAAAGAAATCGATACAGCCATGGAGACTGTAATCGGTTCAGGAAGATATATTAACGGACCTGCTGTCCGCGATTTTGAAAATGCCCTTGCGGAATTCCTGAATGTAAAACATGTGGTTGGCTGCGCAAATGGGACCGATGCATTACAAATCGCTCTGATGGCTCTGGAATTGAAACCTGGTGATGAAGTGATTATACCCGCTTTTACTTATGTTGCCACTGCAGAAGTAATTGCTCTGCTCCGGCTTAAACCCGTTATGGTGGATGTAGATCCCCTAACATTCAATATAGATGTCGAAAAACTTGAGAAAGCCATCACACATAAAACCAAAGCTATTATTCCGGTGCATTTATTTGGTCAGAGTGCTGATATGGATAAAATTATGCAATGTGCCCATCAAAATAATTTATTTGTCATTGAAGACAATGCCCAATCCCTGGGTGCTGAGTATAGATTTTCATCGGGTCAGCATCTAAAAACAGGCGCTATAGGTCATATGGGATGCACTTCGTTTTTTCCTACAAAAAATTTAGGATGTTTTGGAGATGGAGGGGCGGTGATGACCAATGATTCTGCTTTGGCCGAAAAGATTCGTATCATTGGCAACCATGGCCAATCCAAAAAATATTTTCACGAGATGATTGGATGTAATTCTCGTCTGGATACCCTGCAGGCAGCTATTTTACTTGCAAAGCTTCCTTACCTGGATTCATTCAATACAGAAAGACAAAGGATTGCCCATGCGTATAATCAAGCATTTGAAAGATTGAAAGACGTCAACATTCCATTTCGTGCAAATTATTCAACCCATGTTTTTCACCAATATACTTTAAGAGTGCATGCCCACCAAAGAAACTCACTCCAGAAGCATTTAAGCCGGCATGGTGTGCCATCAATGATCTATTATCCTTTACCATTGTATTGTCAAAAAGCTTATTCAACCTACTATACCGACCTGCCTTTAGACTATACAGAAAAATTGTGTGAATCGGTACTATCTCTGCCTATCCATACTGAAATGGACCATGAGACCTTAGAATTTATTATCCACACAGTTCAATCTTTTTTTAAGTAAATGACTCCCGGGTACTTCGCTCACGAAACGGCATGCATAGACACTGGGGCATCTATTGGAAAAGGAAGTAAAATCTGGCATTTTTCGCATATAATGCCTGATGCCCAAATTGGGATCCATTGTAACATCGGTCAAAATGTTGTTGTAAGTCCTTCCGTGATCCTGGGTGATTATGTGAAAGTTCAAAACAATGTGAGCATTTATACTGGAGTGATTTGTGAGGATTATGTTTTTTTGGGACCGTCCATGGTATTCACTAATGTACTTAACCCAAGAAGTGAAGTGATTAGGCGAGATCAATATTTGAAAACCCATATTAAAAAGGGCGTTACCGTTGGAGCCAATGCCACCCTATTGTGCGGTATCAAAATTGGAAAATATGCATTCATTGGTGCCGGAGCGGTGGTAATTTCAGATGTACCGGACTTCGCCTTATTTGTGGGAAACCCTGCCCGTCAAATTGGGTGGATGAGCAGGGCTGGGCATCGATTGCATTTTAATGCTATTGGTGAAGCATTTTGTAAAGAAAGCGGAGAGAAATATTTGCTGTCCTCCTTGATAACAAAATAATGACGTGAATTTGTCTTTTGGTTTAATTGGCGCTGCCGGATATATAGCTCCCAAACACATGGAAGCTATTTATTCGACTGGAAACCAGCTGGTTGCTGCATATGATCCTTTTGATTCAGTGGGAATACTAGACCGATATTTTCCCAATGCTGATTTTTTTACAGAATTTGAAAGATTTGACAGGCATCTTGATAAGTTAAGGAGAAATGGTCGCGGAATCGACTATCTATCCATATGTTCCCCCAACTATTTACACGATGCTCATATACGGTTTGGATTAAGAAATTTTGCCCATGTGATTTGCGAAAAGCCGGTGGTATTAAATCCTTGGAATTTAGATGCCTTATCCGATTTAGAGTCAGAATTCCGAACGAAAATCTTTACTATCCAACAATTGAGGAGCCATTCGGAATCGGTAAGATTGAAGGAAAAAGTGGATAATCAAAATAAAAAAGAAAAGCATCAAGTTGAGCTTACCTATATTACTCCAAGAGGCAATTGGTATTATGCTTCCTGGAAAAGCAAAATGGAAAAATCGGGAGGTATTATCACAAATATCGGAATTCATCTCTTTGATTTATTGCTGTGGGTTTTTGGACGTGAGGAGTCCTCTGAATTACATGTCCACACCCATGACAGAGCAGCAGGTATCCTGAATCTGGAAAAAGCAGAAGTTAAATGGTTCTTAAGTATAAATGGACAAACTATTCCAGATTCTTTAAATAATACACCAAATAAGGCATTTCGTTCATTAGTAGTAGATGATGACTTATTTGATTGGAGCTCAGAAATGGACAATCTTCATACCATTAGCTATAAACACATTTTAAATGGCCAAGGCCTGGGTCTTGAAGATTCACGACCAGCCCTGGAAGTTTCGTACAAAGTTAGAGAAATGAATCCAACAGGTCATACAAAATATGCTCATTCCATGGCTTTTTTACCCATTGTCCCACATCCTTTTGAAAAAAATAAATTTTTATATTAAATGACAAAACCGAATATAGCGATCATAGGCCTGGGATATGTTGGACTTCCGCTTGCAGTTGAATTTGCAAAAAAATACAGGGTTACAGGTTTTGATATCAATACACAAAGAGTTATCGAATTGAAAAAAGGATATGATCGTACAAAAGAAGTAGATCCGGAAAATTTGAGGCTTGTACTATTGCAAGAATTACAAGAAGATCATTTTGGATTACATATATCAGATAACCTGGAAGACATCCGGGCCTGTACGGTTTATATTATCACCGTTCCTACACCGACTGACCAAAATAACCGGCCTGTTCTTACTCCTCTGTATAAGGCCAGCACTTCTGTTGGTAAAGTATTGAAAAAGGGGGATTATGTAATATATGAATCCACTGTTTATCCGGGAGCCACCGAAGAAGACTGTGTCCCAATTCTTGAAAAAGAATCCGGATTGACCCTCAATCATGATTTCTTCGCAGGATACTCTCCTGAGCGAATAAATCCCGGCG
The DNA here is from genome assembly GCA_035327565.1 of Saprospiraceae bacterium. Classification (GTDB taxonomy): domain Bacteria; phylum Bacteroidota; class Bacteroidia; order Chitinophagales; family Saprospiraceae; genus JABDLO01. Next base: position 16,493 of record DAOLDB010000007.1, read on the forward strand.
ATAAGGAGCATACGGTCACTCGTATATTGAAAGTCACTTCAGGATCATCCCCGGGCGCTTCCCGGTTCATTGATGAATTATATGCCAGTATTATTACTGCAGGAACTTTCAAGGCTTCCAGTATCAAAGTGGCTGAAGCGGCAAAGGTAATTGAAAATGCTCAACGGGATATTAATATAGCTTTTGTCAATGAACTGGCTAAAATATTCTCCAGGCTCGACATTGATACCCACGATGTGTTGGAGGCCGCTGGCACCAAATGGAATTTTCTTCCATTTAAACCAGGTCTGGTTGGGGGTCATTGTATTGGCGTTGACCCTTATTATTTGGCACAAAAAGCAGAAGAGTGCGGATATCATCCGGAAATTATCCTTGCAGGGAGGCGATTAAATAATTCCATGGGCCATTTCATTGCTACTGAAATTATTAAGCTCATGTTAAGAAAGGATGTGGCAGTAAAAAACAGCAGGGTACTGTTGATGGGCATTACATTCAAAGAAAACTGCCCTGACGTAAGGAACACAAGGGCTATTGATATTTATCGTGAATTGACGAGTTTTAATCTTGAGGTTGACGTATATGATCCATGGGCAGATCCGGATGAAATCCTTCTGGAATATGGGATCATCTCTTTCAGAGAGTTGCCCTATGTAACATATGATTGCCTGGTTCTTGCGGTTGCACACCGGCAATTTTTATCCATTCCTATTAAAAAATTGCTTAAAGAGCCCTCGGTTATTTATGATGTCAAAGGATTTCTTCCCAGAGAAATAGTAGACAGCCGTCTTTAAACTTTCTCATACAAATAAATCATTTTGAAAGGAAAAAATATATTGGTCACCGGTGGGGCTGGATTTATTGGAAATCATCTGGCTGAACACTTATTGCAAATGGAGGGAGTGGAAAAAGTAAGGATATTGGACAATTTCTCCACAGGATCATATGCCAATATTGAAAGATTGCAAAATATTCCGGCATTTGAATGCTTTGAAGGAGACATTCGTAATATAAATACGTGCATAAAAGCTTCTAAAGGTATTGATTTAATTTGCCACCAGGCTGCCTTAGGGTCAGTCCCAAGAAGTATTGAAGATCCTGTTTCTACCCATGAAGTGAATGTCAGTGGAACGTTTAACATTTTCTACTCCGCAAAATATTGTGGGATCAAAAGAGTAGTATATGCCTCTTCATCGGCTATATATGGTGATCATCCAACATTGCCCAAAAAAGAAAATATAACCGGCAATCCGCTTTCCCCATATGCGCTGTCGAAATGGATCAATGAAAAATATGCAGGCATTTATGCTAAGGTTTACGGATTGTCTATTGTAGGTCTTAGGTATTTTAACATTTTCGGCCCAAGACAGGATCCGAACGGCCCTTATGCTGCAGTCATACCCATTTTTATGAAGGCGGCTATCACCGGGCAATCTCCTGTCATCCATGGCGATGGTTCTTTTAGCCGGGATTTTACTTACATTGACAATGCGGTTGATGCTAACATTAAAGCATTGTTCTCAGAAAATATTACACCTGACGTTCATAAAGTATATAACGTTGCTTGTGGAACTCAAACGCGGTTGGATGAAATCTGGGATGCAATCCAAAGCATAGCTAAAACCAACTTAAAGGCTCATGTTGGACCCCCTAGAAAAGGGGATATACCTCATAGTCTCGCTGATATATCTTTAGCAAAAGCTGAACTGGGATATATACCCAACATATCGGTGTATGAAGGCCTTGAGAAAACATATCATTTTATTAAAGCGCATATATGAAAAGCCCTGGTTTGAATGTTGGTCAGCTCTCCTGAAGTTTGAAAACTGTGTGAATCTTGAGCCAAATAACCACTATAAGCACATTGGATTGCAAAGAGTTGACATGGCATATGTGTGTTTCTGCAATTTTCAAAGACATAGTTTGCCTGTCCATACATATAAGTACATCGAAAATTGAAAATACTTCATATTTATTTATAGGAGCCAATTGTGAAAATTGATTATATCATAAAGTTTTTCTCCGGTAAGGTTCCGGTATACAGCATATTGACAGACACGCACGCCCATTGGTTGCCGGGCATAGATGATGGTCCCAAATCAGTAGATGAGAGCCTGGAAATGTTGAAAAGATATAACCAAATGGGATTTCGACATTTGATAGCCACGCCGCATATTTACCGGGACTATTACCCTAATACTCGTCAAAGCATTAAACTTGCATTTGAAGAAATACAGAAGATAGCAAAGAATCAATTTCCAAATCTTCACCTTTCTTTTGCAGCCGAATATTATCTCGATGATCACTTTGACATTTTATTAAAAAACAGGGAACTATTAACATTTGGCGTTTCTTATGTGTTGGTAGAGCAAGGGTTCTTTGCAGAGACCCCGGGGCTGAACAAGACATTATTTGAAATGCAAATTGCCGGTTATCAACCCGTTCTCGCACACCCGGAGCGATACATTTATTATCATAAAAACGACACCAGGGTTCATTCTTTAAAAAATTCCGGTGTCAAATTTCAGGTAAACCTCCTGAGTCTGGCGGGGAAATACGGAAAAACCATAGCTCAAAAAGCATCGAAGTGGATCGACCAGGGTTTAATTGACTTTGTGGGTACTGACGCACATCATTCAAGAGATCTTGACCTTATCCGCAATCTTCAACTGAAAGTGGCCTGGAAAGAGAAGCTTGGAGGTATGGACGAATTAGACTTCGATCGCATTTCTACTTCTTGATCAATGAATTTCCATAACTTTGCACACTTTTTAATATTCATATTACAGACTATACTATAAGTCATGCAGGTATTCATTTTTGGTGCAGCCAAAGGAGCAGATTTTAATGATTCTTCAAAAAATCAGCATTTTCTTAATACACTTGTTAAAGGCAAACGCGTACTGGATTGGACATTACATGGGCTATATCAGGCAGGTTTCAAATCGCGGGATATTAATTTTATAGGAGGATATAATATTGAAAGTATCATCAAAGCTTACCCGGATATTAGCTATGTAATCAATCCCCAATGGATGAACACACATGTTGTTGGATCATTGCGATATGCTATGCAGGTCTGGAAAGGTGGGGATATTTTAATCATGTTTGCAGATACAGTTTTTCGACCCAAGGTATTCAGCAGGATCTTACTGGAGAAGAATGAGATAATTGCAGGAATCGACACTGATTGGAAATCCAGGGTAGTGTCCAATCATTTGAGGCAATTGGCAGAAAAAGTCATTCTTTCCGAAAATATAATAATAAAGGCTGGCAGGCAATCCATAAATATTGAAGAAGCAAGTGCGCAATTTTCAGGATTGGTGGCCTTTAGTTCTGAAATGGCAGAAAAACTTCAAAAGTTATTTTCTAATGGTTCTGATACTTCCCCAAGGCCACTGTCCGACAATGACAGTATTACGGATTTAATGGGATATATTTTGAGAAACTGGAATGTCCCCATCACTTCATTTGAAATTGCTGGCCAATGGGCGGAGTTAGATTCGCCTTCCGACCTGGCCCGATTTGTCTTTGGTACAAAAGCGGAGACACTGGAAAGGATTAAGCCATTTGTCAAAAAATCCATTATTTGTGATCAGATACATTTTCGACTAAACGACTGGGAAAAGGACAGTGAAAAAATCATTCATGAAATTCAATCTCAATTTCAAAATGAAAAACTCATCATAAGAAGCAGTTCTTTGGAAGAAGATTCCTGGGAGTCGTCTCAGGCTGGTGCATTTTTAAGCATCGCTGATGTTCCGGCTGGCGATAGACCGAAATTGCAAGATGCCATTACTCGGGTCATTCATGCGTTTTGTGAAAACGGGACAGGCAACTACAACCCTAAAAATCAGGTTCTTGTCCAACCTTTTATTTCCAATGTCGCCATGAGCGGAGTAGCATTTTCTAAACAACTTGAGAAAAGAACACCTTATTACCTAATCAATTATGATGACACTTCCGGAAAAACCGATACCGTGACTTCTGGTTCTTTGTCCTCCTCCAAGTCTGTTACTATCTATCAGAATGCAAAATCCAAACCTGGAGATAAAAGAATTTACCGTGTAACTCAAGCCATAAAGGAATTAAAAAAGATTACGGGCTACGACTCTCTGGATGTTGAATTTGTAATGACCAAAAACAACGATTTATTTATCGTACAGGTGAGACCTATAACGCTTCATAGCGGTCTGAACGAGATCCGGGATTTTGACGAAAGACTGAAATCTGTAAAAAAGGTGGTTAAATCGCGCCTAAAAAGATATCCACACATATTTGGTGAAACTACTGTATTAGCCGACATGCCTGATTGGAATCCTGCGGAAATGATATCCATTCGTCCCAATCCATTAGCTCTTTCGCTATACACATACCTCATTACCCATCGTGTCTGGCGAGAGGCACGTGCAATGATCGGTTACCACAATCCGGCTCCGGAAAGACTTCTTTTTTGCATTGCAGGACATCCTTACATAGATGTCAGGAACAGCTTCAACAATCTGATTCCTGCAGGGTTACCGAAATCCCTTGCTGATAAACTGGTTACTCATTACATTCAAAGGCTTAAAGACAATCCTCATTTCCATGATAAAGTTGAGTTTGAAATAGCCATCACTTGTTATACACCTGATATTGATCATCATATTCGCCGTCTTGCAGATGCTGGATTTACGGGCTCTGAAATAAATGCCTTAAAGAATGCTCTTAGAAAACTCACTTCCGACGCAATTACTGGTAAACATCACTCGATTGACTCTTTAATTAAACTTACAGAATCTTTAGAGCCCAGAAACCGGAAATTGCGTGCAAAAAACCACAAAGCCCGCGAAATACCCGGTTTAATCCAGTTTCTTTTAGATGATTGTATTGAAAGAGGCACTATTCCTTTTTCCATTCTTGCAAGATATGGATTTATTGCTTCATCCATTTTACGTGGTTTGGTGAATAAAAAGGTTATAACAGAAGAAGAAAAAAATGCATTCATGAATTCCATTGAAACCATAGCCGGCCAATTGGTTGATTCCATGAATGAGGTATTAAATGGCAAGCTTTCTCTGGAAGATTTTCTTGTTAAATTTGGCCATTTGAGACCGGGAAGCTATGATATTACCTCCTATAGCTATAATGAAAAGCCTTATTATTATTTTCCCGAAAGAGAATTAAAACAAAACGGAAAGTCCCATGAAAGTAAATCCAGCCGAAGTGAATATTCATTCAGCAACACGTCCAGGAAAAGAATAAGGCAGGAAATCAAAGATATGGGCCTTGATGTATCTGTAAATACTTTGCTGAATTTTATACGAAAAGCAACAGCTGCCCGAGAGTATGCGAAATTCCAATTTACAAAAAATCTGGACAAGGTACTCAAGTTGATTCACATATGGGGAGAAGCTTATGGATTTTCCCGTAATGATATGCAATACTTATTCATTGATGATATACTCCAGTTGGCAACCATCACTGTACCTTTGGACATGTCTATCTATATAAAGCAAAAAGTGCAGGAAGGTCAGTTATGGTATGAAGAATCCCATAAGATCGAAACGCCTCAAATGATTTCCTCCATTGGAGATCTTGAAGTTATTGTACATAATACCGCTCAACCGAATTTTGTTACAGAAAAAAATATCACCGCTCCAATATGCTTACTTAATAAAAACGTCCAGAAAGATGATTTAAAGGGTAAAATAGTCGTCATTGAAGGTGCGGATCCCGGTTATGATTGGATATTTATGCATTCCATTAAAGGATTGATAACCAAGTATGGTGGGGCTGCCTCCCATATGACGATACGCTGTGCTGAATTCGGACTTCCGGCTGCCATTGGATGTGGAGAAGAAATGTATGAGAAATTACTTTGGGCTCAAAATGTTGAGTTGAATTGTACCAATAAACAAATCCGCATTTTGGGGTAAAAAGGTATGAAAAAAATAGGCATCACCCAACGCGTAGATCATCGGAAAGATATCAATGAAAAAAGAGATTGTCTGGACCAGCGATGGATACAATTGGCACAGACTATTGGAGTTATTTTAATACCTGTACCCAATACGATGCGAGATCCGATAGGTTTTGTTAAAACTCTCAACATTGAAGGAATAATATTTTCCGGTGGCAACCATGTCGGGGAACTTTATGGCAAGGTTGTAGAAAAAAAAGGAGAGGCAGAGGTAAAGGACGTTTTTACTGAAAGAGATCGAACAGAATATGCTCTTTTAACATATGCATTGCGTTTTCAAATTCCACTTTTAGGTGTTTGCCGGGGTATGCAAATGATTTACTCCTATTTTGGAGGTGATTTAAAGAAAGTTGACCATAGTGTTCATGTTGCCAGACGTCATTCCATCCATTGGGCAAGTGAACTGATGGTCCGGTTTTATAATAATCAAAAGGAAGTCAATTCATATCACGGGTTTGGCATTGAATCTCCTGTTTCCAATACGCAGCTTGAAGTGACAGGGATTTATCATAAAGAAGTAGAGTCTTTTAAGGTAAAGGATTCAGAAGTATATGGTGTGATGTGGCATCCCGAAAGAGAGGAGCCATTCAGTGATGGAGATGTCCAATTACTTAAGTATATATTCAAAATTGATGAGCCCATTTGATGTGTTAGCATGGTTGCACGCCAGCCACCTTTATCATTACAATTCTGAAACTAACGTATGAACGCAATTATTTTAGCTGCCGGACAGGGTACCCGGCTACGTCCCTTTACTGATCATGTTCCCAAGTGTATGGTTGAGGTAAGAGGGCGACCCATTCTACTTCATCAATTGCATACCCTGAAAAAGGAAGGAATTGATAATATCATCGTCGTATGTGGATACCGGGAAGAGAAAATCCATTCTCAGGGAATTATTAAAGTTTTAAATCCTGAATTTGCGACGACAAATATGGTATATAGTCTGTTTTGTGCTGAGTCGAACCTAAAGCCACCTTTTATATTGTGTTATGGTGACATCATTTATCATCCTGACACCTTGCGGCAAATTGTAGATGATGACAGGGATATTGTCATAGCTTCTGACCGTGATTGGTATCAATATTGGCGCTCACGATGTGAAGACCCTTTAAACGATGCAGAGTCCTTCCGGAAAGGTGATAAAGGAAAAGTCCAATCATTAGGGAAGATAGCCTCAAATGTTAATGAAATTGAAGGACAGTTTATAGGAATGATTCGGTTTTCTAGACATGGATGGGACAGAATGAGAGAAGAATACCATACATGCAGGAAGAATCCTGAGTGTGCAGCCAATGCATGGAATTCCGGAAGAACACTTCATCTTGCTTACATGACCGATATATTGAATCATCTGGCAGGCAAGGGTCATTTGCATTACTCAGAGATTAACAGGGGGTGGTTTGAAATTGACAATCACGATGATTTAAGGATTGCGGAGCAAAACATGTGGCAGCATTAAACAAAGCCAGGTCTGGGTATCTTAGGACAAAGCATGATTGTTATATAAATGAATTAATTGAGTAAAATTTGTTTGTGTTTTTTATGTGATTTTTAATCACTGTATTCCTTTGCGGGATAACAGGCGTAACAAAATACTTTAAAAAAATTCATTGTTTGGGAAATTATAGAATCCCCCTCGAAACACGCGATCAGCGGGAAATAAATGAAATGATAGAGATAACCCTATTGTAGAAATAAATACATAAAATATTGGGATTAGCGACAATAGAGAAGACTCTATGGAAAATGATAGATGAATACTTTTAATTTCTATGAGCTTCGAGGAAATTTTTTACCGCAGATTATTCCGGTTGCTTCGCAGTTCAGACAGCTTTTCAATTTGGGGTAAAATGTGAGGTGAGCCTAGATTTTTGCCTATTCCTGAAAACTGCTTTAAAATTTGTTTTCAGGAAAAATGATATTGCTAAACTTCTATTATTTTTTGCGTTCATTCCTTTGCAGGATATTTATAACTTTGAACTTAGCAATGTGATGACAAATATCAAAACATGAAAAAACTTCCTTTCATTTCATTCGTTCTCCTGGTTTTCATAACCATGAGTATGTTTACTTCCTGTCTTATGTATAAAGATATTGTAAATTTTCAAGACGGTCAGGATTTGGGAGATGGAAGATTAGACACCATCACCAATTTTGCCAAATGGACCATACAACCTGAAGACATCATACAGGTTAATGTTTATAGTACCAATCAGGAAGTAGCCAACCAGTTCAATATTATTGATACCCGGCAACTGGCGCAAATGATGCGAATGGGAGGAGCTGTAGGCAACCAGTTGATGGAACCTCTGGGATATAGAGTTGACAGTAAAGGTTTCATCGATATTCCAGTTATTGGAAAAGTTCTGGCACAAGGGAAAACCATAGAAGAGGTAAAAAATGAAATTGAAGAAATGGTGATTGCTTCCGGATACCTTAACGATGTCAATGTCCAAACCATGTTTCTGAGTTTTCGAATCACGATCCTGGGAGAGGTTAATGCTCCTGGTTCCTACATCATCCAGTCTCAAAAAATGAATATTCTGGAAGCTTTGGGTCTGGCCAGGGACATCAATATCTTTGCCAATCGGGACAATATTCTCGTTGTCAGAGAAAAAAATGGGTTAAGGGAATATGGGAGGGTCAACCTGAAATCGAAAGAAATTTTTAATTCTCCATATTTTTACTTGCAACCCAACGATGTAGTCTATGTTGAGCCCCATCGGGCTAAGGTTTTGGCTGCTCCTGACCCGGCAAGCCGCTATGTATCGACAGTAATTGGAGTCATTTCTCTTTTTACTTTGATTTTTACATTAACAAGATAAGGGGCTCCTGAACGAAATTTACTCTTTTCAAAATCCTGCAAATGGACAAATCACACAATCAACACCAGGAAGGAGAGCTTGACCTAAGGAAACAATTCTTCCGGTATGTCCGGTATTGGTATTTTCCTCTTATTTTTTTACCCATAACTTTAGGGGCTGCTTATTTTTATTTAAAGTACACTGCACCTGTATACCGTGCAAGTGCAGTAGTTCTGATCAAAGAAGAGGGAAGTTCAGGTCAATTGTCCGAAGAGCAAATATTTAAGGAAATCGGTCTTGCCCCAAGAAACAAGAACCTGGAAAACGAGATCCTGGTATTCAAATCCAGCTTATTGATGCAGGAAGTAGTAAAAAATCTGGAGCTTCAACATAATTATAGCAGAAAAGGTAGAATCAGGACATTGGATTTGTATCCCAGAGCACCTGTTAAAGTCCTGAAATGGGAGCCGGTCAGGGAGAATGCCTCTCTTATGGCGGAATTGGAAATTGATGATGATGGAAATTTCGTTCTGGAATATAAAGATGAAAAGTACAAAGGGGAGTTTGGCAGAGATTTAATTTTGCCGGATGGCTTAATTAATATTATTGCTGAGTCTGATCGAGAACTCATAGGAACTTTTGGTATCCATTTGCGAACGGTCGAAGGTGCCGCCATTTTTCAAAGCAATAAAATTGATGTCAAGCAGGAAGGTAAATTTACTTCTGCATTGCGCCTTACACGAGATGATGAAGTGCCTGCCCGGGCCAGAGATATCCTCAGTGACCTGGTGAATGCTTACAACCGGCAGGCCATTGATGAAAAAAACAGAGTTTTCCAAAATACGCTTCGCTTTATTGATGACCGGATTGATTTACTCACCGGAGAACTCAGTGCGGTTGAAGGAGATGTGGAAGCATATAAGCGTCGATTTAATATGGTAGACATGAGTGCAGAAGGAACTATGCTTCTGAGTGAAATTGCCAATGTACGAAGAGGTGTTTCCGAAACAGAAGTCCAGATTGAAATCCTTTCAGCCATTGAAGACTTTTTAAATACAAACAGGGACAGCTTTGAATTTGTACCCACTAATCTTGCTTTAACCAACCTGACATTAACTTCATTGTTAGAGCGTTTTAATACACTTCTTGAAGAAAAGGCTCGTGCTCAACTGGAACTGGGACCAAGACACCCTAACATTGCATTACTCGATCGACAGATAGCAAATCTCAGAAAGACTATAGTAGATAATATTCGTACCATTCGTCGAGATCTTGTGATACGTTTAGAGTCAGTACAAACACAGCAAGGCAATCTCGAACGCCGTCTTCAATCGATTCCGAGAAGAGAAAGAGAGCTCATAGAAATTGAACGTCAAAAGATCATCAAAGAAAATCTATACGTTTATCTTTTACAAAAACGCGAAGAAACAGCCCTTTCTTTGGCAGTTGCAACGGGTTCAGCGAAAATTTTGGAACCGGCAAGAAGTACACAGGAACCAGTCAAACCCAAAGCATTGCAGATTTGGTTAATTGCTTTATCTTTAGGATTGATTCTATCCATAGTTATGGCATATATTAAAGATGCTTTTAATGATAAAGTGGAGTCCGGAGAAGATATTTCCAATGTAACCAATGTTCCTTTAGCAGGAGTGGTTTCTTTAAGCAAAAAAAAGGAATCTTTAGTAATAAGACATAATAGTCGATCGGCAGTTGCTGAAATGTTCAGACTGTTAAGGGCCAATCTTTCTTATATTGCCGCAGGGGAAGAAATTAAAACACTGTTGATCACTTCCTCAACGTCCGGTGAGGGTAAATCATTTATTGCTCTTAATTTAGCTATGACTCAAGCGCTTAGCGGGAAGAAAGTGTTAATCCTGGAATTGGATTTGCGCAAGCCTAAACAAGAAAGATATATAGGCATTCTGGATCGCAACCCTGTAGGGGTTACTAATTACATTGTCGATGAAAGTTTAACGGTTGACGATATCCTTCGTACCATCCCTCAGCATGAAAATGTGATGATTATCTCCTCTGGACCAAAACCTCCCAATCCGGGAGAGTTGATTCTGTCACAAAGACTTAAAAACCTAATCCATGAATTGAGTACCCGTTTTGACTTCATCATATTAGATGCCCCCCCGGTAGGTTTGGTCGCTGATGCCCTGCAAATGGCGGGGTTTGCCGATGCTACTCTCTATGTGGTTCGGCAACGATACACTCGATTGGGGCAACTTAGCATCATTGAAGATATATATCAAAATCAAAAAATGCCTCGCCCCTTCATCGTTCTGAATGCCATAAAATTAAAAGGCCTGGGTGCAGGATATGGGTATGGATATGGGTATGGATATGGATATGGGTATGGGTATTATGAGGAAGATTGATTACTGTGCAACAGATTTGCATTTGTCTGGAGTACTTTGATTCCTCAACCTGGTCTTCCATTTTAAAAAAATTCAAAAGCAATTATCCGGCTTTATTAACGCCCTCAATCAAGGTTAATCTTTGTTTTAGTTTTAGTCTGCATTCGCAACGAATCAATATCATAAATGAAAAATTTTGAAAGACCTTTTTAAAAAACAGTTCAGTAGCCTGCATTACTTCTACTCACACTTGAAGTACCGAATTTTCCTCGCTGTAGGCATAAGTATCCTGGTAGGGGTGTTGGATGGATTCGGATTGGCGATGTTTCTACCCATGTTACAAATGGTGGACGGGAGCAGCACTGTAGATCCGGAAGGGTTGGGTAGCCTGCGTTTTTTACTGGACGGTATAGAAGGTCTGGGAATCCGACTCAATTTGTTTTCTGTATTGTCTTTTCTTTGCATATTTTTCTTTTTAAAAGGAATAATGAAATTGGTCAGTGGCGCTTACAGGGTAAGCGTCCAACAGTATTTTATGCGTAAAATACGATTGCAATTATTGGACGCCCTAAATGATATTAGTTATAAGTTCTTCGTCTCTTCTGACGCTGGTCGAATTCAAAACACTCTGAGTGGAGAGGCCGATCGTGTGATAAGGGCATATCAATCTTATTTTCAATCATTTGAGCAAGGTGTCCTGGTTGGAGTATATATGTTGTTTGCGTTTTTTGTTGATCCCGGATTTGCATTGCTCGTATCTCTGGGGGGAGTTTTTACTAATATACTTTATAAGAAAATTTACAAACTGACCATTGGTGCCTCACGTGAACTGACACGTTATAATCATATTTACCAGGGTTTAATTATCCAGCATGTTGCCCATTTTAAATATTTGAAAGCCACCGGCTACGTTCAAAAGTTTGGGCAGAAATTGCGGAACAGCATCCTGCAAATTGAAAATGTCAATCGCCGTATCGGTTTATATAATGCCATTCTGAATGCCGCAAGAGAGCCCTTGCTTATCTTTGTAATTGCATGTGTAATATTACTTCAAACGGTAGTTCTTGGAGGCGCCCTCGGGCCGGTATTGATCAGTCTATTGTTCTTTTACAGGGCTTTGACCGCTTTGTTGGCGCTCCAAAATTCATGGAATATGTTTCTCAATGTTTCAGGTTCAATGGAAAATATGACCTCCTTCCAAAAGGAGTTGACCAGCTGGAAGGAAGTGACCGGATCAATGATTAAAACCCGGTTTGAAAAGAGTATGGAAATGGATGGTGTAACTTTTTATTACACTGATAAAGTTGTGTTGAAAAACATTCACCTTCAGATTTCTCGAAATGAATCTATAGCCTTTGTTGGAGAAAGCGGTAGTGGCAAAACCACCCTGGTTAGCATTTTGTCATGCTTGATGCTGCCGGAGGCGGGTAAATACCGGGTCGATGATCTGGATGTATCACTACTCGAACTAAACAGCTTTCGAAAAAGGATTGGTTTTGTGAGTCAGGATCCGGTGATATTCAATGATACCATCTTCAACAATATTACTTTTTGGGATACCCCAACGATCGAAAACCATGAACGGATGTGGAAGAGTCTCCGTCAATCTTCCCTTTCAGACTATGTGGAGGATCTACCAGAAAAAGATCAGACCGTATTGGGGAACAACGGAATCAATCTGAGTGGGGGTCAAAAACAGCGCATCGCCATAGCTCGCGAGCTTTATAAGGATATTGATATTCTTATCCTGGATGAAGCGACATCTTCTCTGGATAGCGAAACGGAAAAATACATCCAGGAAAGTATTGAAGCTCTAAAGGGTCACTATACATTATTGATCGTTGCCCACCGGTTGAGCACAATAAAACATGTTGACCGGGTAGTCATTCTACGAAATGGCACCATTGAACGAATTGGCTCTTTCCATGAGCTGATGGTAAAATCTGCTTCGTTTAAGCGAATGGTGGAATTACAGGAGTTTTAGAAGTAATAATTTTAAATAATCATTTCCACACTGGAATTTTTTTAATATGGAGATGGGCTTACATTATTCTTTAGATGCTTGGGTGCCAGGGGGTCAAATTCCAAATGGAAGTATTAATTTAAGTGGCGCAAAAAATTCTGCAACACGGCTGTTGGCCGCAAGTTTGATTTGTGATGAAAAAATTGAAATAAGAAATTTTCCGACAGAATTACTTGATGTAAGACACAAGGCACGCTTCATATCTGACTGTGATGGAGAAATCCTGTTTGATAATGAAAACGAAATCATTTATATTAATAACGAGGGTTTTACAAATAAATATTTAGAAAATTACAATTATCCGGTTCGGACAACATATTTGTTCACTGCTGGACTTATTAAAAAGTCAAACATTGCTTGTATTCCCTATCCTGGAGGTTGCAACTTAGGAAACAGAGGATATGATCTACACATTATGGTTTGGGAGAAATTAGGAGCTACTGTTATTGAAAGAAATAATTTTATAGAAATCAAAACCCAAAACGGCTTTATCCCCGGTGAAATCGATTTTCCAATCAGTACCATTGGCGGAACAGAAAATGCATTGATATGTGCATCAACCATTAGTGGCCTTACTAAAATAAGTAATGCTTATATCTCCCCTGAAGTACAAGATCTTATAAGTTTTCTTCAATCAATGGGAGTGAATATTAGAGTCATAGGCAACAGCTATATTGAGGTTTACGGTTCAAAATATTTGCGAGGAGCGATTCACACTGTGATACCAGATAGAATAGAAGCTTTAACCTGGTTGGTCTATGGAGCATTGTCCAATGGTGATATCATTATAAACAATGTTCCCTTTTCCAGCATGGAAATACCATTGAAGCATATTCAAGAGGCCGGTATTGATTTTTACAAAAATAATAATAGCATCAGAATCTCTCCTGATTGTCTGGTTTCCGGTCTTGTCCAACCTTTTGAACTGGCAACGGGTACACACCCGGGTGTAATTTCTGACATGCAGCCTTTTTATGTTTTACTGGGTTTATATGCCAATGGCATCAGCAGAATTTATGATTACCGTTATCCAAAAAGAATAAAATATTGTGAACAATTGGAGAAGTTTTACCCCTCGGGAATAAAGTGGGAAGAAGGCAAAATAACCACCTTTGGGAAAAATCGAATGACTCCACAGGCTTCTGAAGTTCATTCAACAGATTTAAGAGGAAGTATGGCTCTTCTTTTGGGGGCTCTATTCTGTAAGGAAGGCATTTCAAAGATTTCTGGCATAGATATGGCGTTAAGAGGATACAATAATTTAATTCATAAGCTGAAAGGGATCAAAATTCAAATAGATTTGTTGCCACAAACTCCCTGATACAAGAAATAATGCTGAATGCAAAAACCCGTTTTTGTACTTACGGTTAATTCCCTTGCAGGGCCAGGTAACCGGTGGAGCAAAATTGTAACCTGCCTGGCCGGAAATAAAACTTTTGACTTCCGATTGATCATCACGCAAGCATTTTATATGTATGTAAAATCCTTGAATAATGAAACCTCAGCGTCATTTAAAAAATTATTAAAAAGTAACATTATTATTTATGACCGGACCCATTGCAAAATTTTCAATTACTTTGTCTTATACTGCCATTTAACATATCTCCGATTCATAGGATTCAACACCATCCATTCGATAATGTCTTTGCCTTTTAGTCTTAGGCTAAAAAAAGTATTCCATTTTCGGTTGAACTATGAAGTGGTTGGACCCGTATATGCTGATAAAATCATCCGCAATGAACAGAACCGTCATATAGATAGATTCATTTGTGTAAGCCCATCCATCGCTGAACGTATAAAACTTAACAAAAAGCTTGAAGAAAAAATTTTTACTTATCCCATCCCTTTTTATAAATACAACAAAGTCTGTCTTCCAGAAGCAAAGAAGAATATAGTTGTTTTTGCTCATAACTTTATGGTGACAAGAAAAAATGCAACACTTTGTGCCTTCCTTTTTGCAGAAATCGCACCTCTATACCCGGATTGGAGTTTTTATCTCCTAGGTAAAGGGCGGGACGGAGATGCAAGCTATAGCAATTTATATAAATATTTGTTTGAAGATCAAGAGAATATTATATTCACTCACTTGAGAGACATCTCACCTGTTTTGGCCCGGTCCAAAATATTCCTTTCATTAAATTCTATAAATAATTATCCTTCTCAAAGTGTGCTGGAAGCTATGCAGTATGACAACTATCTTATCATTACCGATACTGGGCAATCCAAAGATTTTGTTCTTGAAAATGGAGTTTTGGTAAACGTTGACTATGATGATATTAAAAATGCTCTTGTCCTGGCAATGGAAGATACAAGCCTTGAAAAGAAAGGTAAAAATTCAAGTATTTTACTAAAAAACAGATTCGCTCCAGAAGTGTTCATTCAAAGTCTTATTGATTTATATTCATAGGCTTTTCTTTATTTCTGATCATTATTATTCAGGTCAAAGTATGTCTGAAAGTCTTTTAAAAATTATGATTGTCTCCAGGTCTTTTTATCCTAAAAACAGTCCTCGGTCATTCAGAGCGACTGAGCTGGCAAAAGAATTTAGCAGAATTGGTTGTTCCGTCACCGTTTTGACTCCCACCAATCCTTCTGTTCAGTCCTATTTTAAAAATCAATACCAGATCAATATTAAAAATCTGGAATTACCATTACCTCTGTTGCAAGAAAAACCATCCGAAAAATCATCTTTTTACCTGAAACTCATCCGACGGATCAAAGAACAATTTCTATATTATCCAGAAGCACTTTTACAAAAAGTTGTATTCAAACTACTTTCTCAGGAGCATGGTTATGATTTATTGATCAGTGTAGCCTCTCCTCATAGTATACATTGGGGTGTCTCTCATGCTTTAAAGAAAAATCAAAACATCACACGATGTTGGGTAGCAGATTGTGGAGACCCCTTCATGAAAGCTGAAAATTTGCAATACAAAAGACCTTTTTACTTCCAATTTAAAGAGAAAAACTTTTGCCGGTCTGCACATTTTATAACTGTCCCTTTCAAAGGAGCTATTCAGGGATATTTTCCGGAGTTTCAGAAAAAAATTCACGTAATCCCTCAGGGTTTTAATTTTGAAGATTTTCCCCGGAATTCTGTAACAGAAATTAAGCCATATCCTGTATTTGCTTATGCCGGTTCTCTCAATCCAAAAAGAAGAAATCCTGTACGGCTGATTGAGTTTCTCCTACGTCATTTTAAAGATTTTGAGTTTCATGTTTATTCCGGCAACACCCGGTTGATTGAGCCCTATGCAGCCGATTATCCTGAAAAAATAATTTGTCATGGATTGAAAGACCGGCCCGATCTTTTGCGGTCGCTTTCATCTATGAATTTCGTGATCAATTTTGAAAATCAGGGAACCACACAAATGCCCAGCAAATTGATTGATTATGCCATTCTTAAAAAACCTGTTTTATCTATTCATTGCAATGAATTCAATGAGGGAATGATAAAAGAATTTATGAATGGCAACTATTCCCAATCTCTCGAAATCAATGACATTGACCAATACAGGATTGAAAATGTTGCACAGAAATTTTTATCATTAATTCATCTTTGAGTACTCCGGTTTCCATAAAATATAAAAGCCATTCGAATCAAGCGAACATCATATTGATTGTGATTTTATTTATTTTAAGTCCTTTCATAACCTTGTTGGTGGCATTAAAAAATTATAACCTGTCCTGGTCAAAAACCATCGTTTGGTTCTTCATCGCTTATTATGGATTTACATTTTATGTGGCACCGGATTCAACCAGTGATTCCCATTATTACGCCAGGGAGTTACAAAGAATGTATTTGATTGAAAATGCTATTCCATATTTCCTGAGTTATATCACTTTATCCGCAGGATTTCAGGATGTTTACCAACCTGTTATAAGCCTCCTTGTTTCAAGATTTACTTCCGATTACAGATATCTTTTTGCCTTATTCGGTATGATTCTGGGTTATTTCTATGCCAACAATGTATGGACATTGCTAAAGAAGAAAAAGCTGCCTTTTGATTATTTCTCTTTATTGCTGATTCTTGTTTTTGTATTCATTGTAAGTATAGGGGCAGGAATCAATGGGGTGCGAATGTGGACTGCAGCCCACATTTTTATTTTCGGTGCATTTTTATATTTTAATCAAAACCGTACAAAGGGTCTGACTTTTATTGCAATGACCATACTTGTACATTTTTCTTATCTTTTTCCTGTCTTGTTATTTATCTCCTATTTATTTCTCCACCGATTTAAAACACCACTGATCGTATACTTTTCGATTTTTGTTTTGTCCTTTTTCCTCAATGTTGTAGATTTTGAATTGGGAAGAACTTTGGTTTCTTATTTGCCTCAACTCTATGAAAGCAAAGCATCCTCTTATGTCAGTGAAGCTACTGAAAAAAGGATTTTGGAGACAGGCACAGAAATAAAACCCTGGTTCTATACCTATGGCCGGTTGGGGTTAAAGTATGGTTCCTTTATTTTGGCTGTTTTTCTGTTTTTTAACAAAAGGTTCATAAATGCAAATTCATTGGCATATCATCTTTTTTCATTTGGCCTGCTATCTTTTGGACTTTCTAATATATTGAGCTATCTGCCATCCGTAAGCAGATATATAACCCTTTCCAATTTGTTTTTGTGGGCTGCATTTTTTATTTACTATCAATACAATACCTCCCGATTATTCAAATTCCTGATTTTTTTCATTTCTCCGGGATTGTTGCTTTATATTGCATTTGAAATGAGAATGGTGCTCCAATATCCCAGTTATTGGCTCATTGTAGGGAATCCTTTTATGTCTTCTCTGACAGAATCTGATACCAACATCTATCAACTTATTGCTCTGCTGCTTAAATAACCTCTCTTGTTTCTATTAGCATATCCCATTTTTATTAAAAGTGCATTCAATACCACTTTAAATGCTTTAGGGAAGAAAATACCCATGAAGGTTGTGGCCTTTGAATCGGACGATTGGGGTTCAGTAAGGATGCCCTCTAAAGAATTTTGTAATATTTATCAAAAATGGTACAACTCAGAAGCTTCTCCATATGCCCTGTACGATAGCATAGCTACAGATGATGATTTGACCTGCCTCTTTTCTGTTTTACATCAATACACCGATGCTTTGGGAAATTCTCCCATTTTTACTTTCAATTTTATTATGGCCAATCCGGCCTTTCAAAGAATAAAAGACTCTGATTTCAGAGAATACTTTTACGAGCCATTTTATTTGACACTGTCCAATTATTCTCACACTGGTCAGTACATCGATCTGATCAAAGAAGGTATTGAAAGAAAGGTGATACATTCTGAATTGCACGGAAGGGAACATGTACATATTAAAAGGTGGCTTTCGCTCTTGCAATCAAAAAACGCTGCAAGCTTAGAGGCTTTTAACCACAACACATATATGTTCCAACCTCAAAAACCTCATTTGAAAAGTAAAAGCCTTTTTGCCGCCCTTGATTTTGATTCTACCGAAGAGCTCGGCGGACACAGACAAATACTTTACGATGCCCGCGATTTGTTCAGGGACACTTTCCATAGGGCACCCGGTTCGTTTATTGCCCCCAATTATGTATGGAATAAAAATCATGAGTCAATGCTTAATGAAATAGGAATTCAGTCCGTTCAAGGAACTAAATTTCAAAATATCCCAAAACATGGTTCTTCTCATTATAAAAAGTCGCTGCGTTTAATGGGAAACAACAATAAACACAGACAAGTGCAATTAGTGAGAAATTGCTTTTTCGAGCCTTCCCATTCTCGTCGGAAAGATGAAGTCAATGCCTGTCTACGAGAAATCGACAGGGCATTCCGTTGTAAGGTTCCTGCCATTATCAGCTCTCACCGTTTACATTACATCGGCCGGCTAGATATAAAAAATCGCGACCGGAATCTTCAAATGCTCAAAACACTCCTGAGAGAAATAAATAGAAACTGGCCGGATGTTCTATATTTTAATTCTTCCGAATTAGCAAAATTGTATATGGCTTGACCGCCCAAATGAAACTTTGTATTATTTCCCCCTCTTTAAAAATGGGCGGAATTGCGAGAGTGTTGACAGAATTAGCCAACGAATGGGTAAAAAGTGAGTTAAACATCACCTTCATATCCTGCCTGCAAGGTAACAGACATTATCAATTGGACAATAAAATCCATTTCATTGAGCCTGAATTCAAAAGAAGTTCTTCATTTTTCAATAAGCTGATTTTTTACCCACGCCTGATTGTATTCATTTATAAAAATGTAAAAAAAGAAAAACCGCATGCCGTCCTATCATTTGGTGATGTGTTTAATCCCATCGTTCTATTATCGCTATGGTTTGTCAGGATTCCTGTTTTCATTAGTGATCGGACCAGCCCGGACTACAAACACTCAACATTTATAAAATTATTGAAGAAGTTCACTTACTCAAGGTCTGATGGAATGCTTTGTCAAACCAAACATGCCCAAAAATATAAGTTAAAAGAGTATGGTAATCAGTTAAATACCTTTGTGATAGACAATCCGGTAAGAAAAATTAATATAAAGGAGGGTGCCAGGGAGAACTTTATTCTTTATGTTGGCAGATTTGCATGGGAAAAAGGACCGGATCGATTGATTCACGCCTTTAGTCAACTAAAACGACAATGCGATTGGAGATTAATTATGGCCGGGGATGGGCCATTGCTTGCAGAGATGAAACTCTTGGCAAAAAAGTTGGAGGTTGAAGATAAGATTGAATTTCCCGGTAAAGTGAAAGATGTTGATGCTCTTTATTCAAAAGCATCCGTTTTTGTTCTTCCCTCTCGGGTGGAAGGATTTCCCAATGCATTATGTGAAGCGATGATTGCTGGACTTCCCGTGATTTGCTTTGATGGTTTTCCCGCTGACGAAATAATACATCATAATTATGATGGTATAATTCTTAAAGATGGAGATATTGATATGCTTTCAAAAACCATTCAGACTTTAATTGACAAACCCGAAGAGAGAATACGACTGGGAAAGAATGCATCCATTATTTTTGAAAGATTGAATGTACGTAATATCTCAACTCAGTTAATCAGATATATTGAGAGCGAAACACTTAGGAATAAATAGATGGATCTATTATATAAAATTTATTTTTCAATTCCCGGGTTCTCACGCTTTGGCTATTTAGGCAAGGCGGGAAATAGAATTTTAGAATTGATTTATGTTTATTTATATGAGGCTTTCCTTCCAAAAAAAATCAGGACCAGGTTACAATCCGGGGAATATGGTGTATATAAAGGTTCAAAAAGAGAAGAAAAATATATTGTTTCATTAACATCCTTTCCTGCAAGAATGGATAGAATATGGATTACCATTGATTCTCTTCTTCGACAATCATTTAAACCGGATAGAGTTATCTTATGGTTAGGAAATGAACAGTTTCCTGGTTGGATCGTACCTGATGAACTAAAGGCTTTGCAACAAAGGGGTTTAGAAATAAGAATGTGTGATGATCTTAAGTCTCACAAAAAATACTACTATTCCTGCTCGCAGTTTAAGGATGCAAATATAATTACCTGTGACGATGACGTATATTATCCAAGAAATACTTTGGAGGAATTAGTTAATACCCACATTAAATATCCAACATCCGTGGTCGCAAACTTTGCACATTTGATTATTTGCAGGGAGGGGAGAATTTCTCCGTACAAAAAGTGGAAGCATAAATATAAAAGTATTAAAAAGCCTTCTCATCAATTACTCCAGGTAGGTGTTGGAGGTGTGCTATATCCGCCAAATTCTTTATATAAAGATGTATTTAATAAAGAGCTGATTTTTCAATTAAGTCCTAAATCCGATGATGTGTGGCTAAAGACTATGAGCTACTTGAATGGAACGAAAATTATCACAAATCAAGCTTTTACCAGACAATTTATCACCGTTAGAGGATCTCAAAAAGAATCGTTGGTTGCCATGAATACACATAAGGGGCTAAAGGACAAACAAATTGAGAATGTGTTAAACCACTATTCGCAAATTGACATTTCTTGTCTAGAATAGTGTAAGCAATTTTATGAAAATTAAATTAAAACACTATTTAAAGCACTTGCCCGGTTGGTCAACAAATCGAAAATTTCTAATACTTGAATCGGATGATTGGGGTAGTATAAGGATGCCATCCAATCAGGTCCGCCTTGAATTGGAAAAAAATGGTTTATTAAAAAATGACAGTAATTTTCTTAAATACGACACACTCGCTGATAAAGAAGATTTGGATGCCCTTTTTGGAACGCTTTCTTCCGTCTCCGATCTACATGGAAATAACGCTGTATTTAGTCCCTTCGTTTGTGTTTCCAATCCTGATTTTAGGAAAATAATAGAAGCAGATTACCAAGAATACTTTTGGGAGCCATTTACAACTACATTAAACAGATATTATGGAGACAATGTGTTTCCTATGTGGAAAGCCGGTATGAAAGAAAATCTTTTTATTCCTCAATTTCATGGACGTGAACATGTTAATGCTCCCATGCTTTTAAAGTATTTGCAAAACGATTCAAATCACGTTTTTAAAGCATTTCATTTGGGAGTCGTACACCTCCCTATACCTGACATTTCTCCTTTGATTTTAAAAAGTTTAGCTCCTGCTTATTTTATTAATCATGTTTCAGAGATGGATATATACCATCGATCGCTGGAACAAGGTATTTCACTATTTCAATCTATTTTTCATCAAAAGCCTGTATCCTTTGCTGCTCCTAATGGCATTTTCCATCCCGATCTTGAACAGACATTGGCTGTAAATGGAATAAAGGGATTAGTCGTTAACCAAAAACGGCTGGAACCCAATTTGCGGGGAGGTCTAAAGTCTAGAAGCTTTCTTTTAAGTTTTGGTAGAAAGAATCATTTGGGCCAGGTGTATTACAAGCGAAATGTAAAATTCGAACCCGTTCAGAAGGATTATTCCTTGAATCAAACACTATTTGAAATCAAAGCTGCCTTTCAAATGGGCAAACCTGCTGTCGTGACCAGTCACCGGTTGAATTATATTGGTGTATTATCTAGGAATCATCGTGAAAAGAATTTGGAGGAACTACGCAAGCTCCTTCAAAAAGTAATTATACAACACCCTGATATTGAGTTTATCAGTACAACTCAATTGGTAAACCTTATGAATCCCATTTAAATCATTGGCTGACCCAAAGAAACTCGTCATAGGAATTACAATATCAGGAAGTGTTCCATTAATCCGTGGTCAGGCATTGTATTTTTCACAACAAGGTTACCAGGTTTTTCTTTTGTGTCCTAAAGATGAAAAATCCCTCGCTTATTGCAGGGAAGAAGGCTGTACCTTACTGGAAGTGAAAATCGAACGCCGCATCAGCCCGTTTAAAGATCTTATTTCCTTGATTCAAATAACGAGAATTCTGCGGAAGTTGAACCCAGATATTGTCAATGTTGGAACTCCAAAAATGGGATTAATCGGATCAGTGGCTGCATGGTTGGCGAAGGTGCCAGTAAGAATTTATACATGTCGCGGACTGCGTTATGAACATGAAAAAGGATGGTTCAGAAAACTACTTTACTTTACAGAAACTGTGCCCGGAAAACTTTCCCATAAAGTGATATGTATCTCGCCTTCTGTAAAAGAAAGAGCAGTCAAAGATCGCGTTTTTAATGTAGGCAAAACTGTTGCTTTTGCAAAAGGGAGCAGCAATGGAATTAATGCTCATCGTTTCAGTAAAGAGAACATAAACTTTATGGTAAGAGAAAAGCTATTGGGTGATTTAAATCTCAAGGGTAGATTTATATTTGGAATGATTGGAAGATTGATTGATCGCAAAGGAATTAATGAGTTGTTTGAGGCATTTCAAATTCTCTACAGTCACAATC
The DNA here is from genome assembly GCA_035327565.1 of Saprospiraceae bacterium. Classification (GTDB taxonomy): domain Bacteria; phylum Bacteroidota; class Bacteroidia; order Chitinophagales; family Saprospiraceae; genus JABDLO01. The sequence continues at coordinate 39,485 of DAOLDB010000007.1, forward strand.
ACAATATCTCGCTTGTGCTGGTTGGCAAAAAAGACCTTTCTCAAAACAAAGACAAAAGTCTGATTTCAAATATTACAGGGCACCCTGCCATCCAGTGGGTAGGCTGGCAGGATGATGTACCGCTTTATATGTCCCTTTTTCATGTTTTTGTAATGCCTGCTTGGTGGGAAGGTTTTGGAAATGCATATGTAGAAGCAGCGGCAATGGGGATCCCGGTTATTGGTTCTTCAGGAACCGGTTGTGTGGATGCAGTAAATCATGGTTATAATGGATTGGTTGTCCCGCCAAAAGATGTCAATGCACTTGTAAATGCAATGGAAGCGTATTTACACCAACCCAATCTCATGATGGAACATGGTAAAAACGGTGTAATTTGGGCAAGTCATTTCAAACAAGAAGACATTTGGCGAGCTCAAAAAGAACTTTATGAGTCGTTTACCTGAAAAGAATATGATAATCGTGGGTGATATTGCCGTACCATCTCCACACCACTCTGAGATTTTTAACAGTCAACTTCAAAAAAACAGTCCTGTTTTTAAAGATAAGATTGTCATAGGTAACCTCGAGGGATTGATTATGGATGATTGTGGAATGAATAACAAAAAGCCTATCCTTTTTAATCATTCATCTATGACCCATGTCCTTAATCATTGGAACTTTTCCTATGTAGGGCTTGCTAATAACCACACCCTGGACAGACCACAGTGCTTTGAGATAACCGCTGAATGGCTGAAGCAAAAAAACATTCATTATTCCGGGGCAGGGTTCAGCTGGCAAGCAGCCAATCAACCTGCAATGCTGGAGATGGGCGACAGATTGCTCATCATTTTTAATCATTGTTGGCATGTAATGCTACAACATCAAAATAATCCTTCCTGTAATGTCCATGTAGCAATAATTGATGAAGAATTTATATTAAATCAGGTCGCCTTTTACCGGCAACAATACCCTGAAAGCATCATTTTAATCTATCCGCATTGGAATTTTGATCTTGAAATTTACCCCTTTCCTGTACATAGAATATGGTCAAAACATTTAATCGATGCGGGTGCAAATATGATTGTTGGCGGGCATTCTCATTGCATTCAGGGAGGTGAGCAATATAAAAACGGATGGATCATTTATGGTATTGGAAATTTCTTTATACCATGGTATACATTTATTAACGGACATATTTCTTTTCCCGATTTTGCAAAGATTGAACTGGCTATTGAATGGGATTTCACAAATGAACCAATGCTGCATTTTTTAAAATATAACCCTGATAGTGGAAACCATCTGTTAAATCATCTGAGTTCTGAGCCTTTTACTACAAGTTCTACTTTTCTTCAATACTCTCCTTACAGGGACATGACTGACCATAATTATGAAATGTTTTTCAAAAAAAATAGAAGAAAGAGGAAATGGGTGCCCGTCTATTATGACTATACTTCCAAATTCAATAACAAAGTCAAAGACACTTTATTAATCACCCGCATCAGAATTGCCAGAAAATTAGCTCAATACAACCTGAGAAACTGGAACAATTAATGCCATGCGCAAGACCCTGACGAACGCTCTTTTTCACTTATATGACTTAAGATTCAATCGTGATCTTTCAAAAAAATATAATGAGGTTAAGCACCAATACGACCAACAAATTTTGTTGAACAAAATCGCATTAAATGCATTTTTGGAAAGTTGGGGATATGAAAATCAACTTTTGAATTTGCCCTTGATGACTAAGAGTGATGTTATTGACAAGGCAAAATGTATTAACAGGAAAAAAGTATATAATTGGGCTTATACCGGAGGTTCTTTTGGTGAGCCTTTACAAATACCCTATTCATTTCAGCGGTCTCTAATACGTACCGCTACTTTCAGGTTTTATAACGAAAAGGCTGGTTATAATCTTGGTGACCCCTATGCTTTAATAAGGGCAAAAGAAAAGCCATCCATTTTGAAGTTTCTCAGAAATGAATACATTATTATTCCTTTGGATACTTCAACATCCAATATCCGAAAAATGCTCCAAACTATGATTGAAAGGAAGATTGAATTTCTGTTGGGGTATCCTACAGTCATGTTTGATATGGCTAAAGAAATTTCACTCCACTCTGGTTTTAATGACCATCTCAAAATAAAAAATTTGGTTTCAACTTCTGAAATGATCGATGAAGACAAAAGAAATTTTATTCAAAAGGTGTTTGGTTGCCAATTGATTGACAGGTACAGTAACGAAGAAGTGGGTCTTATCGCTCAGCAAAAATCTTTTGGTAGTGAATATATAGTGAATCAATATGGCTTGTTTGTGGAAATCGTTTCATTGAATAACCATATGCCGGTGAATTCTGGTGAGGTAGGAAAAGTCGTAGTTACTGACTTAAACAATGATCTGATTCCCATCGTGAGATATGATACAGGAGATTTAGCAGTAGCCGGGGAATATTTGGATGATCAGTTGTTCACAATCAAGAGTATCATTGGCCGTACCGCAGATAAATTATTCGACTCAAAAGGAAATCCGGTATCATCTTTGGCTTTAGGTCCTGCTATTTACAAACCCTTGGCAAAAGGCGAAATACTCACACATTATCAGTTTATTCAAAAATCATTGAACACCTTTCTCTTAAAGTTGAAATATTCAAAAGACATTTTTTCGGTTGATAAAGGTATAGAGATTATAGATAATTTAAAGAAACTTCTTGGAGCGGATGTGAAGATTAACATTGAGTTTGTTGACAACATCGAAATGCTCCCTTCCGGCAAAAGATCAATATACATCAATGAAATGGAGACGCAACCTCATTCATCAAATCAGAATTCTAATGCAGATACCCATACTGAGTGCGAAGAGAAATTAAAATAATATGAAAGTCCTGTTATGTGGTGTTGGTGGCCCTACTCCCATTGGAATGGCAAAAAGTCTTCGCTTTAAGTATCCAGATATTAATTTAATAGGTGCGGATGGTAACCGGTTTGCACCCGGACTCTATAGAGAAAATTTGTTCAATAAATGCATTCTTACTCCTTATACCCGTCAGCAGGATTATTGGGCCGTTTTAGAAAAAGTCATTGAAAAAGAGAAAATAGACTTTGCTTTTATAGTTCCCGAAACCGAAGTGCTGGCATGGTCACAAAGAATGATGGATCATCAGCTTCCCTGTTTAAGTCTTATTCCGGATTTTGAGGTTGCTACTTTTATTTTTAATAAGAAAGATCTTGCCGAATTTTTATATGAAAAGGATTTAAGTGCCAAAACCGTTTCTATCAATCATCCAAAAAAAGATGAAATTGTAGCATTGGGTAATATTTTGAAATATCCTTATTGGGTACGACTAAATAAAACCGCCGGAGCATTAGGAGCAATGAAAATTCATCATTCAGGAGATTTGCAACCATGGTTGAAAATGTTTCCCGGAAATGCAGATTTTATAGCTTCTGAATATCTTCCTGGAAGGAATTATGCTTGTAAGTTGTTATATATACATGGGGAGTTGATATTAGGTGCTGCCGCTGAAAGAATTGAGTATTTATTGCCCAACCTTTCACCTACTAAAATTACAGGTATGTGTGCACGAGGCCGTCTATTGAATAACCATGAATTACTCCATAGGGCACATCGTGCAATGACATTGATATACCATCGATTTGAAAAGCCCATTCATGGTATGTTTACAGTGGATATGAAAGAAAATAAAAATGGAGTGCCAATGATAACAGAAATCAATTTACGGCACGTTTCTTTTACTCACGCTTTTTCTTTGGCAGGAGCTAACTTTGCATTTGAAACGCTTGAATATTTTTACTACAATAAGCCCTCCGGATCCCCGATACTTCACACCTTTGAAGAAGAGTACCATTTCATCAGGGGGGTAGATTCAGAATTATTTATTGTTCGTGATACCGATTTGCTATGATGTACTTAGTAAGTTTAGTCTGTTTTAATAAATTCTTTCCGTTGAAAAAATGTGAATTTAAATTTCTATTATTAATCCCTGTTTGTGTATTCGCTTTTGGTTGTTCCCCTTCATCTAAGATCGGAGATAAAAAGATTCCAACCCATTCAAAATCAGTTCAATCTTTATTAAATGATTTGGATAGTCTTGGGGTTGCATTCATCCATGATTCCAATGTTGATTTACAAAACCAGGAGATCCAGGTGTCAGGCAAAATAATATTTAGTGGTAAAGGAAAAATTACTAATGGAATCATCGCCGGAAACAACGCATCTATAGTTGCTGATTATTCTAACTGCTTCCATCAAATCACATTAAAGGGGTCCTGGACAAATGATACCATCCCTTTGATATGGTTGACTGCCGGAAACAACGCTAAAAGAAACTTCGAAGTACTCATCAATATAATTCAATTAAAGAAAACCGTTTTCTTGGACAGGCAATTTCCAATTGAAACCCGGTCAACAAGAACTTCTTATACAGGCGATGAGGACATTCATATTGTAGGTAAAGATCACCTTCTATCCGGCTTGATTCTCATGACCGCTCATGCACGAAGTTATGCATATTTCCGCTCTCCTTCAGGTAATAATATTCATTTGGAAAGAATTTCCATATTGTCCTATCCAGAATACAAGGAACAGAAAGTAGACCATACGGAATATCGCTTTGTTCAATGTTATTATTCCTCCATTTTTTTAGAGGCCAAACCCAAAATTGAATATATCCATGTTAGAGAATGCAGGTTTGGTGGAAATGTCCAATTGAATTACCGATCCAGCCCTGCAAATACTTCCAGCCTGGAAGAGTTTTTTAGCCTGAAAGTCAAAAGAGTGGTATTTGATTCTTGTCAGTTTGACCGGGTAGTCAGAATCATAGAATTAGGTAATTTAATTTATGATACTGTTTTAATTACCAACAACCGGATATCAAATATCTATGGTCCTTTATTTTCTGCTTCCATTTCGAGTACCAGCCTTCCATCCTCCTTTCCTTCCTCAAGGATTTACAACGAAAGAAAATATATGCTCTTGAAAGGTAATAAAGTAAAAAATGATCTGGCTGTTGCAGGTATTAATAATGTATACATGTCTTTAGTTGTAGCGAAAGGATTTGATTTTGATGTCATAGACAACAGCATTGAAAACATTCTTAATCTGAATGAAGGAAGTGAAACATATCCATTTTATTGTTCAGCAAATGGTGTGCTTAGAATTTTAGGAAATAACATTGTCGATTGTGGGACCATTAACAACCGGAATCGCTTTGGAATGTCTCCCCTGATAAAATTAAAAGGCTCTGACAACATTGAAATTTTAAACAACTCATTCCATTTTACCCGCCAGGCTATCCATCGACTTGGACTTATAAAAAATCCTGATGATGATTTGACAACCATAGATTCTTCAAAACTTCAGGTAGCCATTCTCGATTTTTTCCGCCCTGCAATAGACTCCACTACATATATCACTATAGAAAACAATGTGTTTAATACTGCTGTACTTACCGATGTTTCCTTTCTTTTCAATTCATCATTTACATTAAGAAACAATATGTTTAATATAGAGCATTTTAGAAGTGCAGATATTCTCAATTATGGAAGTCAGCACAGGAGGCTTCCATTTACTTTATTCTATTTTAGAAGTCCTGTGCTTAATGGTGAATTGATCGCAGAAAATAATATAATTAATATTGAATCTCTAGACTCTAATAGTTTTCAGTTTATCCTGATACTGAACGATCAATCGCATTTCAATAGAGTGGTATATAAAGACAATGTATTTAATGTTCCGGCAAACGTTTCATTAAGTATGCCCAGAACTAATGAACTTACTTCTGTAAATTCTCACACAGGTAGGGGGACTATTTCATTCAATTATCCTAACACAGCATTAAAAAATCGAATAGTTCAAAATCTTTCTATAGATGAGTCGATTCAACATTTTAATGATCCGCCACCTGAAGGTATTGTCCATCTAAAAACATTTGGATCTTCAAAAGTAACGGTGAAAGAAAATCACAGCTCTTTGATTACACTTCTTCAAATCGGCTTTAATGACCTTTTTCACCATAACGATACACACCAATTGCCACTCATTTTGATATTGAATGCTGAGATGACGAACCGCAAAGGTGCAAAGTTTGCAAGTGTACACAAAATAATTTTTGAAGACCACCGGTCAATGTGGTTTCTTGCTCCCGGCGCCCTGGAAATTGTATCAACAACACCATTTTGGAGTCGTGGAGAACCCGAAAGAATTGAAAGTATCGCTCCTTATGAAGGCGTTGTTCCTCCTGGTGTTTCCTTGAACTTCATTACACACCTTCAGACCCATTCTGCGCATCGTGTTGGATACATTGCTTATGAAGGAATGAAAGATGTTGCTTCATTTACAATTACAGCAGAAATATCACCATTTAAAAGTGCTTCTTCTGCATTGAGAGAATCATTTAGGAAGGAATTAACTAAATAAACAAACCTCTTTACTTTTTCAAGCATTTTTAACCGCATTCCTTGGAATACAGAGTAATCAAACGGGTTTTAGACTTCTTTTTTGCTCTTGCCGGATTGCTGATCCTGTCTCCTTTGCTCGTGGTTGTTTTTGCCATTTTAAAAGTTTCTGGTGAACGTGAAGCCTTTTACCTCCAAAAAAGAATTGGTTATAAAAATCGCCCATTCCATATTATAAAATTCTCTTCTATGCTAAAAAACAGTCCGAATATGGTGGGGGGTTATGCCACCTTGAGAAACGACCCTAGGGTAACCCCCGTAGGAAAATGGCTCAGATATACAAAAATGAATGAGCTTCCACAATTATGGAATGTTATTGTTGGAGAAATGTCTTTTGTTGGCCCACGACCTTTACCGGAACAAAGCTTCGTAAAATACAATCCCGAAGTTAAATCGCGGTTGTATTCGGTGAGACCAGGTATAACCGGCATGGGTTCTCTGATATTTCGAGACGAAGAAAAACTGGTGACCGCCGTCAGAGACCTGGGATTTGAACCCTTGGAATATTATAAGAAATACATCTATCCATACAAAGGGGTGCTGGAAATGTGGTACCTGGAAAATACTTCCTTTACCACTGACCTGAAAATCTTAATGCTCACCTTTTGGTTAATTCTTTTTCCCCGAAGTGAATGGACGATCAAAGTGTTGCGCGGATTGCCCAAACGTCCGGACGAATTGACATTTCAGGGTTTAAAGTCATTGCCCCGTTTGAATGGTTGAGGCTAAGGTTTTCGTCTTTGGCAGCTCTTAAAGTCAAAGGTCTCAATCTCGGTAAAACAGTTGAACTTTGAATACGCAAAATTTGAAAAGGGAAAGGTGGAAACCAGGGATGTGAGTTAGGAAGCATATAAGCCCGTGATGTGCTTGGAGACACAAAGGAAAATGAATAATATCGACATCATAGCAGGAGCCCGCCCCAATTTTATGAAAATTGCTCCATTGATACATGCAATCAATGATTATAATACATTAAATCCAGGGGGAGATCTCATTACTTACCGTTTGATTCATACAGGCCAGCATTATGATTCTGCTATGAGTGAAACTTTCTTCCAGCAGCTGAATATCCCAACCCCTCACATCAATCTTGGTGCAGGAAGCGGAACGCATGCTCAGCAGACAGCTGAAATTATGACCGGTTATGAAAAATCCTTAGCTAAGTGGAAACCGGAATTGTGTGTAGTAGTAGGAGATGTTAATTCTACAATGGCTTGTGCCATTGTAGCGAAAAAAGCGTGGATCAAAGTTGCTCATATTGAAGGGGGCATTCGTTCTGGTGATATGAAAATGCCTGAAGAAATCAACCGGATTGTTACAGACAGCATCAGCGATTATTTTTTTACAACCTCAGAGACCGCAAATCAAAATCTTATCAAAGAAGGAGTTTCTGAAGACCGTATATTTTTTGTTGGAAATACCATGATCGATTCTCTTTTAACAAATTTGGGTCGACTGAAAGAGCCTGGTATTTTTTCCTCAGCATCGCTGGTCAATCGGGAGTATATTGTAATTACGCTGCACCGGCCTACCAATGTGGATGATCCTGAACGATTAAGGGAATTGTTGTTTACCCTCCATGAATATGCGGAAGACAAAATGATGGTTTTTCCTATGCATCCCCGTACATCAAGGATACATAAAAATCTGAATATTCATTTTCCCCGAATGTTAATCACAGAGCCCCTTCCTTATCTGGAGTTCATTTACTTAATTAAAAACAGTGCAGGAATCATTACAGATTCCGGAGGGATTACTGAAGAAGCCACTGTATTGGGAATTCCCTGCATGACCCTTCGAGATAGTACGGAAAGACCTGAAACTGTGACCTTAGGGACCAATGAGTTGGTTGGGACAGACCCGCAAGTTTTGCCTTACTGGATACATAGAATGGCTTGGGGAAATTGGAAAAAAGGAAGCATTCCCCCGCTATGGGATGGAAAAACGTCTGAAAGAATAGTGCAAATCCTCTGCAATTTGATATAGGATTTGTTTTAGCACTCTGAATGAATATGTTAAACTCAACGTTTGTTGTTTAATCTTACCAATTGACTTTTGGGACCAAAGTTATTCGTATGAGCTTTCATCCTAAAATATGGCTTTCTTCACCGCATATGAGTGGAAGAGAACAGAAATACATTGATGATGCTTTTGCAAAAAATCAAGTGTTCCCTTTAGGCCCTCATGTGCTTGGTTTGGAAGAAGACCTCCGAAAGTTTACCGGAGTGCAGGCATGTACCTGTCTTTCTTCCGGAACGGCAGCCATCCACTTAGCTTTAATCATTTTGAATGTAAATCAGGGCGATGAAGTGATTTGTTCCTCTTTTACTTTTGCTGCTACCGTTAATCCCGTCTTATATCAGAAAGCTACACCCGTTCTTGTGGAATCTGAACCTTTAACATGGAATATGGATCCGGATTTGCTGGAGGAATGTATTGTAGATCGCCTTAAGAAAACAGGGAAAAAACCCAAAGCCATTATAATGGTACACCTCTATGGAATGCCGGCACAAATGGATTCTATAAAAGAAATTTCAGATAAATATAATATTCCCGTCATTGAAGACGCTGCAGAAGCTTTGGGTTCAGAGTATGATGGAAGAAAATGCGGCTCAATGGGTGATATTGGTATTCTTTCATTTAATGGAAATAAAATTATTACTACCTCCGGAGGTGGAGCCCTATTGTCACACCGGAAAGAACATGCCAAAGCGGCATTATTTTTAGCCACACAGGCGAGAGATCCGGCTCCACATTATCAACATTCTCAAGTAGGATACAATTACAGAATGAGCAATATTTCCGCTGGTATTGGGCGCGGTCAAATGGAAGTTCTCCATGAAAGAATTAAAAAGAGAAGAGACAATTATGCCTATTATAAAGAATGCCTTGAAGGGCTTCCTGGTCTTTCATTTCAATCCGAACCGGACCCTACCTATTTTTCCAACCGTTGGCTCAGTGTTATAGTCATTGATCCTGAAGTGAGTGGTGGGGCAGACAGGGAAAAAATACGGCTTCATCTGGAATCATATAATATAGAGTCCCGGCCACTTTGGAAACCAATGCATTTACAGCCCTTATACCAACAAATGCCGGTATATGGTCGCAGCGTCTCTGATAAGCTTTTTGAGCAGGGTCTTTGCCTTCCATCCAGTTCGAATTTAACCCCCAATGAACTATCAAGGGTATCGGAGGCCATTCAATCATTATGGCCTGACTGATCTTATTTTCAACGTTTTTTAAAACCTCCAAAATGCCTCTATTTAATATCCCCTCCTTTATTAATCAACACATAACGAAAAGGAATGGAAGTCTCTTTGAAAAGGATCTGCTAATGAATAAAGATCGTCTCCACTCAAATATCTACAAAAAATCTGTGCTGGTCATTGGTGGAGCAGGCACCATAGGTTCTTCATTTATTCGCTCAATTCTGCCATTTCGTCCCTCCAGACTTATAGTGGTGGATACCAATGAAAATGGATTGACCGAATTAACCAGAGATATTCGTAGCCTGTCCCATATTCAGGCCCCGGAAGTTTATAAAACCTATCCCATGCGTTTTTCGGATCCTGTTTTTTATAAGTTGCTTTCGGCGGAGGGACCTTTTGATATTATCACCAATTTTGCTGCACATAAACACGTACGCAGTGAAAAAGATCAATATTCTATTGAAGCTTTATTGGATAATAATGTATTTCAGGCTCATCGGCTATTAGAAAAACTATCCAAAAAACCTCCGGAGCATTTTTTTTGCGTGTCTACGGATAAAGCAGCTAATCCGGTCAATGTAATGGGTGCAAGTAAAAAACTGATGGAAGAAGTCATTATGGCCTACAGCAATAGCATGAAAATAACTACTGCCCGGTTTGCTAATGTTGCTTTTTCTAACGGAAGCCTGCTGGATGGTTATCTGCAAAGGCTGATGAAGTCCCAACCTTTGTCATGCCCGGCCGATGTAAAACGCTTTTTTGTTTCTCCTGAAGAAAGCGGCCAAATATGCTTGATTGCTTGCATACTTGGACAAAGCGGCGATATATTCTTTCCAAAATTAACGCCTTCGGAGATGGTTTCATTCCGGGATATTACTATTGCATTCTTTAACCATCTTGATATGACGATAAAAGATTGTTCTACTGAAGAGGAGGCGAAATGGCTGGCCGCTCGATGGAAATCAGGAGATCCTTATCCAGTCTATTTCTTTGATTCTGACACTTCCGGTGAAAAATTATTTGAGGAATTCTTCACTAATCATGATGCAATTGATATGAATTCATTTGCCGGAATGGGTGTTATCCGTAATCCTTCCAGAGTCTCGCCAGATAAAATAAAAGAATGTATTCATGAACTCAAGACTCTTTTACAATCCGATCAGAACAGGAAATCTGCCATCATTTCTACCTTGAAGAAATATATTCCTGATTTTTATCACATTGAAAAAGGAAAAAATTTAGATGATCGGATGTAGATGAAAGGTCAAAAATGGATGAGACTTTTGATGTTGTTTATTTATTATTCTCATTGCACCGACCATTAGCAATTGTAGTATGACATCTCGCTCACTAATGATATTTTACAAAATGGTTTATAAAAACGATTTTTGCGATAAAGAATCTTTGAACAGTGCAGTAAAATATATTTCCATGGTGGAACGCATATTTGGTTTCGCATTTGTAGTTACATGAAATGGGGAAAGACTTGGATTTTTATTGGCAGCTAAATCAGTATTTAGATTTGGAGATTTAAATGAATCAAAAGATAGAAAACTCACAGTACCCATTTTTAACTCAGATTTTGCAATTGAACTTCGTGATGAGGGTTCAGATGGCAAATTAGCCCGTTGGATATCATCTTACGGGTTAAATATGTGATTTAGTTCAATCACTATCAACATACAAAACCCTGCTAATAATAGTGTGTGTTTATTCCAATTCAAAATCAAGCAGAGTGTAGATAAAACTGTCGAAAAGTGTTAATTGCATGATTACTTTAGAATGAGAAATCTGTTCGGATGATTTACGCTATTGTAAAACGTGTTTTCGATATTCTGTTCTCAGGTATCGCACTATTGATGTTGTCGCCATTATTCATTCCTATATCCATTGTTCTCTTATTTACAGGTGAAGGGTATGTTTTTTACCTTCAGGAAAGAGTGGGCTTTAAGAACAGGTTATTCAAAATATACAAGTTTGCTACCATGTTGAAAGACAGTCCCAACATGCCAGGAGGAATCATTACAGTAAAAAATGATCCCCGGCTGACTCCATTGGGGTCATTCCTTCGAAAAACCAAAATCAATGAATTGCCTCAATTAATCAATATTTTGATTGGCGATATGAGCTTTGTGGGACCAAGGCCTTTAATGAAGACAAGTTACAATGTTTATCCGGAATCCGTAAGGAATGATATTTACTCGGTAAAACCCGGATTAACTGGTATAGGGTCGATCATTTTCAGGGACGAAGAAAGCTTACTTAGTAAAATCAATGAAAATGGAGATGACGTTTGGAGCTTCTATTCCCTGAAAGTGTATCCATACAAAGGAGTGGTGGAAAAATGGTACAGGGAAAACAAAGGCTTCATTACCGATCTGCTTTGCCTTTTTATAACTTTTTGGGTAGTCCCATTTCCGGAATCGAATATTATTTACCGCATTTTTCCATCCCTACCGGTAAGGCCATTTTAAAGTGGTCCTTTGAAATATTATGATTGCTTTCCTTAAAAATTTGGTCAACTTCTTATGCCACCCCCTCCATGTACTTTGGATATTGACTTTTGTTTATATCATCCTCCGATTTCTAAAACTTAAGTGGTCTGACCTCATTTTAATATTTTCATTTATATGGCTGATGTGTACAGGCACAAGGTTTATTCCGGATTTATTGGTGTATAGTCTTGAATCTCAATATGATTCTTTTTATGATTATGCTTCTATTGACTCGTTGAGTCCGGTTTATATCCTCATTCTTGGAGGAGGAAGTTATTATGATCCTGGCCTTAGTCCTATTGATCAGCTTTCAAGAAATTCACTACAACGGCTCAGTGAAGGAATTCGGTTGACCCAAATTTACCCCAACAGTATTTTAGTTGTTTCCGGTTATTCCTCGGGCCCTCCTACACAAGCCCAATTAATGGCTGAGGCTGCTGTGAGTCTCGGAATTAACAGAAAGAAAATTGTTGTTTTAGGTGAGCCAAAAACTACAGGAGAGGAAGCCTTGTCGTTCAAAAACTTTATAGAGGATCCCATGGGTGCGTTGATTTTAGTTACCAATGACCTGCATATGCCCCGGGCAGTACAACTATTCCGAAAAAGAGGCCTCGAACCCGTGCCGGCCCCGGGAGGCAGCATACTCAGGAAAGATCTCAGAAAACCCCGTTGGGGCTGGTCATCAGATGTTTCCAATTTTGATAAATTTAAAGCATCTATTCACGAATATATTGGGATGATTTGGGGAAAATAGAAAATAGTTCTTGTCTCCCTTTCTAAAAGCATTTCCATCGAATCCATGAATAATCATTCTGTGCGGATATTAACCTGCGGGCTGAAAGGACTAATTGCCCTACGTTCACTTGATACTGAAAACCGGGAGAAAATCCATCATGTAGTTATAGACAAAGACGATCAAATCATTGAAGATTATGCTGATAAAACAGCACTTTGGTGCGAAAAATATAAAGTGCCCTGGAAATTTAACCAACAAAATGATAAAATAATTTGGTCAGCGAACCGGAGTCCATTCACTTGTACAATCTGTATGGGTTGGCGATATTTATTGGCTGTTAATGGTCCTGTAATTGTTTTCCATGATTCTCTGCTTCCAAAATACCGGGGCTTTAATCCACTGGTCACAGCTTTGATTTGTGGCGAAAAAGAAACAGGAGTGACCGCTTTTTTGGCCTCAAAAAAGCCTGACATGGGTGACATAATTGCAACCCGAAAGATATCGGTTAATTATCCCATTAAAATCAAAGAGGCTATTGAAATAATGGGATATGAATATGGAGAACTGCTCAATGAATTCTTGAGTACCCGTTGGGAAAAATTGAGGTTTATTTCTCAAGATCATAGTAATGCCTCATATAGTTTATGGCGAGATGAAGAGGATTATCACATCCCATGGCACAAAGACAGCGATTATGTTGTTCGATTTATCCATGCTGTGGGATTTCCATACAAGGGTGCTTTCACCTATCTGAATCACCGGAAAATAAGAATACTGGATGCTCAAATCGTGAATGATGTAGACATTGCCAACCGCACTCCTGGCAAAGTTTTGTTTAAAAATGAAAATGAATATACTATCATTTGTGGAAAAGGCTTGATCTCAGTCAATGCCTTTTACAATGATGGAGATTACAAGCTGATTTCCATGGAAGGATTCAGACTCCGTTTCACCTAAAAAATTCTTTCTTTGATCATCCCATTCAACAAACCCTATCTAACCGGCAATGAAGTCGATTATATCCGGGATGCAGCTGCCAGGGGTAAACTTTCCGGTAACGGTCACTATACCCAGCTTTGCCAAAATTACTTTGAAAAAAAATATGGTTTTGGTAAGTGTCTACTAACCACCTCATGTACTGATGCATTGGAGATGTGTGCTATGCTTTTGGACATTCAACCTGGGGATGAAATTATTATACCATCATATACTTTTGTGAGTACTGCACTGGCATTTGACCGCGAAGGAGCGGTAATCCGGTTTGTTGATAGTCGTGCTGATCACCCGGGTATGAATGAAAGTGAGATCGAAAGTTTAATCAACCCAAGAACAAAAGCAATTCTGGTGGTACATTATGCTGGAGTTGCCTGTGATATGTTTAAAATTATGGATATTGCCCACAGACACAATTTATATATTATTGAAGATGCCGCCCATGCTTTAGATGGATGGTTCACCAACGAGAAGGGAGTAAAAATGGCGCTGGGATCTATAGGACATTTAGCCGCTTTTTCATTTCACGAAACAAAGAACATCCAGTGTGGCGAGGGGGGTATGCTGGTCGTCAATCATAAGGCGTTTTTTGAACGGGCAGAAGTGTTGTGGGAAAAGGGCACCGACAGAACTTCTTTTTTTCGCGGTGAAAGAAATTATTACACCTGGAGAGACAAAGGATCCAGCTTTCTACCTTCCGAAATATCTGCAGCTTTTCTTTGGGCACAAATAGAAAATCTCGACGACATTCAAAAAAGGCGTTTACAATTGTGGAACACTTATTATGAGATCCTGTCCACGGATGCGCATACCTCGACTTACACTTTGCCTAAGTCTGTGTCTTTTGCGCATAACAATGCCCATATTTTCTATTTGCTTTTAACAACACAGTCCTCTCGCGATGAAATCATCCAATATCTGAACTCCTTAGGAGTTTGGGTGGTCTTCCATTATATATGTTTGCACACCAGCCCATATTACCATCTCAAACACGATCATCGGGTACTCCCTCACGCTATGAGGTATATGGCGACCTTAATAAGGCTTCCTTTGTACTATGAGCTAAAATTTTCTGATATTATCTTTATTTGCAAGCATATCAAGGCATGTCAAAAATAATCATGCATTGGATGCCTGATGAAAAGTTTAGCAGGCACCTGATAGACAATTTCAATCAAACTCCAGGGAAACATCTGTTTCTGTTGTTTCCATTTATTAGTTCCTGTGATTATCTTTTTGTCTTTCCCGACCACACCACCGTGCTTCCATTTTACCCTGGTACGGACAGCATGGCGCGCACGATTACAGAATTCAAACCTTGTGCTATTGTATTGCATTCCATGAATCCCGGCTTTGCCCGTGAATTGATTAAAATAAAACCAACCATTCCTGTTTGTTTAATTCCCTGGGGATATGAATTGTATGAAAGAGCTGGGTTGGGCTATTCCTTATATGCGCCTAAAACCCTTAATTTTTTAAAACATAGAGATCCTTTATTTAAATTTAAAAGATGGTGTAAAAAGTACCGGATATTTAGATCGGTTTATTATCAGCTCATTCAGCGCAATGAAGACATAGATTCAAAGATGTATGATTCTTTTCGGCTGGTTACTCATCTAGCCACCTGGATTCGGCCGGACTTTCTACTGTTTCAATCCCATTTTAATTCTAAAGTAATACATTTTGAATTTCCATTTATCAGAATTGATCAATATCTGTTTGGTGAAGATCAAGCAATTCTAAATCATGATGCCCGTCATGTTTTGTTGGGAAATTCCAACTCTGCCACATCCAATATGCTCGATGCCATTCCGATCATTGCTCCTTATATTGAAAAATCGCAAAAAGTATATGTAACACTGAGTTATGGTAAACAACCAGGCCATCGGAAAGAGGTAATATTGGCAGGCAAATCGAAATTGAATGGCCGCTTTATCCCTGTAGTTGATTTCCTTCCAGGTACAGAATTTATTGCGCTGTTGAAAGGCTGCATAGCCGGAGTATTTAATCATTACAGGCAACAGGCCATGGGTACCATGATCGCTATGCTTTATCTGGGAAGCCGTATATATCTTTCAGAAAAAAATCCTATCCTTACTTTTTTAAAAGATTCCGGATTTTACATTTTCTCTTTGGAGCAAGATTTTAAAAATAACCTTTGGGCTCCTCTTTCCAGTACCGAAAGATTTCATAACCGAAGTCTTATACACAAAAAGTTCAACCGATTAGCTGTAAATAAACAATTAACCCATCTCATAAACACACTATGTAATCATTAAATGTCCATAGTAAAAAAAGCCTGGTCAGGAATACGTTGGACTTCTTTGAGTTCTGCGTTTGCATTCATCATTGCATTGATTAAAATCAGTTTTCTCACACGCTTGTTACATCCTTCAGATTTTGGCCTGATGGCATTGGCGACTTTTTTGCTTGGATTCTCTTCAATGTTCATAAATATGGGAATAGGTGCCGCTATTCTTCACAAAAATGAAATAAGCCGGGAAGAATATTCATCTTTGTTTTGGTTACATGTGATTTTCAGTATGATTTTAGTAACCATCCTTTCCGGTGCTGCCCCCTGGATTGCCATATTTTATAGAGAGGAAGAATTGACCCGACTAATTCCGATAATCTCTGTTCATTTGGTTTTTTCTGCTTTGGGGTATCAATTCAAAATCGTTGCACAGAAAAGACTGGAGTTCCGCTACATATCTCTTGTAGAGATCAGCGGCGCTTTTTTAGGTGCTATTTTGAGTATTATTCTTGCCTTCAAAGGTTGGGGAGTTTATGCTTTGGTTTGGGGAGCTATTATTCAGGCGGTTTTGGTAAATTCATGCTATTTTTTTTCCGGTACTTTACGGAATGGTTTATTGTTGCACTTCCGGTTTCATGAGACAAAACCATTCTTACGGATTGGACTTTATCAAACCGGAGGTCAAATTGCCAATTTTTTTAATAAAGATCTGGATATTCTCCTGGTGGGAAAATGGTTTGGAAGTGAAGTGCTTGGTGGTTACAGCCTTGCTAAACAATTGTGCGCCAAACCCATCCTGATAATAAACCCCATTCTCACTTTTGTAGCGTCACCTTTATTCTCTCAGATTCAGAATGAGGCACATCGACTGAAACAGGCATTTTTACGTCTCGTTAATTGGACAGGTGCATTAAACTTCCCGGTATATTTAATCTTACTTTTATTTGCCCGGCCTGTGGTTGGATGGCTTTATGGAGAAAGTTATTTACACATAGTCATCTGGGTCCAAATATTGTCTGTTTATATGTTTTTGCGATCTTTAGCCAACCCATTAGGAAGCTTAACCATTGCTACTGGTAAAACATATCTGGAATGGTGGTGGAATTTTGGTTTATTATTTGTCTTTCCTGTCATTCTGTGGTTTGGTTCTTTCTGGGGTATCCATGGAATAGTAATCAGTTTGACTTTTTTTATGTTCGTATTGCTTTATTTGCATTGGAGATGGTTGATATTAAGAATGCTTCCCGCTGATCTATATGATCTGATCAGAGCAAGTTTTTATTATCCCTATCCCCGATTATTGAAAGAATTAAAGAATTTATATAGCATCAAAATTGAATAATTGATATAATTGGTTTCTATTCAACATGAGTATTTCTTTGCTTCCAATAGGGAGTTCGGACAGTTTCCGAACTCCCTATTGGTTTATAGCAAAATTTGATGCGTTTAAAAAACTCTTAGCAAAATCATTGATTTCTCAGGGGTTTAATACCTGTTAAAATTGAATTTAAAATATATGGTCAGTATTATAATGCTGAAAATTAGGTTTTTATGCTTAATATCTAAAATTTTTTATTATCTTTATCTCAAACCGATGAAAATTTCACATATGGATTATTAACCAAAACTTTTTTAATAATGGCACGCAAAAACAATCTTCAATTTACGATGATTTTTTCATGTCCGGCTCAACACATCTCTGAAGGGGATCGCATTTTCAGATCGCACGCAGCCTGGATGGAGCGCACCCATCATCGTTCAGGGGACAAAGCCTTACTGATTTATGATTTGTCTAAAGCTCCTGAAATGGAAAATCCTATGGATCCTAACTCCGGCACAACGGGCAATACCCTGTTCATCATTTCTGAAGTATATGCCAGTTCTGCAGGACTGGAAGACCACTGGAAGCAAGCCGGTGAAAACTGGCAGGACTTTGGTGCTTTAAATGAATGGATGAAACACTGTAAGGTTACTCTGGTCAACGGGGCGCCTATTCAACATTCACTTTGGTAATCCCATACCCTGGATCTAACTCAATCTCTTTTCCTGAAACCGATACATGTGCATCATTCCAGCATTGTCATTGAAACCAATCATGCCACTGCGATCTTATCGCTTATAGGTGGTCAAATAATCCATTGGGCTCCATCCGGCCACAAGCCTGTCCTTTGGTTGAGTGATAAAGCCGCTTTTAACGAAGGAAAAGCCATTAGGGGGGGTGTTCCGGTTTGCTGGCCATGGTTTGGAACTAAAAATAATCTGCCCGCCCATGGTTTGGTAAGAACCCGCTTGTGGAAACATTCTGACACAATAGAACGGGGAGATGTGACTTGTGTAAAACTCCAATGTTTTTCTGATGCAAATACCTTGTCCATTTGGCCCTTTCCATTTTTTCTGGAAATCGAATACCACATTGGTAAAGATTTGCGGGTAGTTTTAAGTACTTATAATACAGGCCAGAATAATTTGTATATCACTGAAGCACTCCACACTTACTTCCTTGTAAGTCATATCAAGAATGTGGTCGTGAATGGATTTGAAGGTGTCGAATACCTGGATAAAACAAATGATTTCATTGCTGTAAAGCAGCAGGGAAATATTAAAATTACTGAAGAAACAGACCGGATATACCTTAGTCCTGGTCCTGCAACAATACTTGATAAGGGATGGAAAAGGAAAATCCACATCAAAAATAGCGGAAATGAGCATACCGTAATATGGAATCCAGGCCCTGAAAAAAGCCAGGCCATGACAGATATATTACCCCGGGGTTATACGAAAATGCTTTGTCTTGAAGCCGCCAATACAAATGACATCGTGGTTCTCCCCGGCGAAAAACATACATTAACGCAGGAGATTGGTGTGATAACGGTATAAAGTGTTTATTCTGTGCTGAACTGTAGGAAACTGTTTTATGCAAGTTTACTGCAACTAAATGGAAAGTACGGGAAACAAAATCCCGGGAATATTACATAGAACTTCTCTGAAAACCGAAGATTATATCACTAAAAACCCAAATTAAATCTCCATGTCCAAAAAGAATCATGATTAAATCCGGATACTACCTTAATGAAATATTTTAGTTTACATTGATTATGAGTTAATTAAATGGTATTTTAGCTATATTTAAATTTAAGTATTGTATTTTTATTAATAATTTTTACTGAACGGAGTGTTAATCCTTTCGATGAATTATGATATAGAAAAATACATGAAATTTATAATAGATCCATTTGAGCTTTAGAATGCTAAGTAAGGGTCCTACTATTATTAAAAAATGAATAAAGAACTAAAAAGGTCAAATACCGCAATCATGTTTTCCGACATTGTCGGATATACGGCCTTGATGGGAGAAAATGAGGATTTGGCTTTTCAGTTGATAAAGAAAAATACCAGGATACATCAGGAAATTATTGGAAATCACGGAGGTGCGCTAATCAAGGAATTGGGCGATGGTGTTTTATCTTCCTTTCCAAGTTCACAACAAGCCGTCAATGCTGCCTATGATCTGCAAATGCATTACTTAAGAACCAAAGAACTGAGTCTCAGGATCGGTATCCACTTTGGTGAGATCATCATAGAGAATAATGATGTGTTCGGTGATTCGGTCAACATAGCGTCGAGGCTGCAAACACTCGGTACTCCCGGATCCATTCTATTTTCGAACACCATCGAAAAAAACCTGTCGGACGAAGACAGATTGAGGTGGACATCTCTTGGTACATTTTACCTCAAAAATGTAAAGGATCATGTTGAAGTGTTCGCTTTGGCCAATGAAGGGCTGAGCATTCCCACGCGGGGAGAGGTGCTCAAGTTATTGGAAAGCAGGTTGAAGAAATTTATGATCGTTGCGGTTGTTTTCTTGAGTTTGGTATTGGCTGGTTTCTGGGTGTATCACAATAATTACATCAAACAGTTTGAGGAGGGCAGGGAAAAATCAATTGCTGTATTACCTTTCAAGAATCTTAATTTGGATGAAGATGATGACTATTTTGCTGAGGGACTCACCATGGAAATTATTTCACATTTATCTAATATTTCAGATTTAAAAGTAATATCCAAAAGCAGTTCTGATGTGTATAAAAACACCCTGGAGTCCAATGTAAATATTGCTAAAGGTTTGGGTGTAAACTATTTGGTAGAAAGTTCAATTCAACGAAAAGGGAATTTGTTGCGTATTAGGATAGACTTAGTGGACGGTATTGGCAATAAAACCATTTGGGGAGAATCATTTGAAGCCAAAAAGGAGGATGTTTTTAAGCTACAGAATGATATATCACTGAAAATCGCTGAGACACTTAAAGCCAAATTGAGCGCTTCTGAAAAGTACAAGTTAGGCAAAGAACCAACACAAAGCATCAGCGCCTATGAATTATACCTGAAAGGCAGAGATTACTACTTTAAATATGACCTTCAAAATAATCAAAAAGCCATTCATCAATTTCAAAAAGCGCTGGAAATAGACCCTGACTATGCTTTGGCCTGGGCGGGATTGGGTGACACATACAGTTTGAAACATTATTTGACCAAATTTGATCTAATCTGGTTGGATTCTGCCATGTATGCCAGTGAAAAAGCCATTAAGCTGGACAGTAATTTGTCAGAAGGCTATAAGGCATTATCCACCGCATATAGCTATAAAGGTGAACACATCAAAAGCCTGGAGTTATTGGAAAAAGCACTGGAAAAAAATCCCAATAATGCCCAGGCTATCGGAAACTATGGTACTGTCAATTTTTCTTTGGGTAATTTGGAGGAAGCTTTGGTATGGCAGAAAAAATCCGCAGGGCTTAACCCAAAACTTTATATACCTTTTTTGCACATAGGGTGGACCTATAGGCTTTTGGGAGAGTATGAAGAAGCGATTCGGTGGTTAAATAAATCCCTTGAAAAATCGAAAGACAGAGAAACCTATGAACAGTTGGCTTTATCTTATCTGGCTAATAATAATTATGACTCCGCATTTGTACAAATCCCAAGGCTACTCCAATTGATTGATACCATTGATGTAAATTCCGTGGAAGAAAAAAAACTAAAATTTGAAGAAACTTCAAAAATAATTGAATCGGCTGGCATCATTCATTTTTATGGGGAAGAGCGGAATCTGGCCAGGGATTATTTTGATCAATCGGTCCAATTACACCCCAGTATAGCCAATGATGCGTGGGCTTATTCCCCCATATATCTTGGATATTTACTTAAACGGGAAAATAAAGACATCGATGCTGAAATTCTTTTGGAAGGAGCCATGCATCTCAACATGGGAGAGGTGAAAAAGCAAACCCAGGATGCAGAGCATTATTTTCATGTAGCCAGTATTTATGCCATACGCGGTGAAAAAAACGAATGTCTTCATTATCTGAATGAAGCTAGGAAAAGGAAATGGATCGATGTGTTCAAATTGTCACATAATCCAATTTATTCCCATTTCAAAACAATGCCGGAATTCAAAAGTTTGATCGATGAAATTAATAAAGAGATCGTCTTGATGAGGCAAAAGATGACTTGATTCATGAGTGACGACATTGATCTTTTTTACAAAAATGTGTCTAGCTAATTTTCAAATACATTCATCTGCCATAAAACGACAGAATATCGATTTACTAAATAGGCTTTAACAGCGCTATATTGTATTTATCACTACTCCCTGGAATGGGTACATGTTGACCGTTTTGAGTATTTGGGTTACCTACCCTATGATGAATAATCCCTGCGACCATGGCACATGACATAGAAGTGCCGGACATAACCGCATAACGATTGCCCGGAAATGTTGAAAAAATATTTGTGCCCGGTGCTATAAAATCCAGAGGTTCATTATTTCCGGGAATATTCTCATTCGAATACGTTTCAAATCTTCTAAAACCTGGTACATTACATTTTATACCCATAGATGCAATGGTAAATATTCTGGGTCCATTGATGCATCCAGGGAAGTTTGTTGCGGCATTTCCTGAAGCATTACCCGCCGACATAACCACAAACGCTTGTCTATTTGGTAAACTAGTCAGGCCATTGATTGATGTCTTAATCGGTTCATTATAGTTTTGGCAATTCTCAACATCATACTCGCCTATACTCATCATGATAACATCGTTTTGTTGAACTGAATCCGCCATTTCATCCAAAGCAGCTGCCACATTTGACCAATATCCATTCCCACAATGATCCAATACTTTCATCGATACTATGGTTGCGCCCGGTGATACACCTGTCATCCCAATATTACTGCTTGAAGAAGGACTGGCTGCGGCAATTCCAGCACAATGTGTGCCATGGCCTAACCCATCTTTGTAAGGTGTTTCTCCACTTACAAATGATTTTGAAAGTGTGGTGTCAACTTTTAAATCCGGATGAGTATTATCGACCCCTGAGTCAATCACCCATATCCTGGCTTGACTCGAAGACGGTAGTCCTGGCCCACCTATTCTTGTTATCCCACAGCTCGTCTTTTTTGATGCATCATAAAACCAATTAGCGGTTGGTGTGCTGCTTTGGTGGATGGGTTTGCCCTGATGAATGGGTTTGCCCTGAACTTCTATGTCATCGTATACATTCGCTATCACTTCTGTATCATTTTGCAATGCTAAAACCTGTTCTTCAGTTAAGTTTGCTGAATAACCAGCAAAAAAAGAAGTATATTGATGCTTTACCTCAAGGGTTCGAGTTTTATCGGTATAGCTATCTATCTGGTTTATGAGATCCTTTTTCATTTGGTTAGGATTCTCCGGATTAAAACCATTTGCCTCCGAAAAAACCGGAGGGAAAATTTCTGATTTAAAAATGACTATGTACGGTTTGGTTTCTTTAGGAAGCTGGTCAATATTCGTTTCCTTTTCCTTCCCTTCTTTATTGGTACACCCTGCTATCCATAATAAAAAGAACCCCAAAAATATTAACTTTTTCATAATTCATTAATTTTAAAATAGTATTAATTTACATTATATTATACCTAGTTTAAATCAAATATAATGATATAAATTAATAAGTTAACAGAATAACAGATTAACTTACTGCAATATGATATTGCAAAAGGTGTGATTTGCCATGCTTTATTGTTTTGGTTAAATAGGGCTTGTATAATACCATGTCCCTATTTTAATAAAGATTTAGACCATCATAATCCATATTTTATGATATTTTTATAATATACATTCTATTATTGTTTTGCCGTTAACAAAATATTGAATACAAATTGCTAAAAAGAGGTATTCAACGTTGGGACCTTGTCTTTTTGATCATCAACAGTGTGATCGGTGCAGGGATTTTTGCCTTACCTGCCAGGGTATTTGCCTTATCCGGCGTGTATTCTCTTCTGGCTTTTCTTTTTTGCTCTATTGTAATGTTGATTTATATCCTGGTTTTTTCCGAGGTAAGTTCACGGTTTGATCAAACCGGAGGCCCTTATATTTATGTACTGTCCGCTTTTGGATCATTGCCTGCATTTGTTATTGGGTGGCTTTTAATGCTGACCCGGCTTTTCAGTTATGCTACCCTGATCAATTTACTCGTCATTTACCTTACATATTTCTCAGATATTTTTACGGATAGTATTGTAAGAATAATTTTCATCTGGGTGTTGACTTTTGTGATTGTGTATTTCAATTGGATAGGAGTTAAAAACACTGCCCGGGTAAGTAATTTTTTAACAATAGGCAAGCTAATACCCCTTACTCTGTTTATCATTGTGGGGCTGTTTTTTATAAATTCTTCCTCTTATTCTTTCGGCAATTTTCCTCCCATACAGGGGTTTTCTCAATCGGCACTACTCCTCATTTTTGCATTTGGCGGTTTTGAAGCCGGTCTGGTGAATAGTGGCGAAATTGATAATCCCAGAAAAAACCTGCCTTTTGCTTTAATGGTGGCTGCTGGCGTTATCGCTGTGTTTTATTTTCTCATTCAACTGGTTTGCATCGGTACTTTACCTGATTTGGCACAGTCCGACCGCCCCCTTGCAGATGCTGCTGCTATGTTCTCCGGATATTGGGGTGGTGTATTTATATCGGTGGGTGCAGTCATTTCCATATTAGGCACTTTGAACGTACAAATATTGAGTGGCTCAAGAATACCTTTTGCTCTGAGTATGCAAGATCAGTTGCCCCTCATTTTTTCAAAAATTCATCCCCGGTTTGCTACACCCTGGTTTTCCATTTTGTTTTTCTCTCTAATGGTTGCATTTGTAGCGACAATTTGGACATTTATGAGCTCGCTTGCAGTTTCTGTGATAGCCCGCCTTATTATGTATGGTTTAGTTTGTGCTTCTTTGATTCGTTTACGAGCAAGTGTAAAAGTAGGTCCACCATTTAGA
Source organism: Saprospiraceae bacterium (assembly GCA_035327565.1). GTDB lineage: Bacteria > Bacteroidota > Bacteroidia > Chitinophagales > Saprospiraceae > JABDLO01. Next base: position 63,930 of record DAOLDB010000007.1, read on the forward strand.
ATTCCTTTTGGCAATGTGCTGGCAGGAGCAGGTATCGTCGCCACATTATGGTTATTGTCCAGTTCTCACTGGCAGGAAATCAAAGACACCATGATGTGGGTCGGCTTTGGATTGCTGATATATGTTTTACATCTTTTCCACAAAAAGATAAGCCAGACCAGCTGAATACGCCATATTTCTAATTCCTGGGGGTATTCATTTCTCAATAGCTGCCAGAATTGGCAGGTTATCTATATCTTTAGGCAACCATTCACCCGTCTTTTCTACACTGTTTCACCTGGTGTAATTAAACATCTGTCAATCCTTGTCACCCAAAGAAATTCTTTATAGGTAATATTAAATTTCGTATATTCGGATTTTATTTCTCCCCAGAATGATCAAATGGATTCTATAAACATTATTATCAATAATCACTTAATACCTGTTTTTACATGTCCCAAGTCCGGCAATTAGCTGCCATCATGTTTACGGATATCGTAGGCTATACTTCTTTGATGGGAAGCGATGAGAAAAAAGCCTTTGAATTGCTCAATAGAAACAGACAAATTCATAAACCTGTAATAGAGGAATTTGGAGGAACCTGGATCAAAGAATTGGGAGATGGTATCATGGCCAGTTTCCCCTCCGTCAGTAATGCCGTGTATGCGGCCATTAAAATCCAGGAATTGTGCCAAGAAGAAAGGTCTTATCAATTGCGTATAGGCATACATCAGGGAGAAGTTATTTTTGAGTCAGGAGATATTTTTGGTGACGCGGTTAATATTGCTTCACGCATTCAGGCTTTAGCTTCTCCCGGAAGCATTTTTGTGTCCGAGTCCGTTCAAAAGGATTTACTCAATAAGGTGGATATCCGGACTGCATTTTATAAATTGGAGACCTATAAAAATGTCAATGACCCTATCAGGGTTTTTCAGGTATTAACCAATGAAAAGAGCTCTTCAGTACACTCATTATCCCTTGAACAGAATCAATTCCATTCCATCGTTCCTGAACTTAATGTTGATATATGGATCAGTTTTCGGTTTAATGATAACTTATATGATGGTTGGGTTTCAGAATTTAAAAGAAACCTGGAAAAAGAATTATTGGCTACCTGTAAAGAAAAACTTTCCATTTACTTTGATGAAAGGCCTGAAGGGCAAAAATATCCTTCGGGATTACCGCGCATTAAATCCCTGATTTTTATACCTGTGATTTCACAAACATATTGTGATCAGTCTGCCGGCATTTGGAGAGAAGAATTTCAGGGATTTCTGGAAGATATAAGGAATGATGAAGTAGGAGCAAGCGTGTCCCTCCCCAATGGAACGGCGGTATCGCGGGTGATCCCTGTTAAAATTCACGATATTGATCCACAAGATATCAAATTGCTCGAGCAGGAACTTTCGGGAAGATTGAGATCCCTTGATTTTATATTTAAAGAAGAGGGCGTCAATCGCCCTTTAATGCCCTCAGATGATGAAAAGGCAAGTAATCCTTACAGGCCTCTTTATCGTAATCAAATCAATAAGGTGGCCAATGCCATCAAAGAATTGGTAATGGGAGTTAAATCGGGACAAAGGAAAGTTGATTTTAATTATTCTTCTCCATCGCTCACTTCAAGGGAAATTGTCTCTGGTTTAGCAACTGCCTCTCTTGCCGGATCTGCCAAAGTTCATTTGATAGAAAAACCCAAGCCCAATATTTTTCTGGCCTGGACATCAGGAGACCTGAAGGAAATACGTGAAGAAATGGCCATTGTGCTGAAAAAGGCTGGCTTTAATGTGCTTCCTGTAATTGATTGCCCTTCTGATGATGAAGATTTTAAAGAGCTGGTTGTTACCGAACTGGAAAAATGTACTTGCTCTTTGCACATTTTAAGCGGTGAGTTTGGAAGGCGATTTGAATCAGAAGATACCCTGTCCTTTCCTCAGTTTCAATTTCTTGAAGCCAAAAAAAGAATTGATTTGCTTGATTCAGATTTTCACTCATTCATTTGGATTCATCCTCAAACCGAGGACAAAGTTAAGCCGGCACAGGGTGAATTCATTAAGTATATACGCAATAACATTACCCGCAATATGATGTTCTCCAACAGCGCGGGACCCATGCAGTTGGTGGATGATATCCGGGTGGTCATGATGAAAGAGGTTGTGGAAGCGTTGGACACAAAGGATACAGACATATTTTTTATATTCAATCAGGAAGACGAATACGAAGCTATGATCATCACAGATCAGCTCAGTAATGAATATCCGGTTGAAATTCTCAATATAATGCCTGATGGAGATGATCAATACAGAGAGATTTCTTCCCAGCAAATTCCTAAAAGCAAGCTGGCCGTTATTTATTTCAAATATGCCGCTGACTGGGCTATCCCTTTCATTAAACAGATTTGGAAACAGGTAGGGGGGGCATCTTCACCCACAACGCTCTTCTTTGTTGGAGAAGATGAGCCCAAAACCAATCTGGTCAGAAATTTTAAAGCCCCGAAAGTGGTATCCGCTATTGCCCCCAAAGAAAAGATTCCTGCTGAAGTTAAAAAGGTTTATTCCACAGTTGTTAAGCTCAATTAGGACAAATGTTTGATCACAATACAATTTGCCCTTATACCGGTTTGCGGTCTTTTACTGAAGAAGAATCGATCTATTTCAAAGGTCGTGAAGACCATATTCAGGATGCTACAGCTCAATTGCAGCGAAACAAGTTTTTAATGCTTACCGGAGCTTCGGGTGATGGCAAGTCATCTCTGGTTTATGCAGGCATTATTCCCAATGCCCGTGCTGGTTTTCTCAAGTCAAAATATATGCATTGGTGTATTGCAGATTTCAGGCCAGAACGAACACCTTTTAAAAATTTATGCAAATCCGTAGCTGAACAGTTAGAGATTGAGAACTATGGTACAGTAGAATCAGAACTAAAACATGGCTTTGCAGCATTGGTCGATTTATATAAGAATTCCATAAAGTATGTTGATGAAGATTCCAATCAATGGAATCATCTCGATGATAAAGCCCGTGCTGCGGCACGCAGAAAGGCAGGGAATTTAATCGTTCTCGTTGATCAGTTTGAAGAATTTTTTACTAACCCGGAAAATTACAAAAAAGGCGCTCCTTCCGTAGAGTCCAACCTGGTACTTAATTTATTACTGGAGACAGCCCGAATTGCTTTGGAAGAAAATCTTCCGATTTACATCATCTTTACCATGCGTTCTGACTTTATTGGTCAGTGTGCTTCCTTCCGGGGCTTGCCTGAATATATTGGTTTTTCACAGTTTTTTGTTCCCCGTCTTAATCGAACCCAACTACAACAAGTAGTAGAAGAACCTGCGGTTTTAAGTGGAAATCAGATTACCCGGAGATTGACAGAAAGGCTTATCCATGATTTGACGGAAGGCGTTGATCAGCTTCCCATCCTGCAACATGCCCTCAATCAGATCTGGCATGCAGCTAACAATGGAAGTGAAGAAATGGATTTAATCCATTATGCCATGGTGGGTGGCATGTCTTCAGACGAATTACCCGATGGGGATGTAGGTAAATTCAATGAATGGTTTATTGCTTTACCTGTTGAAATCAAAGCATGTTATCATGAACCCAGTCTTCAGAATGTGCTCGATACGCACACCAACAAGTTATTCGAACAGGCTAAAGATTATTATATTTCAAAAACGGGAAAAGAAATTCCAGGCGAAGAAGTAAAGGCCATTATAAAAAATGCTTTCACATGCCTTACTAAAATCGACCAAAGCAGGGCTGTCAGAAACAGGATGACCTTGCAGGAAATCACCAATATTCTGGGAAGACCAGAGTTTGGAGCCAAAGAGGTGGGAGCTGTATTGAATATTTTTAGAGAACCGGGAAATACTTTTATCAGACCTTTTATTTTGGATGATGCCGAAAGTCTGGTTCTTCATGAAAATGACGTCCTTGATATTACCCATGAAAGTTTGATAAGGAATTGGGATTACCTTGAGCAATGGGCAGATGAAGAGTTCGAAAATTACAGTACTTTTCAGGACTTTGAACAGCAACTCAACCGATGGGTAGAAAGTGGTAAATCGGGTGGTTTTTTGTTACCCATCGGTCCCTTAACCTATTTTGAAACCTGGTTCAATAACCTGAATCCTAATGCCTGGTGGATAGCGAGATACCTACCTGAAGAATTGGATCAACAAAAAAAGTTATCAAAAGCCAAAACTATACTGGCCAACTCCAGGGAATTTTTAAAGAGGAGTGCAAGAAAGCACATGGTTACCCGGACCATCATGCATTATGGGCCAAGGAGGATTGGGATGGCCATGGCTTTGATTGCATTTTTGGTATTGAGTTCATTTTCCGTCAACCAATACCTAAGGAAACAGAATTCCTTTGTCCTGAAATCAATACAAGTTGAAACAAAACATTTGGTCAATAACTCAAAAGTTGCATTTGAAAATAAAGTCATACTCATTGCCGAACAATTAAAACTCAATATGACTAGTATAGATGAGGTGATCAATACCATCCCTGACCCCATTGAGAAAATCAATGTTGTGACAGGAATAGCCAGTTTGCTGGTTTATCAAGGAAGATATGAACCAAAAGATGTAATATTCCGAAGTCTGGCCATTGCGGACAGTTTATCAGCGGAACATGCCCATCCCGATAATCCCTCTACCTCATTTTCTGCCTTTCTGAGAGAATTAAATGACCTGCGCGTGACGCTGGAAATGGCCTATTATTATAATCCCAACTCTCAAATCAATATTTGGAGAAAGGCAAATGCCAAAAGGGTTGGTAAAATGGTGTTACATGTCTTGCAGACACAGCCTGCAGTTTTTAAAGATATACATAATCTCACGCTTGCACTTGAGCATAGTGTTAATTATAAAATGTTCTCCCGGGAAGAGTCAAATACTCTGTTAAGCATTCTCTCTCCTTTTGAAAATGATTCTCTATCTGGTTGGGTTAAGGAAAATTTTGATCGCGATAAGCTATTGGAACGGGGAAATGTCAACTATGGGTTTAAATTCAATGGGCTTTATCAGCAATTGGCATACATATATGCCTCTCAGGGAAACAGTGCAAGGACATTGGACTGTATGGATGTTTTATTGGCCACCGCCCAAAACAATTATCAGGGAGATTATGCTGCCGGGGCGGATAATGCAGCCAATATTGCCGCTGTTTTTTACAAATATGGTCATGAAAGGGCCTTGGATGAATTTGTGAAAGGATACGTACAGCGAAAGAATATTTCCGCTGAAGAATTTTATGCCCGTTTACTGGGTAGAACGCTTAACAACTTTCCAACTACCTTTAATCTCCACTTATATCCTTTCATGGCTACCCGGCAGAATTTAAATCTCCAATATAGTGGGAGAGATCAATTGACTTTCTTTTTTGCAAAATACAGAGAGGTGGTGCAGTCAACTATCAAGAATGAAAATGAAAAAAATTACCTGCTTGCTTTATCCTACAAAAATGAAGGAATTTTAAAGCATTTGAATTCAGAGGAAGCTGGAAAAGATGAATTAAGCCCCATTGAATTATTTGAACGTTCTTTTGAATTCTATCAAAACGCTGACAAGGATTATTTGGAACAGCAGGTTTCAATTTCGGATGTTTCATCCGCTGATATAATACTAGTGCCCCGAAAATTTCTATTTATCTACCCTGATTTAAAACTTGCCTTCAATCCTTTGGAACCAAGAACGTATTTTTTCTCCTATTTTTCTGATGTATTTATTGAATATATTCTTGATAAGGGTCTTCTAGGTCTTCTTTATCCAGGCAAAACAGAATTGGATTTTTTTACTGTTTGGTTAAAAAATTACACTTCTAGAATATGGGCGTCTGAGGGGTTTCTTTCATTCCCTGTCCGCTATGAAGTCTTTAAAAAATTAGAAAATGCTCTTATAAAAAGAGAAAATATAGATCAGGTGGATCTCAATTGGCTGTACCTGTACCTGGGAGAAATGGCTTATCAAACCCATGATAAAGATACTGCGCTTTATTACTATAAAAAAATTAAGCCCGATAATATAATTAATATACTGCAATCAAAAGAATTTGGCAACCAAGTCAATAATCATTCATTCCGGTTGATTGCTGCCGCTGTAGAAGGCCTTTTACATTTTGGACATATGGATGATGTATACAGATTGATGGTCCCATTCAAAAAGCCGATCAACAGATCGTCACTTTATGCCTTTGCCGCAAAAGAACTGCTTATTAAAAAAACCAATCCCGAAATGGCAAAAAGGTTGTTGGACTCTGCAAGAGTAGAGTTAAACAGAACGGGAATTGTAACCTCCTTCCAGCCTCACAGGATACAACTCGCCTATGCCAAAACTTTACACAATCCTCAGGAAAATCTGGAGGAATCTTTCAGGATGATTAAAAATCTTCCAACAAAAATTACTGCAAACCAATTTATAGTCCGTTCCCTTGCTTTCCATGGGAAGCTATATGAAGCCCAAAGAAATTTCCCTGATAATATCTCAGATGATGACTATGTCATTTTATTAATTGAAATTCTAAATGGATATACAGTTGGCCATTTAAAGTTGGACAATAAATGGGATGAATTCCAAAAAAATTATGGCTGGGAGGTAAACCGATGGATCATTTATATAGATGAAAGCAGCTGATATGAATAATATTTGTCCATATACCGGTCTCAGGTCATTTACGGAAGATGAGAGCATCTATTTCAAAGGTCGTGATCATCAGATCAATCAGCTCACAGGTTTATTGGAGCAGAATAAATTTTTAATGTTGACAGGAGCTTCAGGTGAAGGGAAATCATCTTTGGTGTATGCCGGATTGATCCCCAATGCCCGGGCAGGATTTTTCAAGGCAAAATATACCCATTGGGTAGTTGCCGATTTTCGTCCGGAGCGAAGCCCGGTTAAAAATATGGCCCATGCCATTTCGGATAAATTCAACCTTCTTTCTGCAACGGTAGAGACCGAATTGAGACGGGGTTTCTCCTCCATGATAGACCTGTACACCCAATCCGATTTTTTTATTGACGAAGAAAATGAAAAATGGAAGGACTTGGGGGAAACGGAACAAAGGGACAGAAAAAGGAAAGCCGCCAATTTGATGATCATTGTGGATCAGTTTGAAGAGTTTTTTACCAATCCGGAAAATTTCTACAACGAAGCCCCTTCTCAGGATTCACAGATTGTGGTGAATTTAATTTTGGAAACCGCCCGCATCGCCCTAAAAAAGAAAATACCTGTGTATGTAGTGTGTACTATGCGTTCGGATTATATCGGTCAGTGTTCCGCATTCCGGGGACTTCCCGAATATATTGGATTTTCACAGTTCTTTGTTCCTCGATTAAAGCGTAAAGATTTAAAACAGGTCATTGAAGAACCTGCTATATTGAGTGGAAACAGGATATCGCAAAGACTGATCGAAAGGTTGGTTTATGACCTTTCAGAAGGGGTTGATCAGTTGCCTATTTTACAACACGCACTTAGTCAAATTTGGTTAGTTGCAAATAATGGCGAAGAGGAAATGGACTTACTCCATTACGCAATGGTAGGTGGTATGCCGGCAAAAGAATTGCCGGAGAGTGACTATCAACGCTTTATAGAGTGGTATAAATCTTTGCCTGATCATCAAAAGAAGTATTACCACGAAACCGGTTTAAATAAAGTAATTGAAATTCATGCCAGTGTATTGTACGAAAATGCATGGGAATATTATAATAAATCAAATCGGGATAATCTCATTTCCCAACGAGAAGCCAAACGCATTGTAGCGTTGACCTTTAGCGGTCTTACAAAAATAGACAATAGCCGGGCGGTCAGAAACCGGATGAGTTTGGGTGAATTGACAGAGATCATCAATTCACCTGATTTAAACTCAAAAGTTGTTGGCCAGGTACTGAATATCTACAGGGAAGAGGGGAATTCTTTTATAAGACCATTCAAAACAGAGGACTCTGACACACATGTCTTAAGTGAGGACACCGTTTTGGATATTACCCATGAAAGTTTAATACGAAACTGGAATAAACTTAATACCTGGGCCAATCGGGAATTTGAGTTTTACAGTACTTTTCTGGATTTTAAGAAACAATTGGACCGCTGGAAAGCAAATGGCAAAAGCCGCGATTTTTTACTACCGATCGGCCCTTTAACTTATTTTGAGAATTGGTATGAGGAAAGTAAACCCAATGTGGGTTGGTTAAAAAGATACTCCGAAAGTAATGGCGATCCCCGTCAGAGGACAAATGAAGCCGAAAAACTTTTATCCGATATACAGGAATTTTTACAGCGTAGTGCAAGGAATGTGGTTATTACCCGTACGTTTATGAAGTATGGTCCTCAAAGAATAGCGACCTTGTTCGCTATATTGGTGATGATCGTATTGAGTGGTTTTTATTGGTATGATGCTGAGCAAAAAACGAACGATCGGGTCATTGAACGTACAAGGAAGGAAGCCTTGACTCTAATGAATAGTCCGGAAGTCTCAAACCAGGATAAAGCTATACATTTATTGATTGAAGAGCGTTTTGAATCCGGGTATTTGATATCACACTTAGAGTCGATGAATCAGAAAGACAGAATTTCTCTGGCTATAGATGCCTATAAGTTTTTGATTTACATCGATAAACACATTGAAGATCCCATTAAGGATCAAATAGTCAATTATATTTATAAGGATCTGAAATCACCTGATCGTGCTATAGACTCTGATTTTATTTTGACCCAGAACAATAAATTCATCATTGTTCTGATGAGGGACCATTATTACAGTCCTTCGATTGAAAAGGAAAAAATCATTGCCGATCTAACTGAAAAAAATAAGGATGCAGTAGTCAATTTCTACAAAAATACAGGCAATTTTAGCCCTGCTCTTCCCTATGAGTTAAATATGGCCATCCAGCTTTGGCTTACAACCGGTAATGCCTCTCCTGAAGATGTTGATGAGGTTCTGAATGCAATTTCTCCAGCCTCAGGCAATGATGGGGCAAAAGCTTTTTCGGTATATTACCCCAAAGGAAGTTTCGAACCAAATGGAAGGCGGCCCATTGATTTTAATAATGGTTACCACACTTTGGCATCTCTTTATGCCTGTATAGGCGATATGGAAAACGTGGAGTGGGCTTTCCGACAAATCATTGATAATGGTCAAAAGGAATATTTTGAACTGGCCAGAGTATTCAATAATCATCAGAATATTTTAGGATATTTATATCAATACAGGCATAGACATCTTGCCCCGAGGCTGATCCAATGGATTGAGAGCAACACAGATGATAACCCTGCCATCACCGTTTATAGAAATACGATTATCCGGTCCGGTTATATCACTCATTTGTATGTTGGGGCAAATCTCGAACCTCAGGCACTGAGGTCTTATCGTGGCTATATATACCCCAATCTGTTTTTTTCCGGAAGGTATGTTTTTGATCAGATAAATGAGGACTACGAAAAATATTTACTACAAATCAGAGATCCTAACGATCGCAATTTTCAAATGGCCTTCAATGCCAAAAGGAAGGCGGTTTTTACCCATAAATACTGGTTCGACAGGCAAATGGAAATCGATCAGGATTTACTGGATTCCTGGCTTGATCTTGCTTTTGAATTTTACTCCGAAATAGATGAATCCTTTTTAAATGAAAGAATTTCATCTACCATACCCTATTCTGGAGATGGAGTAAGAACTACTATGCCTCGAAGAAAAGAACTTTTTCTATATCCAGATTATAAAGATGGCTGGTTCAGTTGGACTTACCATTCCGATATGTTTTATCATTATATGTATAGAAAAGGATGGTTACAGAAAATGTTTATTACTGCTGATGATTTGGAGACGATTCACTTCTGGATAGCAAAAGCTTTTGAAGTTAAGCCTTTTCCTCCTCCGGGTACATTGGACAACCATTATACACTCTCAGATGAAACTCTGGTCCAAGTCTTGAATTTTATAGAAACCCACCCAAAAGGTAGCGAGGTTGATAAGAACCTGTTTTATCTGATTTTGGCCAACCGGTCCTTTGATAAAGCGGATACGCTGAAAGGATTTGAATTTTACAGAAAATTCGATCAACAGGCGATTTCCAGGTCATCAAATAAATATGAATACGTGGAAAAAATCTTTTTCCTGAATATGATGAGTCAGCTTGCCATCCATTTAGCCCAATATGGGAAAACCACGGAGTCTGTGGATCTTGCTGAAAGATTTCCCGGGGATGTGGATAAATTATTTCCGTACATTATGATGGCAAAACGGGTATATCAAGCCAATGCTGATGCCCGGGCATTTGTTTATCTGGATTCTGCTTCTGCTAAAATTTCAAGATTGGATTTCAACACATTGCCCCTTGAATTGGATACCAGAGACAAATTCATCAATGTGTTATCTACCATTGGCAGCCAAAGAATCAATAGTATTGCTATTGAAACTTTGAGGGATATACCCGAAAACCGAAAATTTACTGCTGTTTATGAATTTGTTTCCGGGTTGGCAAGGGAAGGTAACTATTACCGGGCTTTGATGGCCATTCCCAATAACCTCACAGAGTCGCAGGATTTACAATGCAGGGGATTGATATTGTTGGAAGCTTCCAAAAGGAAGGAAATTCAAATGGAGGATAGACGTTGGGGAAAATTTGACAATTGGCTCCAATGGACTGAGACGTATTTTAACTTCTTACCAAACTAATGAAAAAATATAATACATATTATTATTTACTATTCGTTTTGCTCGTTATGGGGGCATTCGCATCCATGGCTCAAAACAGCTATGGCCTCAAAATAATGGGCATGGTTTCTTTTACATTTTGTTTTCTATTTCTGACACAATTGATTTATGTGATCAAGAAAATAGGGCGGAAAGACTTTCTGGGAATTGCGGAATTATCCGGTTTATCGATACTATCCTTTATTTTAGGGCTTAGGGTCTATTTTATTCATTTTGAATTTGTAGAAATACTGTTTTTATTTGCAGGCATTGTATTGATATTTGTTTTTGGATTCAAAATGATTGAATCCTACAATAGATTAAAAAGTGAAAGCCAAAATCTGGCATGGCTGGTAGCAGTATTTTACTTTAGTATTGTATTATTCATCCTTTCCATGATAGCTGTGCCTTTTATTTCCTGGATAGGGGAACCCCTGGGTGCTATTGCCTTTGCTTTAATGATACTTTTTGCTGTTGTATCTTATTTTAAAGGTCCTATGTTATTCAATGGTGACAAAGTAACTGCCTTTGAGATCATCGGACAGACAAAAGACCGTTCTCCGGTATTGGCGTCCTTGTTTGTTTTATTCTCTTTGTATATTGGATTGACGATGGCAGGGGTATTGCCAGGAATGTATTCGGATGAATTTCCACAGGCCTATTTTGAATTGGTCAACGAGGCCGAAACAGGGAAAGAGGTTCCTTTGGATGGGAATTACAGGCATGAAGTTTTCAAAAAAAAGTACAACCTTTTTCTGAAAAATCATGAGATAAGAAACAAGTGAAAACCCCTCTGAAATCTTTGCGTTATAAAACCTTTGTGATCTTCGCATGAGAATTCTCTGGCGTCTTTGTATGAATTACTATGCAGACTGTGCATGAAATACATTATCGAGTTTCGTTGTAGTATTGATGAATATTTATAAAACCCCATGTGTAAACCCTGCTTAAAGAAACCCGCCTATGCTTGACCGTAAGGAAAAAACCCGATTGAGATCCATCATTTTTTGTCACCTGGATGGTTTGGTGACAGTGCCATCCGCTTACATCCTGTTTGAAAAAGGTATCACTTCTTATATTTTAAAAAAGGAACTTGTCTTTCTTGATGCTTTGACCCGGGAATTTAAAGCCAATGCCGGATATTTAAATGTCGCTCTCCATGTTTTGGCATCTCAGGGCTGGCTTCGGCAGGAAATGGCTGACAATGGTAATGAAACCGCCTACCGGATCACCGAAAAAGGAAAAAATGCCTTTGAGTTGTTTCCTCTGTATAAGGATGCGAATACTATACTGAAGCTTTCTGAGAAATATCATCCCAGAAAATTTGAAGTTGAACCTTTCCGCATATTGGAAAAGGCCATTGAAAACTACATATCAAAATATGGACATACTAAACAGGATGACCCGGTTTTTCAACAACTTCTCTTGCATATTGAAGGAGTGCTTCTTGGGCCTAGTATTGTTCTCCTGGCCATGAACGGAATGTTTCATAAATATTTTATGGAAACCTCTTTCCGGCCTGAAGAATTTCACCGGCATCCTGAATGTTTCGAGTCATTACTTGATTTCTTTACGCACTGTGGTTGGTTTGAAAAGAAAAACGGCACTTTTGCCTTTACAGATACAGGATTATTCTTCGCGAGGAGAGCGACAGCCTACGGAGTTACGGTATCGTATATTCCCACTTTGAGAAATCTCGATCAACTGATCTTTGGAGATCCCAATTACCTTTGGAATATGGCTACTCCGGAAATGGAAGCCCATGTTGACAGAGAAATGAATGTATGGGGAAGCGGTGGTGCCCATTCAGCCTATTTCGAAGAAGTAGATCAAATCCTTATAGAGATTTTCAATAAAAATATAGAAGATCAACCAAAAGGATTGCTGGACATGGGTTGTGGAAATGGGGCATTCCTTATTCATGCTTTTCAGGTTATAGAACAAAGGACAAAAAGAGGTAAAATGTTAGAGGACTATCCTTTATTCCTGGTCGGTGCGGATTACAACAGAGAAGCTCTCAGGATTTCGAGAGAAAACATCATCCAGGCGGATATATGGGCCAAGTTTGTACAAGCTGACATCGGCGATCCTCTTGGATTGTCAAAAACTTTGAACCGGGACTACGACATGGATCTTTCAGATTTGTTGAGTTTTCGAAGTTTTATTGACCATAACCGGTTGTGGCACGCACCAAACGAAAGAAAGATCATAGGTCAATCCTGTTCCACCGGTGCTTTTGCCTATCGCGGGGAAAAACTGAATAACCGGGATGTCGAATCCTCTCTGTACGATCACCTGAAAAGATGGAAACCCTTTATTCATCGCCATGGTTTACTGGTTATAGAACTGCACGGACTCGATCCTGAACTGACAGCAGCCCATGTGGGTAAAACTCCGGCTACTGCTTACGAAGCCACCCACGGATATTCTGATCAATACATTGTAGAAATAGACCGCTTCAGGGAAATTGCCTTTCATGCCGGTCTTCATTCGGAGGAGAGGTTTTTTAGAAAATTTCCCGATTCAGATACTGCTACTGTTTCCGTTTGGTTCATGAAGTAAGAAAAATAGAGTGACCAGGATGAATAAAATGCAGGTTTTAACTTTATAAAGCCATAGAAATTGACCTCTTCTTATTAAAACCGGAATATGCTTATCTATTCTATCTGGTCAAAAGGTAGAGACAGTTGATCAGCATCAGGAAGTAGCTTGTAGGTTTTCCTATGGTGACGGGTTATTCCAAAATCCCGAATGGCTTGCCGGTGAATAGATGTAGGGTATCCTTTATTTTCGTGCCAGTGATATTGCGGATGTTCTTTGTGAATTCGACACATATATTCATCGCGATGGGTCTTGGCCAGAATGGATGCAGCTGCAATCGATGTATATTTACTATCTCCTTTTACCACAGTGACATGTGATATCGAAGTATACGGGTGAAATCGATTTCCATCAATCAATAAAAATTCCGGTATAATTTCGAGTTGGCTGATAGATAAGTGCATTGCCTTTATGCTGGCATTGAGAATATTTATTTGGTCTATCTCATTGGGATAAACGATTCCTACAGCCCATGAAATGGCTTCCTTTTCGATGATCTCTCTAAGCAAGTCACGGTTTTTTTCACTGGTTTGCTTAGAATCATTGAGTAATGGGTGATAAAAGTCTCCGGGTAATATAACCGTTGAGGCAAATACCGGTCCTGCCAGGCATCCCCTGCCAGCTTCATCACATCCTGCCTCAAGTGATTTACCATCAGCATAAAATGGCTTTAATATTTCCTTTAATGTCATTTTTAAAACATATATTTGCTATTCTCTCTATACATTATTGTTTATATACGACCCATTATTAAATATACCACAAAGAATCAATAGTTTTGTTTGAAATGACGTTTATATATAAATTCCAATTATGTTGTAATCTAAAACCTTCCCTTTAATCATGACCATTTATCTTTTACAGATAACTGTGTTTTTCTTCTTACCTCTCCATTGGTGTTTGGGCCAGACATCCCCCATTTCATATAATGTTGATTTTCAATCGAATATTACCGGCATGCCAGGAAATCTTTTGAATGATGTCTGGGGCTATGTAAGAAATGGCGAGGAATTTGCGATTGTGGGCAGCCGGTCCGCTATCAATTTTTTTAATGTTACCGAATGCGATAATCCTGTCAGTATAGCAGTAATTGAAGATGGAAATACGGTGATTTGGAGAGATTTTAAAACCTATGGTGATTATGCATATGGAGTATGTGATGGGAGCGCATGCAATCGTGGTCTGGAAATATTTCGTCTTAGTGATTACTCTTGGTTTAGGACTACAGCCTTTTTTTCCCGGGCACATAATATTTTTATTGAAAACGGTCGCTTGTATGCTGCAGGTACCAACACCTTTAATAATGGTTTGGTTATACTTGATATCGCTACAAACCCTGAGTCTCCATCCCTTATTGCCAATATCATTCTGCCCGGCGGATATGTGCATGACGTTTTTGTAAGAAATGATACTGCTTATGCCTCTCATGGTTATTATGGGTATGCAGTATACGATTTTACTGATCTTTCTGATACCTCCGATCCTGCTTCCTTTATTATTGGATCCATACAGGAAACCATTGGTTATAACCACTCCAGCTGGATTCACCCTTATGATCACTATGCTTTTATTGCAGAAGAAGTGCCCCTGGGAATGCCAATGTATGTGTATGATTTGGCAGATCCTGCCAACCCACAAATAGTTCACACTTTTAAAAATCCTTTGGAGTTAAATGCTACAAACAATGTACCTCACAATCCTTTTGTAAAAGATGACATTCTTTATATCTCTTATTATCATGATGGTTTGCAAATTTATGATGTTACAGACCCGTTAGACCCCATCCGAATTGGATTTTATGACACATATCCTCAAAATAACGGCTTGGGTTACAGCGGCTACCATGGTGCATGGGGTGTATATCCTTTTCTTCCGTCCGGGTGTATTTTAGTTTCTGACATTGAAAACGGATTTTTTACGTTCCGCCTCAGCCGTCATCCCCTTATGTCTTATTTACAGGAAGGAGACCTTTATTTAAAGGAGCCCGGATCCGGCATTGTGATTTATGATCACAATAACGATCCGATTAAAATAGGAATTAATGACTTGGGTGAATTAATAAAATTCAATATTTCTCCCTCGTTTCCAGTAGGTGCAGATTTGAATAATAGTCAGGTCTATATTAAACATGGTGGCGGGCTTATTTTAACATCACCAGGAGGACTTTTGTATAAAATCTCTATGTTGGGGAAAAACTTAAGCAGCACACTGATCTCTTCCCTGCCGGAAAAATACATAGAGTTGTCATCCGGTAATTTCCTGCTCAAACGTAAAGGTTCCGGTATAATTTTCCAAAATGCTGGTGGGGTATGTTTAAAGCTTCGATGGGACAAAGCCGGTTTACCGCAACAATGGATTTATGGTTGTCCGGTGGAATAAGATTGGCACAGCTTTTGAGTCCTGTTTAATCGTTGACTAAAAAAGACGCAAATGAACTTCCCAAAAACGATACTGCTTATCAGTGCTATTGGATTTTTTACCTCATTTATTTCGTCCGATGAGGCGGCATATTATTATATCGAACAGTACAAAGACTTGGCTATCATCGAAATGCACAGGGCGGGGATTCCAGCCAGCATTACTCTGGCTCAGGGACTTCATGAATCCAACTATGGTAGAAGCCCCCTTGCTATTGAAGCTAAAAATCACTTTGGCATCAAGTGTAAAAGTGACTGGCTGGGTAATACCTATTTCCATAAGGACGATGACTACGATCGATACGGAATATTGCAACCATCATGTTTCCGTTCATACTCAACGGATATTGATTCTTATGTAGATCATTCAAACTTTCTTCGCGAAAGAAGTCACTATTCTCCTCTTTTCAATTTATCTCTTCACGATTATAAAGCGTGGGCTCGTGGTTTAAAAGACTGTGGATACGCTACAGATCCTCGTTATGCTGCCAAATTAATCTCAAAAATTGAACGTTACGGTCTTGCCCGTTTCGATCAGGAAAAAAATCCTCTTTCGACTTCAAATTAGAAAACATTTATTCCAATGTCTCTTCTTCTTCAATTGTTTTTTGGCTGGGCTGAAGGGGATTTGATCTTTCTTCCTCATAGTGTTTTCTGGCTTTGGCAATATCCACTGCCAAAAACAACGCTGTCCTCATAGAAGAAGGATCTGCTAAATTTTTTCCCGCAATATCATAAGCTGTTCCATGATCCGGGGCGGTTCTTATCACCTGTAATCCGGCAGTATAATTTACTCCTTTACCAAAAGAAAAGGCTTTAAATGGAATGAGTCCCTGATCGTGATACATGGCCAATATTCCATCTACTTTATGATATTGCGAAGAACCAAAAAATCCATCCGCGGGATGAGGGCCTGTAACAAAAATTCCCTGTTGTTTTGCTTCCTGAATTGCTGGTATAATAATCTCCTTGTCTTCTGTACCTATAGTACCTTCATCTCCCGCATGAGGATTTAAGCCTAATACAGCTATTACAGGCTTTTCCTTTCCGAAATCCTTCCTTAACGTATCTTCAAAAATTTTTATTTTTTCAATAATTTTCTCCAGTGTCACTTCTCCGGAAACTTCTGAAATAGGGACATGATTAGTAACCAAGCCTACTTTTAAAATATCTGAACACAACATCATCATGCTTTTACCACCGGTTTTCCTGCTGATGTATTCGGTATGGCCTTTTTCATCATGCCCCGCCAAAGACATCGCATGTTTGTGGATGGGTGCCGTTACAAAAGCATCAATTTTTCCTGAAATGGCATCATGTAAAGCATAATCAATGGATATCATAGCAAATTTGCCTCCTTCGGGTGTCGCTTTAGAAAGCGTTATATTTACATTATCTTCCCAACATTGCAATACATTTACTTTGTCGGTTTGAACCTTATCAATATTCTGAATATTATATGAATTCAAAATATGATCGCCGACAATATTTCTATGATAAGACAGAACTTTTGAATTGGCATAAATCACTGGGGTCATGATTTTTAAAATTCTTTCATCACTCAACGCTTTTATAATAACTTCCGGACCTATGCCATTCAAATCTCCGATAGTAATTCCAATAACTGGTTTTTCCATAATATTGTGTGTTATATTCTCAATGGCAAATGTACATAACTTTATTTTTATACTGTGAAAGCAAAGAAGTCATATGGACAGCATTTTCTGATCAACGAAAATGTTGCTAAAAGCATAGTGGACAAAATTCCTATAGAGGTTCCCGGAGATAATGTATTGGAAGTTGGACCGGGAAAAGGGGTTTTGACAAAGTATCTTCTCCGGTTACCTATTAATTTAAAAGCTGTAGAAGCCGATCAGGACATGATCGCATTTCTCAAATGTCAATATCCTGATATGGATAATATCCTTATTCATAAAGATTTTTTAAAGCTTGATTTGGGATCTATTTTTAATTTTAGCCCCTTTACTTTGATAGGTAATTTTCCTTATAATATCTCATCGCAAATATTATTCAGAATGATCGGCTACCGGGAATTTATTCCCCAAATGATTGGAATGTTTCAAAGAGAAGTAGCTGAGAGAATAGTGGCTCCACCAGGAAATAAAACGAGAGGCTCGATAAGTGTTTTGATTCAGGCTTACTATGAGGGTAAAATATTCAAAAAAGTAAACCCTGGATCTTTTAGTCCTCCTCCAAAAGTGCAATCTGCTGTTATTCATCTTACTCGTAAGAAAAATAATTTTCTTCCATGCAATGAATCTTTATTCAAATCCATAGTAAAAATCAGCTTTGGACAAAGGAGGAAAATGCTTAGAAATACTTTGAAAGGAATGATTGATTCCGATCATAATATATTTAAGGACGAAATTTTTTCCTTAAGACCTGAACAATTAAGCCTGAATCAATTTATTAGTTTAACTCAGCAAATAGAAGAAATTCAAAAAGAAAATCAAAATGGAAAATCTTGAAAACAAAATTATGAACGATCTTAAATCCGCTATGAAGAGTAAAGATCAGGCAGCTTTGCGAGGCATCCGCGCCATAAAAGCTGCGATTTTATTGTTGAAAACTGATGGTTCGGGACAGGAACTGGATGGAGAGAATGAAATAAAGCTCCTCCAAAAATTAGTAAAGCAACGTCAGGAATCGTATGCCATTTACTTAAAACAAGGCAGAAATGATCTGGCTCAGATTGAAAAGGAAGAAATAGACATAATAAAAAGATATCTACCTGATGAATTGAGTGAAGTACAAATCAAAAATATTATTCAAAACATAATTAATGATACTGGTTCTTCAGGAATGAAAGATATGGGCAAGGTGATGTCATTAGCTAACAAAGAAATAGCCGGTCGCGCGGATGGTAAGATTATAGCAAACATCGCTAAATCGCTGTTAAATTAAGTTTATAGTTTTGGATTCTGTTTGTGCCTGAGTGCATCTCTTTTTGTTTTTTTTTCCAGTGTTTTATTAAACGCATCCGTCAGACTGATTCCCGTTTGATTGGCAATACATACCAGAACAAATAGAACATCAGCCAATTCTTCTTCTAACCAAAAATGAGCATGGTCAGCATCATCAGGATTTTTAAAGGATTGATCCCCATATATTCTTGCCATAAGCCGGCTTACTTCACCCACTTCCTCATTCAGAATTGCGGTATTGGTTAACTCGCTAAAATACCTCACACCATGCGTATTGACCCAATCATCAACTATTTCTTGAATTTGATCTAATGTCATTCTTTTTCCTTTAGTTATTCATTACTCTTTATTCTTTGAATCCAACAAAATGGTAACTGGACCATCATTGATCAAAGATACTTTCATGTAAGCTCCGAAAATGCCCTTTCCTATTTTCTTATGGCCTGAATTTATCATTTTTAAACAAAACTTCTCATATAAATTTTCAGCAATTTCTGGAGAGGCCGACTTAATAAAAGAGGGACGGTTGCCCTTTCTAGTGCTGGCATATAACGTAAATTGACTCACTATTAATAATTCTCCTTTTGCTTCAAAGATTGATAAATTCATCTTCCCATTAACATCCGGAAATATTCTCAATGTATTGATTTTATGCGTTAACCATTCAATATCATGAAAATCGTCCTCATGTTCAATACCCAGTAATACTAAATAACCTGAATCTATACTTGCAACTATTTGGTTATTCACTTCCACACTTGCTGACTCTACCCGCTGAACAACTGCCCTCATTTATAAACATTTAAAAAAAATAATATTTGTAAAATACAGAATAATAGATATTAAAATATTAATTTTTTAACATGTATTTTTTAAATGAATGTTAAAATCTTTTAATATCTTTTGGTGTAGCCCTTTTTTCGGTTGACCGGTGAATAAATGATTGTAAACGTACCATTTATTATAACGATTTCAACAACATGGAATCATTAGTTTTTATCTACATTTATGTTATACATTTGTTTGTATTATAACTTAATATGTTGATTATTAATTTTTTATATTTTAAAATAATGTATAAAAACCAAAACAGAATGTGAATATTGCAATTTTAAAATTGTATAAATGGAGTTTTAAACAAACTAACACACTTAATAATAATAAGACTTATTTAAATTAACTAAAATATATATATATTATATAGTACCGGTATAGCTGTATATAGTTTTTCATGTTTGTTGGCTGTTGGATTACCTTTGTGAAAAAGAAGGAAGTAATATGAACGATAAGCGAGCTTTAAAGATTTGGCTGTATTCTGGTTTGATAATGGTGTTTGTGCAAGTGGTTGTAGGGGGTATTACCCGGTTGACCGGAAGTGGTCTGTCAATCACAAAATGGGAAATCATCACAGGAGTAGTACCCCCTTTAAGCAAGGACCAGTGGACCAAGGAATTTGAGATGTATAAAGAGACTCCTCAATATAGGGAAATCAATGAGGGCATGGAGTTAGGATCTATTTTAAAATCTGGAACATTTAAATTTATTTATTTCTGGGAATGGGTACATCGGCAGTGGGCAAGATTAATGGGATTGGTTTTTATTTTTCCCTTTCTTTATTTTCTGTATAGAAAGCAGTTGAGTAAAAATCTTTTGATACGATTAATTGTGTTATTATTATTATCTGCTGCTGCTGCTTCATTGGGTTGGATTATGGTTTCCAGTGGTTTGATTGATCGACCATGGGTAAATGCATATAAGCTGTCTATACATTTGATTTTGGCATTTATAGTTTTTATTTATCTATGGTGGACAATTTTATTAGAATTTGAAGAGAGAAGAAGATGGGTGGATCATGTTGATTTGAGATGGATAAGAAATGGTTTTCTCTTCTTCCTGATTTTGCTTTGGATACAGATATTTTTTGGGGGTATCATGTCTGGAATGAAAGCGGCTGTAGTTTATCCCACCTGGCCAGATATGAATAGTGAGTTTTTTCCACAAGTACTTTTCAACATTAACAATTTAAGTGTAGATAATTTTATCAAATATGATCAAAATGAATGGATGCCAGCTTTTGTTCATTTTATTCATAGAAGTATAGCATATGTTCTATTGATATTGGGATCGATTTTGTTTTATCTTTCAATATGTAAAAGTTTCTTGAATCAAATAGCGGGTAAATGGATGTTGTGGATAATTGTGTTAATAACCCAAGTGATTTTGGGTATAATTACAGTGGTACTTAGTAAAGGATCCATTCCAATACTTTTTGGAGTATTACATCAGGCAGTAGCTTTGGCTTTGCTGACAGTTACGTATTATTTGCAGTTTATATTAAATAAGAAAATATGAATATTTGATTATTTTGTGCCTATTGAACGTAAGCATTTTTACATTATGGTTATTGATTGGGAAATAAAGGAAGAGGGTGGTTTTAAATACATTGAAACCGGAAAGGGAGGAACTCCACTCATTTTGCTTCACGGTCTCATGGGAGCACTGAGCAATTTTGAAGGTATACTCAGGACAATCAGTGCTTATTATAATGTTGTAGTTCCTATGTTACCCATTTTTGACATGCCCATCAGAAAACTATCTGTTAGTGGGTTAGTTGACTATGTTGATAATTTTATAGATTATAAAGGGTTTGATAAAGTACATGTTTTGGGAAATTCGTTAGGTGGACACATAGCACAATTGTACGCATTGAGGAGACCTGAAAAGGTAATAACGCTGGTGCTGACGGGCAGCAGTGGTTTATTTGAATCTGCTATGGGTTCTACTTTTCCAAAAAGGGGTAACTATGAATACATAAAGTTGAAAACAGAAAGTGTTTTTTATAACCCTGTTTTTGCTACTAAAGATTTAGTAGATGAAGTATTTGATACGGTAAATAATAGAAATAAAGCGATCAGAGTAGTTGCAGCAGCTAAATCTGCTGTAAGGCATAATCTTGAGAAGAAATTGAATGAAATTAAGGCTAGAACTTTGTTGATTTGGGGAAAGAACGATGAGGTAACTCCATCCTGGGTAGGTGAAAAATTCCATAGCCTGATACCCAATTCAGAGCTTCATTTGTTAGATGAGTGTGGGCATGCACCTATGATGGAAAAATCAGATGAATTCAATAGAATATTACTAGACTTTCTGCATGAAAGTGAGTTAGGAAATGGTAAAAAATGATGAATGGAGTAGATATTATGGGAAGAAATATTCGGATACAATTCAATAAAGTGAGTAAATTGAAGTGTTTATGATCAGGTCAAAAAGGAATGTTTATGAGAAAAATATTATGGTTTACAGGTGTTTTAATAGTAGTGATTGGATCTTTTGTATTTTTGAATGTATACGAAGCACCGACATACTATAGACCCTTTAGAGAATATAAGGATATACAGAATGAATTATTGAAAGAATTTATCCTTGCACGCGATAGCAGTATTATTTCATTACCAGAAGGACATTTTTTATTTTCTAAATCGCTGATTTTGGATGGAAGAAAGAATATCACCATTCGGGGTGCAGGAATGGATAAAACCGTACTAAGTTTTAAAGGACAAAAAGAAGGAGCAGAAGGTTTAAGGATAACCAATGGAGAAAACATAATTTTGGAAGACTTCACTGTCGAAGATGCTACAGGAGATAATATCAAAGTAATGGATACCGACTCTATTGTCTTCAGGAGGGTAAAAGCAGCATGGACCGGAAAAGTTAGTGTGAAAAATGGATCATATGGTTTATATCCTGTTTTATGTAACCATGTGCTCATTGAATATTGTGAAGCTCAGGGTTCTTCGGATGCGGGAATATATGTAGGACAATCCAATCATGTGATCATCCGACATAATAAAGCATACCAGAATGTGGCAGGCATAGAAAGTGAAAACAGTAATCATGTTGAAATATATGGAAATAGTGCCTATGATAATACAGGCGGTATATTGGTATTCAATTTGCCAGGACTTGCTCAGAACGGAAGGGAAATAAAGGTCTATGACAATCAAACGAGCAATAATAACAGAAAAAATTTTGGTGTGAAGGGTGCTATTGTATCCAACATACCAGCGGGCACGGGGATGTTAGTCCTCGCAAGTCAGGAAATTGATATTTTCAACAACGAAATCAGGGATAATCGAACATTGGGATTGGGAATAATAAGTTATGAGATGGTGTACGCTATGGAAAAGGATACAAGAGAAATGGGAAGGGATGCTTATGGTACTGATATCCGCTTCATTAATGCCGACTTTCGTAGCGATATAAACTATGATCCTTATCCTGAGAACATAAGAACCAGGGAGAATAAATTTAGTAATCGTTTCAGATTACCTGCTATTCATACAGATTTTGGGAAAATTATACTTTTTAAGAATAGAATGAAAATTCCTGACATAGCCTATGACGGAATAACACCAGGGGATCAATTAAGTAGTAAGATGAATATCTGTATTGAGGAAGATAATATACGTTTTGTCAATCTGGATGCCGGAAATCAATTTAGAAATTTATCTCGCGAAATATCTTCCTTTCGATGTGAATTTTAAATCAAAAGAAAACTGCATCGTTTTTTTATCATTGAATAACCATAATAAAGAATCGATAGTAATAAATTATCATAGCGGGGAATGAAAAGAAAATTCGTAATTTCTTTTTTAATTATAGGATTCATTGTGGCAGCTTGCTACAATAGTGAAAAGGAAGACACGATTATACCTGGCTGGTTTAAAGAAAGAAATGAAATTAGCGCAAGGGAGTATAAAATATTAGGTAAAACGAAATTAAGTGATTATGGGTTTTTTCAAGGAGAGCTCTCAAAGTTGATGCCTTTAGATAACGTTTTAGCTTATGAAGTTAATTCACCTTTATTCAGCGATTATTCATTTAAGAAACGATTTATATATTTTCCGAAAGGGTCACGTGCATACTATTCCCAAGACGAGGTTTTTGATTTTACAGAGGGAGTAATATTGATTAAAAATTTTTACTATCCTAATGATTTCAGGAAAGCAGATGGGGATAAGAAAATATTAGAAACCAGACTACTTATTAGATCTGGTGAAGAATGGACTCCCTTGGTCTATATATGGAACGAGGAACAAACAGAGGCCTATCTTGAGATTATTGGTGATTCTGTTGATATTAACTGGAAACATTATGATGGAAGCATAAAATCACTGAATTACAGAGTTCCTGACAACAATCAGTGTAGAAGCTGTCATATGACGGATAGAAAAACAAAGCCTTTAGGTATAAGTACGCGACAGATTAATATTCCTGAACTTAGAGAGAGCAACCCAATAATTGTTATGGAAACAAGAGGATTCATAGATTTGGCCTATATGGATGTTAATAAATATATGGTTTCTTATGAAAATGAAGGGGCCTCTTTAGAGGATAGAGCCAGATCATATCTTGATAGCAACTGTGGTACTTGTCACAACAACAAAGGAAGTGCAAAAACATCAGGTCTCTTTTTGGATTGGTTTGAGGATAATTTTTATAGATTGGGAGTGAATAAAGCCCCAATAGCTGCAGGAAAAGCCAGCGGAGGAAGGTTATACAGCATTTTACCAGGAAAGCCCGACGAATCTATTTTGCTCTACCGGATGGAAAGCAATGATATAGAAATAATGATGCCAGAGATTGGAAGACAGATAGTACATGCTGAGGGCGTTGAATTAATTCGTGCCTGGATTGAAAGCATGAAAAGCAATTAATTGGATAATATAATGTTTCACGTGAAACATCAGGAAGTCCAGATACAAGGCATTAGAAAAGAACAAAACAGGAAGACGATTGAAAATAGAGGAAAAAAAGAAAGAGGCTTTCCGGTAAAGAAAAGCCTCTCTGACGATAACTATCCAGGATAAGAGGCGATTAAAAAACTGAGTAATGCCAACGTCATGATGAGAGCCATCCAAAATCTAATATCCCGCAATAGTCTTTCGTCGTTTTGGTGAAACATGAAAAAAGGAGTTTTGGTTATTAAAAGGATGTATACATACATCTGCTTGTATTATTTCAAAAAGGATACCATGGTAAATAATTATAATGTGTTTTATATACCAAATATAGAGGTTCAAAAAAGGAAGATTAAAGGAGATAAAAATTTATATGTATTTATGTCTGTCATTCACCACAGATTAAATGTTAAAAGAGCATTATAAGTATTTAATCTAATGGATTATCAAATGAAAAATACCGTAAAAATTTATATTTTGCAGAAAAGGAAAAATAACCGGAAAAAGTAAACGGGACAAAACATGGATAGTAAAAGCAATAAATATTTACCCGAAGAACATTTTGAGTTGGATTTGAGAAATATTCAACTTCGATTGGACAATTACCACAAAACTCTTGAAAACACTAAATCTTTCCGAAAAGAGTGGCATGATCAAATAAAGAAAATGATAGTTGATACACTGCAACACATCATCAGCAAAACCAGCTTAAAGGCTACAGTTTCCGTCAAAGAAAACATTGAAAACATGGAAGCCGTAGTACTTGATCTTGGGAAGGTACATAGTGGGTTGAGTGAGAAAATATCTCAGGATACAGATCTGAAGAAGAAAATAGTAAAAACACAGGGCGGTCTGATATATCAGCAGTTGTTCAACGGCAAGATTATGATTATGATCATATATCCTTACATAGAAGGGTACGGAGATCCCAAACCACCACTTAATGTTGAGATATTGCGACCCGACGAATTAAAACAAGCATATATATTAAGACATGTTGAAGACATGTTGAAAGAAATTACTATATGGGAGGACTTTGATGATGAACCGAGATCTAAAACCAGCATAGGCTTTGCCTCGCCGGTAATTATGAAAGAAAATGATAAAAATGATTAGAACGGATACATCGGGATTGGGAATTTTAAATAAGATTTAAGTAATATGAAAAGAAGAACTTTTGTAAAAAACACCACGCTTTTGTCGTTGACATCTCTTTACTCTTTAGAAAGTATATGGAATAATTATTTACCGGAAGGAGAGAAGTTCAAAATTGGCCTTCAATTGTACACCGTAAGAGATGAAATGGCGAAGAATCCGAAAAGCACACTAAAAACCCTAGCAGAAATAGGATATACGGATCTGGAATGTGCCGGATATCAGGAAGGAAAGTTTTATGGTTTTGCAAGGGAAGAGTTTAAGATCCTGCTGGAAGACCTTGGATTGACAATGAAAAGCGGACATATACTTACAGGTGCACATGCACCCAAACAAAAAAGAACCCTGACCAATGATTGGGAAGGAGCATGTGAGGATGCAGCGTATATGGGCCAGCAACACCTGGTTTGTCCTTATTTGTTTGATTTTGAAAGGAAAAGTATAGATGACTATAAAAGACTTGCCGATTTATTTAATCAATGTGGCGAGGTAGCTAAGGAATACGGAATTTCATTCTCCTATCATAATCATGACTTTGAATTTTTTCAATTGGATGATGAAATACCCTATGACACTTTATTGAAAAGAACAGATCACGAAGTATGCAATTTTGAACTAGATCTTTATTGGATTATAAAAGCCGGCAAAAAGCCAATAGAATATTTTAGGAATTACCCGGGTCGATTCATTCTTTGGCATGTAAAGGATATAGAAGACTCAGAAGATCAGTTTTTTGCTGAGGTGGGCAAGGGAACCATTGATTGGAGCGAGATATTTGATCAAAGAGCATTGTCAGGAACCCGTCTATACTATGTTGAACAAGATATATGCAGACACCATTTACCCATGGAGAGCATTAAAATGAGCTATGAATATTTAAAAGGTAAAAACCATCCTTCGTATGGATCTTGAGCTCCTGGCAACAAGTTCTCTTATTATGTCGAAAAAAATACATTTAAACATTTTCGGGGCCTTCTTCGTTTAGTTTCCCAAATCATACACATTGGAAGAAATCTTTTATTCTTTTATTATCATTTTCCTCCTCAATGCATTTGCATTCTTTTGGGCATATTCAAAGCAAACCGACAAAATCACAGACCTTACTTATAATCTAAGTTTTATTATAATTGCCTGGTGGGCGTGGTATTTCTATAGCTCACAAAGTTTGAAAGAAACCTTACTGGTATTAATGATTACAATGTGGGCGGGTCGACTAGGGCTATTTTTATTTTACAGGGTTAACCAAATGGGAAGAGATAAGCGTTTTGATACCTTCAGGGCGAACTTTTATGGCTTTCTTAAATTTTGGATATTGCAAACAGTGAGCATTGGCATAATATCTCTCCCGTCCATTTTATATTTATCAAAAAGTGAAGAAACCCATGTATGGATAGCCGGAGCAGGATTGTGGTTAACGGGCTTAATTATCGAAACTGTGGCAGATCATCAGAAAAACCGATTTAAAAAAGCAAATCCTGATAAACAATATAGAAAAGGCATATTCAAATACATCATATATCCAAACTATCTTGGTGAAATTCTTTGTTGGGCCGGTATATATTTATATGTATTTCCATCATTGAGAAACTGGGAAGTTCTTTCTGTAATCTCTCCTATGTGGATCATTTTTTTACTGATATGTATTAGTGGAATTCCCTTGTTGGAAAGGATGGCAAATAAGAATTATGCCAATGATCCTGAATATAGAGAATACATAAGAAAGACGAAAAAATTGATTCCATGGATTTATTAACCATGAAAGCACGGATAGAAATGGATTTTAAAATAATACATTTCTATATAACATCAAATAACTTTCAATTGAAGATTGCATTTAAATCATAAAATCTTGAGCCTTATTTACTTAATTTAAAAATAGTTGATCTGAATGAGTATTTTTTGCATGATTGACGATAAAGCAATGCTGTCTGTCAATGGCATGGTTGGACTCTCAAGCAATCCTTGCTTAATACATGAAACTACCTCCTCAATTTCGTGATAGTATCCGGTTGAGATGAATGGAAGAGAAAATTCTTTTATGCTTTCTCCCTCAATATTTAGCACAAATGATTCTGGCTTCCAATGAGGATCCATAGATATGAAGCCATCGGTACCCGCAATTCCAGCATTATGTGCAGTAAAAAGCTTAATTCCACAATAAGAATATCCCAATCTCCCGTCTTCATATTCCAGCAAAACGGCACAAGACTCATCTACACCACCTGAAGAAAGATGGGCACGTGCCACAATATTTGAAGGATGGTATCCTAAGAGATCACATATCAGGCTTAAATTATAGATACCCACATCATAAGTTGCCCCACCTGCCAAACTTTTATTTAAAATTCTCCTTTCAGGGGGCCAGGAATTTAAAAATGAAAAATGAGTGGAAATGTATTTAATGAATCCTATTTTCTGATTTTTTACAACATCCCGCATAGCTCTGTAGGCAGGTAGGAACCGGGTCCATAGTCCTTCCATTAAAAACAAGCCTTTATCTCCAGCTATTTTACAAAGGGATACCGTTTGATCCCAATTCGGTGTTAAGGGCTTTTCGCACAATACATGTTTACCGGCGTCTAATGCAAGTTTTGCATGTTCAAAATGAAAATTATGTGTGCTACAAATGTAAATAATGTCCACATTACGGTCGTCGACAAGGTCTCTATAAGAGTTATATATTTTTACATTTGGCATGTCTATAGCTGCTTTTTCATAATTGCTTGTGCTGGCAATGGCGTAAAGACGCTGACCCGGAACAGCGAGTAAGCTTTTAATGAATTTCGGAGCGAAAGTTCCGTAACCAATAATCCCCCAATTCATAAATATTTAATTTTGTCTATACAATATGCATTATTTAAAGAGTAAATCAAATTCTTCAGTACATGTATGGTAAATATATAGGAAGTTTCATTTCACTGCTTATAAACAGTAATACTATTGCTGTGTAAATGACTTGTTTTACCATCAATATGATTGAGTCCACGTAGTCGCATTATTGAAGGTAAAGATCTTATCATAATCACAAATCAAAAAAATGGGTATCTCTTGTCTTTAAAATGAATATTTGTATTTTTATGAATCATAAAATTTTGCCATTTTTTAAAGCAAAACATTAAACCACTAAATATGGAATCGTATAACAAAAACAGATTATTCTATGCCTCCTGCATTGCTCTCATTACTACATCCATGACATTTGCGATCAGAGCCAGGCTTGAAACAGTATTTGGACCAACAGGAGTGGGATTAACTTTAGAACAAATAGGTTATGCCTTTACTCCCGCATTTTGGGGGTTTACTCTTGCAATGATCATTGGTGGCCCTTTGGTAGATACTTTGGGTATCAAGAAAATTACCTGGCTGGCATTCATAACTCATTTTGCAGGCATAATTCTTACCTTATTTGCTTATGATATGTGGACGTTGTTTACGGGCACATTGTTTATTGGTATAGGAAACGGTATGGTGGAAGCAGCCTTAAATCCCATGATTGCATCCATGTATCCACAAGAGAAAACCAAAATGTTAAACCGATTTCATGTGTGGTTTCCTGGGGGGATTGTTATCGGGTCATTTGTTGGCTACCTGATCATGGATGTTGCCGGCCTCAGCTGGCAGGTGATGGTGGCCACCTTGTTTATTCCTCTGATCATATATGGATATATGTTTTTAGGACAATTATTTCCTCAAACAGAAAGAATAGAAATGGGGATTTCAAATAAAGATATGTGGAAGAGCGTAGGATCTCCATTATTTCTGTTTATGGGATTTTGTATGTTGCTCACGGCAGCAACTGAGTTAGGAACCAATCAGAGAATCGAGTCGCTTCTGGCTGCTTCCGGCACAGTGCCCCTCATTATATTGGCTTTTATTAACGGAATTATGGCTCTTGGCCGGGCATTTGCCGGTCCGGTTGCTCATCGTTTATCCACCTCAGGCATGCTTTTATTTTCTGCGGTATTTTCATTTATTGGATTGTGGTTATTTACCCAGGTAAGTGGAACCATGACATTTTTTGCGGCTGCCGTTTTTGCTGTTGGAATTACATTCTTTTGGCCAACTATGCTTTCTTTTATTGCGGAGAACATACCGCAAAGTGGAGCGATTGGCTTATCATTCATGGGGGGGTTAGGAATGTTGTCGGTATCTATTGTTTTACCTATCATGGGAAAAATATTGGATGATGCCACAGGTGTGGATGCATTAAAATATATGTCAATTTTACCGGCCATTCTTATCATATTGTTTGGTGTTTTGTACTTTAATAGAAGAAAACTACCGCACCAGCATTTTAATTAATTATCAGATATAATGAATTATAAACTAATCATATTCCTTGCTTGTCAGTTCCTATTATCATGTGCCGGATCACAATCCGGTCAACTTGAAAAGATAATTGAAAAATATGAGCAATATAGGAAAGAAGAAAGAACTGCTCCTGGAGAATGGGAAATTCTAAATGACAGTATTGTTGAATCAAGGAAAAACAAATTATCTCAAATTATTACCCTTTTAAAGAATGTTGCTCATGAGTCCTTGAGCTTTTCTGATCAAATCAATCGGGATTTTTTAAATCTTATTATTGAAGATGAATGGTATCAGTATGAATTTGGATCCCACAGAATGCCCCTAAATGCTGAAGGGGGCTTCATCACAGGTTTGTTGTATTCTTTTCGCAATACAAGGCCGGAAAAGGAGGAGGATATTCAACGTATGATCGGAAGGTTGGAGGGTATGCCGGCCTACATAGATTATAGAATTCAAACCATGAAAGAAGGTATCGATTCGGGAATGGCCCATCCGTCCGTTGTCGTTCATAATTGTGCGTTGCTTTTGAAAGAACAAATCACAGAGCAGGGAAAGGTAAAATTTCTGGACAACGCAATATCTTCATTGAAAGATGACCAAAGGATCAAAGCAGATTCGATCATTAAGGGGGAAATTTATCCTGCATTGACTCGATTGTATCGCTTTTTAACTGAGGAGTATCCAATGAAAGTCCGGCAGGTGGATGGAGTTCATGGTATCGTGGGAGGAAATGAGTATTATGCGCAACGGGTAAAATATTTTACCACTTTAGATATGACACCGGAGGAGGTTTTTCAAACCGGCGAGTCAGAAGTGGAAAGAATTCTTTCAGAAATGCAGGAAATATTAAATGGGCTGGAATTTAATGGAAGTATTCAGGATTTTGTACATTGGTTAAGAGAAGAAAAGTCATTTTATGCCCAAACCCCTCAGGAATTACTCGACAGGGCCGCCTGGCTATCTAAAAAAGCAGAAGAGATTCTTCCCAGATATTTTGGTAAATTACCCCGATTGCCTTTTACAGTAAATCCGGTACCTGAAGCCATTGCACCTACGTATACCAGCGGAAGGTATTCCCAGGGTTCTATGGAGCAAAAGCGAGCAGGACAGTATTGGGTCAACACATATAAGCTGGACAGCAGACCATTATATGCCTTACCGGCACTCACTTTACATGAAGCAGTTCCGGGACATCATTTACAAATATCATTAGCTCAGGAGTTGGAAGACCAGCCGGCATTCAGAAAAACATATCTGAGTGCTTATGGTGAGGGATGGGGTTTGTACAGTGAATATTTAGGAAAAGAAGCCGGGATGTATGAAGACCCGTATGATGATTTTGGCAGACTTACATACGAAATGTGGAGAGCATGCCGCCTGGTTGTAGATGTTGGAATCCACGATAAAGGTTGGACTCGGGAAGAAGCCATACAATATATGGGAGAAAGAACAGCCCTTTCCATGCATGAAGTCACCACGGAAATTGACAGGTATATTGGCTGGCCAGCCCAGGCGGTTTCATATAAGATAGGAGAGCTTACCATAAGAAGACTTCGCAAGAAAGCCGAAAATGATCTGGGAGAACGTTTTGATATCAGAGAATTTCACGATAAAATATTAGAAAATGGTTCGGTACCCCTGCGTTCATTGGACAGAATAATTGATCATTATATACAAGAGAAAAAGAATAGCACAAAGGAATAACAGCGACTAAAATTTAGAAAATATGAGGAAAATAAAGATGGGTATGGTAGGAGGAGGCAAGGGCGCTTTTATTGGAGGAGTACACCGAATGGCTGCTGCTTTGGATGGACAAATTGAATTGATATGTGGAGCGTTTAGTAGTGACCCAAAAAAAAGCAAAGAATCAGCAAAAGATCTTTTTATATCTCCAGAAAGAGCGTATTCAAATTTTCAGGAAATGATCATAAAAGAGAAAGAGCTTCCTGAAGAAGACAGAATGGATTTTATTTCTATTGTTACACCTAATCATATGCATTTTACTCCTGCCAAAATGGCCCTGGAGCATGGATTTCATGTAATTTGCGACAAACCCCTTTCTTTTGATCTCAAAGAAGCATATACACTGCGGAATCTGGTAAATGAAACGGGTTTGATTTTTGCCTTAACACATAATTATACAGGATATCCTATGGTAAAACAAGCCAGGGATATGATTGCTTCAGGCAGTATAGGTATAGTCAGAAAAATTATGGTAGAATATCCTCAAGGCTGGCTGTCCACATTGGTTGAGCAAACACAAAATAAACAAGCGGCATGGCGCACAGATCCAGCAAAATCAGGAATAGCAGGAGCGCTTGGAGACATCGGAACCCATGCCGAAAATTTAGCAGAATTTATTACGGGAACAAAAATTGTGCGCTTGTGTGCCGACGTGTCAATTATAGTACAAGGCAGGCGATTGGATGATGATGTGAATATTCTATTGCAATTTGAAAATGGCGCCAGAGGAATTTTATCATGTAGTCAAATTGCAGCTGGAGAAGAAAACGCACTGAACATCAGAGTATATGGTGAAAAAGGAGGGCTCGAGTGGCATCAGATGGAGCCCAATACTTTATGGGTGAAATGGCTGGACAAGCCGGCAGAAAGATATAGAACAGGAGTGGGGAATCTTTCATCATCCTCTATGGCTCACACCAGAATCCCAGCGGGACACCCGGAAGGATACCTGGAAGCGTTTGCCAATATTTACAGAAACGTGGCCATGTGTATCCGGGCAAGAAAAGAGGGTAAAGAGCCTGAACGGGTCTATTTAGATTTTCCAACTGTGGATGATGGGGTAAGGGGAATGGAATTTATATATAAAGTGATAGAAAGTGGACAAAGCGACGATAAATGGATAACTTTTTAAGGCTTAACATTAACAATAATGACATGGTGCGGGTCAGCTTTGAATGTTTTCTTAACCTCGAAACCACACTGTGAACACCAATTTTTGAATGTGTATAGGGAAGTAGGAAAATCGTAGTTCAAAATGTGATCAAAAATCAGAGCTTTTTCATTGACATCCACCTGATCCCATCGGTTCCTGATATTTTCAAAATAGGAATCCAAATATGCGCTTCTATCTTCATGATCCGCACGAAAGACATCAATGATAATAAAAAGACCACCCGAAGGCAAACGATGATAACAATCTTGAATAAGATTGAATTTAACGTCGTCTTGCAAATGATGAATGGCAAAGCTGCTGTAAATCAAAGAATATTCATTTTTGTCTTCCTTAATGAGTTCTTCCATATGCCCTTGTTTTAATTGATATGATTCAACCATTTTTTCCAGGCTTAATTTTGCTTTTGACAAAGCATATTCCGACAAATCATATCCTGTATATTGAATATTCTTCATAACGTTTTGGTATTCTGTAAAGTACCAGGCATCTCCACAACCCAAATCCAATACGTGGATAGGATAACCAGAGGAAACTAATTCTTGGAGAGCCTCCGTCGCTATCTGAGCCAAATCATGATGAAACATATAATTCATTCCCAAAACCTGTCGATAAGTGCTCCAGTTACTATCAAAAAGTTCTGCCATTTGAGCATTCATAGTCTTCAGTTTATTATAAGTTTTCTCATAAATGTTGATAGTATAAAATTTCAAAAGAATTATCAGGGCTAATATTAGTTAGAGTATAGGTTGGACGTTCATTGTTTCAAATCATTTGTTTCTTTAATCAGGCAAATTAATCAAATTTACATAACAATTATCATTCAAATAAATACGGATAAAAAAAACAGAAAATGAAATTCTCCTGGTTAGACAAAGAAGAATATCCCTTCACATCGCGCTTTATAAATTTGGAAGGACAACAATTGCACTACATTGAAGAAGGAGAGGGTGAAACTATACTATTTGTTCACGGCACACCATCTTGGAGTTTTGACTTCAGAAAGGTAATATGCGAATTGTTACCGGAGTATCATTGTGTTGCAATGGATCATTTGGGGTTTGGCTTGTCGGAAAAACCCAGAATAGCCGATTATACACCACAAACACATAGCCGCAGATTGGAATCATTTGTCTTAACCAAGAATTTTAACAAAATCACATTAGTGCTCCACGACTTCGGGGGACCTATTGGATTTCACTTTGCAATGCAGCATCCTGAAAAAATCCGGAGGCTTGTAGTTTTAAACTCCTGGATGTGGAGTATTGTAGGTGAACCGGAGTTTAACAAGCTAAAGAAAATGGTAAATAATCCCGTACTTCCGTTTTTATACAGGTATTTAAATTTTTCTCCCCGCTTTATAATGCCCGCATCATTTGGAAAGATTAAATTATCAAAAAAAATTAAAAAACAATACACAGCTCCTTTTCAAAACTGGTATGAAAGAGAAGGAATGCTGGCATTTGCCCGATCTCTGGTTAATGATCAAAACTGGTTTGGAGAATTGCATGAAAAAAGTATATCTATCCGGAATAAAGAAGTTTTAATCATTTGGGGACAGAAAGACCCAATACTTGGAATGGCATATCTTCATCGATTCATGGATATCTTCCCAAATCATAGGGTAATGAAGCTGGTAGAAGCAGGGCATTTTCCACAGGAAGAGAATCCGTTAGAGATTGCCCATGAAATCCGGACATTTATGCGCAGCGGAAAAAGGGAGGAGTGAAAAGATTGCAATTTATAAAGCATGTATATTGTGTTTATATTTACGATCAGTAAATTCACAACTAAACCCATCACATTGAGACAGTGATGTCGCTATGGTTTTTTATGATTTGAGTACCCAACAAACTTTTATTGCGATGAAAGAATACTTTAATTTCAGGACACTGATTGTAACTATGTGTTTTTCGGGATGTATTTTCATTTCTTCCTTTTGCCAAAGCCCGGAAAAATTAAAAATGTCTTTTGACCATTTAGCGTTGTCGGTAAACGATATCAATCAATCGGTCGCCTTTTATAAAGATATATTGAAGTTATCGGAAATAGAAAATCGCACAGGAGATCCCAATATCAGATGGTTTTCTTTAGGGGACGGAAATGAGCTTCACCTGATTTCATCTTTTCCGGGCAATGTTACTGTAACGAAAGCCGTCCACATGGCGCTAAAAACGTCAGATTTTGATGAATTTATCCTGGAACTGAACAAACACAATATCGTTTATTCAGACTGGCCGGGCAATAACGGAAAAATACAGATCCGACCGGATGGAGTTCGGCAAATTTTTTTTCAGGATCCTGATGGTTATTGGATAGAAGTGAATGAGATCCCACGACCGGAAGAATAACTTACTTGACTTTATATTTTTCAAACCATCCCAAAATATACGCCACTTTGGCAATCAGGTTGCTGGGAGTGTCTGCTATTCCATGTGAGGCACCCTGAACACGAACCAATGCAGCATCTACTCCTTTCAATTTCAATGCAGTATAATATTGCTCGGATTCTGCTATAGGTGTTCTGTAATCTTCCTCTCCGGTCAATAGCATCGTAGGAGTACTCACGGATGCAACATGATAAATCGGGGATCTTGACATATAATGGTCAAGGTGATCCCAGGGAAAACCCGGAAACCAATATCTATAGAAAAATGCAGGATTATCAGCATAAAGAACAAAGCTAAACCAATTAATTACAGGCTTTGCAACAACAGCTGCCCGGAAACGATTAGTCTTACTTATGGTCCATGCAGTAAGCACTCCACCACCACTACCTCCGGTTATAAACAGATTGTCTTCATCAATAAATCCTTTGTCAATCAATGCATCTACACCGGACATCATATCATCATAATCTTCACTGGGGTAATTATGATGGATCAGATTTCCAAATTCTTTACCATAGCTTGTGCTGCCTCTGGGATTGGTGTAAAGCACTACGTATCCTGCTGCTGCGAAAAGCTGAATTTCTGCGGAATAACGATTCCCATAATTGGCAAAAGGACCTCCGTGAATCTCAAGAATCATGGGATATTTCTTTTCAGGTTTAAAGTTGGGAGGATAACAAATCCATCCCTGAATATCTCTTTGATCAAAAGAGGACTTCCACCATAATTCTTCAACTTTTCCTGGTATCTTATAGGAGAATAAGTCACTGTTCAGCGCTGTTAGTCTATTATTTTTTCCATCTTTCCCTGACGAAAGATCGGAGGGATGAGATGCAGGCCCATATGTATAGGCATAGTGACCCGTGCTGGAAGCCGAAAAAGTAGCCCCACTGTATGGTCTTCCCAACGCCAATCCTCCTAAATCCTTGGCCAATATTGAAGTTTGTCCGGTCACATTGACTCTGGCCAGAACGGTATTTCCCCTGTCATCATATTGTATCAATAAGGATTGATGATCTGCAAGCCAGGCAAACGAAGAAACATCTCTATCCAATGTGGTTGTCACCTCTCTATGATCCGTGCCATTGCTGCGCATGATATAAAGCTTTCGCACCTGATATCCATGATATTCTTCATCATAACCAGAATAAGCGATCCACTTACCATCGTGAGATAATACAGGAGACGAATCAGGACCTTTGCGTGATGTTAGCGCCGTGATCTCTCCAGAAGCTATATCAATTTTGTAGATTTCTGAATTACCAGGTTCCATGTTGCGGTCTTCATGAAGGTTTGCACTGAAAAACAGAGAAGATTCATCATGACCCCATATAGGTGCACCAAAAGAGTTTTCGCCCTTACTCACTTGCCGGGCACTGCCTCCTTCAGATGACATAATGAAAATATGATTATTACCGGGCTTGGTATATCCAGATCCATCGGATCGGAACTTCAAATCTTCAATATATACAGGGGGGTTGCTCCACACTGCACCCCGGGGCTTGGCAGGTAATTGAATTAGAGAGGATGGGGCTTCGGGAACGAACATGGTGAAGGCGATATATTTCCCTGACGGAGACCAACTGACGTTGGATGGGGGTTCTGTAAAGTGCGATATTTTGACCTCAGCACCGTTAGAAAGCCAATACAAATATAGTTGACTGGAACCATCTTTATTGGATCGGTATATTATACGCGTTCCATCTGGAGACCAGACCGGAGAAAGATCATTTTGATTTCCACTGGTGACCGGCTGATGATTTTTTCCATCAAAATCTACTACCCAAATATTGGATAGATTTTTGTCTTTCATAATATCTTTAAAATTCCGCACATAGGCAATTTTTGATCCATCGGGAGAAATTTGCGGATCAGAAACATATTTTAGCTCAAAGACATCAATTAACTCAAGTTTTTCACTTTGTTGTCCATATAAGAGATAAAAGCAAGCAGCAAGAATAAAAAGGGTAAACGACGTTCGCATAAGGAATAAATCAAAAGGTGACAAAATGGAAAAATAATAAAATTTCATCACTTCCCAATAGCAACCGTAAAGCATACTTTTATTAGCTTATTCCACCCTGCGCAATAAAGCGAATCCTTCTAAAGCTTTGATTTCATAATAGTCTCCCTTTTGCCGGATATCCGCAGAACGGATGATTATTTCTAAAGCCTCGTCTTTCGATTGAATAACAAAGGAAACAGGTTTTTCTGTTACCAACTCCTTCACTTGTTCCCTGGAGATACAATATCTATGCAACTCTTTATTTATAATTCTCCTGGAAAAACATTGAGTTTTAAAGTCAAAATAGACATATTCCTGATCAAAAGCTGTCTGTGACCACGTGATTATGGAAAGGGCCTTTTTATATGATGATAAGTCAATGGGGGGAAAATGATTATGATTAATCATATGAAAATTTCGATCAAAATCATCATACTCCACGTCGAGAGACCTCATTAGGTTGTCAGCAAGGATAGGCCCATCATTATGACCCATCTCAACTAAATCCCACTGCGTCAGCCAATGAATGGCGTTCCTTCTTTCAAAATAATATAACTTTTCCTGTATTTCGTTTTTTAAAGTATAATCATTAAAAATTACCGGAGAAAGGACGTTGTTATTTAAGGCTCCGGCAGCAGATAGCTTTTCTTCCAATTTGTTGAATTGACTCCTTAGTCCTAACGGGCACATACTTTGAGGTCCAAAGGTTGAAATGATGAGAAATATTAAAAAAATCAATGGCAGTAAACGCATATCAGGATCCCGTTTAAAAAGAAAAATAATACCTATGATGAAAAGATATATGGAGAAAGAAACAGAAACATAAGCCCACTCTGTTAAACCATTTTCATGAATCCATTGAAATAAAGAAATCAGTATCAAAAGGGCCAACACCGGGATAAATCTAGGGTAGCTCCATAAAAATATATTTTTTACCGGATGATGGTCATCGGACGGAAAAGAACGGAGCATAAGGAAACATAGAAATGCAGTAACATAAAAAATAATAATCCAGCCGAAATAACCCTCATTTGTTGCATCCTTGACAAGAAGGTAATTAAAGCCATAAAGAAATAATATCAGTCCGTAAACTGTCACGACAGGGGTTAAAATATTAATGGTAAAAAACCGTACACTTTTAGAAGGCTCATACCTGACATCTCTTTCCGGCACACCAGCCAAA
>DAOLDB010000008.1:0-86286 GCA_035327565.1 Saprospiraceae bacterium
AGAAAAACCAAAGAAAAAGCAAGCCGCACGGTCAATGATCAGCGGCTTTTTTATTCCCTGATTTTACCTTCCACAATTAAAAATTGAGCAGCCATGTAGGTGGCCATGACCAAAATCCCTCCATAGAGTAAGGAATGGTGAAACATGTTGATGCTAAGCAAAGTATCACTGATCAGAAATACAATCGCTCCGGTCAATATTAAGGTGTAATTTTTATTTTTCCTGTCGCGGATGAGGGCGGCACTTACCATCCCAATAATCGTAAAACAATAAATGATTACAGGCAACATCAAGGGTTTATTCACCTTGGGAAGTAAGTAGTTTAATAGAAGAATCCCCAGAACCAACAAAAATGTCATAATAACCCAGTGGCCTGGACTCAGAGCACCTTTATCTTTAAAAAATACAACGATATATAAAATTTGCATGATCAGAAAAAAACTAAGACCCAAAACAAAAAATATATTTCCTTCCCACATCAGAAAAATGTCTCCTAACAATGCCATGAATAATGCGGTAAAAAAGAATGCATTGAAATTTTTGCAAAAATAATAATAGTAAGCACCCAGAGTGATCATAATGAGCGGTTTGGAAATAATCCTTAAATCATTATTATAATAAATATTGATCAACTCAAATATGGCAATCAAGGAGAACAAAACGGAGAATGCAATTTTGCGGCTGCCCATGGTTCTTTTTTCATAAAGATAATAAATTTTGCATCCCATGAACCTCTGTATAACCTGTGGATACTCAAATTTATTTTTTTGCAGACAAAAGCTTTAAAGAGACAATCAAATGATTTCTGATAAGATTGCTAAGTGAGTAAAGTCCATTTTAAATATTTTGTAAGTTTTGCCTAACCTTAGTTATAACTCCAATTCTTTGGCATTTTTTTGAAGGACTGGAATGATGAAGTCAATCAATTGTGGAAGCTCCCATCCAATCAGTTGAGCACCGCGAATGCATTCGTTCCGGTCAACTGTAGCTGCAAAGGACTTGGTTTTGAATTTTTTCATTACAGATTTAACGGTGAGACCCTCCAGTCTGTCAGGCCTTATCAAAGCTACGGCAACAATAAATCCAGTGATTTCATCAGCAGCCACTATACATTTGTCTAATGTGCTGATCCTGGGAACGCCCCATATGGTGTAATGACCTGCTATTGCATGAGCAATTTCGGATTCACCTAAGCTATGGAGTTTCTCCACAATCAATTCAGGGTGTCGATTGGGATATTTTTCATAATCCGCATCATGTAACAGACCGGTAATTGCAAAGGTATCTGAATCTTCATCAAAATGCTGAGCAAGCGCTTCCATCACCAATTCGACAGATCTGGCATGACGACGCAATGAACTGGTCTCAGTCATCTCATAAAGTAATTTTCTGGCATCATGTCGGGATAGCATTCGCAAAAAATGATTTATTAGTTAGAAACGGTCAGTAAAAGTAGAATAACTTCTCTGAACCTCCGGGAAAACTTTCTACTTTATCGGAGGCAGGGCCCAATGGTAGCGAACAGCCAAAACTCGGATTACAATAATGACCATTATTGAAACAAACATATTAAAATCCGTCCATCCTGAAAAAGCAGATAGCAAAATGAATATAACCCCACCGGCAAGACACGCTGTCGCATAGATTTCTTTTCTGAAAATGAGGGGTACTTCATTGGAAAGGACATCTCTCAGGACGCCACCAAACACAGCAGAAACAGTTCCCATCAATATAGCAATCATAGGTGACAATCCTATATTCAGGGTCTTCTGAAGCCCGAGAACAGTAAACAGGCCAATACCAATAGTATCAAAAAGAAACATGGTTTTTCGTAATTGAAGAATTTTGTTCTTGAACACCAAACCCAGTATAATTCCCACACTGATCACAATACTATAATGGGAATTAAGCATCCATCCTACAGGGGTGCTGCCTATCAACACATCCCTCAATGTTCCACCACCTACAGCAGTTACAATACCCAATATAGAAGCGCCAAAGATGTCGAATTTTTTTTCACTGGCTGCCAGCACACCGCTGATAGCAAAGACCAAAGTCCCTGTCAAATCAATAAAGTAAATCATGTTTTTACTTTTGAGGCAGCTTAATTTTCAATCATTTCAGTAGGTATATGAACCATTCGCATGTTTTCAATCTCATTTCTTTTAAATGGTAAGGGTTCCCCCAACAAGTTTGCTCCATTTTCATTTATGGAATAATTGTTTTCAATACGTATCCCTCCAAAATATCTTAATCGTTCAAGGGCAGTATAGTTAACAAAATCTTTAAAATAGGATTGGCTTTTATTTTGGTCAAGCCATTCGGGAATAATATAAATGCCCGGTTCAACTGTAATCACAAACCCTGGTTCAAGAACTTTACCCAATCTCAATGATTTCCAGCCGAAATCAGCTCGTTTGGAAACCGATTCATCATAACCTACCCTTTCCTCCCCCAAACTTTCCATATCGTGAACATCAAGGCCCATCATATGTCCGGTTCCACATTGGAAGAATAGAGTATGCACATTTTGAGAAACAAGTTCTTCGGGATCTCCCTGGCAGATTCCAAGTTCAATAAGGCCTTTCATCAACTCCATACAGGTAGTTTTATGAACATCAATAAATCGAACTCCAGGACGAAGCTGCAATACGGCTTTTTCAAAAGCGGACTGCACCACATCATATAAGTCGCTCTGGACAGGATCAAAATTTTTGGAAACAGGAAAAGTTCTGGTGATGTCTCCACAATATCCTCTTTCTGTTTCCAAGCCACCATCGAATAAAACCATTTGACCCGATTGTATCATATGATGGTAATTATGATTGTGTAATATATTGCCATGAATGGTCAAAATCGGAGGGTAAGCAAAACGACTTTGATGCTTCCATGCAAAATTCTGGGCGATTCCTACCAGTTCAGACTCTTTCATTCCAGCCTTTGCAGTGGTTATGATTTCTTTATGCATTTGGTTTGAAAGTGTAACAGCCTCATGGATATACTCCAGTTCCTGATGGGATTTGTATGATCTTTGACTGGCGACACTATAAATGAACTCTTCGTCGGTATATTTAACAATTTGATCAATAGGGAGGGAGGTATGTTTGTAAATTAACATCACCTGATCAGGACGGTAGGTGGGTAGGTACCTTATGGATTGGGAAAGATGTTGACTCAATAGATTCATTGGCAGAACCTCTTGAATACCTGCCGCTGCCGCGAGTATGTTAAGCTTAGGCTGATGACCTGACCAGATGATGTCATCCATAGAAAGTTCATTCCCGAAAAGGATTACCCTGTCTTCGTCAATGTCTATGAGAGCTGCCAGATCGGGTCTGGAAATGCCAAAATAATAGAGAAAATTACTATCTTGACGGAAAGGATAAGGATTGTCCTTAAAGTTGATTGGGCATAATGTGTTACCCGGGAAAAAAGCTTTGCCCTGGCCCAGGTTTTTCTTGAGAATTTCCCTTCGTTCAACATATACTATCGAATCATTCTCATTCATTTTCATCACAATCCTTTTTCATACATTAAATCATTCAACTCATGTAAATGTATGCAAAGATTTTGGGCAATCATCAACTATGCGATTCTTTTTCAATTTCCAAAGGAAGACTTTCACTTGCTTTAGGAGGAAATATAAACGCTGATTTATTCTTTTTCAATTCAAGGAGCACAGCTTTTGTAATGGATAATAACTCTCTGATATGGATTCTTCGGGATCGCATTGCAAGAAAAAGAGATAACGTAAAACTGACAATAAAATTCATAAATCCCATGAAACCAATACCTAATACACATGCCAGGATATCCCAAAGACTTACATGAAAATTCAACCCAACCAATGCAAGAGCAAAGTTTCCTGCAGCAAAAGTGATATGCCGGATATCTATAGGCAAGCCCATAAATGCACCGATAGTTCCTGTGCTTCCTAAAAAAACTCCAAACCAGAAATTGCCTGAAATGCCTCCAATTTTTTTATCATAAAATCTGGCTATGCCGTTTAACCATTTTCCAGGTAATACCGCCCTGAGTACAGGGTGTCTTTTTAATCGATAGGAAATCCGGTTATGTATGTTACGGTTTATATAGTATCCTGAAATCAAACCGGAAAGAAACAGATAAAAACCTGCAATAGCAGCATGAAACAAAGCGAGGCTTAAGAAGGGATTTTGTTCAATCAGAAGAGCTTCAGCCTTGTAGGGCTTGATGGGATTGTCACCATAATACCATTGATATAATAATCCTATTGTCAGGGCTACAGGAAATGCTACTGCTACATTACCCACAAATGCTATAAACTGGGATCTGAATAGACGTGTAAACAATTCAGAAAAGACACTATAGTCTCCGGAGGGATTGTTTTTTGGATCTATAGATTGCGCTAATGTAGCAGCGGTCATGGCAGGTTGTTTGGTAGCCAGAGTAAATCCAAGTAAATACAGCAAAATAAATCCTGCTGCATAGTTCATGCTATAAAGAAAAGCATGTCCAAAAGGGGAAACATCCCAATACGAATAAAAAACCTTAAATAAGCATAGGAAAGCGACGATTAATCCACCTCCACCTGCAGAGTATAGCATTTTAAAATATTCCTTTCGGGTTTTGGTAATATACTTTTCTCCTGTCTTCCCTGAATGTTGGGTGATTTGGTAAGCAACGAGGCCGGTGGAGTAATATAGAAAATAGGAGATCTTATTTTTAGTGGCATTAACTTTGATCATTTCCTTCATAAACCGGATCACCTGATCATATTTGCCTGCATTATCAAATATTGTAAAAAAATCTAATGTATTTTTCAGCCTTAAAAGTTCTTCCTTTAACTGTGAGACTTTTACAGTGGTTTTAAAGTTGATACCAAACATTTCCCTGTTCTTTATAATTTGATCGGCATATTCCTCACACTGTGAGATCAGGACGTAAATATGCCGAATGTCCAGGTTGGAAATGTGTCGGCTGTAATTGTGATCTTTCAGGTTTTCGATCAGTTGATTGACTTCCTTCATCAGAGAAATAAAAGGACTCTCCCTATTATCATACATAGGGACCATACGCAAAAGGTCCTGACTAACTCCCAGACCGGTAATTCTTAGTGCCAGGATTTGAATGGCATTTTGAATTTGCACAAGAGTGAAATCATTGTTTGGTCTTTCTGTTAATGGTTTGAATCCGATGATTTCAAAAAAGCGTTTCCATACGGATTCTTCAATAGCCTCAATCCAATCAATATCATCAACCCGATAAAATGCATTGTTTAACAGGTAATACAAAGAATCTTCACTGGGTTGTTCCGGAAGGATTTTGTGTGCAAGCCGGCGCAACAATTCACTGAAAAAACCCGAATCTTTGATGATCCCTGTTTCCGTAATAACTGAAGTAAGTCTTTTTCCGGTAAAGGTGTGGTGAATGTATTCTTTGAACCCATCCTTAAGTTGGGTGTTTCGCTCCAGCGTATCCACCAATGATTTGAATCGCTTAACTGCCATCGATTTATTTTCAAATCGACCCGGCCGGACTTTGTTGACAAGCCGTATAAAATAGTTGGGACTCGCTTTTGGGTTATTGGCAATTTTTACCAGAGTATCAAACATGGGGTTAGTTTTCGATGATGAGTTGAGGGGTCAATGATTTATCTTTGATCAGTATATCGTAAAGGTCTGTTCTGCGGTCTTTTAAATTTCGAACGCTTCCAAAATTATGCAATTCCTTGAGTATATCAAGATCAACATCACTAACTAAAATCATTTCTGTATTGGGAGTAGCTTCCGATTTTATTCCATTGGTTGGAAAAGCAAAATCACAGGGTGTAAAAACGACAGATTGAGCAAATTGTATATCCATATTCTGCACTTTAGGAAGATTGCCAACACTCCCTGATATCGCTACATAGCACTCGTTTTCAATAGCGCGTGCTCTGGCACAATATCTTACTCGTGAATATCCATTTTGAGTATCAGTAAGGAAGGGGACAAAAAGTATGTTCATCCCATTCATTGCCAAAATCCGTGATAATTCAGGAAATTCCACATCGTAACAAATGAGTATCCCAATTTTTCCGCAATCCGTATCGAAGGTTTGGACGGTATTTCCGCCCATCATCCCCCAAACTTTCGATTCATCCGGAGTCACATGTATTTTTCTGTAGGTTTCATAACTTCCATCCCGCCGGCACAAAAATCCGGTATTATACAATAACCCGTTTCTCAATTCCGGCATACTTCCTGTAATGATATTAATATTATAGGAAATGGCAAAAGCTGAAAATTCATCTCTTAATTTATATGTGTATTTAGCGAGTTCACGAATGGCTTCAGCGGCAGTAAGGTGATTGTGATCTGCCATTAAAGGGGCATTGAAAAATTCTGGAAATAGTGCAAAGTCGCATCGGTATGAAGAAACAGCATCAAGAAAAAATTCAGCTTGAAGCAGCAACTCTTCCAGATTTTTATAATTTCTCATTTGCCATTGCACCAA
Organism: Saprospiraceae bacterium; assembly: GCA_035327565.1. Lineage (GTDB taxonomy): Bacteria > Bacteroidota > Bacteroidia > Chitinophagales > Saprospiraceae > JABDLO01. The sequence continues at coordinate 6,478 of DAOLDB010000008.1, forward strand.
TCCCAATCGAACCACAGACTTAAGCGTATTTTGTATGGGTTTAGGGGATTCATAGTATATATTATCCCATTCAAATAAGACGGCATTTTCCAAAGAAGCATTGTCCCCTTCAAGATAATTATTCAGAGTACGGACAACATGAAAGTCATTCGATAATTGAAAAGTCAGTATAGGATCGTATATTTCTTTTAACTTAACTTTATCGATGTATTCTTTAGGAGAAAATTTGTCCTGATATAAATGATAATTTGGCATCCTACCTCCAAAAGCAATACCTCTTAAATTAAGTTTTTCACAGAGTTCTTTTCTGTAGTCATACATTCTCCTTCCCAATCGTAAACCCCTGAAGCGGGGAACAATAAACACATCAATTCCGTAAAGTACATCACCATTTTTCTTATAGGTGGAAAAGGTGTAATCTCCGGTTATGGTCTTATAGGTGTGAGGCTGGTCAACCATTTTTTTATCCACAATTATAGATAGAGCACATCCCGCCAATTCTTTATTGATGAACACAGCAATTTGTCCTTCCGGAAAAATTTCAATCAATTTTTTAACTGCCTTTTTTCCCCAGTATGTCCCGGGCATTGAACTATATGATTCAATCATCACATTTTTTAGCTGGTCATAATCCTCAATGGACAAATGTTTTAATTCAACTGAACTATATTGCTCATTACTTTGATTTGAAATATCCATATTGTAATAGATTAAATATTTTTAACAAGGAATCTCATTATCCCTTGGTAAAGTTTTTAGTGATCTCTAATCCATATCATCATTCTACTCCTGACCTGATGAAAATAAGTCCTATATATTATATAGAATGAGGTTATCCACCAAAGGGTTTGAATCGACTTTGGTAATTTTACTATGAATCTACCTCACTTTTTGTTGCGGAAGCTTTAAGTCTTTTCAGAAATGGACTGGCGAAAATAAAATTTTCAAGTGTTTTGTTATCACTGTTCATTACCCATTCACTTTTTCCTTCCCAGGCTAAAAATCCTTGATCCAGGAAACAAATTTTTTCTCCAATTTCCATTACTGAATTCATGTCGTGAGTGTTAATGATTGTTGTCATTCCAAACTCTTTTGTTATGCTTGTAATCAAGGCGTCAATGGTTATTGCTGTTTTTGGATCCAGGCCTGAGTTGGGTTCATCGCAAAATAAATAATCCGGATTGAGGACAATGGCCCGCGCTATGCCTACCCTTTTCTGCATTCCTCCACTGATTTCTGATGGAAATTTGTTGTTGATTCCTGACAATTCGACTCTTTCCAGACACTTATCTACTCTTCTGCGTTTTTCACCCAAAGTCAAATGGGTGAACATGTCCATGGGGAACCGGATGTTTTCTTCGATAGTCATCGAGTCAAATAAAGCATTGCCTTGGAATAACATCCCTACTTTCATTCGGATGTCACGTAACTTTGATTTCGATAATTCTAACAAATTAATATCGTCATACCACACCTTTCCACTGGTTGGGGGATACAAGCCCACCAGAATTTTAAGAAGTACGGTCTTGCCGGCTCCGGATCTTCCTATGATCAGATTGGTTTTTCCTTTTTCAAATACAAAATTGATCCCTTTTAAGACTTCCAGGTCACCAAAAGATTTATAAATATTTTCTGCTTTGATCATTGGCTTTTCGTTTATATTATGTCATTACAACAGCAATAATGTAATCTGCCAGGAGTATTAGAATATAGCTGTTAACAACCGCCCTTGTGCTTGCTTTTCCTAATTCGATAGATCCGCCCTTTACAAAATAACCCTGATAACAACTCACAGCAGTCAGGATGTATGAGAAAACTATCGCTTTAACAAAAAGCAGATTAAAATTGTGGGGAATAAAAAACGATCGTAATCCTTTGATAAAGTCAGCGCTACTAAATAACCCGGTAGGTATACTAGCCAGATAAGCACCTATGATCGATACCATGGCAGATACACACACAAGGGTAGGAATCATAATGAGTGCGGCCAGTATCTTAGGCATGACCAGATATGAAGCAGTGTTAACACCCATGATTTCCATTGCATCAATATGTTCTTTTTGTCTCATCCCACCAATCTCAGCGGCCATATTGGAACCCACTTTCCCGGAAAGTACAAGGCAAGTAAAAGTTGGAGCCAATTCAATGATGGTCATATCCCGTACTATGTAACCAATGTAATAGGATGGAACCAGTGTGCCTGACATTTGATAAGAAAACTGAACGGCAGTTACCGCCCCAAGAAAAATCGATATCATAAAAACAACAGCCAGAGATCCTATTCCAATATCATACATTTGCCGGATCGTTTCTTTATAGTACATATTGAAATTCTCCGGCCGGGACAACATCTGTCTTTTCCAAAGTACAAAGTTTCCGAAATGGATCAATAGATTTCTGATCATACTATGGGTTATTTTTTATCCATGGTCAAGGTGGAACAAGAGTCAGGCAAAATTAGTTTAATTTGCAAGTTTATTCATAATTTAATGGACGAAAGCATTGATTTCAGATGATTTATGGCTGGCTTCAATCATCCGGGCTTTAAGCAATGTATAGCATGTAGAAAGTCAGAACTGACTCTTTTAGACAATGAACTAAAAATCAATACAAATAATATATGAATGCAATCATTACGGGAGGGACCAAGGGTATTGGACGCTCAACGGTTAAATTATTTGCAGCCAATGGCATTCATTTGTCTGTTTGTAGCAGAAATCAAAAAGAACTGGAAAGTTTACGTTTCGAAATTATAGAAAAATATCCCAATATAAACGTACATATCAAACAGGTAGATGTAAGTAATAAACATGAGCTTTTAAAATATGCTGAAGAAGCGAGTACCGCTTTGGGAAAAATAGATATTTTGATCAATAATGCAGGAATTTTTATTCCAGGTCAAATTCATGAAGAAGAAGATAGTGTTTTGGAACGAACCCTGGATGTAAATTTATTAAGTGTTTATCATTTGACACGAGCTATATTACCTGGTATGATTCAAAGAAAGAAGGGTTATATTGTTAATATGTGCTCTATTGCCAGCGTAACCGCTTATCCAAATGGCGGGTCTTATTCCATATCAAAGTTTGCACTGCTTGGATTCTCCAGATGTCTTAGAGAGGAGTTAAAAAGTAAAGGGATCAAAGTTACATCCATTTTACCTGGCGCTACATGGTCTGCTTCCTGGGAAGGAGTGGATCAACCCATAACCCGGCTAATGCAACCGGATGATATTGCCAAAGTTATTTATAATGCAGTCACTTTAGGTGAATCAGCGACAGTGGAAGAAGTCATCATCCGCCCTCAGTTAGGTGACCTGTAATATCATTAAGTGAGAATCAATTATAAAAAATCAAACAGTATTTGCCATGTGTACCGTAACCTACATACCGGTTCAGGGAGGTTTTTTAGTTAGTTCAAACCGTGATGAAACACCTCTTCGGGCTCACACACCCCTTATTGTCGAAAAATGGGAAAGAGATGAGATAATATACCCTAAGGATAAGAAAGGGGGTTCCTGGATTTTCGCTTCCACGAAACCGCGTGTGGTATGTGTACTGAATGGCGCTTTTGGTCCCCATATCAGGAAGACACCCTATAAAATGAGCAGAGGTTTAGTCGCAAAGGAAGTATATAATCATCCAGATCCAAATACTTTCATTCATAGTTTTGACTTTACAGGTATCGAACCTTTCACTTTATTAATTATTGAAGAGAAACTATTATTTGATTTCAGATGGGACGGAACAGCGACCAAAATCAGGAATCTTCACTCTAATAAGGCTCATATATGGTCTTCAGCTACCCTATATTCTTCTGAGATACAAAAGAAGAGGTTACGGCTATTTCAGAATCTACTAAAAAGTAATGAGTTAAGTCCTGATTTTGTTAGGAATATGCACAGAACCGGCAGCGTTGGCGACCCAAGAAATGATTTTATTATGAATAGAGATGAAGTAGTAAAGACGGTAAGCATTACCCATGTACATTATCGTGCCGCACAGGTCACAATGGAATTTGAAAATCTGATTACTTCAGAAGTTTCAATAGAAACACGTGTGGTAAAGAACCTTCCGGAAAATTTGTGTTGATCAATTTTAATCCTGAAGGTGATCTTCATAACTTTCAATAGGTGGACAGGTACAAACCAAATTCCTGTCACCATATGCATTATCAACTCTGGATACTGAAGCCCAGAATTTTGAAGCATTCAGATAAGGCAAAGGGTAAGCAGCTTGTTGCCGGGAGTATGGTTTTGTCCAGTCGTTATTTGTGAGTATTGCTAAAGTGTGGGGTGCATTAACCAATACGTTATCATCTTTGTCAGAAGCGCCTTTAGCAATGTCATCCATTTCATTTTTAATTGAAATCAAAGCATCGCAAAATCTATCCAGCTCATCTTTGCTTTCACTTTCAGTAGGCTCAATCATGATGGTTCCGGCTACGGGAAAAGACAAAGTAGGGGCATGGAAGCCATAGTCGATCAACCTTTTTGCGACATCCTCAGCTGAGACTTGTAAAGATTTGAAAGGTCTCAGATCAATGATCATTTCATGAGCTACTCTTCCTGATTTGCCTGTATATAACACATCATAATGATTTTCAAGCAATGATTTCATATAATTGGCATTGAGAATCGCAATACGGGTTGCATTGGTCAGTCCTTTTTTGCCAAGCATGCGTATGTAGGCATAGGAAATCAGTAAAATACTGGCACTGCTCCAGGGAGCGGCTGAAATGGCTGTATTGCTGTGGGGTGCACCGTTATCAACCAACTTATGTCCGGGTAGGAATGGGGCGAGTTTTTCATTCACACATATGGGACCCATTCCGGGACCACCACCACCATGGGGAATGGCAAAAGTTTTGTGCAGATTTAAGTGACAAACATCAGCGCCAATGATCCCTGGATTGGTCAATCCTACTTGTGCATTCATATTGGCACCATCCATATAAACAAGCCCCCCATTCTGATGAGTGATATTGCATATTTCAATGATTTCACTTTCAAACACTCCATGTGTACTGGGGTATGTAATCATCAATGCCGCAAGGTGCTCTTTATATTGCTCAGCTTTCAGTCTTAAGTCATCAACATCTATATTACCATCATCATCGCATCGCACGACTATCACTTTCATGCCGGCCATTACCGCACTGGCTGGATTAGTGCCATGGGCAGAGGAGGGAATCAGGGCAATATTTCTTTGGAAATCATTCCGGCTGCGATGGTAAGCAAAAATGGTCATCAAACCAGCAAATTCACCTTGAGCACCGCTGTTGGGTTGCAGCGAACATGCAGTAAAACCTGTGATTTTACATAAATAATCTTCTAAGTCCCGGAAAATCTGTTGATATCCTGATGCCTGATCCAGGGGGACAAACGGATGCAGGTCGGAAAATTCCGGCCAGCTTACCGGAATCAGCTGTGTAGCTGCATTGAGCTTCATTGTACACGACCCCAATGATATCATAGAATGTACCAGTGAGAGATCCTTGTTCTCCAGGCTTTTCAAATAGCGCATCATTTTGGTTTCAGTATGGAAAGAGTTAAAAACCGGATGCGTCATAAAAGGACTGATTCTCTTTGCAAAATCTGGAATTGCAGCTTGTTCACTTTTATGGTAGTATTGCTCAGCTGTTACTGGCTTTGAAATGTTGGTATGTCCAGAAAAAATTTTCAGTATTAAATCAATGTCTTCCGTCAGCGTGGTTTCATCTAATGAGATCAAGATGCCTTCTTCAGTATAAAAGAAATTGGCTTCATATTTTATAGCCTCTTGTCTGATTTGGTCAATAAAATCAGGATTTCCTGGAATGAAGAGCGTGTCAAAAAATGTTTCATTTCCAATCTGAATTTTCAGTTTAGAAAGCCCAGCAGACAATTGTTGTGTTTTGTTGTAAATCGTATTCGCTATGTCTTTGATCCCTTCAGGGCCGTGATATACAGTATACATCCCTGCCATGACTGCTAATAATGCCTGGGCAGTACAAATGTTAGAGGTTGCTTTTTCTCTTTTTATGTGCTGTTCCCGGGTTTGCAAAGCCATGCGCAATGCCCTGTTACCATGCCTGTCTATAGAAACCCCAATAATTCTGCCGGGTATTAGTCTTTTATAGTCTTCCTTGGTAGCAAAAAAGGCAGCATGAGGCCCTCCATAACCCATAGGAACACCAAATCTCTGACTATTGCCTACTACAGCATCTGCACCCCATTCTCCCGGAGGAGTGATCAGCGCAAGGGCCATCAGATCAGAACAAACACATACCAGAATTTCATATTCATTACATTTTTTTATGAAATTTCGATAGTCACAAATGGCGCCTTGAGCATTGGGGTACTGGACCAGTGCTCCGAAATAACTTTCATCAAAGTCAAATGATTGATAATCACCAACCACGACTTCAATATTCAGAGGCAATGCACGAGTGTGTATCACATCAATGGTTTGTGTAAAGACATGTTTATCCACAAAAAATCGATGGGAAGGTTCACCTTTCTTCTTTTTATTCCTAATTCCTTCAAACATAGCCATAGCTTCGGCGGCGGCTGTTCCTTCATCGAGCAAAGAGGCGTTGGCAATAGGTAAGCCCGTCAAGTCAGAAACCATTGTTTGGAAATTAAGCAAAGCTTCAAGTCTTCCCTGAGCAATTTCTGCCTGATAGGGTGTGTATTGTGTGTACCAACCGGGATTTTGAAAAACATTACGCAAAATCACGGAAGGGGTAATCGTTCCATAATATCCCTGGCCTATAAAATTTTTATATATTTTATTTTTTTGAGCGAGGGTTTTAATATGCAGCAAATAATCATATTCTGTCATAGCAACCGGCAAATTAAAATCCTCCTTTAGTGTGATGTCTTTGGGAATGGTTTCTTTGATTAATTGGTCTAAACTCTCTATTCCTATTTTTTGGAGCATTTCTGATAGTTCCTGTTCTGAAATTCCAAGATGCCGTTTTTGAAATGAAGTATGTTGCATTTTTGCCATTTGGTTGAAAAATTCAGTAGAGTTAAATTCTTAAAAGTACTTATAAAGAACAGTATATTAATGAAAAGGATCAAACCGCTTTATGGACATTCAAGCAAATATAAATTCTTCATCGTACATTACGGGCAGGATTAAAAAATATGTTTCAGAGTTTCATTAAAAAATTCCATATACATGTTTATCAGGAGAGGTTTGTCTCCCAAAAAAATGTAATGATAAGCGGGGCAAAATTGTCCTCTTAGGTTCATTTTGCAATTCTTAGGTTGGAAACATCCGACGGTTTCCATTCATAAACATGAGATTATAGCTCCAATGATTTTTTATAATTTCTTTCGTAATGATATAGACAAATATATTTTATCTATTTTACTCGGTTTTTTGGATGGCGGATAGAAATGTTAACAGTAGCAGTTATCCTTTAGCTCAAAAGAGGATTGAAAATATACAATTACAATGCTGAATATATGGTCGTTTTACAAACAGTCATTTGGAGGCTTAAGTAGACCGGTTTGGATGCTTTCATTTGTCATGCTTATCAACAGAAGTGGAATGATGGTCATTCCATTTTTGACCATATATGCAACACAGGTTTTACATTTTCCTGTTGTACAGGCAGGAATGCTTACGGGTGCTTTCGGATTGGGGTCTGTGTGTGGTTCATGGTTGGGGGGGTGGTTTTCGGATAAAGTGGGTACGTATAAGGTGATGGCTTTTAGTTTACTCACAGGAGGAGCTGGATTAGTGTCATTGGCGTTGTTTAAAGAATTTTATAGTTTGCTTTTTGCCATTTTCCTGGTAAGTACGATTGCCGATATGCTCAGACCGGCTATGTTCTCATCGGTTGCTATTTATAGTAAACCTGTCAATCGTACACGAGCCATTTCTTTGCTTAGAATGGCTATTAATTTGGGTATCAGTATCGGTCCGGCAGTAGGGGGATTTATTGCAGGAACTATTGGTTATACCTGGCTCTTCATTGTAGATGGCATTACCTGTATTATAGCGGGATTGGTATTGTTGTCTTTTTTAGACCAAAAAGACAGAGGCGATGCCATAGAGAAAGACCAACAAACCCAACCGGTCAGTGTCTATAGTGATTGGGTGTTTATCCTTTTCTTGCTGATCAATTTATTTAATCTTACTGCATTTTTCCAGATTTTGTCAACGGTACCTTTATATTTTGAAAGAGTCCTTGGAATGACTGAGATCCAGATTGGATTATTTTTCACTTTGAATGGGTTGATTATATTTTTATTTGAAATGCCTATTGTATATACGATGGAGAGAAGATGGAAGCCGGTGTTTTGGGTAATAACGGGAGCTCTCATGATTGGTTTTGGTTTTTATGTGCTACTGATTCCTGCACACTGGCTCATATTGTTTTTAGGATTTTCCTTACTTATTGGATTTGGAGAGATTTTTAATTTTCCATTTGCTAATTCCATTGCTTTGAACAGGGGAGAGAAAGGCTCTATGGGTCAATATATGGGGTTGTACACTATGATGTTTTCTGTTAGTTTTATTTTGGCTCCCCTATTTGGTACTCAGATATTGGATCGTTTTGGATTTGATACTCTGTGGTTAACCATCGGCTCACTCAACGTATTGAGTGTCATTGGATTCTTTTGGATTAGAAGTAAGATCGGAGAATATTAACATTATAAAGTCTTCTTTTAGCATATAAAGGAGCTGTGCTTGTAGTACAATGTGCTATAACACAAAATAAAAATTGATAATAGAATCTTTATATCAATCAATTTATTCTATGACTATCACTTGAATATCCAGGTAAAAAACGGTGATAACCGCCAGAACCGGATGAAATCTTATTTTTTGTAAATTAGAGTAAAGCGTTTTTAACAGCCTCTACATAATCGAGTTTTTCCCATGTAAATGTTTCAACCTCCATGGTTTTTATGTTACGGCTGCCGTCAGTGAATGATACTTTCTTTACCTTAGGGGTTCTGCCCATGTGGCCATAAGCTGCTGAATCGGTATAAATCGGATTTCTGAGTTTAAGTCTTTTTTCGATATCGTAGGGTCGCATGGGAAAAATATCTGAAAGCATAGCAGCGATAGTAGCATCAGTAAATTTGGTTCTGTTGGTGCCATAGGTATTTACATATACATTGGTAGGCTCTGCAATCCCAATGGCATAGGATACCTGAACAAGAACCTCATCACATACTCCGGCGGCTACCAGATTTTTAGCAATATGACGAACTGCATAGGCTGCCGATCGATCCACCTTGCTGGGATCCTTGCCTGAAAAGGCGCCTCCGCCATGTGCACCTTTCCCTCCATAAGTATCCACAATAATTTTTCTTCCGGTCAGGCCGGTGTCACCATGAGGCCCTCCGATCACAAATTTACCAGTAGGGTTGATAAAGTATTTGATTGGACCATTGAAGAGATTACTGAATTTAGGATACCGGACACTCATCCTGGGCATTACAATACTCTTGATATCTTTTTCGATAATATGTTGCATTTTCCTTTCCGCAAGGGCTATTTCTTCAGAATTACTTGTAGTTGAAGTTTCAAATTCATCATGTTGGGTAGACACTACAATGGAGTCAATAGCCAAAATCTGATGGTCGTCTCCGTATTTAAGGGTAACTTGCGATTTGGCATCGGGGCGCAGATAAGTCATAATTTTTCCTTCTTTTCTTATGGCTGCCAGCTCCTTTAATATGTTGTGTGCCAAATCCAAAGCCAGTGGCATAAAGTTAGGGGTTTCATTCGTTGCATAACCAAACATCATTCCCTGGTCACCGGCCCCCTGGTCTTCTTTATTTATTTGGTTAACACCCCGGTGAATATCTCCGGATTGCTCATGGATGGCTGAAAGTATTCCACAAGAATTTGCTTCAAACATATATTCTGATCGTGTATACCCTATTTTCCTGATCACATCCCGGGTGATCTGCTGTACATCCAGGTAGGTATTGGACCGTACTTCTCCAGCCAATACTACTTGTCCGGTAGTTACTAAGGTCTCACAAGCTACTTTAGAATCCGGATCGAAAGCCAGAAAATGGTCTAAGAGTGCATCTGAAATTTGATCTGCAACTTTATCAGGATGCCCTTCGGATACAGATTCTGATGTGAAATAATAAGGCATGGTTTTGATTTCTTTTGGTTGACTTTTTAAGGCCTGACAAATGTAGAAAAATGATGCAACCCAAATGCTATGACCAACGTATTTTTCAAATTTCTTGATAGAGCTTTTGGGTCAATTTTCATTTGATTTCGCATGAAAGCATTTTTTTTTCACCTATAAAACCTTCTAAAACGTCTCCTATCTTTAGTGGGCCTACGCCTGAGGGTGTTCCTGTATAGATCAAATCACCGGTCTGGAATTGAAAGAATCGCGAAATATAACATATCAGGTAATTAAAATCAAAAATAAGATCAGCCGTATTACCTTCTTGGACGACAACCCCGTTCAGTTGAGTAGTGAAGGAAATATTGTGAATATCGTAATCATGTACAGACACAAAATTGCCCAACGGTGCGGAATGGTCAAAGGCTTTTGCAATTTCCCAGGGATGACCTTTCTTTTTACATTCATCCTGCAGGTCTCTTGCAGTCAGATCAAACCCAAAAGCTATATGGTCGTAATAATCTGAAGCGAATTCAGGTTGTATGTGTCTGCCATTCTTCTTGATTTTTAATACGATTTCTCCCTCATAATGAAGATTTTTTGTAAAAGTCGGATAGTAAAATGCTTTATTTTCCAATAGGAGGGCAGTAGAGGGCTTCATAAAAATCATAGGCTGATCAGGAACGAACCCCCCCATTTCAGCAGCGTGTTCAGCATAATTTTTTCCAATACAAAATATTTTCATGGATGGTTATAATTTTACTTTCAATCAATATTTAGAAGACCGGCCAATTCTTTGGTTTCTCTGACGGTTTGTTTTGCAATTTGTCTGATTTTTGCTGATGAAGACTTGATCTGATCTTTAATTTGCTTTTTATTGGATCTTATTTCCTCTCTTTTCTCAATGAAGGCAGATGTCATTTTTACCAGGCTATTGGCCACCTCTTCTTTTAAACCGGAATATTGGAGAGCACCTTTTTCGAAAGTCTCTGAAAAATATCGATAAGCTTCCATGTTTCCTGAGGCTTTCAATAATAAAAATAGATTTTCTACTCCTTCGCTCATTTTTCCCGATTCTGTCAATCCGGTATCCGTAACCGCCGACTTGATTTGCTTGCGTATTCTGTTTTCTTCACCAAACACACTGATGTAGTGTTTCTCCCCTGCTGATTTACTCATTTTTTTTGAAGGATCTGCAGTAGACCGGATTTTTGGTGTGTCGGTATATAAGGATTCAGGAAGTACAAAGTAATCTTTTCCCACCTGGTAATTGAAACGCATAGCTATATCACGGGTTAGCTCCAGGTGCTGCTCCTGATCCTTTCCTACGGGCACGTAATGCGCTTTATAGATTAAAATATCAGCAGCCTGAAGTACTGGGTAGTTGAGCAATCCCGCTGAAATAAATTCATCTTTGGATTTTTCCTGTACCTGCGATGATTTGTCTTTGAATTGGGTCATGCGAGTAAGCTGACCATAACTACAGAAACAATTAAAAATCCAGGCCAATTCAACATGCTCGGGTACGAGCGACTGAATAAATAGATTTTCAGGTTGTATACCTACTGCCAATAAATCAATCACAAGATCCCATGTAAATGTTCTTAATTTCTTAGTGTCATAGGGCATGGTCATTGCATGATAATCTACAATACCATAATAACATTTGTAATTTTCCTGTAAGGCTACCCAATTCTGCACTGCTCCGAAATAATTACCTAAATGCATCTCCCCTGTGGGTTGAATACAGGATAGAATCGTTCTTTTTTCTGACATCTTATTCTATACATTTTTTCAGCGCAGCAAAGGTAGAATTTTCTGAATAAATATAAAGTTTACCCTGAAACCTGAACTGTAGTAATTGGTTGACATGAATTGAAAGTTAAACATAAATTGGCAAAAGAAGAAAATGGGTGATCATAACCGGTCAAATACCAAATTCCACCTGGAAAAATGTACCCCAATAATTATTTCCGGTATCATCAGGTTTCCAAAGCTGATCCTTCCAGGTGTAAATGAGGTTAAATTGAACTTTTACCCTATGGCCGTTGAGGTATTTGGAACACCCTATCCAAATTTCAGAAGTAGGTAGAGCCTCTATGAATTGCACTTCATCCGGAATAATTTTTGCAAATCGTAGAGCAGGTTCATAGAGATTTTGAAAACAATAACTGACTTGTGAATTATAACCTGTCCCTGCCGGCACCAATTTCAGCAGTCCGTTTACAGGATCCTGATAAGTGATGTAATCTGCTTTTTTATTGAAATATTCAGCGAGCAAGTAAAAACCTTTGTATTTAAATACTGCATCTGAAATAAAATTATATAAATTTTGAGGTTCCGGAAGTGGATTGCCAATCTGACCTCCGGCAAAAACTGCTTTGTGATTGAATGAATAGGTGGCAGCTAGAGATAGTTTAGGTTTTAGAGTAAATGTGTAATCTCCCTCCAGATAATCCGTATTTGGTTCAAAATCACCAAAGGGAAGCCATTCAATCCTTCCTGTATATGCCAGGCCATTGTTCACATTATTGGCATTTCTGCCTTCTCCGCCTGTTATGGCAGTTTTAATATTCCAAACTGTACCTTTGACCGGTATATTAAAATAGCTGAAAAATCCAAAATCCCTGTCAATATTAAACTGAAGGTTGGCAATTGACCTGTCTGCAAATTGTAGATTACCCGATGAAGTAACTCTTTGTCTGTTGCCGGGAAGTTTACTTTGCCCAAAACCAAAATACACCCATGATGCAGGCTGATAATACAAAATGGCATCCCTGACAGTTTGGGCTATGACCCCGGTTTCCAAATTCTGATCCGCTCTTGAAAAGGAGAGTTGTATATAGTATTGTAAATTTTTGTTGATTAGATAACCGTCCAATCTCAGCCTCATCCGCCTGACTCTCGCTTCGAAATGTTTAATATCCAAAGGATTCCCATTAGTGCTTTGATAGCCAAACCTGTTCTGCATTCGGAATCGTAAATTGAGTTTGAATTGTTCATCTTTCTCAAAAGTAATTCCTTCGGTGATATCAATCAAAGGCTTTTCATCCGACTCAATCTGTGCTTGAATTTTCAAGCTCAATAGCAGAACAATTAATATGCAAATCCATATCTTAAAGATCATCGACCAAATCAGTTCACTCATTAAAAACTGGACAAAAATAATTAAATCATAATGGTATGTAAAGTTTATAAATGAAAGTGAGGGATTCCAATTCGCAGGCAACAAAATCATTCCATTTTCTGTTTTAGAAACTTAATCTTTTATTCTATACGCCATTGAAAAATTTACTCTATCTGAACCGGTATCTTTTGAGATACAAGTGGCATTTGATTCTGGGTTTTGTATTTGTTGCTGCTTCTAATTATTTTGGTGTTCTCATCCCTCAGCAGATCAGGAAAGCATTAGATTATGTTGAAGATCAGATAGTTGCCTTTAAGGAATCAATTCAATCCGGGGTTACTGAGCCTTCTGCTTTAAATCAGACACTTTTCTACTTTGCTCTTACAGTGATTGGATTTATGATTTTAAAAGGAATATTTATGTATGCTATGCGACAGACAATCATTGTCATGTCCCGATTGGTAGAATATGATCTGAGGAACGATGTATTTGAACATCTTGAAAAAATGGACCTTTCCTTTTATAAAAGGCACAAGACAGGGGATTTAATGGCAAGAATCTCTGAGGATGTAAACAAGGTAAGAATGTATCTGGGGCCCAGTATTTTATACGGCATCAATTTGTTTACTTTGTTTGTGATGACAATTACAGCAATGTTTCAGGTCAATGCTACATTGGCTTTATATACACTGCTTCCTTTACCGTTTCTTAGTTTATCCATATACTTTGTGAGTAATCAGATCAACCGCCATAGTAATATTATCCAAAAGCAATTGTCTGTTTTAAACAGTATTGCACAGGAAGTATATGCAGGGATCAGGGTGGTAAAGTCTTACGTCAAGGAAAAACAATTCGGAGATTATTTTGAGAGTGAGAATGTAAGATATATGGATCAATCCATGTCGCTGGCAAAGGTCAATGCATACTTTTATCCTTTAATGATCCTTTTGATCAGTATAAGTACTTTGCTTACCATTTATATAGGAGGTTTACAAGTAGTGGCCGGAAAAGCTACCGCAGGAAATATAGCTGAATTTGTAATTTATGTAAATATGCTCACATGGCCGGTTACGTCAATAGGCTGGATCGCTTCACTAATGCAGCAGGCAGAAGTTTCACAGGGTCGTATTAACGAATTGATGAACCAACAACCTTCCATAGTTAATGAAAACTATGATGAATACCCCATTGAGGGTAAAATTGAGTTTAGAAATGTTTCATTTACATTCAAAGATAATGGAATTAAGGCATTGAATCAGGTAAGCTTTACCATTTTGCCAGGGCAAAAAATTGCCATCGTGGGCAGAACCGGATCGGGAAAGTCTACCATTGCAGATTTGTTGCTCAGGTTGTACGATATTGAGGAAGGGGTTATCCTCATTGATGATATTCCTATTAAAAAACATAACATAGAATGGATTCGAAGCAGAACCGGATATATTCCACAGGATGTGTTTTTATTTTCTGACACGGTGAGTCAGAATATCCGTTTTGGGAATCAAAATGCATTACCGGATGAAGTCATGGAGTATGCCGGCTTTGCTTCAGTTCATGATGACATTCAGGGTTTGCCCAGGCAATATGAAACCAAAATCGGAGAAAGGGGGGTGACCCTGTCAGGAGGACAGAAGCAAAGAATTTCGATGGCAAGAGCATTTATAAAAAACCCCGATATCATAATAATGGATGATGCACTTTCGGCAGTGGATACAAAAACAGAACAAAAAATATTGTCTTATCTTGATAATGTCCTTCACAATAAAACGGCCATTATTATTACCCACAGGATTTATAGTCTGATTGAATTTGATAAAATTATTGTCATCGATGATGGAAAGTTGATTGAAACAGGCACCCATGACCAATTGATTAAAAACAAAGGATTTTATGCCGGTTTATATGAACAGCAGAAACTCATTGACAATGCCGGAGTGTAGCTTATTATTTCCCAGCCCTTTGTCCACAGCTTATTATTTTATATAAGACTCAACATATTCTGATTACTTCCACCAAGACAAGTGTGTGTAAACACAAAAACAACCCGCTGTCACTAAGACTAAACAACATTACTATTCAAAAAGTAACTGTTCAATTTTCTGACAGATGATATGTCCTATGAGCATATGGCTTTCCTGAATTCTGGCAACATTTATGGATGGAATTAAATAGGTATGATGACAAACTTCACTCATTGTGTCCCCATGCATTCCTGTCAGGCCAAAAACCATGAGCTTCATCTTTTGAGCCGTCCGTGCTGCATTTAAGATATTCAATGAATTGCCGGAAGTACTTAAACAAATCAAAACATCACCCTCCTTTCCCATCGATTCAATATTTCTGGCATATGCATACTCAAATCCAAAATCATTGGAAACGGCAGTGAGAAAGGAAGAATTTGAATGTAAGGCTATTGAATACAATGCACTTCGTTTGAAGTAGAACTTGCCGGAAAGTTCAGCTGCCAGATGTTGGGCATCAGCAGCGCTTCCACCATTTCCACACCAAATTACTTTTCCACCCTTTCGGAAAACACTAACACACTCATCTATCACCCTGTGGATGAATCCAAAAAGCTGCGAATCTTCAGCCATAGCTTTTTTTAGCGCTATGTTTTCATTGATAATTTCAATAAAAAATTCGTTTTGATTACTATTCATTATCATATTCATTCACAAATATAATGATAGTGTAAAGTTTTGGAAAACAGCATTAATCCAATTCTGATTAATTCTATTATTTTTATTAAACAGAGGATTTATAGTATACTGATTCATTGTTATTATTCTATATTTACGGTGTTTATGTAAAATAAGGCATTAATATTTTTGTTTAAATAATCATGACAATGGCGAAGTGGATATCCTTCCACTTCGCTTTTTATTTTAACATATATGACTCATGCAGATTCTATTGAAATGATCTACTTTTGCTAAAAATTACTTGAATTGTATAACCATGAAAACCAATGACTATTTAAGTGTTACGGATATGTTTAAAATTGGTGTTGGGCCTTCCAGTTCACATACTTTGGGCCCATGGAAAGCGGCATTGCATTGGTTAAATAGGTTGGATACCCCTGTAGAATTGATTTCAGTTAAAGTTAAACTTTTTGGTTCACTTTCTTTAACGGGTAAAGGCCACGCTACTGACAAAGCTGCTATTATGGGGTTAAGTGGTCTTGATCCTGCAGTTGTAGAGCATGAAAAAATTGACGAAGTATGGAATCTGGTATTAAACCACAAAACCCTTTTTCTTGGCGGAAAATGGAAGATATCCTTTGACATCGACAAGGACTTACTATTTACTACCGAATTTCTGGATTACCATGCCAATGCCATTTCTTTCATCGCAATATCCAGATCAGGTGTAGAAAGTGAGGATATATACTATTCTCTGGGGGGAGGGTTTATCAGCAAAGGAGAGGAAGGTACAAACATCTACGATCCAAAGTCAAAGCATCCTTTTCCCATTAGCAAAGGAGCCGAATTACTTGCCTACTGCCATGAACATCAATTGAATATTGCAGAAGTGGTCATGGCCAATGAGACTGTATATCATTCCAAAGAGGAAATCGATCGGTTTTTATTAGATATATGGGACACCATGCTTCATAGTGTGTACAGAGGTTGTCACACAGAAGGAATTCTTCCCGGAGGTTTGGCTGTAAAACGAAGAGCACCCCGACTTATCAAAAGTGTCATGAAACCTGCCTATTATACAGATGTCTATGCCTGGGTAGAAGCACTCAAACAGGAAGAAGCTGGCATACATTCTATTTTCAAATGGCTGAGCGCTTTTGCCATTGCAGTAAATGAGGAGAATGCTGCCATGGGGAGAGTAGTAACTGCCCCGACCAATGGAAGTGCAGGCGTTATTCCAGCTGTGCTTCTGGCTTATATTAGTTTTTATAATAATAAAGCCGGGAAGAAAGAAATTATTGAGTTTTTATGTGTAGCTTCTGAAATTGGTTGTATTTTTAAAAAAGGATCTACCATCTCTGCTGCTATGGGAGGTTGTCAGGCCGAAATAGGTGTTTCATCGGCTATGGCTGCTGCTGCATTATGTCATGTAAAGAGAGGTACACCATCACAGTGTTTAATCGCCGCAGAAATTGCCATGGAACATCACCTGGGAATGACCTGTGACCCGATCAATGGATTGGTTCAAATTCCATGTATTGAAAGAAATTCCATGGGAGCCATAAAGGCGATCAATGCAGCGCATATCGCCTTGGAAAGAGACCCTGAAGACATAAGGGTACCATTCGATAAAGTAGTAAAAACCATGTGGACTACCGCTCAGGATATGCACAGAAAATACAAAGAAACATCTGAAGGCGGATTAGCGGTAGCAGTCAATGAAATTGAGTGTTAATGCGTTTTTTTTAATGCACATCTCAATATTAAGCGTTTATTGATGCATCATGTAGGCACACCGCGGGAGTGAGAATGATACTCATTTAAGTCAGGACTAATATTTTTATTGAGTAAATTCCATGAAATTCATTTACTTTATATCCATTTAAAATTTACCCGGGACATGTAAACGGGATTTCATAATATCGTTAAAATTTCGAATGAAAAAACAATCTATTCTTATCATCGCTTGCTATTTGTGGACCAACTTTCTCTTAAGTCAGGTAAAAAAAGCTCCGGAAATCATGGAAGGAGAAGGTCCTTTCCCTCAACTGATCATCAGAGGTGCAACACTGATCAACGGAAACGGAGCTCCACCCATTGGGCCGGTAGATATTGAAGTGGAAAACAATATCATCAAACAGGTCAGAGTGGTGGGTTATCCCGGCGTGGATATTAATGATCGAAGAAGACCGGCATTGAAAGAAGGTGGTAAAGAACTGGACGCTACCGGCATGTATATATTGCCTGGCTTTGTTGATATGCATGGCCATATCGGAGGGGGTGGTCAGGGTGCTGATGCAGAATATGTTTTCAAACTGTGGATGGGACATGGTATCACGACCATCAGGGATCCTGCCTGCGGTAATGGTTTGGATTGGGTATTGGATCAAAAGGAGAAAAGCGCAATGAATACAATAACGGCTCCGCGCATTTTGGCATATACAGCATTTGGCATGGGTTCCTCCGAACCTATTTCCACACCTGATATGGCTCGTGACTGGGTGAGGAAAAACAAGGACAAGGGAGCGGATGGAATAAAATTTTTTGGAGCCCCCCCCAGAATTATGGAAGCAGCGCTTGTTGAAAATAAAGCATTGGGATTGAGATCTGCATGTCATCATGCCCAAATGGATGTAGCTCGTTGGAATGTTATGAATTCTGCGAAAGCAGGATTGACGACCATGGAACACTGGTATGGTTTGCCTGAAGCATTATTTGACGACCGTACTGTCCAGGATTATCCCGCAGATTATAATTACCAGAATGAGCAACACCGCTTTGCCAATGCTGGTACATTATGGGAACAGGCTGCAGACCCGGGTAGCAAAAAGTGGAATGAAGTCATGCAACAATTGCTGGATCTTGATTTTACCATTGACCCGACATTCAATATTTACGAGGCCAGCCGGGATCTGCATCGCACCAGAAGACTGGAATGGCATGAAGAATATACACTTCCTTCCTTATGGCGCTTTTATGCACCCTCCAGAATATCACACGGGTCGTATTGGCATTACTGGGGAACTGAAGAAGAGGTTGCCTGGAAAAAAAATTATAGTAAATGGATGCAGTTTGTCAATGAATATAAAAATAAAGGAGGAAGAGTGACGGTAGGTTCCGATTCAGGATTTATTTATCAATTGTATGGTTTTGCTTATATCCGGGAAATGGAATTACTTCGGGAAGCCGGCTTCCATCCCCTGGAGATCATTATGTCTGCCACCCTGAAAGGAGCCGAAGCTCTGGGAATGGATGATTTGATTGGCACCATTGAACCGGGAAAGCTGGCAGATTTTGTCATAATTGAGGAAAATCCATTGGCCAATCTCAAAGTATTATATGGAACCGGCGCTATAAAACTGACTGAGGATAATGAAGTAAAAAGAGTAGGCGGAGTAAAATATACTATCAAAGATGGTATCATATATAATGCGAAAAAACTTTTAGAAGATGTCAGGGCGCTTGTGAAAAAAGCCAAAGAAGAGGAAGACTTTGAAATTAAGCAGCCGGGTATTGATTAAACTGCCTTCTCCATCATCTGTTATTATTACAGTGTGCAGGATTCAGAAGCATTGATTTATATGGATGATGGACGAACTCCATGGGCTTACGAACGAGAGCAATATCAAATTATTGAAATCACTAACAGATATGAACAAAACGCAATTCGTTTTTCTGTAAATGTATCAGGGCAGGGTTTTCAGGGCTCTTCGGCAAGGCGTCACTTGCTTTTTGAAATCAGAGGGTTGGATCGTAAGCCTGTAAGAATATAAGACAATGCAAATGTTCATTTCGAAAGGCAAGATAAAAGTCAATTGCTCCTGATTTCAACTAAGTTAAAAAATGAAACAGAATTCCGGGTTCAATTCCATTAATTTTTTTGCATATCATGAGTATAATAACAAACTTTTTGTAAGTTTTAAACTATTATTCCTTTACCAAACATCAATGCAATGAATAGAATGATCATTTTTACAGGAATTTGTTTGACTATACTTTCCTGTTCGGGAAGTAAAAAAATAGCATCAATGGAAACAGACCCTTTATTGAAAAAAGCACATGATCTGGCACAAAAATTTATAATAGTGGATGGTCATGTGGATCTTCCCTACCGTCTCAAGGTCCAGAACTTCAGACTCGAAAGAGAATATACAGGGATACCTATTGAAAGTGAAACGGGAGATTTTGACTTTAAAAGATCCCGGGCAGGGGGCCTGGATGCTCCGTTCATGTCAATATTTATACCTGCTTCCTACCAGGAAGACGGTCGTGCCAAGGCGCTGGCGGATTCATTAATTGATATGGTGGAATACATCGCAAATGAAAATGACATGTATTTTGAAATTGCGAAAGCGCCTGAAGATATCAAAAGGATTAAAGCACAGGGAAAGATTGCCCTCCCGATGGGAATGGAAAATGGCGCACCTGTAGAAGACGATCTGGCTTTGATCCCATATTTTAGGGAAAGAGGGATCAGCTATATTACACTCACTCACTCTAAAGACAATAAAATCTGTGACTCCTCATATGATACGACCAGAACCTGGGGTGGGTTAAGTCCTATGGGATATGAAGTTATTCAGAAAATGCAGCAATCGCGTATAATGATTGACATTTCCCATGTATCGGACCAAACATTTTATCAGGTCATCGATCATGTTTCGGTACCTGTTATAGCCTCGCACAGTTCAGCCCGTAAGTTTACTCCGGGATTTGAAAGAAATATGGACGATGACATGATCGTCGCTCTGGCAAAGAATGGAGGGGTGATCATGATAAATTTTGGCTCTTCTTTTTTGGATGGCGAAGTACAGCGATATAGAGATGAAAAGCGTGCTGAATTGATGGAAATTTTAAACGAAAAAAATATTTCATGGAGGAGTGAAGAAGCAAAACCGGTGATAACTGCATTTCAGAAGGAGAACCCCAACCTTTATTCAGATATTGAAAAAGTGGCAGATCACATAGACCATGTCAGAAATCTGGTGGGAATTAATCATATAGGATTAGGTTCTGATTTTGACGGTGTTGGAGATTCCTTGCCCACAGGTCTGAAAGATGTTGCTGATTATCCTAATTTGATTTATGTTCTTTTGAAGAGGGGCTATTCTGAAGAGGATATTGAAAAAATATGCAGTGGAAATATTTTCAGAGTTTGGGAACAAGTACTTGAACATGGAAGGAGAAGTATAAAAACACGGGATTGACCTGCAATCGCTTTTTGTATGAAACATTCATTTGATACTTCTTTAAGTCCGGGGGCACTGAGCCTTCTTCCGATGTTTTACATTGGTTGGGCGGACAGTGTCCTATCCCCTTCCGAAATCAAATTGATTCACCGGAAAATCGAAAGTCTTCCATTTTTAACCCGGGGGGACAAAAAATATCTGATTCAATGGACTGATCCGCGAAATCCTCCTTCCGATGAAATATTTAAGGAATGGGCTACAGCCATCCGCCACTTTGCAACAGACATCCCTGAAGAAAAGAGATTTTCCATATCTGCCATTTGCTATCAGATTTTAAAAGCCACAACAAAAGAATCTGAGTTTCCACAGTTAGAAGTAGAAGTACATTTAGCGATTCGTGAAATGGAAGAAGCTCTGGGCCTGAACAATCCGGTTTCTGCCAGATTATTGATGGCTAACATCCCAGGGAGTGTCAGTGTAGTAGAAAAACCTTCATTCAACATTGAATTCCTTAGAAAGGAATTGGATGGAAAGTATACAGATACAAAAGAGAGAATGAGGACGCTCTTGCAGGATCCATATTTTTCCAGAATCATTGAGCCGGACACCGACAAATACCGTCAGAAAGTTTTATCCCGGTTAAAAGCTTTGGCAAGTCAAGGTCTTGGCGCATATGCTTTTCCTCAACAATATGGAGGGATGGATAAAAGGGGTGACCATATCGCTGTATTTGAAATGCTGGCCTATGGTGATTTGAGTCTTACTGTAAAATTCGGAGTTCAATTTGGTTTGTTTGGCGGTGCTTTATATTTATTGGGTTCACCATATCATCACAAGCTATATTTAGAACCGCTTTCCAAAGGCGATTTATTGGGATGCTTTGCCATGACGGAAACCGGACATGGCTCCAATGTCAGAGGGCTTAGAACCACCGCAACATTGGATTTTTCATCAGGGCACTGGGTCATTCAAACTCCTGTAGAAGACGCTTGTAAGGAATATATTGGCAATGCATTGCATGCAACCATGGCTGTGGTTTTTGCTCAATTAATAGTGGAGGGCAAAAATTATGGAGTACATGCTTTCCTTGTTCAAATCCGGAATAACAAGCATGAATTGTGTAATGGAATACGCATTGAAGACAATGGATATAAGATGGGTTTGAATGGAGTGGACAATGGTAAAATATGGTTTGATCAGGTAAAAGTTCCATTGAAAAATCTTTTGAATGCCTATGGCGACATCGATGAATCTGGCAAGTATTACAGCAAAATTGAAAACCCAAATAAAAGGTTTTTTACCATGTTGGGTGCTTTGGTGGGAGGCCGCATCTCTGTAGGATTAGCCGGGCTGAGTGTTGCCAAAGTGGGTCTTCAAATAGCAATAAAATATGGGTTGAAAAGAAGACAATTTGAAGACAGGGAGGGCAATGAAATGTTGGTAATGGATTATCCAACCCATCACAGGAGATTAATACCCCTTTTGGCAAGAACGATGGCTTTACATGCTTCTTTAACAAGGCTCACCGGGGATTATGTAGATGAAGAAAAAGACCAAAGAGATGTGGAAACCCAGGCAGCTGCATTGAAAGCTATTGCGTCATGGCATTGTACCGAGACCATTCAGGAATGCAGGGAAGCTTGTGGAGGCAAAGGTTACCTGCAGGAAAATCTCATACCTCAACTCAAGGCTGATTCGGATATATTTACAACATTTGAAGGAGATAATACTGTGTTGTTGCAATTGGTAGCCAGAAGTTTACTGACAGAATTTAAAGAAGATTTTCACAATGCCGGATTTAAAGCGGTGATGCGATATCTGGGCAAGCGCCTATCTAATACCCTGGCTGAACTAAACCCTTTTTATTCCAGACTAACATCCACAGAACACTTACTCAACTTTGAGTTTTATGAACATGCTTTTGAATACAGAGAAAAGAAATTATTATTTAGTCTTTCTTCACGAATGCGTGATTATCTGAGAAAAAGATTACACCCCCATGATGCATTTCTTAAATGTCAGATACATATGATTGAAGTCGCTTGTGCCTATACTGATACCATAGTTCTTAGAGATTTTATTGCATTCATTCAGCGCTCTGATGCATCTCTTCAGCCGGTCTTGAAAAAAATACTAAGTGTTTATGCACTTTCTGTGATGGAAAAGGAAAAGGGCTGGTATCTGGAAACCGGTTATATGGAAGGTAGTAAATCCAAAGCCATCCGCAGAATGATTACAAAGTTGTGTGCGGAATTACGACCTGAAGTGACCGGACTGATAGAAGCTTTTGGTATCCCACCAAGAATGGCGGATGCGGAAATGGTAAGAAATCAGATCTGAGTTCAACCAAAAATGTCAATGAGTTTGCCAACCCATCAATCATCTAATGATTTGTAATAAATCAAATTCCATCCATCAACTAATTTGGCCCATCTTCTTTCAATGGTATAGGTTTTCGATGGATCGGAAATCACCTCGATGATCAAGGAAGGCAAAACAGCATATTCTTTCTCAAAATAATTGCCTTCTTCCAGAAAATGACGATGCAGCTGCCACTCCTCCTCAGACCATTGTGCTTCCATTCCGGCGTTATTTGAATCCCCTTTGCCTTTCAGGGGAAATACAATATGTTCCATTTGATATAGTGAATCCCTGTGGAAATGATCGTAAAATTCTATAAAATCTTTGGGAAGGATGACAATTGATTCTTCATTTCCCAATTCGTCATGTGCTTGAGAGGAACGCAATTGACACATACCAAAAAGTAATGGACAGGCAATGGCAAAAATTACCATTTTTCCTGGAGAAATCAATTCTAAAAGAGATGAAAACCTTAAATTAAGAAAATGCAGGCTCATTATAATTGATTTTCGATTGCGTACACCAGAATGTAGTTTTCGTACAAAGTGCTGAAGATGTTGAAATGTCGTCTATGATGATTGGCGATCAATGTGGCCGTTGTAGCCACCTGATCACCCATGGATATCGAGAAAGGGTTAACCTTCAATTGATTTTTGAAATCGAGTTGCCGTCTACCATACGCTTTGTAAAGACATTCTTTTGCGCCCCAAATGATGTGTAAATTTTCAATAAATGAGCCCTTGAGGGCAAACGCATATTCCTCATCCGTACAAAATCGATTTGCAATCCGTGTAATTTTTGGTACCAGGTATTGAACATCTACCCCTACATGGAAAGGTGAAGCAATAACGGCAACCAGATCGCCGGAATGGGATATGGAAATTTTATAATTGGAATTCTTGAGGTGGGGTTTTCCAAATTTATCTTTAAGGCAGGGGGTACGTACTTTCTGCCCCGTCATATAGTGTAGCAAATATCGCGTAGCCATCCATTCCAGCTTTTTTCTTGGACTGAGAGCGGCTACTTCAATCTTCTCTTCTTCAAACAATTCAAGATTTTCATCATAAAATGCAATAGGTTCTTCTACTTTCCAAATCCCCAGCTCCCCTGCAGGGACAACTCTCTTATGTCTGATGAGCGGCATATTTAGTTCCGTTTATTATTTAGCTTCTCTTTGGAGTAATTCATAAAGTATGATGTACCTTTGACGCTTAAATATAATGCATTCTCATGATCCTTACAGATACAGAGATATTAAATGAAATTGAAAGTGGAAATATTGTGATTGACCCTTTCGATATCCGTTGTTTGGGTACTAATAGCTACGATGTGCACCTGGGAGAGTATCTGGCGGTATACCATGATCATATTTTAGACGCTAAAAAACACAACTCCATACGGTATATCAGAATAGAGGAAAGCGGCTTTCTTCTTCAACCGGGAACATTATACCTGGGAGTAACACGAGAGTATACAGAAACCCACAACTCCGTACCTTTTCTTGAGGGTAAAAGTAGTGTGGGCAGACTGGGTATTGATATACATGCCACTGCGGGAAAAGGAGACGTAGGATTTTGCAATACATGGACTCTTGAAATTTCCTGTGTCCAACCCGTACGCATTTACCCGGGAATGCCCATTGGCCAGCTTATTTATTTCAAAGTGGAAGGAGGCATCAATAATTTCTATAATAAAAAATCCAATGCAAAATACATTATTAAGACAGATAAGCCTGTAGAATCGATGATGTGGAAAAATTCATTTTAATAACTCTTGTTATTCGCCCATACCAAACTCTTCCACCCAATCTACCAGACCACCCAAAGTATTTCTCACTTGTTTAAAACCCATTTGTTTCATAAACATTTTGGCCTGCAAACTGCGGTTTCCAGAACGGCAGTACAGTACAATTTCCTTATCCTTCTCATCTTTCATTTCTTCAATGGCTGCAGGTATGGAAGTTAGAGGAATAAGGCGACCTCCGATATTAAATTCTTCATGTTCATAAGGCTCCCGAACATCTATTAAAATAAAGTCTTCGCCGGCTTCAATTTTTCTTTTCAACTCGTTGACTGTAATATCTTCCATTTAGATGGATTTTGTAAAGTATTATAATTATCTGCAGGTTGGAGGTTTTTCTTCCCGGGTAGTCACATGAATGGCTGAACCTCTCTCAATAATGGCTACCGGATCATAAGGTGGATCCTGGTTGACAATGAATGAATATTCAGGATTTCCATTCCCAGCGTAGTTGATATCACCCATCCGTAATTTGGAACGGTCAAGCAAAAACCGAGCCTCCGCTACTGTCATACAAAATAAATCAGGGATGGTGGTGGTGCCCCCCGATTGTTCACTGAGCACAAATTCGAGAGTACCCCCCTTTTCTATTTCCACATCTCTTCTTTCAATATTCTTTGATGCAATGATTTCTCCCTCATACCACACTTCAAGGATGTGGTTGGGTTGTCCGGGATCGTAGGCAAAACCTTTGATATTGGAATTGATTTGAAGATAGGATAATTCCTTTCTCTTTTGTTCATAATCACTGCCGTATAATGCCGGCAATTCATTGAATCGGATACGGTCCGGATGATATTTGGTAACGGTCACATAAATTTTCCGCTTTTCTTTGACCAGTGATCCTCCTTTAGGATTCTGGGCAGTAATGATTCCTCCCCGTTGTCCTACAATATGAACAGAATCATCAATGACCAATCGAAATGAACGTTTCTTTGCATCTCTTTCAGCATCCTTCACATACATGTCAATATATTCCGGTAACGTGAGTTTTTGTCCGTGATTGGTATAATATCCCAGCCAGAGTACTATGATGGAAATGACAACAATGATGAACAGGGCAATAAAAATCAGTTGTTTTATAAATTCCTTTTTTTCCACTTTCTCATTTTTTAACAGAGAACAGAATGTCACTCATTCTCCTTTCCAAAGAAAACAGCGCAAAATTATGAACTTCTTTTACCCCGTTTGCATTGTGGACACATTAATATTTAATTTTTATCCGCGAAGCTTTTAATCATCGCAATATAATTATTAACTAAGTAAAATATATTGCCCTGTCCTTCGCTCTTACATCTATATACATGACTGTCCGTGAAGATTGCAATCGGCACTGTTATATTTAAAGAAACTATTGCAAAAAAGGCTAATCTGCATTCTCGGATTACCGGTCAGGTATCCATCTTGTAAATGATCTCATCCGCGAATTCAGAGCATTTCAAAAGAGTAGCGCCTTCCATTAATCGTTCAAAGTCATAGGTAACCCTTTTTCCTGAAATGGCTCCTTCCACACCTTTGATAACTAAATCTGCCGCTTCATTCCATCCCAAATACCTGAACATCATCTCTCCTGACAAGATTACACTGCTGGGATTTACTTTATCCTGACCTGCATATTTAGGTGCAGTACCATGGGTGGCTTCGAATATTGCAATGCCGGTTGAATAGTTAATATTTGCCCCTGGAGCGATACCAATACCTCCGACTTGGGCTGCCAATGCATCAGAAATATAGTCACCATTCAGATTGAGTGTGGCAATCACATCATACTCTGCAGGCCTGAGCAGAATTTGTTGTAAGAACGCATCTGCTATAACATCTTTAATGACCAACCGGTGCTCACCATTTTGTATCACTTGCCATGGACCCCCATCAAGATCCCGGGCTCCATAGTATTTCTTTGCAGTGTCATAACCCCATTCTTTGAATTTACCTTCTGTAAATTTCATGATATTGCCTTTATGTACCAGGGTAACAGATTTTTTCTTTTGAGCAATCGCATAATCTATGGCCGCCTTTACCAATCTTTCTGTACCTTCGACGGACACAGGTTTTACGCCTAAAGATACAGTATCAGGAAACCGGATCTGGGTTACTCCTAACTCATCGATCAGAAATTGCTTCAGTCTTTCAACCTCCTTGCTTCCATAATTATACTCTATACCTGCATAAATATCTTCCGTATTTTCGCGGAAAATAACCATATCTGTTAAATGGGGTTCACGTACCGGAGAGGGAACGCCAGTAAACCATCGCACCGGGCGGACACAGGCATATAAATCCAGTTTTTGCCGCAAAGCTACATTGAGTGACCGGATACCTCCCCCAACCGGTGTTGTCAAAGGTCCTTTAATGGCAACCAGGTACGTAATAATGTCATCCAAAGTAGCCTGGGGCAACCACTCCCCGGTCTGATTGAAAGCTTTTTCTCCGGCCAGGACTTCATGCCATTGAATTTTTTTCTTCCCATGATAAGCCTTCTCTACCGCTGCATCCAATACCCGGTATGAGGCTGACCATATATCCGGGCCTATGCCATCCCCTTCAATGAATGGGATAACGGGGTGATCCGGAACATTCAATTTTCCATTGGATATAGTGATTTTTTGTGGACTCATATTCTTGAATTGTAAGGATTATTTAAAGAATGGCTAAAGTAGGCAATGCAGTCTAAATTTCAGAATAAATGCACACAAAGATCAGGAAAAACCATTCATTGAACAATTCCAAATGGAATTAAATCATTCTTCAGTTGATCTACATTCTGAAAATGGATAGCATGTAATCCTACACGCTTTGCTCCAGAAACATTCTTGACACTGTCATCAATAAAAAGACATTCATTAGTAATGAGATCAAACCTTTTCAGCAGAATGTGGTATATGGCCGGATCAGGCTTTTTTACTTTTTCTTCTCCCGATACCACAATCCCTTCAAACCAGGATAAAAATGGAAACTTCCGTCGCGCTACCGGAAAAGTTTCAGCCGACCAGTTGGTTAAAGCATACACTCGGTATGACGGGTTTTCAATAAACTCTCGCAGTAATTGAACCATATTGTCATGCGCATCACCCAGCATGTCTTCTTCCCACTTTCCATAATATGCGTCAATTTCAGGTGAATATTCAGGGAAACGATCTATCAATATCTGTGTAGCAATGTGTAAAGGTCGTCCGGCATCCTGCTCCTCGTTCCAGGGAAAAGTAGTGATATTTTGGAGAAAGTATTCCACAGCGGCTTCTGTGCGAAAAAGTTTTCGGTACAAATACCTGGGATTCCAGTCGATTAATACCCCTCCCAAATCAAAAATGATGTTCCTGATCCGGTTGTTTATCATTTGATAGTTAATATTTATTTTGTTTCGTACCGGATAGTAAATGCAGGAGATCTCTTCGACCGGATGAGATTAAGCATCGATTCTTCAATGGTTAAGGTCGTCCCATCCTCTGAAAGAATTCCCAAAGGATGATCGTATTCAATGATCCTGCCGGGTAAGTGTATCACGGTAATATTTTTTTGCTCCCCAAAGAAGAGTTCCATCATTTCTTTATCTTCTTCCTGCATATTCTCAAATTCCAACTCCGAAGCTTCCATTCCCTGGACTTTAAACTCACTTTCTTCAAAAAATACCATTCCCTGATCTGCATGCACTGTAAATCGACCAAAACCGGATCGGATTTCTTTCAGGTCAATGGCTGCTTTTTCTTCTTCATCCTCTGTTTTTAACAGCTCTTCGAAAATTTTGATAATCTCTTCCTGATGATCAAATGAAATGGTTATTCCCAACAATGTTTGGTTATTTTCACCCGACATCTGTACCCTGATGGACATTTTATCCAGCAATTCCGGATGATCAATTCGATGTCTCAATGAATCAGGAAGGGCCTGACCCATAGTAAATGATGTATCTATCGGGTTTTCTTTAAGCAATACTTCCATGATATTCTCTGAAAAGCCGGGGGTAGATTCTTCCCCTTCCATAGCGGACTTCATCATTTTTATCATTCCCAGCATTTCTGTAAAATCATATTGGTTGTATATCACACCACTGCCATCATAACGGAGAGTTATTTCCTGCAATGTGCTCCCACAAGAAGTACTCCATACAATCAAACTAAATAAAAAGAAAACCGGCTTCCATTTCATTCTTGTAATCAAATGCATATTTTATTAATTCTTATTTAATTTACAACTCTCTGATCCAGATATTTCTGAATTTAACTTCATTGCCGTGATCCTGCAATATAATGGAACCTGGTCCGTGAGGGATATTTTTTGGCCAACCAATATATTCTGTAGTACCATGTAGCATTACATGATTTTGAATCAAAACACCATTGTGTAAAACGGTGATGTAGCCGGGAGCTACTCTGATTCCATCATTATTAAAAACTGGCCCTTTGTAAATGATGTCATAAACATTCCATTGGTCATTGGGCCTCATGGCATTGACCAAAGGAATATACTGCTTGTAGATTGAACCTGCCTGCCCGTTAGTATAGGTGCTGTTGTTATAACTGTCGAGAATTTGCACTTCATATTTCTCTTGTAAAAACACTCCGCTATTGCCATGATTTTGTCCTGTTCCCTGGGGTTTTTCTGGTGACTGCCATTCAATATGCAATTGGCAATCGCCAAACTTACGATGCGTAATGATATCACCCGAACCGGGCTTAACCGTTAAGACTCCATCAGATAATACCCATTTTACTGCACTCCCATCGAGATGGGTCCATTCAGCTAATTCATTGTGATCCAGCAAAATGATGGCATCGGAAGGCGGTCCCCCCTCTACTCCTGGTGTAACGATCCGGGGTACCGGCTCCCATACCTCAGTAGCCTGGGGTGGGATATTCTGAGAACTAAGAGCCAATGTGGTCAGCAAAAAGCAAAAAGTGAAGAGATAATGCATATTTTAATCCATTTGAAATAAAACAATAGTACGAATATAAACTAATTGTTGAAACACAAATAACTTAGTTATATGCTAATCACCCATGACCTGACTCCAAAATGCTTTTCAGGGAATCATATGAATAAAGAAAAATATCCAGATTATTTGCACAAAGATTTAGTTTGACGCCGGCAAAATCCTTTCCGGGGAACCATTCACTAAAATATGTCAATATATGTGTTTGTTCAGCCAGTCATATGAACCGGTTTCAGCTGTATAATATTGATCCGGTTGAGTATTTTAATAATTATGTAGGTGGGATCAATTTCATGCCAGCGGATGCCTCCAAAATTAGGGCGAAAACCGAATTTGTGGTGGTTATTGTGATAACATTCGCCCATGACCAGGAAATCAAAAGGCAGAAAGTTGGTACTGGTATCCTTTATATCTTTAAAATTTCGATACCCGAATTTGTGCGAAAACCAATTGATGATCACCCCGTGAAAAGGCCCCATGACAAAATGAATGGGTAACAGGAAGTAAAGCCACCAATGTTCGGCAAATAATATGTAAAACCCAATATAAAACCCACCCCACATAATGCGGCTGAGATTGTTGTGGGCAAATTTTTCAAAACTGTCCCACGAAGGAACATTTTTGCGGAAACGCTCTTCAATCTCCATTTTACCTCGATTGATTCTATTATATATGGATCGGGTGTCCCACATCAGTCTGAAAAAATTATGGGTGTATTTGGGGGAATGAGGGTCTTCTTCCGTATCTGCAAATGCATGATGCATTCTGTGCAGCATGGCATAGGATTTAGCACTCAGATAACTGCTGCCCTGAGCAATCCAGGTGAAAATAAAAAAGAATCGCTCCCAGAATTTATTCATGGTAAACATCATATGCGAAGCATAGCGATGGAGAAAAAAAGTCTGGGAAAATGCTGAAAGGTACCAGTGAGCGAGGAAAAAAGCTAAAATGATCCACATAATGTTTTTGATTTAATAATTGAAATAGTTTTAGTGCTGCTTGAAAAAAGAATGTACTATTTGGTCGGTTATCACAAAATTTTTAACCTTTATGAACCGGAATGGGATTCAATGATATTTGATACCTACATCCTGGGGAAAAGGTTTTGATAACATTAATTATTTTATAGATTAAAAAAAATCAAAAAAAATTACACAAAGATAAATTTTAATTGTAAAACCATATTCAATCACTTCAATTGTTCTCATATTTATGGCTGAAAAACATATGCTCACTTTTGATGAATACAAAGCTAAGGTGTGTGAACGCATCCGTAGTAAAGGCAATCACATCCATAATGAACGTGGGATGCAATTTTATGGGATAATGTGTACCGTGGACCAGGCCATCCAGACTTTCAACCCTTTTTCATATCCAAAACTTTCCGGTATAAAAAAGAGATTAAATATAAAGGGAAATCTTTTTTGCGGATTCTCCATGACCAATGACAATCAGATCTATAGCGCTGTGTATGTCAAGCAAATGAAACAAAAGGACGAATGTATGCTTATCTCGTTTTATAATCATGAAGCGAGCGGCTGGTACCTTGATATGATAACTATGGTCAAAGTAATGATCAAACGATTGTTGTTTTTCAGAATCAGGGTCTTAACATTTAACTTCAATGAGAATTGGCCCATATCACCCTATGTTGAGAAGGTATTTGGACAATTTGGGAAAACTGAAATCAAAACCAGTCATCACAAGTGTACAATGAAGGATACCCGTTCCCTATTACATTCACCCTGGACCAATCGACCGGTACCAGAAGGCTATAACATAGAAGCCTGGGACGACACTTCTTACACCCAACTGGAAGTGGCATTTAATGAAAATCGCTTCAAAGACATTCCCAGAGCGATGAGTCCTTTTCAACTCAGAGGACAGTATTCCCCCGGCTATTCTTCTTTAATCAAATATCATGGGGAAATCATTGGTTGGTGTATGATCCATAGGTTAGCCAAAGACCAGGTACAAATCACAGCATTGTATCTTGAAAAAGGGAAGGGACAATGGCTGGGATTAAAAGCGCTGAGCGATGCCATCAGGAGAGCTTATGATGAAGAAAAGACATTTTATCAGGCTATTTTCCTTATTGAAGGCCTGAATAGTCCAATGCATGCACTCTATAAAAAGGTGTTGAAACCCCAGGGATGTATAATGGAGACTTTTTATGAAATAAAGTTGATGCTTTTTTAAAAAAAAATGATTGTTTCTTTATAACATTACAGGCTGTAACAGAACTAAACTTAATTGGGCTATGAAAACGAAACGACTCTTACAAAAATACAATGCGAACAAAAACTCTCTTGAAAGGGAAATAAGCTCCGGATCCTGGTCACAAATGTCTGCTAAAGACCAAATCAATAAGATTTCAGCGTTTGATGCTATGGTTTCGAAACTTCACAAAGCAGGTATGCATGTGTCTACATTTGCAGGGCTGGGTTTGCTTGCATTGCCACTGAGCGATAGCCATGGTCAATGCATCGATTTACCTTCCTATAATTGGCGCAACATCGACTGGACCGACGGGATTACAACCAATGATTTTTCCAAAGCAGCCTTTGTTGATCTGGATGGGGATGGCGATCTGGATATGGTTGTGAATGGTAGAGTCTTCAGTTACTATTATTATTCTTATGATCCTCCCTATAGTATTCCTTATCAACAAGGGATATTAAGATATTTCGAAAATACAGGAGATGCCTCCAACCCCATGTTTGTAGAAAGGTTTGGCGCTGACAACCCATTTGATGCCATTCGTATTGGCACATATCTATATTATGCCGCAGCCGATAAACTGGCTCCTGCGTTTACTGACATCGACGGCGATGGCAATCAGGATTTAGTGATAGGATCAGGGTATTCTTCCAGCTATGGATATTTGTATGGATTCATCAATACCGGTATTAGTCCGATGTTTTCTTCTGGTTATGACTTTTTATATTACACATTTGACGAAATGCCCGTACCGGCCTTTGCAGACGTCGATGACGATGGAGATGAGGATATAGCTGTTGGATTTAAATATGGAAATACCTTATTTGGTGAAAAAATTAGCAACACTTTTCCGTATTTTGACTCTTATGGCGTATTTCCAAGCAGTATCCCTGGCAATCCGGGCTCCGGAGTGTATGGTTACAAAGCGGCGCCTACTCTTGCAGATTTTGATTGTGATGGCGATCAGGATCTCGTTTTGGGGTTTTATGATAGATTTTTATCTTTCCCAACTATTGGAAATACACGAAATAAAATGTTTGTTTTAGAAGAAACCGGTTCTTTGAATTTCAATTTGCTCACAGCACCTTCACAAAGACTCTCTTCTTTCAGGGTACCCGGCGAATATTATTTACGGCCTACTGCTGCCGATCTGGATAATGATGGTGATTTTGATATAGTCTATGGATCAGAGAATGGCACTTTGCGATCTTTAGAAGCTTTTCCCATTATCCCCATACCTACCCTGACACATTGGGGTCTAATAGCTATGGGTATGTTATTGTCCATATTGGGCATATTGGGAATTCGACAGAAAAATGGGTTCTTTAAGTCCCGTACGACATCTGCCATGATTGCATTGTTGCTTACAATTGGTTTAGGTACTTCCATAATGGCTCAGAATGACGCAGTCCACATGAACATAGGACTTCGGCTTGAAAATGCCAATCAATTTGATTCTTACATCAAAAGCAATGAATTTCAATCATTGGTGAATAAGTACAATGCAACCATTAAAGTCAATGCCGTTGAAGAGAACAATCCACTACAAAGAGTGGTTGGACTAGAATTTGATTCCCGTCCCAATGCCAGAAGATTCAGACAAGAATTGATGACTCAGACATCCAGTAACCGGCATGGTGTTAAAAATGCCGCTTTTATGAATATGAAACCCCTTTTTCAGGAAGAAATAGCTCCGAAAAAAAATATTATGGTAGGCGTGTACAGGGTGAAAGATGTGGATGAATGGTACTCATCGTTTGATAAGAAAGCTGTAGAAAGTAAAGGGTTAAAGATTAAATCCATTTCGGCAGAACAATCTCCGGGCATGGCGAATCGCCTTACCAATGGTAACCCCAAAGTCAAACGATTAAACGTTGCAGGAATGCCTGAAGGAAAGAGAATTGTCATTCTGTATGAGGTAACCGATAAATCTAAAGCCATTACTGCCACTTCAGGAGAATCTTTTAAAACAGAAATGACAAAATTGGGTTTAGAACCGGTGCGCAACCGGTCTGGATTTTTTATTCCCCAATAACATTTTTAAAGGTTTATTTTTGTTGTTCTTTTACAATCCTCTGTTTTCAAATAATAAAACAGAGGATTGCGCTTTTCTATCATGTATCGAGTATATGCAAGAATAAAAGCCAAAAAAATATATTTCATATACAATGACGACCAGAGTTTCAGACAAAGAATTAGCTCCTTTCAGTTGTACATTTACTCCCCAGCTACCTGAATTGCTTTATAAATTGCAATGTACTTTGGTAATCAGTACATTCCAGGCAGGTAAGATTATCTTTATCTCACCCAAAGACGATAACTTTCTGATACAACTGCCGAGAAATTTCAAAAGACCCATGGGGGTTGCCATTAGTGGGGACAAAATGGCTGTAGCCACTATGAATGAAATCGTAGTCCTGAGAAATTCTGAAGAATTAGCCAAAACCTATCCCAATAAGCCCAATACTTATGATCAGCTTTGGGTGCCGAGAGCAACCTATTTCACCGGAGCTGTGGATATCCACGATCTGCATTTTGGTAATGGGGCAAAGCTTTGGGCAGTCAACACTTCGTTTTCGTGTTTGTGCTCCATTGATGACGACTACAGCTTCAAACCGGAATGGCAACCCCATTTTATCACCCATCTGGCGGCAGAAGATCGATGTCATCTCAATGGGTTGGCTATGAATAATGGTTCACCTACATACATTAGCGCTCTTGGCAGTGGAGATACATTTCAATCATGGCGTGAAGATATTGTGCGGGGAGGGATCATTATGGATGTGGAAAGCAATGAAATCATTGCGAGCGGATTGGCCATGCCTCATACTCCACGCATTTATAACGGACAACTGTACTGCCTTCTTTCTGCTGCGCAAAAACTGATCACCATAGATCCCGCTTCCGGCAAAACAGAAGATGTGGCGCATTTGCCTGGCTTTGTGAGGGGCATGACAAAAATCAGAGACTTTGTATTTGTATCCACATCTAAACTCAGAAAAAACAGCTCCACCTTTAACAAGCTGGATATCCCGGAATCTGCTAACCATTCAATGATCTATGCCGTCCATCTTCCCACCGGTCAGGTAACCGGAAAAATTCAATATAGAATGTCAGTGGATGAGATTTACGACATCCAGGTGATAGAAAACTGCATCAGGCCTAATATCATTAATCACTATAAAGACCTCCACCATCGCGCGCTTATCATTCCCGGTACTACTTTTTGGGCTCAAGCCCAGGAAGAAAATGCGGATCAAAATAACGCTGCAGCAGAAATCGAAAAGGATCAGGAATAATATATCCTGACGCCTTCCAATGATATGTTTATCCTGGCAATATTTATTCTACATCATAGGTACTCTGACCAGGGTATTGTCCCATGCCATAATCAGGTGAGCCGATCCATCGTCCTGCTTTTCCCAGGTCATAGTAAAATTTTCTACATGGGAAGGGGGGGTTGAAACGGTTCCTTTGACACGTACTACATCTTTTGAATTATCATAACCATAAGCCCCCCATTGATTCAAAACAGAATTGAGGATAATGGTCCATTCGGTTTCTCCGGGTATGGTGAAAAGGGTATAAGTACCGGCTTTCACATCACTTCCTCCAAATTTCACATCGCGATAAAAAGTAATCTCCGGAGTTTCATTGGCACCGGTCCGCCATACCTGACCAAAAGGGACCAAAGCTCCAAAAATTTCCCTGTCTTTCTTTGCAGGGCGGGAATAATAAATCTTAGCCACGGTTGGGGCACCTCTTTCCGGACTGTAGGCAGCTGCATCCATCGGGCTGGCATCCAAACCGGGTAATCTTTGTGCATCCAGGGACCACCCCAGGCCCACCATCATCAAAATGAATACATAAATTCTTTTCATTTTTTAAAAAGTTTTAGTGATCAATATCATTAAGAACATATATCTTTTTTGATCGTTCGAAAGATGTGATGTAAAAATCAACCTGCCCGTAGATTGAAATACAAACAAAGATACCACAAGGTGTTTATTACAAGTTGCACAATTTGTAATTGACACACCATAATAATCAAAATTCCCGTTTTTTTTAAAAGTACGTATATTTGTGAATCTCTTATTGGAGGTCATAGTTAAAAGTAATTTTTGCATCAATAATTGAGATTTCCTTTATTATATATAAAATTTACGGCAATATTATTGGTAGAAGAAATGATGGATAATTTTAGACGGATTCTGGCAGGGCTGGTAATAATAAGTTTGCTTGCAAATGCAGAATTTGCAAATGGTCAGATCAACCCTGACGCGGTAGAGAATGAATATGTTCAATCCAAAATCGGAGAGTACTTAAAAGATCAGGCCTCCCACTGGTCATTGACCGGAGAAGATGTTTTCCATTTTGAAGTGATATATGCATATACTTCAACACATAACGGAGTCACCCATGCCTATATTCAACAAAGCATTGATGGAACTCCTGTAGACCAAACAGTGACTACACTGACCATCACCCCTGAGGGTAGAACGCACGCTCTGCGTGTAGATTTTATTCCCAATGTGAGAGGTTTGGTAGATGAGTCTCCCATGCTTTTAACCCCTGTCAATGCCATCATCCGGGCAGCCGATCACCTTAACATCGCAGCCCATCCTGCCCAGATCAAAGCCCTCCAAACTACACGATCCAGAGAATCGGTATATGAAGTAGCCTTTTCGGATGAAAATATAACAGTCAAACCCATCTACGCCTTTAACCAAAGTGGCAAGCTCCGGCTGGCATGGGATCTTTCCATCATGGAAACTCAGGGTACGGATTACTGGAATGTTAAAATCGATGGACAAACAGGAGAACTACTGGATAAAAACAATTATACTGTTTACTGCAATCAAACTTCAATCAGTCAGGCTTTAGCCCGAAACTGCGATCATGATCAAAGGCATAATACTTCTGTGGGGTACACTTTTACTCCTCCCGGCGAAACGCAGCAAAACCATCTGTATAAAGTATATCCTTTGCCTCTCGAAAGCCCTTCAGAAGGACCTCATACCACGGTTCACAGACCTCATTTGGCGGTAGCGTCTCCTTTTGGTTGGCATGATACGAATGGAGTTGAAGGTCCAGAGTATACTATCACCCGCGGCAATAATGCACACGCTTATCAGAACCGGCACCGTAATAACGCTTCCAATGGGGATGAGCCTGATGGTGGTGAGGATCTCATCTTTGTGTTCGATCACAAATTGAATGAAAATTCGGATAGCAGCGAATATGCTGGCATCACGAATTTGTTTTACACTAATAATATGATCCATGATCTGAGTTATTTGTTAGGATTTACGGAAGAAGCCGGAAATTTTCAACAAAACAATTATGGCAAAGGAGGACGCGCTGCCGATTATGTCGTTGCTCAGGGCTTTGATGGCAATGCAAGAAATAACGCTGCATTTACTACCCCCCCCGACGGTACCAGAGGAAGAATGCAAATGTTTTTATGGGATAAAGTGAGATCATTGCTTACCATTGATCAACCTGCCTCTCTGTCAGAAAGAGTTTATGAATTTGGAACTGCCAATTTTGGACCCAATATTCAAAATGTAAATATATCCGGACCTGTTGTTGTTGCAAGAGATAATTCAGTAAACCCAACTGCTGTTTGTTCGAATGTGGTGACCAATCTCAGTGGTAAAATTGCAATGGTTGACCGGGGCTTATGCGATTTTAGTCAAAAAGTGTTCAATGCTCAGCAACGGGGAGCGGTTATGGTAATGGTATGCAATGTAGCCGGGGTAGGTGGAGGAACAGGGGATGAGCTAATATCCATGGGAGCCGGTGAAAATGCCAATCTCGTAAATATACCTTCCATTTTCATGAAAAAAAGAGATTGTGATCTAATACGAATTGCCCTCAACAATGGAGAGGATGTGATTGCAACCGTCAAGGATCGACCCATTGAAGGCCCCCGGGATATTGATGGAAATTTTGATAATGGTGTTATTCTCCATGAATATGCGCATGGCATTTCTATTCGGCTTACCGGTGGGCCAATGAACGCTTCCTGCCTGATCAATTATGACACCAATGGAGACGGCAGGAGAGACGCAGGGGAACAGATGGGAGAAGGATGGAGTGATTTTTTCGGGCTGATATTTACTGCGAAGCCGGGAGATAACGGTGCGCAACCCCGAGGGATTGGTACCTATGTGTCGGGGGCTCCTCCAAGCGCGAGGGGGATTCGCACTTTTCCTTATTCTACCGATATGACTGTCAATCCACTCACTTATGATTTTATCAAGACGGCATCAGTGCCGCATGGTATAGGGGCAGTTTGGGCAACTATGCTTTGGGATTTATATTGGGCTTTTATAGACCTTTATGGTTTTGATCCCGACTGGTCGAATACCGGATCAGGCAATTATATGTCCACCCTGCTGGTAATGGATGGAATGAAAATCCAGCCCTGCAATCCGGGTTTTGTTGATGGACGTGATGCCATACTGGAAGCCGATCGTATAAATTTTGAAGGGAAACATCAGCGACTCATATGGGAAGTCTTCGCACGCAGAGGATTGGGATTTTATGCTGACCAGGGAGACCCCAGAAACCATAGAGATGGTAAGGAAGACTTTGAAATCCCTCCTTTAATGATCGAAGA
Source organism: Saprospiraceae bacterium (assembly GCA_035327565.1). GTDB lineage: Bacteria > Bacteroidota > Bacteroidia > Chitinophagales > Saprospiraceae > JABDLO01. The sequence continues at coordinate 45,467 of DAOLDB010000008.1, forward strand.
ATTGAAAATAAATAAATCCAGCAACAGAAATATCCGGCCGGGAGATTTGGTAGATGTGCAAATTACAGTCACCAATCATATTCCTTCTACTCAATCCGGTATTGTAGTTCGCGACCAACTACCCGAAGGATTAACTTTTATAGCAGGGTCATCGAACAAAAATACTGAAGTTCAAGGTAACCACGTTATTTTTCATATTAATCGATTACTTTATGAAGAAACAGATACCATAACATATCAGGCCATATCTTCAATAGATATAAAATCTACTACCTTTTATTATGATGATGTGGAGTCTTCACAGAGCCAGTGGAAAACAGAAAGCGCAAAGTCAGAATCACCCTGGCGCATCAGTACAAGAGATGCCCTCAGCGGTACACGCTCCTGGTATGTGGAGGAAAGAAACGCTATCAGCCTGGATGAGCGCCTTACCAGTCCGCCAATAACTATTCTGGGTATGCAAAGGCCGGTATTTCGATTTTGGCACAAATACGATATTATGTCTGCTGAGAATGGTGGCTTTATAGAAATCAAAGAAGCAGGATCAGAACAGTGGAATGAAGTGGCGGAATACATGATCATTCGCAACCACTATCCCGGCCAACTCAGTTTCTTTACTTTTGCCATACCTTTTCTGGAAGGCTTTTCGGGAAATACTGAAAATCAATGGAAGGATACATATATCGATTTAAGCGATTATAACAGTAAAACTATCCAGATCCGCTTTCGATTCGGGACAGATGGGGGTACCCGCACAGGCGTAACCAATCCGGGATGGTTTATCGATGAAATGGAAGTAATGGATCTGAAAACTTATGAAAGTCGTGCATGTGTATTCAGCCATGAAGCCCCGGAACTCAGATGTTCACCTATTTCTACAATAGTTATTAACAGCAACACAGTGACCCAGGTCGAAAACCTGATTCCCGCCAATACCACTTTCAAAGTCTTTCCCAATCCGGCCAATGATGTGGTGTATATTGAATCTTCCAGAGAGTATTTCGGAGAGAGCAGATTACTTGTTCACTCTGTGGACGGACAGTTGGTGATGGACCAGAAATGGACGCCATCAACACAAATAGCTGTTTCCATAGCCGGACTTCACCCGGGAATTTATTTTTTCAGAATATTTGAAGGGGACTCCATTCAAATTGAAAAAGTAATCATTACTCATTAAAAATCTCTGCCTCCAATACTATGAATGACCCATTGATCCAGATCAGGGAAGAATTTCCAGCCCTGAAAAACAATACTTATCTAAACACAGCATCCAGTGGATTATTGTCTAAAAAAGTTTTGGAATACAGAAGGCAATATGATCAGGAATACTTTGAAAAGGGGTTTTCCTTTCGGAAAAAATGCCTTGATGAAGCTTATGCCCTGAAACAACTCATTGGATCTACGTTTCATTGTGGTGCTGAACACATAGGTCTGCTACCCAATTTTTCCTGGGGAATGAACGCATTAGCTGAATCATTATCTGATGGAAGGAAAGTGCTCCTTGTACATGACGATTATCCTTCGCTTACTCTCCCATTTGAATCAAGAAATTTTCAGTGTTTTTATATGCCCACACATCCTTTAAATGAAGAAACGATCGTCCATGCTATAGAAGAGAATAAACCAGATATTTGGGCGGTATCCAATACCCAGTGGAAAGATGGCGCCCATATTCCAGCAAAAGTCTTTAAAAATATCAAAAACCGGTTTCCAGGACTTTTTATCATTGCCGATGCAACTCAATATCTTGGGACGCAACCCTTTCATTTTGACGAATCCGGTATTGATATACTGCTTACCAGTGGATATAAATGGATGTTGTCGGGATTTGGTAATGGGTTTGTAATGACTTCTCAAAATCTGGACAAGCAATGGAAACTGAAAATCAAGGGAAATAATACATTGATGGATCGTTTCTTTACCGGCCGCAATCATCCGGGTCAGGATTGGGAGCCTGGACACTTAGATATGTTAAACTTCGGTTCTATGAAAACAGCGCTGCAACAGCTGAACGAAATAGGCCTGGATAGAATTGAAAAAAAAATCAATAAACTGTCTATAACCCTTAAAACCGGCCTTGTCAGTATGGGCTTTCTTTCAGCCGGTTTATTACATGATCATATGCACCGGAATATTCTTCAAATTCCCGGCAGTTGGGAATGGGTAAAAGAATTGAATAAAAATGATATAGAAGTGGCTTACAGGGATGGCATCAGAATTAGTTTTCATTTTTATAATACCCCTGACGAAATCCAACGCTTTTTAAAAGCGCTTCAGTGGATGGTATAAACGTTGGTGTATTTTTTGCAATGAAAAGTTATAATGACAATTACAATGAAAGTTTCTGATTCGGGACAATCGCGTGCTCAAATATCCAGATCATCAATTCAGCGATTATATATCGCCATGAGGCACCTCTTCATCAGAGGAAGCTACAAACCTCTGGGCATTTCCGGCGAAACTATGATTAACTCTCTTCTCGCATTAAAACCTGAAATCTACGGCTCTATAGCCGATGATGAAAAGGTAGAACTCAATGGTCTTTTGTATATTTTTCAGCGTTTACCTCAAGGCATTGAACAATGCAGGTATATCAAATTGATCAGTCGCGAAGGTTTTGATAAAACTCATTTTACACCGCTCATCCCGAGTAAAAGAAGGAGAAATTGTTACCGCATTGACGATGAACAAATGTTTATTGAGATGACCAGGGGTAGAAGTGACATCTATGATGTACTTACTCATTTGACATTTATGTACATTGAAGCGGAGAAGATCAGAAAAAATGCTCTTGATTCTAAAGACCGTAAAAACCGGGCATGGAAGATGATTGAAAAGATCATCGAAAAAATAGAAAGGGGAGAAGAGTTTTCAAAAGAAGTGGGGTTTACCTATCTGAGCACACTTTTAGGGCGTACATATGCAGAGACGAAAGAAGCATGCGATCGCTTTGAATCAGCAGAAAAAGTAAATAGTTTATTCAGCATTACTTATTGGATGGGTAAACTTTCTATGGACGAGTTTATCGATCAATTAGACAGGGAAATCAGCTTTTCATCTGCATTGCGGGAAAACTTAGGCCATCATATCTATGGTGAAGAGTGGGCTACTGCAATCAAGCAGGTGTTGCACAATAATCAATGGACCGACAGACCTGTGCATATTATCAGTTCGAATATGCATAGTGTTATGAATTGTTTTTATGCCAAAGTCGCTTTGGGCTCAAAAGTAAAAGCTCATTCACTAGAGGAATATGCTGAAATACTCAGTCAATCAGACAATGGACACCTGAGAGAATTGGTAAGAAAGTATGCCCTCCAAAATGGTATGATGGAGCTGCATGATTTCACCGGCACCAATATATCGGTACAAATCTTTGACTGCAATGCTGTACCGGTAAAATCATTACCACAGGATTTACAATGGAGACAAAGCAGCAAAGGAAAAAACCCGGTACTTATAGTAATGGATTATGCTTTCGGGGAACAGGCCTATGAAACCATGGATGAGTTGCTCAAGCCATTCGAAACGGAAAACCTTTCAGTCCCCTTCCACGTGAGGTCGATCAATATTATGGGAAAAGCAGGTATTCTCACCGGTTCCAAAGGCGATATTATGATTCCAACTGCTCACGTATTTGAAGGGAGTGCAGATAATTATCCATTCGAAAATGCCCTTTTACCTTCGCAGTTTGAAGGAAGGGGGTTAGGGGTATATAGTGGGCCTATGATAACAGTGTTAGGGACTTCACTACAAAATAAGGACATTTTACAGTATTTCATGGAATCAAGCTGGCAGGCCATAGGCCTTGAAATGGAAGGGGCTCATTACCAAAAAGCCATTCAGGCAGCCAGTAAAATCAGGAATAGCATTGATCCGGATGTGGTATTGAGGTATGCCTATTATGCCTCAGACAATCCATTGGAAACAGGAAGTACGCTGGCGTCAGGTAGTTTGGGGTTGGATGGTGTTAAACCCACTTATATGATCACTATAGCTATTCTTAATGGCATTGGAGAAAGTATTTTGTGAGCCATTAAATCTATTTTTCCAACGGCATATCCGTATTAAGCAAGACCCTTTTTACCTTGTGCATAGTGTGTGTATAATAAAATTAATAGAAGGTACAAAAAGAATTCAACCTAAAACTGATTTCCATATGTTTCAACATTTGATTCCTTATTTAAAAAATACAGGATCAAGGACTTCGGGCTTGTTATTTATGATCAATTCAATACTGTTCAGCAATTTTGCAGTGCGACTTCCTGAAATCAAATCCTACTTAGGCATAAATAATGCAGAGCTTGGGATAGCACTTTTGATGTCTCCTATGGGTGTGTTGATTGCAACACCTTTTTCAGTTTTAGCCATTAATCGATTGGGTACGGGTAGGATCGCAGTATTCAGTGGAGTTTGGGTTTGCCTATCCGTCATTTTACTTGCGGTGCCGGAAAATTTTATAATTTTTTGTGCAGCCATGTTATTTTTTGGTCTTAGTCATGGCGCACTGGATATTAGCAGCAATACAGTAGTCTCTGCTCTAGAAAAGAGAGACAGAAAAGTGTATATGTCTTCTTCTCATGCGTTTTGGAGTCTGGGAGCAATGGCAGGTGCCATAACCGGGGGCCTTGCAGCTTCAACTGGAATAACACCTTTCTCCCATTTGGTGGTTGTTAGTGTAACTTGTTTGTTGATTCTTATTTCACATTCCGGGTATATCTATCGCTTGAAAGATGAAGCTGAAGCAGCTTTAAAACTTATCTGGCCGGGGTTTTACCTGTTCATTCTTATCGTCATTGGTTTTTTTGTATTTCTTACTGAAGGAGCCATTGCAGAATGGAATGCCATATTTTTTGATGAAGTTTTAGAGAGCCCAAAGAAATATTTAGGCTTAGGTTATGCGGGTTTTACTGCATCCATGGCTTTTATCAGACTGCTTGGCGATCGGATATTTGCAGCATGGGATACCCGCAAAGTGATGCTAATCGCAATTTTTACAGGATGTACCGGAATATTTATCTATTCAGGAGGGTATTCCGTAGCCCTATGTACCATAGCGATGATGATTGCCGGAATGGGATGTGCCCTTATTATTCCATTGGTGTTTTTCCATGCAGGTTCATCCTCCCGGGTTTCGCCCAGTCTTGGAATCGCCATGGTAGCAACATTTGGTTATTCAGGTTTAATGGCCGGGCCTCCATTGATGGGTTTTATCAGTGAGATATTCTCTTTGCGTACCAGTTTTTACTTTTTATCTTTTTGTTTTGTAATTATTTTTGTTCTCGCTTTGACCATTAAGAAAAATTAATTATTAAAAATTAAATTTTTGGTATCCTTAACATTTGTTTGCGGATCTCTGCTTTTTATAAAAATTCCGTTGAAAAAAGTTAATTGTTTGTAAAAAAAATGAAAAGTATCCTCACCATTGGTTTATTGGTATTGTCCAACGCATTTATGACCCTGGCCTGGTATGGCCATTTAAAATTTACTGAATGGAAATGGTTTAGTAAACTGGGACTTGTTTCTATTATCTTCATCAGTTGGGGTATTGCCCTCTTTGAATATTGTTTTCAAGTGCCTGCTAACAAGATAGGCTTTCACAGTAATGGAGGCCCTTTTACGCTGGTTGAATTGAAAGTTCTGCAGGAAGTAATCACATTGGTAGTTTTTGTTATATTTACTTTGTTAGTATTCAGGAACGAAAGTTTCAGGGTTAATCATATCATTGGGTTTATATTCCTTGTATTAGCTGTGTATTTCATCTTTAAAAAGTGATTTTATAACGGGGCAAGGACTACATCCTGCCTTTCAACATGAAATTCCAATACAGGAAGGGTAGTCCATACTTTTTTAATAGCCACATGCTGAATTGTTCTTTCGTAGTATCTACAAATTTGGTAATCCAAGGATCACTGTCACGTACATTGCCGTATTTGAATTCCGCCAGAAGCATGGATCCATATCCCGTCAGTATAGGGCAGCTGGAATACCCCTCGTACTTAACATCGCTTAACTTTCCATTATTCAGAAATTGAATAATATTTTCTACTACCACCGGTGCTTGTTTTCTGATAGCCGCTCCGGTTTTTGCTGTCGGTAATCCCGCTGCGTCACCAATTGAAAATACATTGGAATATTGCACATGTTGCAAACTGTGAATATCTACATTGACCATCCCTTTTTGAGCACCTTCGGTATAAACCAGATTGGAGTTTCTTACAAAATCAGGTGTACGTTGTGGAGGCGCCAGATGTAACAGGTCGTAAGGTACTACTACCTTCGGGCCTTCAATGGTTTCATTTAAAACAGGGTCGTCTGGTGCTACTTCGTAATCTTTGTGGGTGTATTCAAAGGTAATCACTTTATTGACCGCATCAATTGAGGTAGGTTTATGGAATGGTTTGAAAATGATTTTTCTCTCTTCAATGATACGGTTCAGGGTTTTTGCAAATTCCGGTGTACCAAAAATTACAGTACCCGGAGTAAAAAAAGCTACATTTGCTTCATTTCGGATTCCTCTTTTCCTGAAGTGGTGTTCTGCCATATACATGATTTTCTGAGGGGCCCCTCCACATTTAATTGGAGCTGCGGGTTGTGTAAAAATGGCATTGCCACCTTCAAATGAACTGATCACTTTCCATGCATGCTGAGGATCAGTGTAGATACTGCATACCGAACCTTTGCCCAACGCATTGCTCAATCCATCAATTGCTTCAAGATCGTTAACCAAACCCGGAACAACCAATAAAACATCATAAGAATATAATCCATTTTTTTCGGTAACAACTTCATTGTTATCCGGATGAAGGGAAAGCACGCGGTCTTTGATCCAATACACTCCTTTTGGTATGGTATCCTTTTCTTTTCGTATGGTTTTTTGATAATCAAAAGTGCCGGCTCCCACAAGCGTCCAGGCAGGTTGATAATAATGGTTTTCTGATGGCTCGACTATGGCAATGCTCAACTTTTTATCCTTTCGGATCAATTGGGCAGCTACAGTAATTCCTGCAGTGCCTCCTCCAGCGATCATGATTTGAAAATGTCTCATAAGTCTTCATTTGTAATAACATGTAAAAATTTTAAGCAAAAAAGTGCTAAATATTCACTCACCTATTATTTGATAGTGGCATATGATGTTTATAATAAATTATACATTCTTCAATTTAGCCACAGTAAAGTTCGCCTTTATCATACAGGTGTTTTGTGACATTGATCACAAATTGAATATGATTTGAATCATTCTATTCATGATGCTTCGGTAATGAAATCACCGGATAACAAAACTTTCAGTAAGTTTGTCTGTATATTCTAAGATAAATTTCATTATGATTGACAAACTGGTCTTAAGGAAATATTTGCCATATTTTTCGGATGAGGCTTTATTGAATGCCATAGCGATGAATGGTGAGCTGGTGCATATTAATGCCGGTGAATTGATTATGGAGCCTGGTAAATACATTAAGGTTATTCCTATCATTTTATATGGATCCATTAAGGTGTTGAGACCCGATGAAAAAGACAAAGAAGTACTATTGTACTATTTAGAGAAAGGGGACACCTGCGCTATGTCCTTAACCTGTTGTAATGCATATCAGCCCAGTGAAGTGAAAGCAATTGCTGAGGAGGACACAGATATGATCAATGTACCGGTTATTTTACATGAAGAATGGCAAATCAAATTCCGGCAATGGAAAGAGTTTGTTGCACGAACATATTTAAAGAGATTTAATGAATTATTAAAAACCGTTGATGAAATTGCTTTCAAAAAAATGGATGAGCGACTTCTTGTATATTTACATCGCAAAATGAATCAAGGAAAATTAACAGAAATTCAGACTACTCATCATGAGATTGGAAAGGATTTAGGGACTTCCCGGGAAGTAATTTCAAGATTACTCAAACAACTTGAAAATGAAGGCCACTTGGTTTTGGGCAGAAATAAAATCAAAATGAAAAATAATAAAATGGCTACGGATTAATGCTGTTCAGGATGGAATCACCTCAAAATACTTTAAGAATTACACCCCATATTCATTCTTTGTTAAAATTAAAAGAGATTTGGGCAATCCTATTGATCCTGTTTTCAGTAAGCTGGCTTTCTTGTCGTCAGGAAAACCAAAAGTATTATACGATCGAAGGTCAAACTATGGGTACATACTATGCCATTACATGTAAAACTTCGGATCCCAAACCACTAAAAATATCCATTGATTCATTTCTATTGACTTTTAATCAATCCTTATCCACGTACATTCCCGACAGCAGGGTTAGCTCTTTCAATCAGGCAACTGATTCCATCATGGTTCCTCTTCATGATGATTCATTTCTTTTATCAGTAATTGAAAAGTCCAAAAAGATACACGAGCTGACACAAGGCGCTTTTGATCCAACAGTCATGCCTTTGGTTAATTTTTATGGATTTGGATATGATGGGAGACATATCATTGACTCAATGCAGCGCCAGGTCCTGGACTCTTTGATGGACGGAATTGGGATGAATAAAGTGACTTTTTATATTAAAGAAGATCAATTAGTATTGAAAAAACAAAACCCTTTGGTCGAACTTGACTTCAGTAGTATAGCTAAGGGATTAGCCGTGGATGAGGTAGGAAATTTGCTGAAAAGAAACAATATATTCCATTTTAAAGTGGACATCGGAGGAGAAATTGTTGTTTCCGGACACAACCCCAAGGGAAAAGATTGGGTGATTGGAATTAATACACCGGATCCGGATACTCCTCTTTCTGATATCATTTACCCTGTAATCCTACGTGATAAAGCCATAGCTACGTCAGGCAATTACAGAAATTTTTATATATCGAATAATAAAAAATTTACACACATCATACATCCTTCAACGGGTGAACCTGCCATTTCAGACGTACTTTCTGCTTCCATCATAGCACCTGATTGCGTATTCGCTGATGCGCTGGCCACTGCATGCATTGTCCTGGGTTTGGAAGAATCTATGCGTTTGGTCGAATCACTGGAGGATGTGGAAGCATGTTTTATTGTTCATGGCGATGATAATAATTCATTTGAAATCGTGTTAAGTAAGGGTGTGAAATCAACAAGGCATGAATGAAATTACTTTGAATCTCGATCGCAATTTGATTTTTTTCGATATCGAAACCACTGGACTAAATGTGCTTAAAGATAGAATTATACAGATTGCATTAATTAAATTTAATAAAATAAATAACACACCGGAGGAAAAAACATATCTACTGAACCCGGGAGTCCCCATCCAGCCCGAAGCTATGGCCATTCATGGGATAATGGTGGATATGATAAGAAATAAGCCTTTATTTAAAGACATTGCCAATGAGTTATACGATTGGATAGGTCATGCTGATTTGGCCGGATACAACTGTGAAAGATTTGATATTCCCTTATTGATGGAGGAGTTTGCCAGAGTAGGCCTAAATTTGGATATGGAAAAAAGACGCTGTTTAGATGTACAAAAGATCTTTTATAAAATGGAACCACGCACCCTCAGGGCGGCTTACCGATTGTATTGCAATAAAGAACTGACCAATGCCCATGATGCCCTTGAAGATGCACGGGCAACCATGGAAGTCTTCTTAGGTCAGATAAAGAAATATAAAGAGGTGGATTACATAGATGAAGAGGGCCGGGTCATAGAAACTCCGATCCAGAACAATATCCAAGCCATCGTTGAATTCATTGGAAACAATGACCAGATAGATTTCACAAACCGACTCAAATACAATAGTGAAGGTATAGTCGTTTTTAATTTTGGAAAATATATTGGCAAACCGGTGACAGAAGTTTTCACATCTGATCCTCAATACTATAATTGGATTATGGATAAGGATTTCTCCCACCAGGTAAAGCAGGTTGTAACCAGGATAAAAAATGACATGGGTAAGAAAAATGGGTAAGTATTTTTCAGGATTTGTTGGGTTGATATGCATAACCATTTTCAATGCCTGCTATGAACCTGTAGAGGGTTGCCTGGATCCTGATGCATTAAATTATAATGTGTCGGCCGATAATATGTGTGAGGAATGCTGCCAACTTCCAAACTTGAATATTTTTTTTTCGTTTCGGGATCGGGAAAGACCTATCACATTAGGAGATACATTAGATCTCTCATCAGGTTTATTTATTATAGAGAATTTTTCGTTTTTTCTTTCGGATATACAGTTTTACGACCAGAATTCCAAGCCTTTGATTTTTGAAGACTCTTTGCGATTTGTCCAACAATCTACCCCCATTACCATCATCAACAATTTCAGGTATTTTGATAGGATGAATTTTGGTGGAGAGCTAAAAGAAATGCGTTTCAGCGGAAAGTTAACCCATATGAAATTTAAAGTTGGATTGCCCTCAGTAATGAATTACCGTCCTCCGGATTCATTGCGATTAATACCGGGAATGGGTAATTTTCCCAATTCAGTATTTGGTGGTGCAGAAGCAGGCTATCGTTTCCTTTCCGTTTCTCTGCGAGTGCCTCAGACTACCACTACCATTAATCTGCTTGTATTTAATGAATATCCTTTGTCCGAAGGGATGGTTGTAATTCCTGATTTGGAAGTACCCAGAGGGAGCCGGGTAATTTTGAATGTAATACTGGATCTGCATCGATGGCTGGAAAATGTGCCTGTGATGGGGATGGCAAATGAATGGAAAGAACCATTAATAAGAAACTTTACCCAATCTATTTCATTTCGTCCTTAAATCAAAATAGGTTAGTGGGAACTTTCCTCATTTAAATAAATGTATTCAGGATGAATATTTTTACCAGATTTTAATATAAACAATGTCCATTTCTTATAGCGGGTATCTGTACGGATCCTTCAGGGTTTTTAAATCATTGGAAATGAATTATGGTAAATAAATTTACAAATAGAAGTGTTTCAAATAAACCTGCTGCAGTATGACCTAAACTTTCCGGAATGATGCTTGTATATAAATATAGACTGGATGATTTTGAACAGGATTGATGAGGCAATCAATATGATGATAACAATAAAATGGAATCCCGGAAATGGTGGGTTTGCAGTCCTCTTTTTGATGGCTTTGGCTTATAGTGGGTGCACAGATCCAATCCCTCCCGATCCTGGAGAGGAAGGAAAAGATCTTACCCATATTGCCTACAATCCACAACCCTATCAATTGCAATTGCCCCCTGCTTTTCCGAGAATGAATATTCCCGAGGATAATCCACTTACAATTGATGGGGTACGTCTTGGCAGGTTTTTATTCTATGATCCGATACTTTCGATTGACAGTACCATCTCCTGTTCATCCTGTCACTTTCCAGCCGCTAATTTTTCTGACAACCGCGCATTGAGTATAGGAGTAGATGGCCGAAAAACCAAACGAAGTTCGATGAGCTTGCTGAATGTAGGATTACACAACCGGGGACTTTTCTGGGATGGAAGAGTGATGACACTTGAAGAGCAGGCAGCTTTACCTATTGAGGATCCTAATGAAATGAACAACACCTGGGAAGAAGTCATTAAAAGACTATCCAACCATGATCTTTATCCTGAGTTATTCAGAAAAGCTTTTGGTGTAAAGAATTCAAAAGAGATATCCAAAGACCTGGCCACCAAAGCCATTGCTCAATTTGAAAGAATTATGGTTTCCAGTGGAAATTCAAAATTTGACAGAGTGGAAAGAGGTCTAGATATATATTCTGATGTAGAACTTTTAGGAAGAGATTTGTTTTTTGATGACAATCAGGAAGTTCCGGATGCAGAATGTAACCATTGCCATAGTCTGCCACTTATTACCGCCAATGACTACTTTAACAATGGATTGGATGAAGCGGTAAAACTTACGGATTTTAAGGATTTGGGGCGAGGTGCCATCACCGGAATTCTTGCAGACAATGGAAGATTCAGAACCACCACTTTGAGAAATATCAGACATTCTGGGCCCTATATGCACGACGGAAGGTTTCAGACATTGGAAGAGGTTGTAGAGTTTTATAATACCGGTGGAAAAAACGCTCCAAATAAAGACCCCTTGCTGAGACCGCTGGGCCTTACAGATCATCAAAAGAAGGCGCTGATAGCATTTATTGAAACCATGGAAGATGTTGATTTTCTGAACAATCCGGATTTACAGAATCCATTTTAATAACATATTATAAAAATACATATGTTACAATAGTGTTTTTTTGTAGTTGAATTGTTTTTAGATTCTTTCGATTATTGTACTATGAAACAAATTTCTCCAGATTTGTTTCTACTGGTTAAAGAATCAGTACCGTTTATTCGGATATGTTCATGGGATTATAACTTGTTATCGGATAGTTGTACCTGTCATTGGTACAGCTTTCCTATAACAAGGTTGAATTTGAGATTGAGTTTTGTTATATATAATTTGAGCGACAGGAATCATTGCAAACGGGTTTCTGATTAGAGAATATGTTCATGGGTTTATAATTAAAGAATGGCTGCTGGGGAGCAGTCATTTTTTTTTGTCTCCAGGATAATAATGGGTTTGACTTTTTTCTCCTATTAAGCTTGCTATATTGTCTGTTTTCTTTATAAATTTCAATAACTTTACTTTCTTCAAAAAATAACCTGTTCATATGGTGTTGAAGGATTTGAAATATTTGTTGGCTTATATTATACCTGTTTCCGGATTTGTTGCAGTGATGGGCCGCGGTTGGTTAAGTTTTATCACGGTCATTATTGCATTTGTTATTATCCCCATACTGGAAGGGATACTCAAAACTGACTATAAAAATGATCCTTTGATGGAAGAGGAACGAAAGAAAAATTTAATCTTTTTTGATGTGTTGCTTTTCCTGAATATTCCAATCGTCTTTGGATTATTGTATTTCACATTATTAACTATAACACAGGGCACATGGCATTCTTTTGAAATAACAGGAAAAATATTATCTGTGGGTATCATTGGTGGTTCGGCAGGAATCAATGTTGCCCATGAGCTGGGACATAAAAGCAACTCTATTTATCAGAAAGCGGCCTGGTTGCTATTGTGTCCTGTCTTATATATGCATTTTTACATAGAACACAATCGGGGCCATCATCTGCGTGTTGCTACACCGGAAGATCCGGCAACTGCACGCAAAGGGGAATGGATTTATGTTTTTTGGTTTCGATCGATAGTGGGGTCATATATTCATGCATGGAAACTGGAAGAAAAGCGATTGAAATCAAAAAATTTACCTGTATTCACCTTTTATAATGAAATGATCATATTTACTATATTCCAATTTATTTATTTAGCCATCATCTATTTTTGGCTGGGTTGGTTGGGGATTCTTTATGCGGTTGCCATCGCTTTGCTAGCTATACTTCTTCTTGAAACCATTAATTACATTGAACATTATGGAATTGTACGCAAGAAAACTCCCTACGGTAAATACGAAAAAGTTGAATTGCATCATTCATGGAATTCCGATCATGTTTTAGGAAGAATTATGTTATATGAACTGACCAGACATTCGGATCACCATTATAAAGCATCTAAGAAGTACCAGAATCTCAAATCGTATAAAGAAAGCCCCCAGTTGCCCTTAGGCTATCCGGGTTCCATGCTTCTTTCATTCATTCCACCGTTATGGTTTTATTATATCGATTCGAGAATCAATGCCTGATTGGTCTGTGTAGGTGATTAACAGATGTTTTAGGTAGCTGTGCCTAATAGAATCAAAGCATTGTAACATTTTTACCCAATAGTATGTCTGCTATAACGATTCATAGCTTCATAAAAAAACTGAACAGACCTGACCAATAACTTAGAAGTCTCATTACAATAAATGAAACAAGAAGAATATTAAGTATTGAAATAATAAAATGATTTACTAAATTGCCGGGCTTATATCTCACTATTGTGGGATGCAAATATCCTTGCTGATATTGAATAACTCAATTTTTATAGTTAAAATGAATCTGCAATGCTTTATTTAAATGGAAACGGAATTGAAGATGTAACTTATGATGCCATTGTAGTTGGATCCGGAATCAGTGGAGGATGGGCTGCGAAAGAATTGGCTGAAAAAGGACTGAAAACACTCGTACTTGAACGGGGAAGAGATGTAAAACACGGAGAATACCCGACCGCCAATATGGAAGCCTGGGATTTACCCAATCGCAACAGGATGACCTATGAAGAGTTGAAAGATTATGAAAAGCAAAGACGAACCGGATATACAATAAGACCGGAAGCCCTCCATTGGTGGGTTAAAGATACTGAACATCCTTATACTGAAATTAAGCCATTTGATTGGATTAGAGGTTATCATGTTGGGGGACGTTCTATTATGTGGGGGCGTCAGAGTTACCGCCTTGCAGATATTGATTTTGAAGCCAATGCAAAAGAAGGTGTTGCGGTTGACTGGCCAATACGATACAGAGACCTTGCACCATGGTATGATCATGTTGAGAGATTCATTGGAGTCAGTGGAAGGAAAGAAAATCTGGCGCATTTACCGGATGGTGTATTCCAACCAGCCATGGAATTCAATTGTATTGAAGAACACGTAGCGAATAAAATCAGGGAAAATTTTACCGACAGGATCATGACCATTGGGAGAGTAGCCCACATCACCGAATCAAATCCCACTACCTTTGGCTCGAGAGGTAAATGTCAGTATCGAAACCGTTGTATGAGAGGTTGTCCATATGGTGCTTATTTTAGTTCGAATGCATCAACTCTTCCTGCAGCCATCGAAACCGGAAATATGTTCCTCAGGCCTTATTCTATAGTTACAGAAATTATCTATGATGATGAAACACGTAAAGCCAAAGGTGTAAGAATACTTGATTCCGAAACCATGGAATCCCGGGAATATTTTGCCAAGGTGATATTTCTGTGTGCTTCCACTTTTGGTTCGACATGGATCCTTATGAATTCAAAATCAGGACGCTTTCCTAATGGTATGGGGAATGACAGCGGTGAATTGGGTCATAATGTGATGGATCATCACTTTCAGTGTGGTGCATCCGGAGAATCAGAAATGTTTGGTGATAAATATTATAGTGGCCGACGCCCCAATGGTATATATATCCCACGGTTTGTGAATATAGGCAAAGGGTCCCGCAAAAGAGATTATATCAGAGGTTTTGGTTATCAGGGCGGGGGCAGTAGAGAAGGATGGGGACGTTATATAAAAGAAGCTTCCTTTGGTAAAGCTTTCAAAGAAGCCCACACTGAACCGGGAATGTGGAGAATGGGTATCATGGCTTTTGCAGAATGCCTGCCCTATCATGAAAATAAAATTTTCTTAAACGAAGAAGTGAGAGATAAATATGGACTTCCTACTTTATCAATGGATGCAGAATGGAAGGAGAATGAATTGAACATGCGTCCGGATATGATGAACGAAGCTGCAGAAATGTTGGAGGCAGCAGGACTGAAAAACGTTAACACCTATGACAATGGTTGTAATCCCGGGTTGGGTATTCACGAAATGGGGACTGCTCGGATGGGTCGAGATCCCAAAACATCAGTATTGAATGGATACAACCAGGTGCATGCAGTGAAAAACGTTTTTGTAACTGACGGAGCCTGCATGACATCCGCAGCATGTCAGAATCCTTCTTTAACTTACATGGCTTTGACAGCGCGAGCGGCAGATTTTGCTGTGAAAGAATTGAAAAAAGGTAATTTGTAAACATGCAGAAGGATGAGTTTAGAACTATATTTCTACTACAATCATCACTCTTTTGAAATTTAATTTTTTGAATCTATAATAAACCTCACATATGAACAGAAGAAATGCAATAAAGACTTCGGCAGCGCTCGCCGGATATTCCTTGTTTTTTGGTGGAGCATCCATTGCGATATCTTCTTGCCGGCAAGATGGTTCTCCGGATTGGAAACCTTTATTTTTTGATCAGCATCAGATTAAACTTCTTTCTGAAATAGCTGAGCGAATGATTCCCCGTACAGAATCTCCCGGAGCTAAAGATGTTTTCCTTGAAAGGTTTCTTGATGAGAATGTTTCACTCAATTTTTCTCCAGAGCAAAAAGAGCAATTCGTCGAAGAGTTAAAGGTTTTTGATGAGCGTGCAAATACCCTTTTTAATAAAGACTTTGTGAAATTGAGTGAAGATCAAATGGATCAGGTTTTGGAAGCACTTTTTCAAGAAGCTGAAAATACAGGTCATCATCAAAGGGGTACGCCTCATATTACCCGCGCCATTAGAAGCATGGTGGTATTTGGATATTTTACGACAGAGCAAATCGCCAAAGAGGTTTTAAAATATGATTCTGTTCCTCAAAACTTTCAAGGTTGCATTGACTATGATCAGATAGGTGGGGTTTGGGCGATATAAGATCATTGTGTTTTCATATCATCAGAAATGTAAGGCATAATTTTGTCAATAAAGTCATAGTCAAATATTTGAATATTGAGCAAATCGAAGACATTGTGATAATCCCCGTGGTGTTGACGGTAAGCAAAGATTACTCTGGCTTCATTTTCAGAAATATAAGGATGAATCAATTGTTTATAATCTGATGCGTTCAGGTTGATGGTGCGATATGGCTTTGTGATGATGAAATGTCCCTTCACTTGTTCAAACCTGTCAGGATCCATTCCATATACTTCCAACAATTGCCCAATGGAATGAAAACCACCAAGGAATTCGCGGTATTTTACCATTCTTTCAGCAAAGACAGGCCCAATGCCCTTTATATATTGCAGCACAATAGGATCGGCTGAATTCAGATCAATCATCCGTTCAGTACCGGTTGACCTGGTCTGAATAAATTCTTTCGAATTCTTTTGTTGTCCCTCAGTGGTATCCATTTTATTCATATCCGCAGGAGAAGCATATTCTTGTTTTTTTGGTTTGTCGGAGTCAACATCTTTTTTCCAAATATTCTGTGGTGAGGAGGTGCCCATTTTATTTGGAGCGGACACCAAACGGTTATGATCAAAAACCATGTATGGAGAAAGCCGATCATAGTCCTCATCGGTGACACCATAAATTCTTTTGAAGTCTTCCTTTCTTCGAATTTGCCCCCCTTTATTTCGGTAATTTTCAAGGCTTTTTATCGCTTGCGATGATAAACCCAGCATTTTTAATGAATCTCCGCTTATCTGATTGGGATTAAAATAAAAAGGAGTGTATGCAAAATCTTCCTCCTCAGAAATACTAAAAAATTCTTTGCCCATGTCATCAAAGTATAATAACCATTCACTTGAATGAATACTTGTCCGGTCCTTTATATACTCTAATCCAACTAATACAGCAAAGGATATGATAATCATAGCAGCGAGATAAAACAAACCCTTTCTTTCAGTCCGGTTAATATATATCCAGGACGGCACTTTATGAAAAGCAAATAGTACCATAGTATATTTATTTATAGCTTAAGTATAATTGCTCCTTCGTTTTTGACAAACCTTACTATTTCAGTTTTTTCGGAAAAATCCACCCATTTCAGATAACTCCGGTAATCCAAAGATTGGTCAACTATGATTAATTCAGGTCGATAGTTATTATAGACATACTCCGGACTGCCCTTGTACAGAGAAGTGATGATCAGTATATTGACATCGCCTTGGAATGTTACCCCGGAATTTTCCCTGACAATTAAAATATTTTTATTGCCATTTATGATGAAACCTCGATTAAATACAAACCGGTGACCATTCCGGACAGAGTCCATATTTATATCGCCGAATTTCTTCCCTCTGACGGACATCCTGTAATTCCTGCATTGAAAATGCTCCGATTCATCTGCCAAATCTCCATTTTTAATCGTATAAATTTTATTTCCATCTATAATATCAATGATGGTTGACCCTGAAATGTCATAAACAACCAATTTTTCCTGATGATGATAGACAATGGATCGAATGATCAAAGTGGATAGAAATACGATATAAACCAGGATTGCTGATTTTAGAGAACGGCTATGTTTTAACCGGATGCCATAACCTGATAATCCAATTACCAAATAAATACACAGTAAATCATAGGATTCCAGCCATAACCCCTCTATCAGTCCCAATGGCAAACCTTTTATCCAAAAAATGCATTGGTTTAAATATTGTATCACATAATGGAGGATAAACCCGCATATAACGGCTAATTGAGTATGGATTGTTGAAAGGAAAAGCAATGCCAGTCCCAATGATAAGATAACAAATGCAGCAGGAATGGCAACCATGCTTCCAAGCCAGAAGTAGGTAGGGAATTTGTTGAAATAATAAACAGATATAGGAAATACACCGATCTGAGCTGCAAATGAAACGGCTATGAGACCCCAAAGATATCTTAGTGCCTTGACTTTAAAAGAGGGAAAACAATCATAAATCGGTTTATAGAAAATCACTATTCCTCCCAATGCAAAAAAAGAGAGCTGAAATCCAGGTTGATAAATCACATGGGGATCATAGAGAGTCATAAGTAAGGCAGCCACAGCCATACTGTTAAATATATTTTTATGCTGTGCCCAGGAATAATCGATTGCAATGATTGAAAACATGGTTGCAGCTCTGACGACTGAAGGAGATCCTCCGGTAAGCAAAGCATACAACCAAATACCTGAAACCAGAAATACTGCCCTAAAAATCCTGCCTATACTAAGGTGCACCGGCAGCCAAAGTACCATCCAGGAAAGGATAATCGCTATAATACCTACATGCAATCCGGAAACGGCCAATGTATGTACTGCCCCAGTGTCTGAATAAGCCTGATATGTCTCCTCAGGTAGTTTATTTTTATAACCCAACACCATTGCTGAAGCAATTCCGACACTTTCTTCAGTTTGCATATACTTTTCTAATTGTTCGGTAAAATAGGCCCTCCATTGATTCAGAAATTCTTTAGTTTTGATTTGATACGTGCGATCGGCGATTTGAATATGATCCTTCTTCAGAAAAATCTGATGCCTGATTCCACGCCGAGAGAGATATAATCTGTAATCAAAAGCATGTGGATTGCCCGGCCGGTTTACTTCATTCAATTTGCCTCTCATGATGATCTGGGTGCCGAGAGGTGGCATGAATTCATAATCACCAGGAAAGTATACAAGAATTTTGCCCGAAACCCTTTTGAGCTGCATCGGATCCACACCTATCCATTGTACGAGCACTTCGGCCCTTATCCTGTTCTTTTTTACAGGGGGCTCCACAACGGTTGCGATGATATAATTTTCTTCAGAAATATATCGGGTATAATGGTTGGGAAATTCCATATTTTTCCCTCCCACTCGAATCCCTCCCAGGAAAAAATACAATATCAAAGTAAGAATACTTAGAAATATTGCTCTCCGTTGGGGACTCACCATGAGCTTAAATACATATAGAATGCCTAATGACACTACTAAGTACATCATAAAGCCAATACATAATGACCATTGGGATTGATCAAATATATATATACCGGCAATCAACGCAAGCGTTGGCCTGACCATCGGTGCCATTCGCCATGGAATTCCTGACATGACTTACACATTAATTACATTGAATACTTCCGGTTAAAAAGTATTTCTAAATTAAGTATTTCGGACGGATTGAATGACCAACCACCCAACCGGAATTTAAAAATAATCATTTTCTGTTGAATTGACAACATGATTCAATACCATGTTGGTCATTTGCAACAAACAGATCATGCAATTTTGGAGGTTTCCAGCCACTGAAATGGTTTGCAGAACGCAAAGTTTATATGCGTAAGCGATACTGCCAATCTCAAATTAAGTAAATAAAATTTGTCTATAATACAAAAATATACACTAAATTAACCTAAAACATGCATTTTATTAACTATAGTGTTAAAATAAGTGATATAGTTGTAAAGATTGTGGTAGGAAAATGGGTTTATTGCCATGTAACTTTGTACCATCAATAAAACACAAACATTTTTTAATCACTAAAAACTTTATGTTATGAAAAATGTGATTTTAATTCTTTTTATGATCTGCTTCTCTTTTTCACTGACAGCAGGGCTCTATCCGATCCTTCAGGTTGAAAAGGAAAAAGTATTTACACTGGATTTGAACGACTGGTCCAACGACTTGTTGAACATTTCCATTCTTGACCAAAAAGGTCAGGTATTGTTTCAAGAAGAATATCGCGCTGATGGCTTACAGATCAGGAAATATAATATCAAAAATTTTCCTTTGGGAATGTACACCTTAGTAGTTGAAGATCTATTGAAATCAATTTCCTTTGATCTATTTGTAAGTTATCACAACGTAAGTGTGGTTGGCAAAGAAAGTATCCATTTTAAACCTGTCTTGAAGTTTGCCAAAGATTTATTAGATATAAATCTGCTCGCTTTAAACAAAGACATTGAATTGTCAGTATATGATTCAGGTGGTGTTTTGATCTATCAGGATCATGTGAGCGATCTACCAGTGTATAATAAACGATTGAATCTACATCAGATGAAAAGTGGAAGATTTGATGTAGTGATAGAAGTCGATGGAAAAATGTATACGGAAAAGTTTGTAAAATAAATTTTGTTGGCTTTAATGATTTGGAAGGGCTTCTGCAAAGGCAGAGGCCTTTTCCTTTTTAATCCAGTTTCAATGCATTTTTTTTCAATCCTGGGTGTTTTGTCAAAAATCACGTTTTACATACCTGATAAATTTTTATTTTCGACCCTCAAATGATATTTCAAATCGTGGAAGAATTAAAAATTTTGATCGAAGAGGCTTGGGAAGACAGGAAAAAACTTCAAGACAGGAAAATTCAGGAAGGTATTCGTCAGGTCATCGAACATTTGGATAAGGGGAGATTGAGAGTGGCCCAACCTGTAGAAAATCAACAATGGCAGGTAAATGATTGGGTTAAAAAAGCTGTTATTCTTTACTTTCCCATTCAGCAAATGGAAACCATTGAAATAGGTCCGCTGGAGTTTCACGATAAAATTCCATTGAAAAATAAATTTGCAGAACAAGGTATAAGAGTTGTTCCTCACGCTATTGCACGCTATGGTTCATTTCTTGAACAGGGCGTTATCATGATGCCTTCTTATATAAATATTGGAGCTTGGGTTGGGAGCGGCACCATGGTTGACACCTGGGCAACGGTAGGCTCATGTGCTCAAATTGGTAGCAATGTCCATTTGTCTGGAGGAGTGGGTATTGGGGGTGTTTTGGAACCCCCTCAGGCATCACCCACCATTATTGAAGATAATTGTTTCATTGGATCACGATGTATAGTGGTGGAAGGGGTCCGTATAAGAAGAGAAGCTGTACTGGGTGCAGGAGTAACTTTGACCCAATCTACACAAATTATAGATGTCACCGGCATAGAACCAAAAATCCTGAAAGGGGACGTACCGGAAAGAGCCGTAGTTATTCCAGGCAGTTATCCTAAAAATTTTCCGGCTGGAACATATCAGGTGCATTGCGCATTAATCATAGGAAGCAGAAAAGAGTCTACAGATAAAAAAGTATCTCTGAACCAGGCACTTCGAGAGTATAATGTTTCAATTTAAATCCTTTTAATCTTTTTCAACATGAGTTCCATAATAATAAAACAATCCCCCTGGTCTATATTTTTTTTAGCTTTCACTTCAATAATCTATTTACAATCCTGTAGTGGAAGTAAAAAAGCGATTACTGATTCTGAAGCTTTGATATTTGAAGAAACAGAAGAGGAGTTACTGGATACTTTGTTTGTTATCGCCCCCCGAATGGATGATGGGGAAGAAATCCCGCAAGAATTACCTGAATACAGAGCCAGCCCAACCCGGCACATGAATCTTTTGCATACCTCACTGGATCTTCGCTTTAACTGGGAGAAACAACAAGTAATCGGCCTTGCTGAAATCACAATGACTCCCTATTTTTTTCCTCAAACTGAAATAATTCTGGATGCCAAAGGCTTTGATATTCACAAAGTTGAAAAAAATAGCCGGCTTCTTAAATATGAATATGATGGCCAGGAAATTATCATAACACTGGATAGAGAATATACACGATCAGATACATTTACAATCAGTATAAATTACACTGCCCATCCGGCACCTGGTGAAGATGGAGGTAGCCTCGCTATAGCTTCTGATCAGGGTTTGTTTTTTATCAATCCTTTGGGTGAAGATCCTGATAAACCCATGCAAATCTGGACGCAAGGCGAGACAGAGCATAATTCCAGATGGTTTCCAACCATTGACAAACCCAATGAAAGAATGTCACAGCAAATCCGAATGACGGTAGAGGACAGGTTTGCCACCCTATCCAATGGATCGCTCATTTCTTCCATAAAGAATACCGACGGTACCCGTACAGATACCTGGAGACAGGAATTGCCACATGCACCCTATCTTGCGATGGTTGCCGTGGGAGAATTTTCAGTGGTTACTGAAAAGTGGAATGGTATGGACTTAATGTATTATGTGGAACCGGAATACCGGGAATCAGCCAAAGAGATATTTAACCATACCCCGGAAATGCTTGATTTTTTTTCAAGTATTCTTCGTTACCCATATCCTTGGGATAAATATGCCCAGATTGTTACACGTGATTATGTTTCGGGAGCGATGGAAAACACCTCCGCAGTCATTTTTGGTGAATTTGTTCAAAAAACAAAAAGAGAGTTGATCGACAATGATAATGATTATATCGTTGCCCATGAAATGTTTCATCATTGGTTTGGCGATTTAGTCACTTGCGAAAGCTGGTCTAACCTGACCCTTCAGGAGGGTTTTGCCAATTATTCCGAATATCTGTGGTTTGAATACAAGTATGGGAGTGACCGTGCAGAAAATCATCGCTTGTCCCAGCTCGAAGGGTATCTTATGAGCACAGAAAATGAAGGAACCCGCCCATTAATTGATTTCGAATATATTGACAAAGAAGATATGTTTGATGCGCATAGTTACAATAAAGGAGGATTGGTTCTGCACATGTTGCGTGATTACCTCGGGGATGAAGCTTTTTTTGCCGGACTGCATACTTATTTGAAAGACAATGAATATACTGCAGTAGAAGTACACGATCTCAGGCTTGCTTTCGAAAAGGTAACCGGCATAGACCTCAACTGGTTTTTCAATCAATGGTTTTTGTCAAAAGGTCATCCCGTTTTGGATGTAGAGTATTCTTACGATGAAGGAAATCGTGAATTGACTATTACTGTTAATCAGGTGCAAAATATTGAAGACCACTTACCTATATACAGACTGGAACTCGATGTAGCCTTATATTTTGAAAACGGAGAGGTAAAATTGTATCCCTTGAGTCTGACAAAAAGAAGTGGTGAATACCTCATCGGAGACATTGACCGACCTGCTGTGGTAGTGCTGGATGGGCAAAATACCCAGCTGGCAGTAATCAACGAGAAAAAATCACAGAAGGAGTATTTATCGCAATTTAAGCTTTCCGGCAATTATGCAGATAAAGCGCAGGCGATACGTTTTTTGAGAAACAGTTCTGATTTTCAGCAAATCATTGATCTTTTACTCGGGGAAAATTACTATCTCTTTAGAAAAACAGGAGTAGAGGGTATCAATTTCAGGACATCTCCTGAAAAAATTGAACGATTGCAATCCATGATTACCGATGATCCTCATTCGGCAGTACGGGAAGCAGCATTAAGTAAGCTGGCGAACTACGACTACTCGTTGGCTAAGCCCTACATTCTTCATGTGCTTGACAGTGAAGAAGCATATCCCCTGGTTTCAGCGGCCCTTACGGCCATTTATAATAATGAAAGACCTATTGCTATTCAATATGCTATTCCCTACAGAGATTCACATATTTCTCAACTTACCGGTATTTTATCCGGAATTTTTGCTAGCCACGGAGATGCCGAATTCCTGCCATTTTTTGAAAATCAGTTGAACAGTGTGTCGCTTTTTACTATGTTCAATTTTTACAATAAGTATTTTGAATTAGTCAATCAATTGGATAATGATATAAAAATGAATGCAGTGGAGCGGATGGCAAATATCGCCCGGCACGGTAATATTACATTCCGTCGATTTGCAGCCATGTCATTTATCAACAGGATTAAAAACAGTCTTTGGGAGGACGATGAAAACGAGCGGGTATCCCGTGTACAATCCCTTATGGACGATATAATTCTATATGAAAAAAATACCGACCTTAAAGAGCGATACAGGAGTTTTTAATAATTAGAAAAACACCTGATGATTAATAATTCTTAACGAATAAGAAACAGCGCTTTTCCCATTTACAAAGGTGTCTGCCTGGGTTTAGAGTGGAGAGACAGCGGTATGAATTACCGATACATCAATGGGTGTATTGATGTGTGCAGCACTTTAAAAGTTGAGAATTCTATATTTTTCTTAGATCCAATACATGTTTCCTGTTACGAATTTTGACAATTGCAATGATCATAAACGAGAGCAAAAGTGTGATAAAACCCCATTGATAGAGAGTAGGGATTGGAGCAGGTGGGCACTCATCTTCCTCACATTCAGGTGCAAGTCCATTACCTGTCCCATCTAATTGCAAATCCATAAATCCATCAAAACAAGGATGTTCATCTGATGCTCCAAAAGTCCAGCCACTGCAAGGGGGCTCAACACAGGAATTTAGCGTATTAAAATAATTCAGTCCATTAAGAGGATCAAAAGAAGAACCCTCAATTGTAAGTTCCCATCGGTTATTAATAACACTCCAGAACAAACTAGCCACCCCACCGGGTGGATCAACAAGCGTAGCACTGTAACTATTCTTTCCATTAACAATACCAGCAAAATTTAAAACCTGTGAGTTTTCATTACAAGACCCCTCTAAAATTATCACATTAAATCCTTGCCCATACATAGACGCTAGCAATAAAAAGGAAAACATCAAAACAAGCGAAGAAAAAATTATTGCTTTATGAAAGCTCTATATTAATGCCTTATTGATAAGTCTTGAATTTCTCATTAGGGTAGTTTTAATTAAATAGATTAATTTGATAGATATTCATGATCCAAAGCCGAAAAAATATTTGGAAAAATATAATTTATTAAAAATACCTGGGGATGTAGAATGGTGAAATTAATTGTTTATACACAAAAAATAATTCATAAAAAGATATTTTAATTTTACTACATTTGTTTTTCTATAATTTGCTATATATTTCAATCTGTAAAATAAAAATTAAATCAACCCCAAAAAAGACAACGACAAATGATAAGGAAAATCATCTTTGGAATCCTGATTCTCATGATTTTATTAGCAGGTGGATTTTTTGTTTATATCCAATTGAATTGGGATAAAAAATATGACATTCCCTATCCGGAACTTCAAGTGAGCGATGACTCAACCGTAATCGAAAGAGGTAAGTATTTAGTTCATGGTCCTGCCCATTGTTCCAATTGTCATGTATCCAGTGTACGCAACTTTATAGCAGCAGATGCAGGCGAAAACATACCTCTCAGCGGTGGAGTTGGATTCCCGTTGGGGCCCCTTGGAACCATTTATGCCAGAAATTTGACCCCTGACCCCGTCACCGGAATTGGAAGATACACCGACGGAGAGCTCTTCAGGATGATGCGCCATGCAGTCAAACCCAATGGTATGGCTACATTATCCGTTATGATGCCCTTTTGGGATATGGCTGATGAAGACTTAGTGGCGGTGGTATCTTATTTGAGAAGTATGGATCCGGTCGAAAACGAAGTACCAGAAAATCAATGGACATTAATGGGTAAATTTGTAAGAGTAATATCACCGTCATTTCAACCTATAAAAGACCCTTCTCCACCTCAATTTGCCCCAACTATGGAAGCCACAATGGAAAGAGGAGAATACCTCTCACGGTATGTAGCCAATTGTGTGGGTTGTCATACCAACAGAAATCTTAACACTTTTGAAGCAATAGGTCCTGAATATGCCGGAGGAATGGAATTTGAACCCTGGCCGGAATTTGCTTTGGCCGTAGGAGGTGACCCCGAATTATGGATGCGAACACCCAATATCACTCCCCACCCACACAGCTCAATATCTAAATTCAAAACCGTGGAAGCATGGAAAGAAAGATTTCGACAAGGACGATTGATAAATATATCTCAAATGCATTGGGGACCTTTTTCAAGAATGACAGATGAAGACCTGGAGGCATTGTATTACTATCTTCAAAACTTAGAGCCTTCTGATTATGATGCTGGGGAATTGATGTTTAAGAAATAATCTAACTTTAAATAAATCACATTGTCAATTTATATGAATACCAGCAATGTTTCACATTGGTCTTGAAGAGACCATCCCGGATCTGGGTACTCGTCCATGGATGACTGTCCACTGTTCTGAGAACCTCGTATCGGTACCCAACATTTATTGGTTTGGCTACATGCAGTTAAGCAGATACACATATTTCAAAAACTATAAAATATGATATTTAAATCCCTTAAACTTTTCCTTGGTCTTCTTTTTGGACTCTTTTTTATATTAGAAGCAACAGCACAGTCTGCCATTCAGTACGATATGGTATTACAAGGGGGTAGGGTGATCGATCCTGAAACCAATCTCGATGCTATCCGAAATGTAGGCATCCAAAGTGGACGCATAATGATGATCAGTTCAGAACTTCTACAGGGGAGGGAAATGATTAATGTCAGTGGTTTGGTCGTAGCACCCGGTTTTATTGACTTGCATGTACACGGGGTAAGCAATATAGAACAGGAATTCCAACTCCATGATGGGGTCACTACCGCTTTGGAACTCGAATGGGGAATCGAGCATACCGGGGTTTGGTATGCCACAAGAGAGGGAAATGCACTAATACATTATGGGGCGAGTGTTTGTTGGCCATATGAGCGGATGAGGGCAACAGGAAGGTATGATGAAAGTGTTGGTCAATTGTTGGATTTGGTCAAGAAAGGAGAAAGAGAATTAGTGACTTTTATCCACTATGCAGCACCATCCTTTACCGAGCAACTTACTACTGAAGAAATGGATCAAACACTTGCCAATATCAGATCTTCTTTGGAAGAAGGGGGGATCGGAATCGGGATTCCAATTGGGTACTTACCAAGCACAATGCCTACGGAAATGTACAGTGTATTTGAATTGGCAGGCCAACTGAACGCGCTCGTTTTCACCCATAACCGCCAACCCAATATTTTTGCAACCCAGGAAGTAATCGCCAATGCTATCTTGACGGGGGCACCTTTGCATATTGTCCATATCAACAGTATGTCGCTGGGGCAAATTGATTTTGCATTGAGTATGATCAATGCAGCGACCGAAAAAGGATTTGACATCACCACAGAACTGTACCCCTACACCGCTGCTTCCACGGGTCTGATGATGGCTATGTTTGATGAAGGTTGGCAGGAAAGATTGGGTATTGATTACCAAGACTTGCAGTTGGTGGCTACAGGGGAAAGACTGACTAAAGAAACTTTTGCCAGACACAGAAGAACCAATCAAGTGGTGATCATGCACATGATGCAGCCTGAATGGATTGAAAGGGGAATTTCAGCACCTGGTGTAATCATCGGATCAGATGGTATGCCTTTCAGCAAATTGGCCCATCCCCGTACCGCAGGAACTTATTCGAGGGTTTTGGGCAAATACGTGAGGGAAGATCAGGTGCTGGACTTGAATACTGCCATCGAAAAAATGACCCTGCTTCCAGCAAAGCGATTGGAAGGAATTGCGCCCATGATGCGGTTCAAAGGCAGGATTCAAGTGGGTGCCGATGCAGATATTACGGTTTTTGATCCCAATACAATTATTGACAAATCTACTTTTGAAGGAGGACTGGAGTTTTCAGAAGGAATAGTACATGTGCTTGTGAATGGAACATTGGTATTGAAAAATAGTGAGACAGTTCCTAATGTTTTCCCGGGTCAGGGGGTCTTTGGGAAGTTTAAAAGTAAGATTAAAATACATGGAATCGAATAGAAATAAAGGCATTGATCGCCGTGAATTTATTGGGATAAGTGCAAAAGGTGCGGCAGGGATTAGCCTGGCATCTCTTTCTGTTCTTCCTGGTTGTTCGGAAAGCGAAACCGCTAAAACAGTTTTTGGCGCCTGCTATCATGATTGTCCGGACCGTTGCAGTTGGACGGTAAGTACCCTCAATAATAAGGTAACGGATTTTCAGGCGAACAAAAACGACCCCTATACGGCGGGTAGACTTAGCAATAAGATGGTCAACTTTCCCAAAGATGTAACTTTCCATCCTGACCGGATTTTATCACCAATGAAAAGAAGTGAGCCAAAAGGAAGCGGTAGATTTACAAAAATCAGTTGGGAACAAGCCATCAGCGAAGTTGCCACAAAACTTAAGGTAATTATTGAGCAAAAAGGTGGAGAAGCAATTCTTCCATATAGTTTTGGTGGTAATCAGGGAATGGTTCAGCAAGGAGCTATTTCCAATAGATTTTTCGCTCATATAGGTGCCAGTCATCTAGAGAGAACAATATGTGGAAGTGCTGCTGAAGCAGGTGTTATGGCTACAAACGGTCAAACCACCGGGGTGCTGCCTGAAGATATTATTCACAGCAGATACATTATATTGTGGGGCACCAATCCAGTTCTTTCTAATCAGCATTTATGGCCTTTTATCCAAGAGGCAAAAAACAATGGCGCAACAATCGTTACTGTAGATCCATTTCAGTCCAAAACTTCGGAGGAATCGGATTGGCATATTCAGCCTTCCCCGGGAACAGATACTGCCCTTGCATTAGGTTTGATGCATGTTATTTTAGCGGAAAACCTTCAAGATCAGGAATACATCAATAATTACACTATAGGCATAGAACAATTGAAAGCACATGTTCAAAAATATAATCCGGAAACAGTTGCTCATATCACCGGCCTGGAAAAAGAAACCATCATAGCGTTTGCCAAAGCATATGCTACAAGTTCGCCTTCACTGATTCGTGTGCTGATTGGTATGGAGCATCAGTTAAACGGGGCAAGTGCTTTTAGGGCAGTGGCAATGTTGCCAGCATTAACCGGTGCATGGCGACATTTTGGAGGTGGATTGATGCATATGACCTATGAACTATTTGGTGAAGCACTTAACTGGGAAAGTATAAATCTCCCTGCTACACTTACCCATCTTAAAACCCGATCCATTAATATGATTGAATTGGGAATGGCCTTGAACAACAGCGAATTAAATCCTACTATCGATGCTCTGTTTGTTTATAATTCCAATCCCGCAGTAACTACACCTAATCAAAATTTAGTACGTAAAGGTTTGGAAAGAAATGACCTGTTCATTGTCGTATCGGAACATTTTCTGACAGATACGGCTCGTTATGCAGACTATATTTTTCCGGCAACCAGTGTTCTTGAAAATTGGGATATCCTCGATTCCTGGGGAACTCCCTATTTGAATATCAATGAACCTGCAATTGAACCGTTAGGGGAATCAAAACCCAATTCAGAACTATTCAGACTGCTGGCAAGAGAAATGGGATTCAAAGAGGAGTACTTCTATGAATCGGATATTGATATTATAAAAAAGACCCTTGATAGCAATCATGAATTTATGAAAGGTATATCTTTTGAGTCGCTAAGGAAAAGAGGTGGGCAAAGGCTAAATCTTCCTGCGAAGTGGATGCCCCATGCAGAGGGAAATTTCAAAACCAGCTCTGGAAAGTGCCATTTTTATGACCCTAATCTGGAACAAGCGCTTCCTGATTATATTCCATTCCAATATAACGCGCAAGAAATAAGGCAATATCCATTGCATTTATTGACTATCAAGACCCCTGAATATTTCCTGAACAGTAGCCATGCCAACGTAGATCATATCCTCAAAAAGGAGGGAAAGTTTTATTTGGAAATCAATCCGAAAGATGCTGCTCTGCGGCAAATTGCTGATGGTGATGAGCTTAAAGTATTTAATCAAAGAGGTAGAGTCTTCATTGCCGCACGCATTAGCAATAAAGTACAGAAAGGCGTAGTCTGCATGCCACAAGGATTCTGGCCTTCACTATTAAAAGGAGGGTCTTCTGCGAATGCATTAACAAATCACTTGCTCACGGATATGGGTAGAGGAGGTGCTATTCAGGAAGCAAAAGTCGAAGTTGAAAAAGTATAAAGGGATAGGAATGAAAAACATCAGTGATCTGCGCCAAGTACAGTATGTATCCAAGGATGGTGTAGGTTATGATTCAAAGAAACTGTTTGAGTCTGTTAGGGAGCAGGTTGGGTTTAATTAGTAAAGAAGATTCAATAGCATAAAACATAGACTAAAATGAAAAAACATAAACCACTGACAATCCTGCAATTGAGGAAAGGATTTAGCATAACTGGAGGGTCTGTTTTCGCCTATAAGGCACTTCCTGAATTTGATTTGGAGCCAAATAATGGTTTCAGGATGAATATAATCGAACTCAGTTATTGACAAAATATTGAAGATTCCTTTTCCTATTGGGGCAGTAAGTTTCATGCGGATTATGAAAGCACCACCCAACCATTTGATCCTTCCATACTTCAAGAAACTCACAAAATTCCAGTATCAAATCCTGATATGGGAAAATTGGAAGAATTGAAAACAAAATTCTACTACTAAATGCTAAGAGAATAAAACTGTCTGAAATGAAAATACAACTTACCCTTATTGTCTTCGTCCTTTGTTTTACCACGGCCTATGGACAAAAACCCCGTGCCAGGGACTTGGGCGTTCCCTTTTGCGGCACCACTGGCCCTTTCAATGCCATCACCGATGTAAAAGGGGTGGAAGTGGGCTACAGCACCATCATATATGGAAGCGGGGAAAATACAGTTGGCAAAGGACCGGTTCGAACAGGTGTCACCGCCATATTCCCTCGTGGCAAAGCCCAAAAGTTCAGCCCTGTATTTGCTAATTGGTATAGTCTCAATGGTAATGGTGAGATGACAGGAACCACCTGGGTTACTGAATCCGGCTTTTTGGAGACACCTATCATGATTACCAATACCAATAGTGTAGGTACAGTGAGGGATGCTGTTCTGAAATGGTATGTAGATTCAGATTGGTACAAGGGCGAGGAATGGTGGTACACCTATCCTGTGGTCGGAGAAACCTACGATGGATTTTTGAATGACATCTATGGCTTCCATGTCAAAGAAAAACATGTGCTCGATGCGATCAACAAGGCAGCAACCGGAAAAATTGAGGAAGGTAATGTAGGCGGGGGCACAGGGATGATGTGTTTGGGTTTCAAAGGAGGAACAGGAACTTCATCCCGTGTTGTAAGAATCAAGGGTGAATCCTATACCCTGGGCGCATTAGTTCAAGCCAATTTTGGTAGAAAGCCCAATCTGACCATTGCCGGAGTTCCGGTAGGAATGGAATTATTGGACACTTTGAACAACGAATTGAAATTGCCACCACAATCCTTCCGCCAGGAAGGGGATGGTTCCATCATTGTGGTGGTCGCAACGGATGCACCTTTGTTACCCCACCAGTTAAAACGAATTGCTCAGCGGGTTACCATCGGAATCGGGCGGACCGGAGGGATTGGAACCAATGGTTCGGGTGATATTTTTATAGCCTTTTCTACAGCCAACCCCGAGGGGTTTCAGCGGTCAGAATTTACAAAAGTGGATATGCTACCCAATGATTTGATTAACCCCTTATTGGAAGCTACCGTCCAATCGGTAGAAGAAGCCATCATCAATGCCATGAGCGCCGCCGAAACCATGGAAGGCATCAATGGCAATAAATCTTATGCATTACCCCACGACCTATTGAGGAATATATTAAGAAAATACAATCGATTGAATGAATAAACGCTATGAAAAAATCAACATCATTACTTATCCCATTTATGGTAATAATCGGATTTTTTGCTTTAGGGCAATGCAGCCAAAACAAAAACTCTGCAGAAAGGGAAAAAACAACTATCACCCCAACCAAATCCGAACTGCAGGATGAAGCCTGGCACATGGAAGAACTATATTGGGAATATGTGCAAAACATCGATACCGTCGCTTACAAAACGCTTTGGCATGAGGACTTCATTGGCTACCCGAGTTTTGGGGATGGTGTCTCCGGCAAGAGTAAAATCGCCACTTGGATTACCGACTTGCACAAAGACCCTGAAATGAAATATAGCTATGTCCTTCACAAAAAGGCTTCCAATGCCATTGAAGATGTGGTAATGGTATTTTACGACACTGATTATTTCTGGACGAACAAGGATAATCAGGTTGTCCGCAAAGAGACCTATAAGTTTTCCCATACCTGGAAAAATGTGGAGGGTAAGTGGCTGATTCTTGGGGGCATGGCTGCCAGTAAGAATCAGGATCTATTAAAGATAAAAAAATATTTATATTTATATCCATGACTCAATACTTTCTCAAAAATCGTCACCAACTAATCGAATAGAACAAGATGGGCAAGTCTATCAAGTATTTCATTAGTGAAAAACTATTAGTGGTTATTGGTATTCTGATTTTCAGCATTACGCATGGTCAGGATACCGAAATTGCCCAAATCCTTTCCCTAAGAGAAGCCTCCAATCAGGCACTTTGGGCTTTTGACGAGGAATTGTATTCGAGCTTTTCTACTGAAGACGTCCTGATCACCACAGGTGCAGGAACCTTGATTTCCGGTAAAAAGGAATTGGTGAAGTATATCCAGGAATCAGCAGGCCCAAGAATGTATTGGATCCGGACACCAGATGAAGTACTGGTTAATCTCAAAACCAAATTGGCTTGGGAATCGGGAACATGGAAGGGGTATGTAGAAGGTTCGGATGAGGTAGTAGTGGGAGGGAAGTACTCCGCCCAATGGACTAAAGTATCAGGGACATGGCTGATCCAATCGCAGTTGTTTGTCACACTGGAAAACTAAACGGATGAAAAACGGGAGCTGGAAATTTCTAAGTGCCTTTTATACCACAAAGCCGATAATCATTTTATAAAAATTGCAATGCTAAAATTCTTCCGAAATATCCGCAAAAAACTCATTCAGGAAGGTAAAGTAACCAATTACCTCAAATACGCCATTGATGAAATTTTCCTTGGTATGGTGTTAAGATAAAGCAGTCCCGTAAGGGACTTTATATCGGTAGAACATTCAAATAACCACCCCCTCCTCGTGCCTTTAGGTACAGAATATAATTTAAAAACACGGCAAGAATCTATACACAAATTCATGTTCAAGCAGTATTTTGCATTTCAAATTCGAGCCTCTCTAATTCAAACCCGTTTGAGAGAAGAGCATTATAAATACATCACCTGAGCGTTTCAAAATCATGATCACAAAGCTTTGCAGATCAATGGAATGCCTGACCATTTTCACCTGTTGATTGGTCTTTGGCCAACACAGGCATTTGCAGCTTTAATGCAAATGGTAAAAGAAGATCCGTCTAAATGGATAAATACGAAGGGCTTTGTCAAAAGAAAATTTTCATAACTTAACCGTCCATCCCGGAAAATGTTAATATAATTAAACCCAATTCGTGCATTAGAAAGCAGGAAAACTACCTAAATATGGGCAAATAGTGGTAGATTTGGCTAAATGAAATATAAAAAATAGTATGCAAAATATACCAGTTGATTTTACGACTAGAAAGATATCACCGTGGGCCGGAATTTATCTGTTTCATAGAGTGTATAAGCTTTATGGTATTCAAAGCAAATTACAGGAATTGGATTTACCACAACCGGGATCGAATAGAGGATTAGACCCTATAGAAGTGATAGAATCATTTTTAGTAAGTGTTGTTTTAGGGGCTAAACGACTATCCCATAGTGGTATGCTGAGATCAGACGAGGTGATTCCAGAGATTTTCAAATGGAAGAATTAAAGTCCGAGTGCTAGTACATTCAGCAGATTTTTTCAGCGATTTGACAAGAAAACTAATGACTCAATTTTTCCTGCATTGCAGAAGAAGATATTTGATCAAGTTCAAGTCAAAAAGATGACAATAGATATTGACAGTACAGTAATTACCAGATATCGTACTCAAGAATATACTCCAAAAGGGTATAATCCTGAAAAAAGAGGAAGAGTGTCACACCATCCTATAAATGTGTTTTGTGACGATGTAAATGAGGGTTATTAATGTATGGATGCGGAGTGGTGGCAGCCATTCGAGTACAGAGACGGAAAAATTTCTAGATGAACTTTTTCAAATCGTAGATATAGAAAAAATAGGTATAAAAAATTTAATGCATGAAATTTTTGATCGTAGATGATGAAAAAGATGTAGAAATTTTGTTCAGGCAAAAATTCCGAAGAGAAGTCCGGGAAGGTGTTTATGAATTGGAATTTGCTTTCTCCGGGAATCAAGCGCTTGAGATTCTTAGAAGTCACAATCCCCCTGAAGTGATGTACATCTTTTCAGATATCAATATGCCGGGCATGACCGGACTGGAGTTGCTTGAAAAGGTCAAAAAAGAATTTCCTCAGATCCATGTGAGTATGATATCTGCCTATGGTGATGATGAAAGCCAGAACAAAGCCATAAGTTCGGGAGCCAAAGAGTTCTATACCAAACCCATCGATTTTGATTCATTAAAAATTGAACTACACAATTTTTTTATTAATAGAGCATAAAATCAAAATATTAAAACCTATCCATACGAATCAATATCCTCACAAACAAAACATGGAGCCGATCAACCACCATGGCCGTCCCGCCTCTACCATTGTCATATCGATGCTCCAGCACTCCCGCGGCGGCGATGGCAAAATGGAGCCGACTCCTTTGAACCCTATCGTGAAAGAATATGTAAATCTGGCTTTCCACGGAATGCGGGCATGTGAAGAGTCTATTAATGTGGACATTGACCTGCAGCTGGGTGAGAATGTTGGAGAGGTGCCTTTGATAGCTGAGGATTTTTCGAGGGTAATTTTGAATTTGTGTAATAATGCGTTAGATGCCATACGTACGCTAAGTGCTGAGCACTCTGCGCATGGCGAGAATTATGACCCCAAACTAACAATCCGCACCCAATCCTACGCCAACACCATTACCCTCGAAATCGAAGACAACCGCCCCGGCATACACGACGAAATCAAAGACAAAATCCTGCAGTCGTTTTTTACGACCAAGAAAGGGACACAGGGTACGGGGCTTGGGCTGAGTATTACAAATGATATCATAAAGGCGCATGGTGGAGAATTAGATATAAAATCCGAGCCTGAAAATGGAGCCATTTTCAGTATCCACATTCCAATTTTTTTACGATGAAACTAACAAAACAACAAGAATCAGAAGCATTAAAGCTATATTACTTATACTGGGAAAGCTACATAAAAGGAGACCTCGAAACTTTTTCCTCCACCCTTGATGATGCATTTGAAATGATCGGCACTTCTGAAAGCGAAGTGGCGCATAACAAAGCGGAAGGCATCGCATTTTATAAGGCCCAAATGGAAGAGGTGGTAGGAAAAGCGGAAATGAGAAACCGGGCTATTTCTGCGAAAGCATTGAATGGCATGTTCCTGATCAATGAAAATTGTGACGTCTATGTATTGGTTGAACCGGACTGGACGTTTTATTCCAAAATCCGCATATCGACACTTCTTCATGAAACTGATTCAGGCTGGAAAGTGATCCAACAGCACGGATCGTTTCCCGATATGCGCGTTCAGGAAGGTGAGACTTTGGCCATAGACAAGATCACCAAAGAAAACCTGGAGCTCCGGGATGCTATCAAGAGGAGAACCGTAGAGCTGGAAAATAAAAACCAGGAATTGGCCGTAGAAGCTGCTTTAGAAAAAGTGAGGGCTGTGGCCATGGGCATGCGTGAACCCGCAGATATGGTGGATATATGCCGCATCATTTCAATGCAACTCGGTCAACTTGGACTACCCAATATCCGAAACATTCAAACGCTCATTGTTGATGAGCAAAAAAATTCTTACCTGAACTATCAATATTTTCCTGGGTATGATAAAGGCATCATTGAAGACACTGATTATACTAAGCATCCTACTGTGTATGAGATGGTACAAAAGATCAGGGAATCGGCCGATGCTTATTTCTCAGGCATATTTAGGGGTGAGGAACTGACCCGTTTTAAAACATGGCGCGACGAGAACCATCAATTTCCTGATCCGCTGCTCAATGATTGTTCGGAGCTTCCTTTCTATTTTTATTCCATTGGCAACGGCGCACTTGGATTATCAACATATGGTACCATTGATGATGATGCCCTCAATATATTCAAACAGTTTCACAAGGTTTTCGCGCTGGCATATCAGCGTTTTTCGGATATAAAGAAAGCCAAAGCGCAGGCGCGCGAAGCACAGGTGGAAGCGGCGCTTGAAAGGGTAAGGAGCAGAGCCATGGCCATGCACAGCAGTGAGGATGTAGGGGAATGCGTCGTCAAGATGTTTGCTGAACTTACTGCTTTGGGCGTGGATGAGGGCACCCGCTTTGGGATTGACATCCTGAACCACGACAATGAAAACAATCAGCTCTGGACTGCCCGAAAAGACGGAGAGGAAGTCAACATGCATATTGGCAACCTGGATATGAGCCGGCATCCTTTGCTAAAAAGTGCCCGGGAAGCTTGGAAAGCACAGGTTCCTTTTCACAAGTATATATTGGAAGGTGAAGATTTGATCAATTATTACAATATGCTCAATACTGCGCCTGACTTTAAAATCCAGATTCCTTTAGAAAAATTACCCAAAAAGGAAATCCAACATTGTTTCATATTCGAGCACGGCTTTTTTTATGCATTCAGCCCCTATGAATTTCAACCCGATTTAATTCAAATTACGAAACGGTTCAGTTCACTTTTTGAACAAACCTACCGTCGGTATCTCGATTTGGTAAGAGCAGAAGCTCAAGCAAGAGAAGCACAGATTGAAGCGGCATTAGAGCGGGTGAGAAGCCGTTCAATGGGTATGCAACGGGGTGAGGAATTGAAAATTGTGGTCAAAGCATTATATGATCAACTCAAAGAATTGGGATTCATGTGGGGAGTTGCCTCGATCATTATTATGGATCCAAAGACAGGAGATATGGATTGGTGGATGGAAGGATTTGAAGATGGATTTGATCTTCCTGGAAAATACCATGTACCGTTTTTTGATCACAGAGGCCATAAGGAACAAATCGATCATTGGAAAAGTGGGAGTGCATACGCAGTGGTCGAGGTATCCGGGGAAGAGAAAAAAACTTATGATGATTACTATTTTTTTCATACAGACTTTGTAAAAGCACCCGAACCTTCCAAGCAGTTAATGATGAGCGGTGAATCTGTCATTTTTTCAATGGCATTTTTGAAATACGGTGCATTGTCCTGGGCGCCTTCACCCCTTGACGATCATCAGGCAATTGTTTTGCAGCGCTTCGCCAAAGTGTTCGAACAAACCTATACCCGTTTCCTCGATCTCCAAAAAGCAGAAGCACAGGCCCGGGAAGCCAATATAGAGGGCGCCCTGGAAAAAGTGCGTTCCCGCTCATTGGCCATGCACAAAAGTGATGAGTTAACCGACGTGGTTTCGGTGCTTTTCGAAAAATTAAAAGACCTTCAAGTTCCTTTTACAGCAGTTGGTATTGCAACTGGCATTGATGGTTCAAAAGACCTGAATGCTTTTGTGTGCGGACAGAATAATGAAGGCCTGGTCATCACCAATTACCGGCTTCCTTATTTCAATAATCCGGTACCGAAAGATTTATACAACGCCCTTGAAAAGCAGCTGGATTATTTTGTCGGTCATTATTCAAAAGAAGAAAAGGATGCTTTCTATGAATATGTAATTGAACATACTGCTGAATTCAGGCATTTGCCTGAAGATATCAAGCGCATGATATTCGGTAGTACCTCCTATACCATTTCCATGGTTGCGGTCAAAAATGCTGTATTTAATGTCAACGATTTTGAAGGGAAGGTTTTAGCTGAGGAGGAAGTTCGTATCATCAAGCGCTTTGCAAATGTTTTCGATCAAGCCTACACCCGTTTTCTCGACCTCCAAAAAGCCGAGAAGCAGGCGCGGGTAGCACAAATAGAAGCCGCTTTGGAGCGGGTACGGGCTGCCGGAATGGCGATGCATCGAAGTGAAGACCTGGCCGAAGCCTCAACGATTCTTTTTGAGCAACTAAAGGATCTTGGTGTAGAAGCTCGGCGTGTGGGATTCGCCTTGCCAATTGAGGAAAAGCGCGAATTCACCGTTTGGAGTACGATTCGGGATGATGATGGAAAAGCTAGACTGCTTTCTGCTTTTCTACACTATGATCAGCATCCCATCTACCCAAAAATGATTGATAAATGGCATCGAGGTCAAAAAACTTTTGGGTTTGAACTCCATGGTCCTGACCTTCAAGACTATTATAAAGCATGGAATAAGACTTTTAAGACTCCTGACTCTTTGAAGAAAACGATCAAGGAAAACGAGTCCGAATACTACCAGTTTGCCTCTTTTCAACAAGGGTTGATCTATGCATTTACAGCGACTCCCTTGAGCAGCGCTGAACATCAATTGCTCAGCAGGTTTGCCAAGGCCTTTGAACAAACCTACACCCGCTTTCTCGACCTCCAAAAAGCAGAAGCACAGGCACGTGAAGCGCAGATACAGCTTGCCTTGGAAAGAGTGCGGGCCAAAACCATGGCCATGAAAACCCAGTCAGACCTCCTCGGTATCATAGAACTGTTTGGCGAACAACTGAATGCTGTAGGTGTAAGGTTTGATAATGTCACGTTTATCGAAGGACCCATCACAAAAAAAAGAGACTGGGATTTATGGAGCTATGCGCCGGAAGCAGAAAATACAACCGATAAAATTCTCATTCCTTATATAGAGACTCCGTATTTCACAAAAACAGCAGAGGCTGTAGAAGCATACGAAAGAACCGGAAATCCCATACAGGTAAAATCCTTCACAAAGAAAGAGAAGAATGAATTTCTCGACCACTATTGGAAGCATGTACCAGCTGTGTCAGATGAATTTGTCAATTATGTTAATGCCACTCCCGGTTCAATAATCGTAGATGCGTTTTTGGAAGTGGTAACTGTATCTTTGGTAAGGTGGGATTTAGAACCCTATACAGCAGAGGAACTTGCGATTTTTGAACGCTTTGCAAAAGAGTTCAAGCAAACCTATATCCGCTTTTTGGATATCAAAAAAGCAGAGGCGCAGGCACGTGAAGCAAAAATAGAAACGGCACTTGAAAAAGTGCGTTCCCGAACCATGGGGATGCAGAGCAGTGAGGAATTGCCGGAGGTAGCCAACCTTTTGTTCTTAGAAGTGCAGGCATTGGGTATCCCGGCCTGGAGCTGCGGACACAATGTACTTGCAGCCGATAAAAAATCAGCTACAGCATGGATGAGTAGCGAGGGAACACTGCAAAAGCCATTTCAGCTTCGCCTGTATGGTGAAGCATCCTTTGATGAAATGGGAGAATTTGTTGTAAGCAATAAGGTATTTATGGAGCAGGAACTGGGTGGAAAGGCACTCATTGAGCACTACAATCATATGAAATCCTTCCCGGACTTAAAGCCCACCTTTGATCAAATTGAGGCCCGGGGACTTTCCCTTCCCACTTTTCAAATCAACCACCTCTGCAAATTTTCCCATGGGTTCCTGCTCTTCATTACTTATGAGCCGGTTCCGGATGCTCATGATATTTTCAGGCGCTTTACCAAGGTGTTTGATCAAACCTATACCCGTTTTCTAGACCTTCAAAAAGCTGAAGCACAGGCACGAGAAGCCAAGATTGAAGTGGCTTTAGAAAAAGTGCGTTCCCGTACTATGGGCATGCAAAAGTCTGATGAACTGGCCGATGTGGCCAATGTGCTGTTTCAGGAAATGAATGAATTGGTCCATAACCTTTGGACCTGCGGATTTGTGCTCTGTGAAAAAGATCGGGAAGAAGACGAATGGTGGCTGAGCCTGGAAGATGGCTTTTCGCGTGGTTTCTTTTTGCCCAATGTGAATGATTATGCCCATGGCCACCTGTATGAAGGTTGGCTGAAAAAGGATGACTTCAGAACCGTTCAACTGGAAGGCGATAAACTACAGGAACACTACGACTGGCTCATGGAAATTCCAATAGCCAAAAGCATTTTCGATGATATGGAAGCGGCCGGTATGCAGCGCCCTGAATGGCAAAAATTACATGCTGCCTATTTTTCCAAAGGATATCTGGTCATCATCACCCGTGAGCCTTGCGCTGAAGAAGCTATATTTAAACGCTTCGCCCAGGTTTTTGACCTTACCTATACACGTTTCCTCGATCTGAAAAAAGCCGAAGAGCAGGCACGGGAAGCTCAAGTAGAACTTTCTTTAGAACGTGTACGCGCGCAGGTAACAGGTATGCAAGAATCCTCGGATTTGTTTGATATTGTAGTGAGTATGCGCAGTGAATTTATATCACTGGGCCACGAAGCAGACTATTTCTGGCATATGCTTTGGCTGCCGGATGTCTATGAAATGTCGATGACTACGGAAGCCGGTGATCGTCTTGGCATGGTTATCAACATACCCAAGTTCGTGCACGATCAAATACCCAACCTGGCCGAATGGGAAAAAGGCAACAATCCAATTTTTGTGTTAGCCCTTGATGCGGATCAGGCATGGGATTATATCGACAACATGAATACACATGGCCGGTATGAACAGGTAGATCCCCATGCACCAACGCGTGAAGATATTGAGCACATCGGTGGGCTGACCTTCATCATTGCAAGAACCACCCACGGAGAAATCGGTTACAGCCTCCCGGGAGTGGTGCCCGAGCCACCAAAAGATTCCCTTGATACGCTGGTTCGCTTTGCAGGTGTATTCGACCTGGCTTACAAGCGATTTGAAGATCTGAAAGCTGCGGAGCGTCAGGCCTTGCTGATCCGCGAAGAACGTGACCGCCTTGAAATCGCCCTGAATCAATTAGAGGCAACTAAAGACCAACTCATCCAACAGGAAAAACTCGCTTCCCTCGGCCAACTCACTGCCGGCATCGCACACGAAATTCAAAATCCTCTCAACTTCGTCAACAACTTCAGCG
The DNA here is from genome assembly GCA_035327565.1 of Saprospiraceae bacterium. Classification (GTDB taxonomy): domain Bacteria; phylum Bacteroidota; class Bacteroidia; order Chitinophagales; family Saprospiraceae; genus JABDLO01. The sequence continues at coordinate 86,260 of DAOLDB010000008.1, forward strand.
AAGTCAGTATAGAGCTCGTGGATGAAA
>DAOLDB010000009.1:0-85613 GCA_035327565.1 Saprospiraceae bacterium
CCAAAGACTCACCGACATAAGCTTCACTGTTCAATGCGCTGCTGGTAATGTTAATCATATTCTTCAATGAACCGTCTCTTGTTGCTCTCATAGTCATGGTAAACATGTTGTTTGAAGCGTTGATTGGGTTCACATCAGAGTAAGAAACTGTGATGATTCTCTCGTTCAACAGACCCAGATTGTCTTCAGTCATAGCTACTTCACCTGCAGAAACCGCATGGTAAGCCAAACCGTTCAACTCGAAGGTGAACTGGTAACCGTACACCATATTGAAATTGCTGCTACCGAAGGTTAATTGTACAAGCTCACCGGCTTTTACATTTCTCTCCTGCAGTTCAAGTGCAAGGGTATTCGCGCTACGTACATTGGTCTGTGTGCTGCGTGCATTCACTGAAGCGGCACCGCTTACATCACCAATCTTCACTGCTACGAAGTTTTGATTGTCTGTGTTGAACTCAAGCTCCTGGATGTTAATTACTTCCTGGAAGTCTGCCAAAGCATTTTCCATATCCAAAGTCTGTCCAGCGTCAACGAATCTCCAGCTGCTATTGGATGGGAATTCTTTATACAATCCAAGGATCACTTTTCTCAATACTATAATATCTGTAGAAGACAATGCTCTGTCACTGTTGATATCCGCTGCAATCAATTTGTACGGGCTATCGAACGGAGTGATACCAAGTATATGTCTCTGTATCATTACAAGGTCAAGTGTACTTACACCATTGTCCGCTGCATCCACTTTAGAAGCTGCGATGTCGTAGTTGTTGTACATTGGATTGCTGTTGAAAGCATAGATACCATCGTTGCCGGTAGTAAAGGTCAACTTGTACTCAGGATTGCTGAGGTTGTTAAGATCCACTTTTACATCTGCAACTTTACTTCCAGCTTCAGTAGCAACTGTACCGCTGATTCGGGCTCTTGCACCGTCACCACCATCATCACATGCACCTTGGTTGTCTGCAATGTCTAATGTAACATTACACCAGTCAACATTAAGGAATCCATCCCAAACGGCCATTTGTACATTTACACGACCAGGAACATCTCCTGCATACAATGCTTCCGGATTTACACAAGTGAATACTACACCTGCCGTACCACCGGTACCATCATAACTACCACCTTGAGATAAACTCAAGACGTTACCTTCAGGGTTCTTGGTGACAGAAAGTGTTCTGCCATTAGGCAACCACATGAATATCTCACCCGCCAGGTATCGGTTGTAAGCGGCAACCCTTTCACCAGGTGTGTTTGGCAAACCTGATCCTGTTCTGAAGGTGGCTACTAAATTATCAGTTCCGTCTCCACCTGCTTCATACCAATGGATCCAAGCTACGTCAGCCAAATGAGGAGGATTATTCTCTCCATCCAAACGGAATGTGAAATACAAAGGACCATCCACAGGACACTCGTCAAAGCTGCCCAGATCAAAGTCTGCTGCCCACAGTTCCACTGAACCGTCGACCATCAAAGCGGTAGACAAACTTACACAATAAGGTGTAGGTGCTTTAATATCAACCACACAGATTTCGAATGGCGCATTGGTTATATTACCACAACCGTCAGACACTTTCCAAGCAAGGTCATAGCATCCGGCAGGTAATCCTGATCCGGCAGCTGCGCCAGGCAGTCTGTCAATGGTCATAGCTACAGATCCTGCATCAGAGTTACGTGGGTTGGCTCCACTTACGATATGTACTGTGCTGATAGGCCTGCTCAATTCAGTATCCCACCATACCAATTCATATCTCAATACAGAAGATCCACAAACTCCATCATCTGCGATAACAGATACATCAGGTCTTGCAGCACAGTTTACTGTTGTATACTCTCTGCCATCATCCTGAGGCTCTACATCTGGACCTTGGGTATCAAATACTTTGACAACCTGAGCGTAAGAGTACACTCCAAAATAATTTGGATAATAATAATCATACTCTTTCCAATATGCCACTTTTTGAGCTTGAGTGGCACCTGAAGGATAATTGTAAATACCATTACAATTTTCTCTATAACTTAAGTAATAATATGCTTGGAATCCACCTTTTTCTAAATACCATAGGTATAAGAAGGCATGAGTTTTAACAGATTTTTCCTCTGGCCCAAAGCCAACTGCAGTAATATACCAGTTAAATACACACCAGTTGATCACTGTATATTGATTGATCAATTTTCTGCATGCATCATCACTATTACCCTGCAGTTTGAACTCAGTGGTTTCCACATTCCATCCGATGATTTCACATGGACCTTCTAACCAGGTCAATTCTTCTACATTAATTCCACAATCGTCTTCATCACCCGGCAGATATACATGCACCAATTCTTGTGGCCAGTCAACACTTACACAAGAGAATTTATCCACATAACGCACTTCCAGGTACTGGAATTTGGTTACTTTCTGATTCTTAGTGGTCTCAGCTGTCCACTGTAGATATGCAAAACCATAGTTACACTCATAGTTAAACTTACCTGGGTCAAATCCATGCTGGCTCTTAAATTGTGCTCTTGCAGCAGTTTCCAATGCTACAGGGCCTGTTCCAAACCAGTAAATGGTGCCAGGTACAGCTTCTACTTCACATCCGGCTTTGGCGTGAACATCACCTCTCTCTCTCCAGTCTTCAACATCTAATCCTTTATAGTCTTCATGACAGTAAGCAACGATATCATCGATAAATAACTGAGGAGGCGTATTGTCTTCAATTTTCACTTTACCCCATGTGATACTGGATAAAGCATCGCCTACATTACAACTATGGTGATAATGACCATCTCTGATCTCAGTAACTCTCAGTTCTACTTCGATTTCTTTTCCTACATCTTCACAACAGAAAGCAACATGATCCGCCCATATACCGGTTCTGGAAGATTTAGGCAGAATCATACCATTAGGATCTTTCTTACAGTCAGTGGTAGCCCAATCCTTACGTCTTACTTCCAATAATACCGGATAGCAGTGGTCGTAAGAGCCATTGTCAATGCTATGTGCAAATACTTTAGCTACCAATTCATCCTCATGAGGTACTTTTACCAATGCAGCTACTGTTGCGTGCTTGGCAATAGCTACGGGAGGAGTATGATCTCTTACAGTAAACCAAGATGATACGTAAACATCACTGATATTGCCTGCACAATCTTCAATCTGTACATACAATCTGTGACATCCTATTTTCACGCCAGCTAATTTAACAGCTATATCAGAACCTTTTGGAGCCTGCGTGATGGTAATGCCATGACCTGGAGTCACCTGAGCTCCGATCAAATGAGTTAAGGTATTATCAGAGTTTTCAATTGTCAATGAAATGATCTTAATGCCCTTGTCTGCATTGCAATCATCATCTACTTCCAGATCAATATCGACTGTAGCTAAACAAGTCCATGGATCGGCATCATAGAAACGCGATGCATTTTTGAACTTGAAGCTCTCCACAGTCGGAGGAGTAGTATCCTTAGCGGAAATCACCTGAGTTTCAGTTTCTACATATGAACCTCCACACCAATAAATCAATTTCCACTCTCTGACGATCTTATAGCTGTGACAGTTGGCGCCATGCGCAGGAATCACATGATCGTGATACTTCACCAGGTTGTCACATATCTTAGCAACACCAGTGATCGGGTCGAAATTATTGACATATACAGTATCATCAGGTTCCCCAGGAATTACAAAGAAAGGATATCCTGATTTGCTTGGAGGAACAGTTCCTATAGTTTTGTTGAAATCTTTACAGTCTCCCTCATAGGCCTCAGGGAAGAAAAATTCCTCACCCATTTCAAAAGTCTTACGTAGTAATATCTCCAACGTATCCACTGTTTTGTTTCCTTTAACATCTACAAAAGTGTAAATGTACCAGGCGGTATCAGCGATACACTGAGGAGCAGTTTTTACGCGGATAGTAGGAGTGCCTGAGATCCGGGCTTTATCCCCATTAGGAAACTCACTGCAATCGTCAACGTTATCCAGAATATCTGCCAATACACTTTGCAGGTAAGCATTAATGGTATAACAGTTGGCGATACAAGGGTCTTCATTCGCAGAATCGCTGGTATTTCCTACAGGGCATGGATTGTCCAGTACAGGACCCTGCTTGTCTTCAACATTTAGGTAGCCCCAGCAAGACCCAGATGTTCCTTCATTGACGACTACCTTGTATAAGCCACAAGTGTAGAACATCAATTCGAAAGTATCATCAGCGTCTTCAAAGATTAAGGTCACCTTTTGCTTTGGATCTTGCTCTACTCCGTCTACCGTCTTCACTACCCCTTTCTCAAAGGTGTAGGCACTAACGGTGCCTGAAGAAACCATGGTCGTAGCAGTAACTTCGACAGTACAATCCTGATCAAGTCTGGCCTCAACATTCACCTGATTTATACAGGCTACCTGTTGGGCAGACAAACTAAAGGATCCTACCACGAAACTGATACATACAACCAATGACCATAAAAATGGTCCAGTTTTTTTGTAATCATAAATTTTCATGAGATTGAGTTTTGGTTAAAAAAAATTTATTTCTGGTTAATAATAAAATAGCCAAAGGCAATGACCAATGAGACAGCCACACCCTAAGGCGTACCTCTCCATTTAGTCCTGGGACCCTAATCGAAATAAATTATTGTAACAAAGAAGGGAAATTACCGGAAGTGATTGTGTTCGTCTTAAATAGTTTTGGTTATCAAATCAAGTAAAATCCTGTGTGTAGTTTTCTTAGATGTACAATCAGAAATGAGACTCTATTCTTTAATACAGCATTCTGATGCACACATCATACACAAAGATACATTTTAGATCGACCTATTTTATAACTCATATATGGTATTTTTAATATTATATTTTATTTTAATGTATAGTTGATTTTTTGTTGAGTCGTGGAGTTGCCAAGGTGTTGAGTCGTTGACTTAAGATCATAACGGTCAAAGATAAAATATCAGGTAGAGCTTTCAATAGGGATGGGCTTTTTAATAATACAGTAGTCGCTCGTTGGCAGTGAGCAGAAAATGTTGGTATATTTGTGTCAAGTAGCATATAGCATTGTAGGCAGTCGGCATATTAATGATATACACAAGAGCCCAAAGATTTATAATTTAATTAAGAGTTTTTCTTAATGCGTTTAATTTGTTAACAATCTTTTCCAAATCCAATCGAAGATTCAGTAATTCAGTTTCAGAAATGAAATTTAAATCATAGGATACAATGAATTAACTTAATATTTCCATAAAACTAGAATACGCTAAAATATGAAAATGAAACTTATCTTTAGATGTATTACGTGCAGTCCCCTTAGGGGAAGTCTAACTCCACGACTTAACAACTCCACGACTTAACAACACTTTACTCATCATTCCAAAACAATTCTATTATGACAAATCATGCCCTTACTACCTAACGTATTTCTTATTAAAAGTATATGACAGAGTGATTTCATGCCCTCCGTTGTTGAAGTCCTGAAACTGCCGTGTGCTGATATTGTAGGAGTAATTGAGATGGAAGTGATCGACACGCGCTCCGATGAGGAAGCCGAGACCCTGGGCAGCGCCGAGCGTATAACCTACGGCCCCTGTAAAGCGTTCTTCCAGAAATGACATGCGCAAATTAAAATCTGCATGGGTTGGAATATTATTGAGGCTTTTAATGAAAACGGAAGGTTCGACGGTAATCTCTCCGTCGGCCATTTTGGTTTCATAACCCAGATGAACAATATAACCAAGGTCCTTCATTCCGGCTCCGCCATCTTCGGTATTCAGTTTAGCGCTGATCAGGGAAGGTAGCGCCACTCCATATTTTAATGCGTTATCGTATACACCATAAATACCAAAAGAAGCATCAAAAAACCGATTGCCATCTAATCGTTGCAGCAGCAATGCATCATTAGGATCAATAATCGGTCCTCCAATCGCTCCACCGGTGACCACATGTTGTATATATTCGGTGGTCAATCCAAAACCAATTTTATTAGTGGGTGATTCAATAGTATATGAAACAGCCAGCATCCCTTTGGAGGTTTCGATGACTCCAAAATTATCTCTGAACAACTGGGCACCAAATCCCAGACGATTCCCTATGGGTCCATTGAAGTTGAGGGTCATGGTTCGTGGAGCATCCTGAAAACCTGCCCAGGAGCTTCTGTAATTGACAATCAGTTCCTGATAATCGTTGATGCCGGTAGCACCCGGATTGACCAATACCGGATACATAAAATGCTGGCGGTATATGGATCTTTCATCAAAATATCGCTGCTGTGCGGAAAGGGCTCCTGATATCAGGCATACCGCTATGATATTGCTTATAAGGATTTTCGAGATATGCATAATTACAAGTGTTGTTAGTGGATAAACTTAAAATTTTAGAAATCCCTCAATAGGGTAACTGTTCCTTTATATACCTTCCTTTGCCCTTGACCGAAATCAACTTCCAGAACCCACATATATGGTCCTTCCGGTAAAAGTTGACCCTGATTATTGGTTCCTGCCCAGTTATTCTGATAATTGTTGGTAGAAAATACAGTCACTCCGGATCGGTCATAAACCATCAAGCGGGATGGAAAATCTTCCGCACATAAGATAACAAATGCATCATTGGAACCATCATTATTGGGTGTGATTACTCTCAATGACTCATAGCAATTTCCTGCCAGTTCGCTGCAATTTCTCACCCTGATATTCATAGCCAGGGTTTCACAACCATTGGCATCAACGACAATCAGCGAATATGAACCGGGATTCAGATTGGAAATGGTGGGTGAAGTAGCACCGGTACTCCACATAAAATTGTAAGGTGAAACTCCACCTGCAACAATGGGATTGATGGCTCCATCCCCACCCAAATCAACGCAGGTAATTTGGTCATTCCCGGCGACGATCACAAGAGATTGGGGTTGATCTACCACCAGGTTGGGTACTTCTGAGTCCATATTATTTGCATCTTCAAACCTGAGTGTATAGGTGCCCGGGCAGAGATCGACTATAGAAAACTCACCGGTTTGACTGATGGTAATGGTTCTTGGGGTAGGTCCTGTGATAGTGGCTGTTACCGGAAATGCTGCATTGATGATGTTTCCTGCTATCCTTCCCGTACACTCACCGGCGCATGGACTGGCAATTCCTCTGACATTATTAAAAACCACGCCTCCCGGCGGCACATCGATGTCTTCAAACTGAGTACATCCAGCTGCATCTGTGACAGTCACTGAATATGTACCATCACTTAATCCCATCAATACCGGAGTTGTGCCCACATTGGGGCTCCATGTATAAGTATAAGGAGATATACCCCCGGCTACACTGATCTCTATTGCTCCCATACCTTCGGTAGCCGGGGAAACGGATACCACTGAAATGGTCAATGCCTCGGCTTCTGTAATAGTATAACTTGCAGTAATTTCCTGTACTGGATCTCCGAAATCCGTTATGGTAACACTAAAAGTTCCTCCGGAAAGTCCGGTAAGCGAGGAGCCACCACTTACGGGATTTCCCGCTGCATCGGCCCACGAAATACTATAATCGCCCTCCATATCAGGGCAACCATTAATGATTGTCAACACAATAGAACCATCCTCTTCTCCGGCACAACTGACGTTGGATACATTGGCATTACTAATTGTAAGTTCACCAATTTGCTCTGACACTTCAAAGCTGTTGCTGCCCGTACACCCATTTCCGTCCGTAACCGTTACTGCATAAGTACCGGGTTCCAATCCATCCGGATTAGGGATATTGCCCTGATCGGGATTCCAGGAATAACTCAATGTTCCTATACCCCCTGTCACATTAAGATTAATTCTTCCAGTGGAGGCACATCCGGCATTGGTCACCTGTGCATTGACAACGATGGGTGCTGGTCCGGTAATGGTTTCCATACGGGTAAATAACTGACCCAGGTCAGGACATGTAACCCGTAATGTGTATGTACCTGCTCTTACTCCTAACAAGTTACAATTATTTCCACCAAGGGTTCCAGATGAGATTACAGTACCCTGGTCATTTTCCCAGGTACATCCGCAATCATTGGAACCCCCGGAGAGTGATACGATAATGCTTCCTCCGGCATCCTCTGCGCATTCGGGCGAGGTAATGGATACCAATTGATAATTGATCCCGCAAGGAGCTACTTCAACCCTTCCGGAAACCAGATTAAGCTCCGTAATCGGTTGTTGTGTGTCTCCCCTGACTATTTCTATTTGAATATTACCGTCGTTGATGAAATTGATGCTGGAAGCAGGTTGTGTATTACAATCCCCGATCACATCAAAACACACTTTATATATACTGGTACCATTGGGTAGATTGACTCCTGAACCATCAAAGGAATTCCAGGTCAGTCTGAGCCGGTTATTCTCAATAGGATTAAAGCTGGCCATATTCAGCCCCTGAAGGTTGAAATCAGTAACCCGGGTAAAATTAATCACTGAAGGACTCCATTGCATAGTGTACTGCATACTGGATATATCATTAAAATTTCTGGCAATTACATTGAGACAGGTTTCTGTACCTTCGGAGGCAGTTACCCGGTCTATTTCCAAAGTAAAATCAGTGGGTTGTCCGTCAGCAGAAATGTTGACCCTTCCATTGGAGTTTTGAAATGGGATATCTTCATCATTGGAATCGGTAAAAGTGATTATAAAATCACCGATACTTACAAAGTCAAAATTACTGGATGTCCCTGCACTACCTAATACCTCAAAACACAATTCAAAGATTTCTGTACCATTGGGTAAGTTAACTGGATTTTCTCCGGTGTTATCAAACCATAGAAATCGAAATTCACCGTTGGAAGTTCTTTCTGTATTGAAAGCAGGGGCAGGCAATTGTCCAAAATTATGAAACTCCCGAAATGAAATAAGAGTAGGATTCCATACAATGCCAAACTGTGTACTTTGTACATCGGAAAAATTTCTTACAGAAACGGGAATGCAAAACTGTGCACCTGGTGCTACTGTGATATTAGGGGCTACTACGCCAATTGTTCCCGGCTCTCCACCGCCGCCGTTGCACTGCCCGTTATCGATGATTACTCTCCCAGGTGTAGAAACGACATTCACTCTTTGGAGGTTCTGATCATAAACTTCTGTACGGGTTGGTGTATCAGTTATGGATACCAGTGTTTCAGAACAATTGGCTCCTACCGCATTCAAAACGATGGTAAACAAACGGGTGCCATCGGGAATGGTTACCGGGTTGGTTCCCGATTCATTCCAGGACACAGCGATCTGACCATCAGGCAATGATTCAGCCCCGGTTCCGGGGAGAGCAAAATTGCCGGCTATACTAAAGTCAGGCAGTATGGTTGACAAATTGGTTACAGAATTAAAACGGGCAATATTCGGATTCCAATTGATGGAATATTGTTTAATTACAACATTATTAAATCCCGAAACGGTTACATCAATTTGTGCAGTGCCATTAGGCGCAACCGTAGCCTGCGATAAATTCAGTCTGAATTGTGCATTTGCATGACTTTGGAATAAAAAAATGGCCAATAAAAATTTAAATCCGAACAGGTAATTTTTCATGTGAACATTTTTAAACTTCGAAAATGGGCGGTATTTTTTAACGATTTATCCAGCGATAAAAGCAAAATGAATTCAGTAACCTTTTGAGTTTTTCTGATTTCAACATCTACACTGAACCGGTTTCTTAAAATTCTATTCATTCAATAAATTTTAAGTGTGCATTTTCCAGATCAACTGTATATTAAAGGTTAAAAGTAAGAATAATAATTTCAATATTAAGGATTCCTTTTAAAATATACAATCCTGATAAAAACGCAACCTTTAAAAAAATAGGATGCAAATAACGAGCCAATTGTAAAAAAGATTCAATAATCAACGGGAAAGGAATTCGAAGGTAATCTATTTTTTTGTAATCTCTGAATTTTTTCTTCTGAAGGAAATCGGTGAAATAGATTATAGGTAGCGAGCAGTACCCAGTGAGCAGTCATTAGAGAATGTTGAGGCGTTCATTCGTGAAGTGTTAAGTCGTTTAGTGTTGAGATGATCTTTGTGTTCTTTGTGCTATGCTCTTTGTGGGCTTTGTGGTAAAAAATAACCTGAGTAGGGTAGGCAGTGGACAGTCGATAGAAAATATTGAGTATTTTATGGGTTAAGTCTAAAGTAGTAATTTGACATTTGAAGGGGGGGGTGAAAACAAAAAGGCCCTGCATCGGAGTGATGCAAGGGCCTTCATATGTTCAAAAAAGGGCTTGGGATATTATTTATTGATCTTGATCATCCTGCGAGTTTCCTTAAAACCATTGGATTCCAATTGGTAATAAAGAACTCCTTCCACAGGGATATCATCCGATCGGATTTCTACATGATTCAACCCTGCATTGAAACGGCTGTTCAATCGATACACCATTCGGCCGGTAACATCAAATATAGTTAATGATGCCTGGCTTTCTTCAGGTAACACAAAACTGATTACCGTCTGGTCTTTGAATGGATTGGGCCTGTTCTGGCGCAATTCTGCCATGGCATCGGTTTCTCCATCAAATATCAGATTCACATCAAATATATCCAGATTAGCACTATAAGCTTCTGCCTGTGTTATGTTTGAATTGATATTCAGATGCCTGCTTAATTTTCCAGAAGACGCTGCTTTGAAAGAAATGGTAAACAATATTTCTCCGGGTTCAATGGTAAATGCCCTCACATCATTCCAACTCATGGATATCAATCCCTCATTTACCTGGGTTAATCCCAGAAAGTCATCAGTAATTGTCATGGACTTGCTTTCAATACCTTCATACACCAATTCCTTACTATCAAAGCCCAAAGTCATCTGAAAACCGATCATTTCTGAAATAGATTCCACAGTAAACGGAATGACTACATAGTCGCCGGATCTATAATGTTGTTCCAGCGTTTTGAAGGATACTCTGGCCAATGAACGGGTCTGAATGCTCCTGTTGTCTAATTGGGTTACAGCATCCCCGCTCACATCACCGATTTTGATTCCTGTAAAGTTATTATTGGCAAGATGACCTTCTACTTCATTCACGATGATATATTCTGCATAATCCCACGGTCTGTCCACGTCATAGAATACCTGCATAGCATCTATAAATTTCCAGGATTGACTTTCTGGAAACTCCTTATAGATTCCTAATATCACTTTTCTCAATTGAGCAATATCTGTTGATGTCACGGATTGGCTATTGTTTACATCCGCTGCAATAACCTTATATGGATCATTGAAAGGCTGTATACCAAGAATATGTCGCTGTATCATCACAATATCCAGAGTGGATACACCATTAACAACGTCATTATTCTTTTCAGCTCTGATCTCATAATCCTGCTTAGATGGCATTTCATTGAACAGGAAGGCCCCATCTTTTTTCGTTTCATAGTAAGACATTCTTCCGGTATTGATGGATTCCAGCGACACCATGGCTTGTTCTATTGCTTGTCCATTCCAGCTTCGTAACTGTCCCGATACCCTGGCTGACGCTTCACCATCACAACCTTCATTGGCTTGTACATTAAGAATGACATTACAGAAATCAGCATTTCCTGCTTCATCTCTCACCCACATTTGCAAGCCTAAAGGTCCTACATGGGTACAGGTAAGTAATATGGCACTGGAATAGGCAGCAGGTTTCCACTTTTGAGCAATACCCGCCTGATATTCTGCCTCCGTTGCCACCACTCCGTTTCCTTTAAAGAAATGCTCTTGTCCAATGAGTGATGCAACCGGGAACATATTGTTAAATGTAAATACAAGATGTTCTGTACAATTATCAAATGATTCACGATCAAAATCTATTGCCCAGATCTCTACACTTCCTGTAGAAGGCATAATCACTGTTGTCAATTCAGAAATACAATAAGGTGTGGGATGCTTGCAATCATCAATAGTAAACAAATAGGTAGCGGTACTTTCATTTCCACATCGGTCGTAGACCTTCCAGGTGATTCTATGGGTTCCAACCGGATACACTCCTGATGCATTATTGGTATTCCCAGTAATAAAAGGACCTTCCCCATCATTGAAAGGATCAATGATATAAGACCACTTCTGATCCTTGAGAGGTGTACAATCTTCAGCAGTATTGAATAATTCAATATAGCCATCACATGTATTTCTGTAGGTACATACTGTGACATTTGAGGTGTTGGCAATTAACGGAGCTTCAATATCATTTACTTTGATAATCTGGGCATGGGTGTATTTACCTTTTGTCCTCTGGGATTTATCATATAAACACCAGTCTATTACTGTCCATGTTCTGATGATTTTAAAACATACATCATCCACTACTGTGAATACCTGGTCTTCATAACTTATACCCACTAACCCACAATCCAAATGAGGAAAACGGGGATAGGCTGCATTTGTTGGTAAGTTTTCTGGGAGCAGATCATTAGTGCCGCATTCGTTTCTGGTCACATCAACAGGCCATATGATATCTGACTTCTTCAATGAATCTCTGACTACTTTAATGAGCTGAACGCAGCTATTTGTCAGTTCACCGTCCACAACTGTCCAGATTCTGGTGATGGTTCCATGAAAACATTCATCGAGTTGTCCAACATCTACATAAGTTGCTTCAATAGGACCACAAATACCCAAACCGATAGCTTCACCTAGCAGCTCAAGATCATCTAAGTCAGTAGTACAATGTACTTCAATATCTGGAGGGCATGTGATCTTAGGGATCGTTTTATTTTGCACAAAAATGTCTACCCAACATGTGCTGTAATTGTCAGCTATCAAGGTATCCGATTCAGGAAGACCCTCTACTCTTCTTACGGAAATTACGTCTCCAAAAATACCGCTTAAGTTGGCATCATCATAAACCAACATTTCCACTCGGATGGTCTTACCGACATCTTCACAGCAAAATTCTACATATTCTCTGAATTCATTATTCGCAGAGGAACATCCTGCATCTTTCCTTCTGACCATAAATCCACCTACATCCGTACATTTATCATGACTTCCGTTATCAAATGTATGGGCAAATACTTTGGCTTTGCCAGTGGAATTTAATGCTACCACTGTTTTTTCAATACATACCGGAGTGGGAGGTGTTTTATCATATACATCCACTTCAATAGCCAGTTCAGTGGTATTTCCGCAAGGATCTTTTATGGTATATACTACCCATGTTCGTCCGAGAGGAAGATCCTTAATGACATAGCAAAGAAAATTACCCTTGGAATCTTTCTGAACGACTACATTCTCTGTAGTAAATTTCTCATCAGCATTCTCTCCGGGAAGGGTACCTATAGCATTCCCCACTTTATACTTGACTGTATAAGTAATGGAATCGGTACATTCAAAGATCACGATGGGATCAGGTACTTTAAAGTCAGCAGTACAAGTCCAAGGGTCAGCATATAGGGTATATACTGACTGAGGCGCTGACACAATGGGTGGATCTTCATCCAATACTTTTATGATTTGGATGTGTTCCTTGACCTTTCCGGTACACCAATCGAGCACCAACCATGTTCTCAGCACTTTGAAGCTGCCTAGACAAATATCCAGCACATGGTCTTTGTATATGACATTAATTTCACAGAATGTTTCATTTTTTGGATATAAAGGTTTTCCACCGGGTGTCAAAGGAACTCCGGTTTCTTCCGGATCGGGATAGTAATTTCCATTTTTGTCCCAACCTTCTTCCATTAACAAAGGATTATCAAATGCCCCGTTGCATGTAAGCAATTCCGTGGTATCTGTCAGACCGTCGTAATTTCTGGGGAATATAATATCATGGGCATCAATTCGACGGAATAATATAACCCTTTCACAAATTTCAGATTTATTGCCCCAGATATCTTTAGCCTGATATCGTATAGTTCTTCTCGCAGAAAACTCATTGCTGCAAGGCAGATCTTCAAAGACATCAGATAATACATGAGGAACGATAGGGCCATCGCAATTATCAAAAGCCGGTGGGGGTAGAAACACACCCATAAAATCACAGTCAACCGTATCTGGCACCTCAGGGCATTCTATAACCGGTGGCATTTTGTCCTCCACCATAATATAGCCCCAGCAGGAGTTGTTGGAGCCTACCAGTTCCACTTTGACTTTGATATTCATCCCTTTGTAGGCAAAATAAATTTCAGAATCCACAAGGAAAGTCCCATCCTCTTGTGCACCCGGAAGGGGTTTGTCGTTTTTGTCAAGAAGCAAAACCCTGTAATTGGTTGCACAAAAAGTACTGAGATCATCGCTGAGAATCATTTGAGGAGTAATTAACACCTCACAATCCTCATCCAATGATACATTGACTTTACCTATGCAGGAAAGCGGACAGGAAGCCACCTGTGCATTTAAATGAACACTGATTCCTGTCATTAGCAATAAAAATGTCATAGCTAGTTTAGCACAACACTTACCAAAACTCGTTGTAAATTTCTCCAGTTTCATGCGATCATATCGGTTTTTAGTAAATCATTAAATTCTATCCAAATTGTTCATTCAGATAACCGGAGATGAAATGATAAGCAAGAAAAGAAAACGTGCCGCAGTGTTGGGAAAACGGCCTGAATCGTCCTTATTTCATATTATAGACAATAATCATACCAATTCATGTTCAATGGCAAACTTGATCAGATTAATGGTGTTTTTAACCCCTAATTTTCTCATGATATTTTTCCTGTGTACACCCACAGTCTGATCACTGATGTACAGTTCTGATGCAATCTCCTTATTGTTCTTTGCCTGTATTATTAAATGAAGAATTTCCTGCTCGCGCTTAGTAAGACGCTTTCTGATCAGAAATTTATCTTTATAGGTTCCATTAACTATATCAATTGATCCTTCATTTCTCTGTAAACTACCAGAAGGAGGCGTAATGTGCAAACCATTTCCAATGTAAGTTCTATCGGCAATGATACTTTCCAAAGCAGTAATTAACTCTGACAAAGAATTCGATTTGGCCATATATCCATCCGCTCCTGACTGTAATGCTTTTTTGACAAATCGGGAATCCGTATAGGATGAAACCACCAAAATTTTCAAATCATCGAAAGTTTTCCGGATTTCCGGGATCAATTGAAGCCCATCTCCATCAGATAATGCCAATTCCATGATCAATAAATCAACCTTACCATTTCGCAATCCCAGTTTAAACTTTGATGCACTATTATAAATTCCGGAAATGGATAAATCTAATTGAGCCTGTCCCTTGAGTAATTCAGCAAGCGCTTCAGCAAATAATAAATGCTTGTCCAGAATTACAGTCTTTATTGATGACATGTACTTTCTTGTTTAGTATGAAGTGATTCAATAAGCAGACCGGAAAAACGGTATACTTGATTTCTTTCATACTGTGCAAAATAAATGCCAATTATTGAAAACGCATAGCAATATTGAAAATATATAAAATAAATAAATGAGGTATTTTTTGATTTTTTAATACCAATTTATAGCGTTAAAGCAAGACGTTGTACTGAAGATAAAATGGTTTGATGGTTTCTTTTACGTAGAAAACTGCGTAATCTGCGCTTGATCTGCGGGAAAAAAATTATGATGGTAAGATTATTTGATGGTTTGATAGGCTTTCCCGGAAGAGAGGAGACATAGATAGGTTTAATAAAAATGTTTATGATGGTAATAATGGAATAATGGTGGGAGGGTAACTTTTTTGGAGATAAAAACAAGAAATCAACGGTAAAGGTGATAAATGAGGTTAATCTCACATGCAGAACTCCGGGGGAGTTCAATATGAGTAACCGCCGGTGAAACCGGTAGGTAATGTGACCAATGATCCCCAAGACCGGAGAAGTTGAATGTGAAAGAATATCCAGGTTTTTCAATATCTGTCAACTATATGCTGCCCACTGTGTAAAATGCCAAATACGACTCAACACCTAAACATTCTCTATTGACTGCCTACTCTGTCAACTGTTTACTATTTTTTCACAACTTTGAGAACATTCGATTCATTTCCATGTCGTAACATGACATGGTACATACCCTGAGGAAAGGTTCTACCCAGCATGTTCAAATCGATAATATTATCCCCATTGAATAATTGTACATGGCGTGAACTCAATTGTTGACCAATGGAATTTGAAATGATAATCTGAACCCATTTGTCATTTTCGGTATATACTTTAATAAATGCATTCCCCTCTGTGGGATTAGGATATATAGCAGCATTGAGCTCTACTTTTTCTAACGAAGGGCCTGTAAG
Source organism: Saprospiraceae bacterium (assembly GCA_035327565.1). Classification (GTDB taxonomy): domain Bacteria; phylum Bacteroidota; class Bacteroidia; order Chitinophagales; family Saprospiraceae; genus JABDLO01. The sequence continues at coordinate 16,157 of DAOLDB010000009.1, forward strand.
GAAATCATCCGCATCTGATGAGATAAATACATTTTTTTGAAGATATGTAAGTTCTGTATTCCTGAGAATTATTTGTTGGAGTTTTGTATTTCTGATTTCATTCAAATCTCTGGAAGAAAAAGCTGGGTCATTCTCAAAATAAAACCTGTCGCTGTCTCTAAGGTCGGTAAATTGCCTTTCAATCATGATAGACATGGTTTGGCCGATCATAACATTTCTGTCTCTTTTCTCTGAAAGCATTCCCACCCAGGGATCTAAATATTCCAATGAACCGTACACTTCCTGCAATGTTTTAGCTTCATCTGCTGACCCGGTTAATTCAATGAAAGTACGATATGCCGGTAATCCCATATCCCTGCGGATTGTATTAAAATCGGGAAGTCCCCGGTCCCTGCCTTTATTGATGGTTTTGGCGGCCAGATCAACCAATGTGCCTGAAATCTCCCTCAGGTCCATATTTCTGAGCTCATCCACCATCTTATTATCCATCTTCTGTTGGAGCTGTACACCCATACCTTTTAAATAGGGTTCCACTCCATTACCTAAAGTAATAAGGTATGGATTAAAATAGGCATTCCTATAGCTTACATGACCCTGAGGTAACTCTTGCCCATTATCGTCTAATCTCAAAATTTTTGAATTGGTCAGGGAATAGCCCAACTTAAAAGCTGTAATTGAAAATTCATTAGAAACAGAGGGATTTTTATCTATGTGATATCCTCTGTATTGAGGCAGTTTTATCCCGATGGTTGGTAGCCATTCATTATACACAATAGATTGCAGGAAGGCTATGACCCATTTTCTTGACTCCTGATATATTCTCTCATCACTCCATTCCGGATGCGATTCTGCAAATTGCTCTGCCAGCCGGTTATGCTCTCTGACAAAAATGGTGTGTAATGAAAGCAATAAAGGTGTTTCATTGGCTCTTTCATCCCCGGTTACAAACATTTTTCGAAGACTGCTGGTAGCATCAGCCATGTAAGGAGCGGAAGGATCCAATGGGCTATTAAATTCTCCGGTTGTAGTATTCCATGGAAGAAAATTCCCTTCCGAAACTCTGAGTTTTCCACGTTCTCCCCTTAACCACTGGGCTCTTTCTTCATCATAACCATAAATTGCAGAACCATCCAAAAATGAGGTTGTCTTGTTTAAATGCCGTCTTGGATTAGAAACTGAAGTACCGGTACCGGAAGCCGCGCGGGCTCTTTTCATGGTTATAACCGATCCCGGAGGAAAATATGCATCATTGTTAGGGACAACGATATTTTCCAATATTTCTACCGGATTATATTCCACCTGAATCAAATCATTATAAAGAAATTGTGCAAAAACCCATACATAATCACTCCATCCGATAGCATCGGGAATGTTTTGGGATCTCTGAGCAAATATCCTGTTACTGATTTCTCTTGGGTTGGGTTTATTAAATGTCATATCCAATTTGGCCTGACCTATGCCATCAGCATAATCCGGCTTACTCCAATATGCCATCATACTATTACTGGTACCCCACTCCGGTTGTAGTAAATTATTATTGAATCCGTCTATAGACCTGTATTCCTGAGCACCCAAAAAATGAGTTATTGTAAGCGCAAGCAACAAGAATAAAAAAGATATTTTTTCTCGCATAGTTTTACAGGATTACATTCATGGGCGTCTAGAAAACTTTCCTACGACCGTCAAAGATATAAAATTGACTTTACGATTTAAGTATTCAAGCCATTATTTTATTTTTTTGTTGTTGCAACGGATTTCCAATAGCTTAAATGTTTCGCATTGAGTCATTTACACACATCTGAATATACATTTCAGTATGATCAAAATTCAATCCAAATTGGGAAAAATTACGTATATAAATTACTATAAATTGTAGCAATTGCAATATAAAACAAATATATATAATAATTTTGTATAATGTATAATCAGTACGAAAAAATACCCTGTTTTCATTAAAAAAGAGCTAGTGCTCTTACAGCTTCAATGAAATAAAAAACAAAGGATTATGTAAACATTACATTGATCACATTTATCTATTGCATGAAAACAAATGGTAAAAATCATTGCAAAAGTTATAATATCTTAATGAATTTCACTTTCGGTTTATAAATTTCATTCATTGCACAAAATGGCACATTCTATCCATAAAAGGTATATTTAAAGCCAAATGCTTCCTGATGTGGGGCCGGGAGACATATGTCCTCCCCACAGGGGATGTGAAAATAAAAGTGCTAATGTTTTCCTGATGTCCACAAGTAATTATTGCCATTGTTAAAAAAAACTAACCAAACTTAAATGAAATATGCAATTTACTATACTCAATAGAAAAATCTGTACATTATATCTGTAAATGACTTATATTCAATATCGCAAATTAGAGGACAGAGACTAAGACAATGAATACAAGTTGCGCGTTTCAGTGGTAATATTGGTTTCATTTTTATAAACCTGTACTTATTGAAAAGACTTTATCTCACCAGTTTATTTTGTATTTGGATCGTTACATTAATAACTTCGCAGTCTTATAACAACTGGGAGAAAATCATTTTCTTTCCTGATTCCTGCCAAATATCATTAGATGCATTCACTTTTGATCCTTCGAGTCTTTGCATCACACCTTTCATTCCTTACTCAATACAAGAAAATATACTGTATTTCCACTGTGATAGGATCGAGGAAATGAAAGGGCAACCCATAGAAATTAAATACAGAAAATTAGAAATGCATCTTAAGACTCCTCAATTCTTTCTCGATTCTTCACAACTCACACAAAAAGAGACGGCTGTATACATAGGATATGATTACTCACCATATAAAAAACCTAATTCACATTCATTGATAGAAAGGGGAAATATGCAATATCAGGGTTCCATATCCAGAGGATTTTCTGTAGGTAACAGCCAAAATCTATTATTAAATTCCAATCTGAATCTCCAATTAAATGGTGAGTTAGGAAATGGCATAAAGGTAGCAGCAGCCATTTCAGATGATAATATACCGATTCAGGCAGATGGAAATACCCGGTTATTGCAGGAATTTGACAGGGTATTTATTCAGGTGCAAAAAGATCATACGGGCATCATAGCTGGAGATTACGATCTTATGTCTCAACCATCGCATTTTATCAGATACTATAAGAAACTTCAAGGTCTAAGAGTTGATCACCAGGTGGCAAATAATGACCAGCCAGTAATAGCTACTTCAGTAAACATGGCTGTTTCAAGGGGAAAATTTGCAAGGCAGCAAATCCCTGTACAAGAAGGCAACCAGGGTCCATATAAACTACAAGGGAATAATGGTGAGCGCTTTTTAATCGTATTGCAGGGGAGTGAGAGAATATATCTTGATGGCAATCTATTGATCCGGGGTCAGGATTTTGATTATATCATTGATTACAATAATGCTGAAATAACTTTTACCCAACAAAGAATTATCAGCCGTGAACTGAGAATCATTGCAGAGTTTGAATACACTGATCAAAACTATTTACGAACACTTTATGCAATTCAATCCCAATACGAATCCGATAAATTGTCCCTGAGTTTCGACTTTTATAATGAACAGGACTCAAAAAATGCGACCGGACAGATCGAATTAGACAGTACAGATATCTCTATTCTTTCCAATGCCACCAATGATCCATTGTCGTTATTCCGGTCTGGCATTCGCAATCCTTTGCATCCAGATCAAATAGCAGCAAATGCGATATTGTACCGAAAAGAATGGGACAATATGGCACACGATACCATATTGGTGTACGCAGGTAACCCATCCGGGTTTGTTGAAAAAGAGTCTTTAGTTTCAGCCACATTTTCGGAAGTTGGGCCCGGCAAAGGTGATTACATAATAGATAATCAAGCAGGTGCAAACGGACGGGTTTATAAATTTGTTGGAAAAGGAAAAGGGACTTATCTACCGGTAATCAGACTGGTCGCTCCTGAGAAACGTCAGATGATGAGTTTATCGGCTTCTGCCAGACCTTTTGAGCATTCAACTTTAACCACTGAGCTATCCCTCAGTCATTTTGATGACAACCGTTATTCGAATATAGATCATCAGGACAATCAGGGGATGGCTGCCCGCTTTGAATATCGCTATGAATTGCCAAAAAATCAGACAGTAAAATGGAAACCGGTCATCGAAACAGGATATGAGTATATTGATGAAAACTTCAGATTTTTAAATCCATTCAGAAATCAGGAATTTCATCGAGATTGGAACACTGAATTCCTGGAGAGAAGCAATGAGCATCTGGCTTTCGTATCTTTTCAAATTGAAAAAGCCGATCAGATTCAATTGGGTCATAAGCTGTCAACGTACAGAAGAGGAGTTCAGTACCAGGGATTAAAAAATGATGTATTGGGTCGATTTCGTTCCGAAAATACACGCATTGATGTAAATGGCAGCCTCCTCAGCACGCAAAGTGAACTCGAAACCACTCAATTTTTCAGGCCTGATCTGGACATTAGACAAAATTTATCGTTTCTTGACGATTGGGCAATACGATTTCGATATTTTGCTGAAAAGAATGAACGTATTAACAGAGAGAATGATGAACTTTTGCCCTCCAGTTTTTCCTTTGAAGAATTCTATGTATTTCTGGAGAGTCCTGAAAATGAGAAAAAACACCTCTCACTTTTTGGAAAACACCGCACGGATCATTTACCGAACGAATACCGGTTGGCTAAAGCAACCAGCATTTATGAAGGAGGGGTACAGGGTTATTTAAATCACAAGTCCAGCCAATTGAGATGGAATGTGAGCTATAGAAATTTTATGGTTAAAAATACAGAATTGATTTCCAATGAAAGTGCATCGACTCTTTTGGGCCGCCTGGATTATGGGTTTGAAGTACTGAAAGGTTTTATCCAATCTTCATCCAGTATTCAATTTGGATCAGGCCAGGAAGCTAAAAGAGAATTTCAGTTTATACGTGTGGAAAAAGGTCAGGGAAATTATATCTACTTAGGTGATCTCAACAATGATGGCAAAGACCAGATCAATGAATATGAACTGGCAGTGTTCAGTGATGAAGCAGATTTTATACGTGTCAATGTATTCAACAATGAATTTATACGTACAGAAAATAAAACCCTCAACCAAAGTCTTAGAATCATGCCCGAACGATGGATACGAGACCGTTCAACCTTTTTAAAGAGGGTGATTAGAAAGTTATCATTAAACAGTGTGTTAAAATTAGATAAGAAAAACAGTTTTGACTCGGGGCGTGGGCCATTGCTTAATTTCAATTATCTTGATTCCAACCTGGTAGCATACCAGGGTTTAATCAACAATACTCTTTTTATAAACAGAGGAAATCCACTATTTGACATTCAAACCGGACACCGCAAAAGCAATCACAGGTTTGTACAAATTACAGGATATGAAGACCGTAGAGATGAAAGAATATATATCAGATCCAGAATTAACCCTAAAAAGCATATAGACCTCATTACCCAAATAGAAAAAGGTAACCAATATTACGATTCAGAATTTATCGACAGCAGGGATCTGAACCTGGATTTCTGGGCTCTTTCTCCTTCCATTGTATACCGCCCGGGTAATTCATGGAGAATCACAGGAAAATACAGCTATGAAGAACGAAGACAAAAAATTAATGATAGGGAGCATGCCAAACAGAATGCACTTACCCTCGAAATGACATATAGGGAAGCCGTAACCAGTGATTTAAGATTTTCAATGAGTCTTGTCAATATTCAATATGAAGGTGACATTAATGCTCCTGTTGCTTATTCCATACTTTCTGGTTTGAATCAGGGAAATAATTATTTATGGAACATTCAATATACACGAAGGATGTCTGGAAATGTTGACTTTAATATTTCATATGACGGAAGAAAAACCGGCCACAATCGAACCGTTCACGTAGCCAGGGCACAAGTCAGAGCTCATTTTTAAAGCTCCGTTATCATTCACTTTATTTAATTCAAATCACCCCCCCGAAGCTCATAGAGCCCGTATTGTAATACTCCTCTTGCCATTAGAAATACTAAAAGAGCTGCCCAAAGTCCATGATTTCCAAAAGCAGGTTCAAGCAAATAATATGCCGCAATGTAAAGGGCTAACGATATAAACATGCTGTCACGCATCGCCCTACTGGCGGTTAACCCAATAAAAATTCCATCCCATAAATAACTGGGGAAGGCTAAAACCGGAAAAACAGCCATCCACACCATATAGGGTATTGCTGCATCAATTACTTCTTTCTGATTAGTAAAAATATATAAAAGTGACTTCCCTGTAAATGCATATAGACAAATGTAAAACAGTGCAAAAGCCAATCCCCATAGGAAAATAAGACGGATGGCCTGTTTCAATTTTTGACGGTCATCCATTCCTTTATATTTACCAATTATGCTTTCGGCAGCATAAGCAAAACCATCAATACCATAAGACATCCAGTTGACAAATTGCAGCAAAACCACATTCACCGCCAAAATAATTTCACCGGACTGGCTCGACCGGCTGTAGAAGAATCCAAAGGCAAAAGTGAGCATGACGGTTCTGATAAAAAGGTCCTTATTGACATGCAGGAAGATTCTGACATCTTCCCAAATCAATATGACCTTCCATCTGAAACGAAGCAAAACATCCCTGAACTTTAAAAAAAGAAAACCAAATGCCAGAATAACTCCTGCATATTGGGATACAACGGTGCCTATAGCTACTCCAGAGATACCCAAACCCTGCACATGTACAAGATACGCGCTCAGCGTGATATTCATCATATTGATAAATACGGTAAGAATCAAAGGAATGGTAGCATTCTGCATACCAAAAAACCAACCCAGAAGCACATACAACATCAAAGCTGCAGGAGCATCAAAAATTCTTATGAAAAAATAGTTAAAAACCAGATCAGACTGGTCATTTGATACATTCAATAAAAACGAAGCAGCTTCAAAAACCGGCTTTTGTAAAAGTATAACAATAAAAGCCAATATCAATGAAAGTAACAAAGCACGATATAAAGTACCCGAAATGCCCATTTGATTTCTTTTACCATATTCCTGTGCTGTCATCCCTGTAGTACCCATTCGAAGAAATCCAAAATTCCAGTAGATGAAATTGAAAATCATGGACCCAAGACCTACTGCACCCAAATGGGCTGCTGACAACCTTCCCATCAAAAGGGTATCAACGGTTGATAATAAGGGTACCGAAATATTGCTTACAATGTTTGGAATTGCCAATCGCAAGATTTCCTTATTCATACCTTTAGTCATATTCCCATTTCCTGTGATAAATTTTTGCGAATGTAAATGAACGGGTTTAAAATGCAATCATTTTTATGTACTGATTACAATGATCAGACAACTCAATCAATACACTCAATGTCAGCAGACAAAGATTAACCTTTTAAAGTCCTGATAGTCGAAGGCCTATAATCTTTCAAAATAGCCAAACATCAGGATTTAGGAATAAACCACAAAGGATTGCGCTCTCCATCTTCTCCGTTGTAATTCACGGTGATTTCTTCTCCGGCTTCTATTCTTTTAATACATAGAATATCGATGGTTTCATGTGCTAAGTCAAGTTCAAATTCGGCGTTGGAATTCTCTCCGTGGTTATACAAGGATCCATTTCCCAATGCGATAGCAGCAGCGTCCAGGTTTTTTCCCCATAAAAAATAATAATCGTGAAGAACCATTCTGTGAAGTATAGGTAATTCTTCAGGTGGCAGCTTGATGATCTGGCACACTTCAATGACTTCACCGGGCATGATCGGTACAGAAGTAAAAACACCCCTGCCCCCTAATGGTGATGGAGCTATATATAGACCGGGAATCTGTTGCATTTCATTCTTTTTTTATCAAATATACACCGGTCAAAATCAGTATCAGGCTAAAGAGATGAAATATACTGATGATCTCACCATCTACCATTCCCCAGGTCAGTGCAACTACTGGCATAAAGTAAGCAACCGTACTGGCAAAAACGGCATTGGTATTCTGAACCAACTTAAAAAAAATAATGCTGGCTGCAACTGTTCCCATGATGGATAATAAAGCGACTGCCCCTAAAGAAAACAACGCATGAGATTCTGTCTTCAATTGAGTAAAGAAGCTGCTGAAAATGAGATACAATAGAGCAGGGATTGCAACAAATCCAAACGATACTGCACTGATTTGTATCGGATTAACATCCTGAAAATATCTTTTTACCATGTTTACACTGGTGCCATAACAAATAGTGCCGACTACAACGAGGAGGCCATACAAGGGTTTGCCACCAATGGCTGATTCTTTGGATAAAAGGAGCAATGATGCTGCTCCACCAAATCCCAGCAATACACCAGCCAGTTTGAATTTTGAAAATAAACCATTGAAAAATAAAAGACCCAAAAGCAACGTGAATATGGGTGTCATACTATTAAGTAATCCGGATACAGAGCTGGAAATCTCTGTTTGAGCGATCGCATACATATATGCGGGAATGCCGGTACCGGTTAATCCTACGGCAGCAAAAAGCGGCCATTTCTTCCAGTCGATATTTTTTCTTTTAACCACTAAAACCGGAATAAATACCATTCCTGAAATTACAAGGCGAAGTGTGCCTACGACTGCAGGCTCGAATGCAATTAAGGCTTTCTTGATTAAAATAAAGCTGCTCCCCCAGATTAGACTAAGTATGAATAAAGTAAACCAAGCTCTAATATCAGCCCGTTCATTCTTTTGCATAGCATTATCTCTAAAAACTTTCTCCTAAACCATTAATAGTGACAAAGGTATACCGGTGGCATAAATAATCTTATTAAATTCGCCCCCTCTACCTACTCCAAAACGCAAATAACAATGCAAGATGTAAAATTGTTTGCAGGCACAAATTCAGAATATCTCGCTGAAAAAATAGCAGATTTTTATGGCGCTAACCTGGCCAGCTACGAAGTGAGAAAGTTCAGCGATGGAGAAATGCAAATCGTCATTAAAGAATCCGTAAGAGGTGCATATATATTTTTTGTGCAATCCACATTTGGATCGGCTGAAAATATCCTGGAATTGCTTTTGATGATCGATAGCGCCAAAAGGGCTTCGGCCGGATACATTACTGCTGTCATACCTTATTTCGGCTATGCCAGGCAGGATAGAAAAGATAAACCCAGAGTGCCCATTTCGGCAAAACTTATGGCCAATTTATTAGAAGCAGCCGGGGCAGACAGGATTATGACAATGGATTTGCATGCCGATCAGATTCAGGGATTTTTTGACATTCCTGTTGATCACCTGAAAAGTGAGTTTATCTATATTCCTTATTTGCGAAAGTCAGACCTTAGTAACATCATCTTTGCGTCTCCGGATGTAGGAGGAGTAAAACGAGCTCGTACTTATGCCAAGTATTTCAATAGAGATCTCGTAATATGTGACAAAGAACGGATGCAGGCCAATGAAGTAAGCGCCATTACTGTAATCGGAGAGGTGAAAGGAGGAGATGTGATTCTGGTGGATGATATAGTCGATACAGCCGGCACTTTATGTAAAGCAGCACAGGCTCTGATGGATAAAGGCGCAAAAAGCGTGAGCGCCATGTGCACACACCCGGTGCTCTCAGGTAATGCTTATGATAACATTGAAAATTCAGTCCTCACAGAACTAATCACTACCGATACTATTCCTTTAAGGAAGCATTCGGATAAAATCAAAGTTCTTTCATGTGCTAAATTATTTGCCCGTGCCATTCGTAACACGCATGAATATAAATCCATAGCGGCGTTATTTGTTGAAAAATAACTGTGGATTCCATCCTGATCAGACCCATCGATTCAGAGTTGAACATATAGATTTCATTCATTTTATTGATCGAACACAGAATAAAAGACCAGATAAAATATTGACAATAAAAAATCTTTTTTGCTATTTAAATATTTTTATCTTTGCAGTCCTTTTTAAACAAGCATAATTTCTATCATGGAAAAAGTACATATAAATGGAGAGATCAGACAAGTAAGCGGCAAATCGATCAATGGTGGTCTCCGTCGCGAGGGCAAACTTCCTGCAGTAATCTATGGAAGGAATGATAATATTTTATTCTCCACTTCAGCAAAAGCTGTAAAAGATATTGTATATACACCGGATTTTAAATTGGCAGAAATTGATATTGATGGAGCTACTCATCTTTGTATATTGAAGGATATTCAGTTTCATCCGGTATCTGAAGAAATCGTCCATATAGATTTTCTAAAGCTATATGATAGCGTCCCTGTTAAATTAGAGGTACCTATTCGTTTTAAAGGTTCTTCACCCGGAGTAAAGCTGGGAGGAAAATTGATTCAGCAACTCAGAAAAGTGAAAATCAAAACCACTCCTGAGCATATGGTTGACACCATGTATGCAGATATTTCAGAACTAGGCTTGGGACAGGCCATCAGGGTAAAAGACCTTATTTCCAATGAAAATATCGAAATAATGAATAACCCCGCAGTTCCAATTGCAACCATTGAAATACCAAGAGCGCTTAAGAGCGCAGCGGCTGCCGAAGCCAAAGCATCCAAAGGTAAATAAATTACAAAAAATTCAGATTTTCGACATGCCTCTTACCTTTCACATTGGGAAGAGACGTTTTCTAAAGATCCCGGACTACCTGGATGATGGTATCGGTATCTCCCATTGTATAATAGTGAATACAAGGTACACCCGCTGCTTTGAGTTCTTTGGATTGTTGACGGCACCATTCTATACCAATTTCTTTAGCCCGGCCACTATCCTGATTTTTCAACACTTCCCTGATCAACTCTTCAGGCATGCTGACAAAAAATTTCCTGGGTAAAGTATGGATCTGCTTTGCCGATGTCAATGGCTTTAATCCTGGTATGATGGGTACGTGAATTCCAATAGAACGGCATGATTCCACAAACTTCAAAAACCGGCTGTTATCAAAAAACATCTGTGTGACTATATACTCTGCGCCAGCATCCATCTTTTTCTTAAGATATTCAAGATCTATAGACATATTCGGTGCTTCAAAGTGTTTTTCAGGATATCCGGCCACACCTATACAAAATTGCGTCCTGGCTCCATTCGCTATATTGGTATCGAGATAAATTCCCCGGTTCATATTATGGATCTGCTTAACCAGTTCTACAGCATAAGTGTGTCCATCTTCTTCACCAATAAAGCGGTCTTCAAATTGCCGGGCATCTCCCCTTAATGCGAGAACATTATTTATTCCTAAGAAGTGAAGATCAATGAGTGCATTTTCGGTTTCTTCTTTTGAAAATCCGCCACATATCAAATGAGGAATGGCATCTACCCCATACCTGTGCATTATCGAAGCACATATCCCCACTGTGCCAGGTCTTTTGCGAATAGCGGTTTTTTCGTAATAGCCACTCTCCATTTTTTTATAAATGAATTCCTCTCTGTGGTAGGTTACATCAATGAATGGGGGTTTAAACTCCATCAAAGGATCCAGAATATTGAAAATATCCTGCATAGTACCCCCTTTCAAAGGAGGCAATACTTCGAAGGAAAGCAAAGTTGAACCTTTGGCTTGATCAAGATATTCTGATACTCTCATGGTTTATTATTGATCAGCGGGTATTTTAAGAGGTGCGAAGATAGTAATTTGTAAAATGTAAATTTACTTCTTCCTTTTAAAATCCCCCCTTTTCCAGGCATCGATAAACTGTTTCCAGGCCAATGGATTGAATATTTGTTGTGGCTTGAACTGCCCCTCATACCGAAAAGCTTCTGCCGTCTGACGCATATAGATATTAATGGCTTCACGTCCGTCTACCGGAAGATTATAGCGAATTTCCCTAAGCAATTCTTCTGCCAGCACATCACTATAGTTTTTTTGTAATTCATCGGAAATATCCAAAGCAAGAAATTCTATTCTGAAATGCTCGCGACTGGGAAAAGGCCTGATCACTGCTTCCGGCAACAGTATACTGTCCTGTGTCATGATTTGAATCCAGTAATATAAAGTTCTTTCCAGCGTGTCGGGAACAATGTATTCCACTGTTTTAAATCCTACCTGTGAAAATACAACCACATCCCCTTTTGCAGCTACCAATGAAAAGAATCCATCAGACTCTGAAACTGTACCCCTTGTTGTCCCTTTAATATATACATTGGTAAATGGCAAAGGATAAATCTTCTCATCTGGACCTTCGGTAACCACCTTACCTGAAAACTGAATATATCTGGATTGTCCTTCAACCTGTCCATGCAGATTAGATGAAAACAGTACAGTGATCAATAGGATAAGAGTATAGTAAATTTTCTTCACAAAAAAGGATAATTTTTTGCTATAATATTTGAACGCAAAATAGAGGAAAATTTCTTTAATGCCGATGAGAATAACACTTTATTAACGGGCCTGGTTTTTTAAAACAAAAGAAATACACAAAATCTACCCTGTAATAAACCAGGCTAAAACCGATGTGCCAACCTGTTTTTTTTTTAAAATTGAGTAAATCCCAGCACCAAATGTATGACTTCATCCATCGTTTTCACAAAATGAAAAGTCAGACCCTCTATATAAGATTCCTTTATCCGTTTGACGTCTTTTTCATTTTCCTTGCATAAAATGATCTCTTCAATTCCTGATCTTTTAGCTGCAAGGACTTTCTCTTTGATCCCTCCCACCGGAAGCACTTTTCCTCTCAGTGTAATTTCTCCGGTCATTGCGACATATGGTTTTATTGGTTTTTTCTTGAAAGCAGAAACCAAAGCCGATAGCATGGTAATCCCTGCACTAGGACCGTCTTTAGGTATAGCTCCTTCCGGAACATGTATATGAATATCACTTTGATCGAATATTTCCTGGTCAATACCCAAAGTTTCAGAATTGGATTTAATATAACTCAGGGCCGTAGTAGCTGATTCCTTCATCACATCGCCGAGATTTCCTGTCAGTGTCAGTTTTCCTTTGCCTTTACTTGTACTTACTTCAATGAATAGGATGTCTCCACCTGTTCGGGTCCATGCCAGGCCAACTGCCACCCCGGGCATTTCTATTTTCGTATAATTTTCCGGATTGATTTTCCTTGGCCCTAATATTTCTTCCAAATAATCAGTCTTAACAGAAACCTCATAATTCTCTCCCATAGCCACTTTCTTAGCTATGTGGCGCATGACACCGGCTATTCGACGATCAAGCGATCTCACTCCCGATTCTCTAGTGTAGTGTTTGATGATATGCTGGAGGCACTCCCTGGATATAATCACGTGCTCTTCCTTTAACCCATGTTCAATTAATTGCTTGGGAATCAAATGATTTTTGGCTATTTCAATTTTTTCTTCCTGGGAATACCCGGCAATATCTATGATTTCCATTCTGTCCAGTAATGGAGGCTGAATAGTGCTCAGACTATTGGCAGTAGCTATAAACAAAACCTTTGAAAGATCATATTCAAGTTCCAGATAATTATCATAAAAAGCACTGTTCTGTTCAGGGTCCAATACCTCCAATAAAGCAGAAGATGGATCTCCTCTGAAATCAGTACCAAGTTTATCAATTTCGTCCAATACAAATACCGGATTAGAGGATCCACATTTTTTCAAAGACTGTATGATCCTTCCCGGCATTGCCCCGATATAGGTTTTACGATGTCCTCTTATTTCAGATTCATCGTGTAATCCCCCCAGAGACATACGGGCAAAATTCCTGTTTAATGCCCTCGCTACTGACTTACCCAAACTGGTTTTTCCCACACCTGGAGGGCCTACCAGACATAAAATAGGCGCCTTCATATCACCTTTCAATTTCAATACAGCCAGATGCTCCATAATTCTGTCTTTCACATCCTCTAAACCGTAATGATCTTCATTCAATATTTCTTCCACTTTTTTAAGATCAAACTGATCCTCGGTGAAGTCTCCCCAGGGTAAATCCAGTAAAGTTTCAAGATAATTTAAAATTACTGAATACTCAGCGATCTGCGGGTTGGTCCTTCGTGCCTTATTTAATTCCTTTTCAAAAGTTTTGGCAATGTTTTCATTCCAATTCTTTTGTTTTGCTTTCTTTTCCAGTTCATTCAACTCTTCCTCCTGAGGGTTCTGACCCAATTCCTCCTGAATGGTCTTTAGTTGTTGATTCAGAAAATACTCTTTCTGCTGCTTTTCAATATCCCCTCTCACCTTGCTCTGAATTTGATTTTTCAATTCCATCATTTGTAACTCGTTATCCATCATGGAAAGAATCTGTGCAGATTTCTCTTTGATATCCGGCAATTCAAGGATTTTTTGTTTTTTGAGCGTATCTGCTGCAAGATTTGAAATGATGAAGTACAACAAAAACACATTACTTTTGATGTTTTGAATCATCATATTGGCTTCCATAGGGATGCTGGGAGAAAGTTCTATGATTCTCTTGGCTATATCACGGATGGAAGAAATGGTTGCATCCAACTCTATATCGCCCATAGGGTACTCCTCTTCCAATACCTGAATTTGTGCTTCAATATATGGCTCCTCCAATATAATCCCGGCCACTGAAAACTTTTTTCTCCCCTGCAAAATGGCTGTGGTGCTCCCATCCGGCATGGTCAGCACTTTAATTATACGGGCTACTGTGCCCACCTTATATAGCTGTTCCGGGCCTGGATCCTCAATTTCTCCATCCATTTGTGCCAATACACCCACAAATTTGTCTTTTTTCTGTGCTACCCTCAATGCCTGAACCGATTTTTGCCTGCCAATATTGATAGGTATTACCACTCCGGGAAATAGTACCGTATTTCTTAGGGCAATAATGGGCAACTGATCACTATATATATCATCCTGTGCTGTGTTGTCATCATCACTGATTGAAAACATCGGAACAGAATCAACGTCATCCATGGGTGGTGCAAAGCCTATATTTTTGAACATACAATTTTCCTTAATGCCAATGTGGCAATGATATCAATAAATGGTTTCAGCACACATGTATGTCAAATCCCATACCACAATCTGTTGAGGGTATTATTGGCAACAAATAAAATTTTCTGATTAGAAAATCAGACAAAAAGTCAGACAATGATCAACTCAGGACTTCTTCTTCAATGGTTTTGTCATCATGAATTCCGGAAAGATCAATTACTTCTTTTTCCTCCTGGACATCGATTTCGACTTTCAAATTGTCAATAATGAAAATCTGTCGCTCTGGAGTGTTTTTGCCCATATAATATGAAAGTATATCATCAATATTGGTTTTTTCCTGTACAATAACAGGCTCAAGTCTGATGTCCTCTCCTATAAAATCCTCAAACTCATTGGGGGAAATCTCACCAAGACCTTTAAAGCGGGTAATCTCCGCTTTACCTCTTAATGTCTTGACCGCTTCAAGTTTCTCTGATTCTGAATAGCAATAGAACGTTTGTTTTTTATCCCTTACTCTGAAAAGCGGAGTCTCCAAAATGTATAGATGTCCATTCTTTACCAGATCTGGAAAAAACTGGAGAAAAAATGTAAGCAAGAGCAAGCGGATGTGCATTCCGTCTACATCGGCATCTGTTGCAATCACAACTCTATTGTAACGCAGGGTCTCTATTCCATCTTCAATATCAAGAGCATGCTGTAACAGATTGAGCTCTTCATTCTGATACACAATCTTTTTTGTCAATCCAAAGCAATTGAGCGGTTTGCCTCTTAATGAAAAAACCGCCTGTGTCTGAACATTCCGGGCTTTGGTGATCGAACCACTGGCAGAGTCACCTTCAGTAATAAAAATAGTAGACATTAATTTATCTTCATCCGGTGATTTCCTTCCGTCAGTAAGATGTACCCTGCAATCCCTCAATTTCTTATTATGAATATTGGCTTTTTTAGCCCTTTGATTAGCTAGTTTTTTGATTCCGGCAATCTCTTTACGCTCTTTTTCTGACTGAAGTATCCGCTTGAGTAGGGCATCAGCAATGGGCTTGTTCCGGTGAAGAAACTTGTCTAAATGATCTTTCACAAAATCGATGATAAAGCTTCGGATACTTGTCCCCTCAGGAGCCATATTGATAGATCCCAATTTGGTTTTAGTCTGTGATTCAAATACAGGCTCCTCAACCCGGATACTGATGGCTGCAATGATAGAAGTCTGAATATCCTTTGCATCCAAATTTTTATTGTAAAATTCACGTATGGTTTTAATCAGCGCTTCACGGAAACCATTAAGATGGGTGCCCCCCATGCTGGTATTTTGTCCATTGACAAAGGAGTAATATTCCTCTCCATATTGATCACCATGAGATAAAGCGATTTCAATATCTTCATCTTTAAGGTGAATGATGGGATATCGGAGAGCATCAATATCTGTTTTTCTTTCCAACAGGTCCTTAAGCCCGTTTTTTGAATATAGCGTTTTCCCATTAAAATGAATTTTCAAGCCCGCATTTAAGTAGGCGTAATTCCATAGCATGTTTTCAACAAATTCATTGCGAAACCTGTAATGCCTGAATATCTGATCATCAGGAGAAAATTGAATGGTAGTCCCCCAGGTATCACTGGAAGCCGAAATTTTAGCATCGTGGACGATTTCGCCATAAGCAAATTCAGCTGATTTTATTTTCCCTTCTCTCACTGATGTCACTTTAAAATTCCTGCTCAAGGCATTGACAGCCTTGGTTCCTACTCCATTCAGCCCTACTGACTTTTTAAATGCCTTGGAATCATATTTTCCCCCGGTATTGATCCTGGAAACGCACTCTACTACCTTACCTAAAGGAATTCCCCGCCCATAGTCACGTACCTCCACCACGCCATTTTCAATAAATACTTCAATTTCTTTTCCGTATCCCATCACATATTCGTCAATGCAATTGTCAATCACCTCTTTCAATAAAATATATATTCCATCATCAGCAGAAGAACCATCCCCTAATTTCCCAATATACATGCCCGGCCTTAGGCGAATGTGCTCTCTCCAATCCAGTGATTTGATATTTTCTTCCGTATAATTTGACTGACTCATTTGTTCATTCTGTTTGAAAGCAGTAAATATATTAAAATTATATTTAATATAAAAACAGCGATTTAAGATGTGCAAAGATAACACAAATTGAGTCTCCTACCTTAAAGACTGTATGTTGAACTGCTGAAAGCAGGTCTTTTACATCTTAGTCTTCTGCCTTTAATCTGACATTTTCCAACTTTGATTGGGAGTCATACTTTAGCGAACCACTTAGTTTGCCTTTGGTTTGAAGTTGAATACCCTTCCAGGTTTCTCCACAATCGTTATGAAGTCTTGCCCCTTTCAATATCAATGACCCCCCGGACTTTACTACAATCCGGGTATCTCTTGCCATGGCCAATCGACAATGCAGAGTCAGGCTGCCTCCTTCTTCAATTACAATATTGTGAACAATATCCTTGTTTCCTTTCCATTCTTCTGTTCCTGAAATAATGATATTAAAAGTAGTGTCAGCATCACACCAATCTTTAACCAGGAAGCTTCTTTGCCTTGAATTGACATCGTTCAAAGCTCTGTGTATTATCCCCAATTGGCAAGGTGTAATAGCTTTCTGGCTGTTGTTATAATCCATCATATTGTTGGAAATGATTCCATTACAGGGAGGATCAGGAGATTGTTGAAAACAATTGGCATGCGGTGGTGTATCTTCACATCCATCATTATGTATCCAGGAGTGACGCAACCCGAGTACATGGCCCACTTCATGATTAAAAAGTGTGGCATACATCCAGGGTTGACCCCCATTTTCATAAATTCCAGCCAATTTAACATTATTGCCTAAAGCAATTCCGGCAGAATGTGCATGATAAGATGTTGAAATGATACTGTCCGGATGATGGGGCATAATGAATATATTCAGAATACTGTCCCCCCCGACATTATACTTTCTGATCACTTCCAGCCGGTGATTATTACGGTGCAGCCCTTTGTTGATAAAAAAATAGAGTTCATCATCGTGATGGAAAAAATACCCGTTTCTATAATGATTTCCATCCACTCTGGCATAACTGATTGCTGCCGGCAATACTGGTGTATTATTTCCTTCCGGGAGATTCATTTTTTCGTTTTCACGCAAGTATCTGATGGCATCCTGCTCCATCATCCATAAAAAACCGGGAGCATCTCTTTCACTAAAATTATACAAGCTATCCTCACTGTTCATGATGTGATAAACCGTACGTATCTTCCTTGGACGCACCAAATACTCCCGGGAGGGATCGGGAATATACTCATTTACCTGGAAGCAAGGAATGAAGCCTGTACGAAAGTCATCCTCAGTGAATTGACCTGATAATGCTAAAGAAGATTCATTATGAATCCATATTTCTGATGATTTTCTTGAACAGGATTTACCTGAAAGCATAATAATAATAAAATACACTCCAAGCCAATGGATTTTACAGTGGTAAAGCTTCCAATAGAGGAGTTCATTCATCGTTTTCATCAGAAAAAAATTCATAAATTAAACGGATCCCATTAAGGGTTAGGTTCTTATCAATAACGTCGAAGTAATCCTTCAACGGTGGAAGAATGGCACTCAATCCACCCGTAGCAATCAAAGAATAGTGTTGCATACTTTCCATCCTGATCCTTTGAGCAACTTCTTTCACGAGGCCAACATAGCCATATAAAACACCGGCCTGGATGGCATGTACGGTATCCTTTCCTATGGCAGAATCAGGAAGTATTAAAGGTACTTCAGGCAATCTCGATGTAGAACTGGATAGTGACCTTATGGATGTTTTTAATCCGGGAGCTATGGTCACTCCAATCAAACCTGTATGAGGGGAAACTACCGTAAAAGTGAGCGCAGTTCCAAAATCCACCACAATGGCATGATATTGAAATTGTTTGTATACTGCATAGGCATTGGCCACCAGATCCGATCCAATCTCATAAGGCTTTGCTATCGGCATATCGAGTTGTATGATCACAGAAGGATCTAGTAGAAAGGGGGTCTTTCCAAAATATTTTTCGACTGCTTCAACTATAGAATCTGTGATCTCCGTGACAACACTGCTGATACAGATGTCTTTTATCCATTCGGGCCTGATTTCTGATTCAAGAAGCATACGTGTAAAATAACCTTGATAGAAATAAACCGGCAGTGTTGGATCAGTATTTATACGGTCTATTTGAAGCCAATCACCGTTGTCGTAAATGGCACTAACTATATTTGAATTGCCAATGTCAAGGATAAGTAACATGACACAAAATAAATGAATCCCTTGAAATTTGATTCAATTTAATTTTACATACCATTGCTCATTTGGTTGATATAAAAATATCTTCAATCACTTCGACTTTTAACATGGGTTGAACGAATTCAAATGCTCCAATGAAGATTCGCTTTGGAGGGAAATTTTGATGTACTAAAATATTGATGATTCGCTCTCCCATTTTTATCCATCATCTTCCATTCTTTCCTTTTCATCAGCCAAACCGGATGAACCGCTTATGGTTTCGACAGGTTTAAGTAATGTGCCGTTAGTTGTCCTGCAGGTTATATTATATTATATCCGGGAAAATGGAAATATATTTGACGCGAAATTAAAATAAAGGATGAAGAAACCCAGAATATTAGTAACCAATGATGATGGAATTACTGCACCCGGCATTCGCGTTTTGGTAGAAATTGCAAGGGAGTTGGGTGAAGTTATAGTAGTTGCTCCTGATAAACCTCAATCAGGTCAGGGACATGCTATTACCCTTGAAACCCCTCTCAGACTTTATCGTTCCGAGGTTTTTGGAAAGAATGTTGAAGCCTTTGCCTGCAGCGGTACACCGGTGGATTGTGTAAAATTAGCCAAGAACATTGTCTCCCCGGGAATTGATTTTGATTTGTGTTTGTCAGGAATCAATCATGGATCGAATGCATCAATAAATATCATTTATTCAGGCACTATGTCGGCAGCTATGGAAGCAGCTCTTGAAGGCATTAACTCGATTGGTTTTTCCATGCTTGATTTTAGTTTTCAGGCAGATTTTACCGATGCTACCCCCTATGTGAGGAACATTGCGGCTAAAGTGCTGAGCGACCGCATTCTTCCTTCTAAGTTGATCAATGTCAATATACCTCGCGGCAAAATCAGGGGCATTAAAGTTTGCCGTCAGGCCAAAGGAGTTTGGGTGGAGGAGTTTCGTGAATCTAAAGACCCCAGAGGTGAATCCTATTACTGGATGACAGGAAAGTTCAAATACGAAGACCCTGACAATGACAATGACCTGAAAGCATTGGAAGAACAATACATCAGTGTGGTTCCTTCGCATTTTGACCTGACGCATTATCCATCCATACATTCATTGAAATATCTGGAAAAAATCGAGCCATGAACCAAAATAACACCATTGCAATGGGTCTATTGTTTGGAGCTGTAACCCCGATACTGGGTTATATTGCGATTGATTTCTTGTTCTCAGTCCTCGAATCTATGGGATTAATGGCAGAAGCAACCGCCTCTGTAATGATTAAGAGGGAGCGCACAACCACTCTTTTAGCATTATGTTGCAACTTGTTGCCATTTCAGTATGCTAAGAAGCGTAGGTTTGATAAAATCATTGTTGGCATTCTCCTTACTACTTTTGTGTATGCTGGTGCATGGTTATATCGATATTTTGACATGCTCTTGTAGGAGCAATAACAGAAAATTCCATGCTTAATCAGGCTTTTCAAGTAAATGATTGATTTTTAAGACTTATAAGTTTACTCATTTCAAATTCTTCCCTAAGCCAATAAAAATGAAAGAAGCAATCAGGTGTTATATTATTTCAGGGGAGCCTTCCGGTGAAAAATATGGCGCATGGCTGATGCATCACTTGAAAATGCTTAACCCAGAAATTTTATTCAGATACTGGGGGGGTGATGAAATGCAAAAAACTGATCCGAATATAGCTATGCACATTTCACAAACGTCATTTATGGGTTTCGCTGAAGTAGTGCGAAACCTGAATCAAATTAAATCACTCTTCGATTATGCTAAGAAGGATATCCTGGCTTTTCGTCCTCACTTTACAATTCTTATTGACTACCCAGGTTTTAACCTTCGCATGGCCAAGTGGCTAAAAAAGAGAGACATTAAGGTATTTTATTATGTAGCTCCCCAAGTGTGGGCATGGAAAGAAAGTCGTACGAATATATTGAAGAAATATGTAGACCTGTTGATTTGCATTCTTCCTTTTGAGCAGGAGTATTTTTCTGGTAAAGGCATTCATTTCTTATATACCGGTCATCCTTTAATGGAAATTTTGGGCTATGAGGCAAGTGAAACCAAACCATTGGAGGCGCAAAAGGGAGACAAACCTGTTTTGGCATTATTTCCAGGGAGCAGAAGGCAGGAAATTAAAAAACATATGCCTGTGATGCTGAAAGCCGCATTGAGATTACCACAATTTCGCATTGTAATCAGCAAAATTAAACATATAGAGGAAGAATACTACCAAGCCACGATGGTTGAAAACTCAATTAAGGACTTTCAATTGACTGAAAATAATATCCAATTATTAAAGGAAGCACGAATAGCAGCTGTTGCTTCAGGTACAGCTACCCTGGAAGCCGCTATATTGGATGTTCCTCAGGTTGTGGTATACAAAACCAGTCTTTTATCCTACCTCATAGGTAAAGCTCTGATTCGCACTCCTTTCATCTCCCTTGTCAATCTGATAGCAGGGAGAAAGATTGTTGATGAATTGATACAAAAAGAAGTGAACCCCGCCAATCTTTCTGAGGCCCTGCTCAAGGTCGAAGGTGAACGACATGAAGTCATAAGGGAGTACCAATCTGTAAAAAATATCCTTGGCAAACCCGGTGCTTCCATGAGAGCTGCATCTGCAATTTTAGGCCGGTATAAAGAATTTCAATCCCAATAATGTACTTCAAAGTGCATTAGGATCAATTTTCTTAATAAGATCCTTCACTTCTTCTAATGACATAGATTTTAATGTTTCTGCATCAGGCTTTTTGCCATCAATTTTTGGTAAGGAAAGGGCTTTCTTTTTGACTCTGATAAAAGGTCCCCATCTTCCGTTTTCTATAAAAATTTTATCCTTTTCCCATTGCTTAATATACTTATTGCTTTCTTTCTCAACTTTTTGCTCAATCAATTGGATCGCGTCTTCCAGACTGATGGTTTGAACATCGAACTTTTTGGGTACATTAACATACTGATCTTTCCACTTCAAAAAAGGGCCAAATCGACCTTTACCCCGTGTAATCGGCTCATTTTGGTATGTTCCAAGAGGTTGGTCTTCTTCTAATTTTGCATCCACAATCAGGGAAGCTTCATTAATATCAATGGACAATGGATCTGTTCCTTTGGGCAACGAGGCAAATTTATCACCAAACTTGATATAGGGTCCATATCTGCCGCTATTAACGACCAATTCATATCCTTTATATTCACCCAGAGTTTTTGGGAGTTTGAAAAGATCAAGGGCTTCATCAAAAGAAATCGTTTCTATGGATTGCCCCGGAGTAAGGTTTGCAAATTTTGGCTTTCCTTCCTCTCCCACTTCCTCTCTGGATCCTATTTGAACCACTGGACCATAACGGGTCATTTGTACGAGTACTGTATGACCAGAATGAGGATCTTTTCCTAAAATTCGCGTTCCTTTTGCCCTGTCTGCTGTCTCAAGGGTATATTCAATCATTTTATGGAAAGGATCATAAAACTCTCTGACAATCTTTTTCCAATCTTCGCTTCCATCAGCAATACTATCAAGTCTGTCTTCCACTTCAGCAGTGAATTTGTAATCCATAATGTCCGAAAAATGCTGGTTGAGAAAATCTGTAACTACCATACCCATATCGGTTGCAAATAGCCTGTTGGTTACTGCCCCGGTTTTTTCGGTTTTAACGGTATGAGTAATTTGACCGCCTTTCATTTGTAGTAAAACAAATGGTCTTTCTTCGCCCTCCTTATTTTCTTTTACAACGTACCCCCGGTCGCTCTCCATTATTTTTGTAATGGTGGGAGCATAAGTTGATGGTCTTCCTATACCCAATTCCTCTAATTTCTTGACCAGTGCAGCTTCAGTATATCGTGCAGGAGGTCGGGTAAATCGCTGAGTGGCTTCCATGATTTTCAATGGCAAATCTTGTCCTTTCTGTAGCGGTGGCAACATGCCTTTGGTCTCATCTTCCTCATCATCATCGGAAGATTCCAAATATACTTTAAGAAATCCATCAAATTTTAAAACTTCTCCCGAAGCCTCAAAATACCCTCCATCCAATGTAGAGACGTCAATTTGTACAATAGTTTTCTCAATCTCAGCCTGGGCCATTTGGGATGCTATGGTTCTTTTCCAAATCAAATCATAAAGTCTGTGTTCGTCAGTTGAACCTTTGATTTCAGATTGCTCCATATAGGTTGGGCGAATGGCTTCATGGGCTTCCTGACTTCCCGGAGCTTTTGATTTGTATTTTCTCACCAGGAGGTACTGTTCACCATACTCTTTTTTAATTGTATCAGCGATACTTGCAATGGCCTGATCACTTAATGACGTAGAATCGGTACGCATATATGTGATCGCTCCCTGTTCATATAATCGTTGTGCCACCTGCATAGTACGATTGACACTGAAATAGAGTTTCCTGCTGGCTTCCTGCTGCAACGTAGAAGTAGTGAAAGGTGGAGCCGGATTTCTTTTTAATGGTTTTTTATCGATAGATCGGATCGTAAAAAGAGCCTCTTTACATCTCTCTAAAAAAGCAAATGCTTCTTTCTCTTCCTTAAACTTTTCTTTATATTCTGATTTTAACTCAACTTCTTTACCTTCTGAGTTTTTCACTAAAAAATTTGCAGTGACTCTAAAAAATGGTTCCGATTTGAATTGTTGAATTTCTCTTTCTCTTTCAACAATTAACTTGACAGCAACCGATTGTACCCTACCAGCACTTAGCTTACCCCTGATCTTCCTCCATAATGTCTCTGATAGCTCAAATCCTACTAACCGGTCTAATATTCTTCTGGCCTGTTGGGCATTCACCAGATCAATATCAACTTTCCTCGGATTTCGCACTGCATTTTCAATCGCTGTTTTTGTGATTTCTCTGAAAACGATTCTCTTGGTTTGATTGGGATTAAGTCCCAACACTTCACACAAATGCCAGGAAATTGCTTCTCCTTCACGATCTTCGTCCGTAGCCAACCAGATCTCCTTAGCCTTCTTTGCCTCCTCTTTTAACTCTTTGACTACTTTCCTTTTTTCCGGAGAAATGGTATATTTTGGTTCCAGAGTTTTTACATCCAAACCTTTTTCCCCTTTGTCCAAATCCCTTATGTGTCCATAACTTGATTTTACTTTAAAATCATTTCCAAGGAATTTTTCAATAGTCTTTGCTTTTGCCGGTGACTCGACAATCAATAAATTTTTAGTCATCCTTTTATTATTTGGAGATATTTCAAACCGGATGCAATCATAAGCACTATTTTTGAAATGAACAGCAAAAAGAATCCAGGTTTCGTATTTTTTTGCTTTTAATAATGGTTTTAACCTCTTGTTTATTTTCGGAACAAGTCTCTTTTGATAAATAATTTATAAAAAGTATTCTATCATCAGTGTGGAAAATTGTGTATTTACCATTTAGAAATCCTCTTCTTTGGAAACTCCGGTAAGAATGCATGGATATACAAAAAATTTAATGATTCTTTACTCCATGTTTGCCATAGATAGATACCCTCTAAGCTCCATAGGAAAAAAGCAAAATAGGATCAATTCTTGCCAGGGATAGAATCTTTTTGAAGGATCTCTTTGGATATAATTTTTCTTTCAAAATCTTCCTTTCTTCTTTGTTTCATTCTGGCAGCCAGGGATTCAATATCGAGATCTCTTTGATTGAGGTGTTTATGAAGATTTCGTAGGGTAAATTCAATCATATCGTCTTCATCAGTTACTCCCATACTTCTCAAATAATGAACATATCTGCTCCCTTCAATAAAATTCCAGTTCACCGAAATCCATCGTCCAATACCAAAATGTAATCTTTTTACTACAAAATCTTCATCGGCATTGCTAAATTTTTGGAGAGCATCTTTTGGGGACAGTATAATAATTTCCTGGATGGCTTCATGAATATCCTTAGGAATGTAGACGCCATTGATCCGGGTCTTTTTAATATTGTACTGATATACTTTTTCTATTTCTTCGGGCGATGAAGGGGGTGAATCCTGTGAAAAAATATCAGGTGAATAAATGATTATAGTAATGAATAAACCAATAAATAATTGAACAGGTATAATCCTTGCATTCATAAACCCTGTCAGGTGGTTAATAAATTGGTTCATATTTTATAATTCAAAAACTATGAAAAATCCCAAAGTAAACATTAAATATCCAGAATTTATTTTAGCACTCACCTGCATATATTTCGTTCTTTGGTTACTTAGTCCATATATTGGTTTTCTATTTTCAGTCATCACCATTGCTGTTTGCATAGGTGTCATTATAATTGCAATGATTTCTGAATGGATCGAACCCTCAAAAACGCCAAAGTTGATTTTTTATTATTTGATCATTGCCATTGTAATACCTGCAATTACCCTATTTTTTTATATAGTTATCCTGCGTACTCCGATTCCTTTTTAGGTATTCATTTTTTTAAAAATTCAATGCCCATTGGTAGTTCTAAAACAAAAATATCTGGATATATTTACGCTCCAATTTAACAATAATCAATGAAGTATCCGGTCAGGGTTTTGGTGGTGTTGATGCTGATTATTATCCATAATTGCTTGGGTTTCTCACAACATAGGTGTGGTACTGATTTGCAAATGAGTGACTTACAAATGAAAGATCCTTCTCTTGAAAGGGAAATGCAAGAGTCTTTCAGACAATTCCGATTATCACAGGCACTTCGATCCAATGATCCCCCTGGTTGCCCAATTGTCATTCCGGTACATGTGATTATTCTCCATCCACCCGGTGAGGCGATCGGTGAGGGCGCTAATTTGTCTGTTGAGCGCATATTAAGTCAGATCGAAGTCGTCAATCAGGATTTCGGAAGATATAATTCTGACAGGTTTTTAACTCCATCGGTTTTTTCAGCTGGCAATACAGGTATCCAGTTTTGTATGGCTACCATAGACCCTGACGGAAACCCAACCAATGGAATTTCCCGGTTAGCAACTCAGGCAATGTATGATATAGGTGAAACATCCTCCATAAAAGATGTACGTACCGGGGTCAAAAGAGAAACAGAATGGGATCCTGAAAAATACCTTAATATATGGGTTTCACCTACGATTTCTCTATTAGGGTTCGCTAAAGTGCCAACGCGTACACGGATTCCGGATCCTGAAGATGACGGAGTAAGTATATTTACTGATGCATTTGGAGGGCCGGGATATGCCACTGAACCCTTCTATGACATGGGCAGAACCCTTACACATGAAATTGGTCATTATTTGGGATTAAATCACATCTGGCGAGTACCTGGATGTTCGCTGGATGATGGAATTGATGACACACCTTTGCAACACTCTCCTTCTTCAGGTTGCCCTGTCCATCCCAGGCCAAGTTGCGGCAATGAGGGTGACATGTTTATGAATTATATGGATTATACTGATGATGTTTGTATGAATGCCTTTACGGTAGGTCAGGGTGCCTATATGCGTGAAATTCTCCATACTTCAAGAGCATCTTTATTGGATGCTGCTTATCTGGCATGCGGTGAATCACTCGTCATTGAGTTGGAAGAGGTGAATCGAAGATCACCGAAATGTCATGGAGCCAGAAATGGTATGCTGGAATTTGAAATTTGCGGCACGACATCGACCGACCTGTTATGGTATATCAATGGCAATTTAAATACTTCAGGACCTGTGTTTAATCAAATCAATGGAGGGCTTCATACCATTTCTGTAAGAAATAGCGCCGGCATAGAATTAGTTTCTTTACAAACCGTGTTAAACGAGCCTGAAAAATACATTATTGAGGTAGGCAACATAATTGATGCTTCCTGTTTTGACTTCAATGACGGAGAAATCAACATAGCAGCTTTACCCAATGGACATTCCACTTCCTTTCAGTATTACATAAATGGTACCGGGCCTAATCATACCGGCCATTTTAATAATTTAAAAGCTGGCATATATGACATATTAATCACTGATAATCACGATTGTTTTGAAAGTATCCAAATTGAAATTAAACAACCCCAGGCATTGCGATTAGAAGTTGTTGATTTACAACAACCTACTTGTCACGACGCTGTGAACGGATCCTTGATTGTGGTGGGTACGGGCGGTAGTGGCACATATAGTTATTCAACAGGATCCGGTGCTGAAAGTATGGATGGGGTTTTTGACGGTTTGGGACATGGAATGGTTGAGGTTTCAGTATCAGACGGTATTTGTACAGAGACGATCGAAGTTAATATACCTTTAACCGGAGAACTTTTTTTGCATTCAATATCTGTAAAAAATGTTTCCTGTCATGGAAATAATGATGCCGAAATTCTGCTCATTGCTGAAGGGGGAGTTGCACCTTATTTATTTTCTTGGGAAGATGCCGATTGGACAGAAAACAATAGAATTCTGAATTTGGAGTCTGGGTTTTATGAAGTGAAAGTCTCTGATGATTTGGGATGCATTAAAACCCTCTGGGTTGAAATTGATCAACCTTCACCCATCCTTTTAAATGCTGTTGTGACACCTATACAATGTGCCGGTGATGAAAATGGATCCATTCAAATTCAGGTAGAGGGCGGAACCGGGCCTTTTCAATATTTTGTCAATGAAGTACAATTTGCGGGCTCTTTGATTGAAGGACTTTCAGAAGGTATATACGATGTGACAGTGATCGACGATCAGCATTGTGAGCAATCCGGTACATATGTGCTGGGTACAGCCCAGGAGATCACAATGGAGGTCGAATTCTTTCAGATGCCTACATGCCAGAATTCCTCTGATGGTGTGATCAGTTTAGCCGTTGCAGGGGGTTCAGGCCAATACAGTTTCAGTATGGATGGTGAGAATTTCCAGCAATCTCAACAGTTTACAGGATTAGAAGGAGGCAGGCATACTTTGTACGTTTCTGATGGCAATCAATGTCTGGCCGCATTACCATTTGACCTCCCTGTGCCACCGGCCATTCGTTTTGGAAATATTGATATATTTACTCCCTCATGCAATGGAGTATTGGATGGTATGATATCTTTTGACATCTTTAATACATTGGGATCTTATACCATTGAAATGAATGGTACTGAGGTCGAACATACAGTATATTCAGGATTGCAAGCCGGCAATTACCATTTTAAAATTACAGACGAAAGGGGATGCAGAAAAGATACAACTATAATCCTGCCCACACGGAATGGATTATTTGTCAAACTGGAAGAAATTTCCGCTACCAATTGCCCATTGAATGAAATCGGATCCATTCATATCTCAGGTATAGGAGGAAGTGGATCACTTAGTTATTCCCTGGACCAGATCATACAAACGCATGGAGAATTTAAAAATCTCCCGGGGGGCAAATATGAAATAAAAGTAGAAGACGAAGAAGGCTGTGTTTCTGTGTTCAGAGCTGAAGTCCCTGTAGTTGGAGGCTTGATCGTCAGTCTTCAATCATTAAAAAATCCTACATGTTTTAATGACAATGATGGTGAAATCCGTTTAAACGTTTCAGGAGGTGTTACTCCATATCATTTCATAAATGAATCCGGATCCAATGAGACAGGGATTTTTCATCTTCTGGAAGCCGGTGTGTATAATACTTCAGTACACGATCAGTACGGATGCAGAGGCCAAATCAAGATCGAATTAAACGGTGCAGAACCCATCACCCTGGATACTGTATTCTTCAGGCTTCCTCGATGCCCCGGGGGAAATGATGGAGGGATCAATGTTGATGCAATAGGAGGGACCGGTTTATTAAGTTATACATTAGGAAATCAAACCAATTTTAATGGTGCATTTAACAACCTTTCAAAAGGTAACTACCCGGTGATCGTGAGAGATACCAGGGGGTGCAATAAAATTTTCAATATATTCCTGAACGCACCGGATGAAATGACTTTAGGAAATTTAGAGATTCAATCACCTTCCTGCTATGGGTATGAAGATGGAGCCATTCGCTTTATAGCACTGGGTGGCACCGGCAATAAACAGGTAAACATCAATGGAATAGGGTTTCCTCATGAAGTAGATTTAGAAGGTATAGAAGCCGGTGTATTTACTATACAGATCAGGGATGCCAACAACTGCAATGCCCGTTATGATATCTTTATGGGCCAGCCTCAGGAATTGCTTATTGATGAAATCGTAATATCACCACATACACCCAACAATCTGGGAAGCATTGACATCAAAGCTACCGGAGGCACCAAACCTTTTATTTACTCACTTAACCATGACTTCATCCAAATGCATTCTTTGTTTTCTTTACTGGAAAGGGGAATGTATCATGTGGGAATAAAAGACTATCATGGTTGTATTACAGAAGAAATGGTCACTATACCTTTTGATCCCCTGGAAATTAACCCTCCGGGAAGCATCGTAGATATTGCGGTCGGACATAATCCCGGCAATCAGGACACACAGGTCTCATTAATATCTTATGGCAACCAGGAGATTGTTTTTCAAATCTTTGATATGGGAGGAAAATTTGTAGGAATTACAAAGGGTTTTGTGACCGATGGTCCTAACACTATTTCTATACCTACAAATCAATTGCCCACAGGGGTGTATATTCTCAGAATTGCTACTTCCAGAGACGTCAAAACCCACAAGTTTTTGAAATACTGATCATATTTACAGGCTGTGGATTTGTGAGCATTTATTCATTGTAAACTTTATTCTACCTTTGATATCCTGAAGATTAAACCCGGTCAAATTCATTTTTTAAAAATTATGATCGAAAATAAATTAGCATATATCCTGCTTTATCCTTTCACTTTACTTTATGGTTTGGTCATCAATACCCGGAATTTTCTGTTTGATTCCGGCATGCTGAAAGCAACAAAGTTTAGCGTTCCCGTGATCAGTATAGGAAATCTCTCGATTGGGGGAGCGGGAAAAACGCCTCATGTGGAGTATATGATCCAACAACTGATCCCTTTCCTGGAAGTTGGGATATTAAGTCGGGGTTATAAGCGAAAAACCAAAGGATTTATGCTGGTTCAGACCGGGCATTCTGCATTAGAAGCGGGTGATGAGCCCCTGATGTTCAAAAGAAAATATTCGGATGTCGCAGTAGCTGTTTGTGAGAGCAGAACTCTGGCAGTCCCAATGATTATGAAGTACTATCCTGATATCCAGGTCATTCTGATGGATGACGGATTTCAACACCGTGGCATTCTTCCCGGATTAAATATATTATTGACTCCTTTTGGAAAGCCATTCACGCGTGACGCCCTTTTACCGTCAGGTAGATTGAGAGAATATCCGTCAGCCTACAGCAGGGCAGATATCATTATCATTACTAAATGCCCTGTGATGGCTGATGAAAATATGCTTTTGAGTCTCAAGAATGAAATTAACCCGCTGGAACATCAACAATTGTTTTTTACCCGTTATCGCTATTTACCTGTGTACAACTTTTATCTTCCAAAGGATAAATTATCATTACATCGGGAAATGGATATCATTCTGATCAGCGCAATTGCAAATACTCAGTATTTACTTGATTATCTGGAAGGTATGGTTGCTTCTGTACACGAGATGAACTTCGAAGACCATCATATTTTTTCTGAAAGGAATATTGATTACCTTCATCATATTTATAAAAGCAGAGAAACTTCAAATAAAATTATCCTAACCACAGACAAAGACGCCATGCGTTTGGATATGTGGAGAAATAAAATGTATGACCTGGGTTTGCCT
This sequence comes from Saprospiraceae bacterium, assembly GCA_035327565.1. Lineage (GTDB taxonomy): Bacteria > Bacteroidota > Bacteroidia > Chitinophagales > Saprospiraceae > JABDLO01. The sequence goes on from DAOLDB010000009.1 coordinate 46,885, forward strand.
GTATACATATTACCTATTGAAGTGGAGTTTTTAACTGATGAAGGTGTTTTTTTACAAAGTGTAAAAAAATTTTTACTGGACTTTAAAGTGTAAAGTGAAAAGGAATGTAATTCAAGCCGTTAACTTTTTCCTCATTGCCACTTGCACATTGGCAGGACAGTCTCCTATAATTCCTGAAGATGCATGGTCACAAAGATTTATTGACAGATTAGATATCCTGTACGGCTCAAATATTTTTACTTCCAATGGTAATTTTCGAAGACATGAGGCATTCAGGCTTGCTGAACATTTATATTTTAATCCGAAAAATTTAAAAACAAAAGATCATTGGGATCTTGAATATCTATTGTTAGATAATAACGAGTTTGCTCATCCTGTCAAATCTATGGATAGCCTCACCCAAGAGCATAACAACCCCATTGTATATATTGATGTAGGAAAACCTTCCGTACTCGACACTTTTGTATTCAGACAATACAGAAGGCCATTCCTCAAATACTTTTACCGGACTCCTGCACATTTTTATGAGGTGGACGCTCCAGGATTTACTTTGCGATTAAATCCTGTACTCGACCTTAAAGCAGGAGGCAATTTATTAGGTAATGATATACCATTCAGAAACCTGAGAGGTGTTCATATTCGGGGTTATATTGATAATAAAGTTTATTTTTTTACGAGTTTGTATGAAAATCAAGCCCGGTTTTTTGATTTTCATGAGGACCGGATCAACCGGTTTCGGGCTATACCGGGAGCAGGCTTTTACAGCGATTATCAAAGTACTATCATCAACCGCATCCGAGGCCGGGATTTTTTTAATGCACAGGGATACGCAGGTCTTTCCATAACCCATAGCATCAACATAGAGTTGGGTCATGGGCGCCATATGATAGGCAATGGTATCCGGTCGATGTTACTATCTAATTACTCAGCCAATTATTTCTATTTGAAGTTCAATACGCAGGTATGGAAACTCCATTATCAGAATATATTTGCAGAATTGACTCCTATCAGTTCCCGTTGGATACCTGGTGACGTATTACTTCCAAAAAAATATATGACCAATCATTATCTCACCTTTAAAGTGTCATCCGGTTTTGAAATAGGTTTGTTTGAGTCTGTCATTTTCAACAGAGAATCCCGGTTTGAATTACAATATCTCAATCCGGTTATTTTTTACCGGTTTGTCGAACATGCTCTCGGAAGTCCGGATAAAGTACTTTTAGGGATGAACACAAGGATAAATTTTGCTAACAGCTTCCAGATCTATGGACAGTTTATCATAGATGAGTTTAAATTAAGTGAATGGCGCGCAGGAAACGGATGGTGGTCCAATAACTATGGAATTCAAATAGGATTGAAATATATCAATGTTGGAGGCATTGATCATTTGGATGCCCAATTGGAATACAATACAGCTGCTCCTTACACATTTACCCATAGAGACACCTTGCCAGAAAATCCAATGTTTTCACCTGCCAGTTACAGCCATTACAACCAGCCTCTTGGACATCCTCTGGGAGCAAATTTCAGAGAAGTCATTTTGTCTGTCCAATTCAGGGCAAGTAAAAAACTGGATTTTTCGATGCGCTATATACGATCTGCATTTGGCGACGACGCTACCGGCAGAAATTGGGGAGGGAATATATTGTTGCCTTATACTACCAGAGAAATGGAATATGGCAATCGTTTACTGCAAGGTGAAAGAACGGATGTTTCATTATTAGGGTTGGATGCAACCTATGTGCTCGGTCACAATATTTTTTTGGATGTCAATGCAATGTTCAGAAAAAGCAGCAGTACATTGGAGAGGAATACAGGAACGACAAATTATATCGGAGGTGGGTTACGAATGAATCTTGGGGTAAGAAACATTGATTATTAGGGTATTATTATGGATTCGCAAGTGAAAGAAACATTAGACCGGATACTTCAACAAAGAATCATGATTCTGGATGGAGCCATGGGCACCATGATACAGCAATATCAATTGCAGGAAGAAGATTACAGAGGCAAACGATTTAAACTTCATCCACATGAATTAAAAGGCAATAATGATCTGTTATCGATTACAAAGCCGGAGATCATTTCAGCCATCCATAAATCTTATCTAGAAGCCGGTGCTGATATCATTGAAACCAACACATTTAATGGTACTTCCATTTCAATGGCAGATTACGGATTGGAGGATTTGGCATATGAAATAAATTTGGCTGCAGCGACAATTGCCCGGAACGAAGCGCAAAAAATATCCCTGATCACTCCAAAAAAGCCCAGATTTGTAGCCGGAGCGATTGGCCCTACCAATAAAACCGCTTCACTCTCACCGGATGTAAATAATCCGGGTTTTCGAAGCATAACATTTGATGAACTGGTATTATCTTATACCACTCAGATAAAAGGTCTTTTAGACGGAGGCGTCGATATACTTTTGGTTGAAACCATTTTTGATACACTCAACTGCAAAGCTGCTTTGTTTGCTATTCATAAGGAGTTGGAAGCGCGAGGCATATCCGTTCCTGTTATGATTTCAGGCACCATTACCGATGCAAGCGGAAGAACTCTCAGTGGTCAAACCGTGGAAGCATTTTGGATTTCTATTGAACATTCTCATCCTTTCAGTGTGGGATTTAATTGTGCATTAGGAGCACGAGAATTGAGGCCGCATATCCATACCATTGCAGGAATCTCGGGGTGCTATGTCAGTGCCTATCCGAATGCTGGTTTACCCAATGCTTTTGGAAAATATGACCAAACTCCAGAAGAAATGCAGGCATACGTCCTCGATTTTGCATCCAGTGGTTTGATCAATATTATCGGGGGTTGTTGTGGCACCACTCCTCAACATATAAGGTTAATGGCAGAAGCTGTAGAGGGTATCACACCAAGAGCCATACCGCTGATTCAAAGAAGTAGCTCATACTCAGGTTTGGAGCCTCTTATCATTCGGGAAAACATGAATTTCATTAACATTGGTGAGCGCACCAATGTAACCGGCTCCAGAAAATTTGCCAGACTGATCCGGGAAAAAAACTATATGGAAGCTTTATCCGTTGCCAGACAACAGGTTGAGGGTGGTGCGCAAATATTGGATATCAATATGGATGAAGGATTGCTGGACGCTGAAAAAGAAATGGTTACATTTCTTCACATGATCATGTCAGAACCTGATATAGCACGATTGCCTGTAATGATAGATTCCTCCAAATGGGAAGTGATTGAAGCAGGATTAAAATGCGTACAGGGGAAAAGTATAGTCAATTCCATTTCTTTAAAAGAGGGAAAAGAAATTTTTGTACAACAGGCACGGTTGATCAGAAGTTATGGAGCATCAGCAGTAGTCATGGCATTTGATGAAAAAGGACAGGCTGACAACAAAGAGAGAAAAGTAGCTATTTGTGAAAGAGCATACCAAATCCTAACCGAAGAAGTCGGTTTTCCTCCTCAGGATATTATTTTCGATCCCAATATCTTCGCAATTGGTACAGGGATAAAAGAGCATAATGAATATGCTATTCATTTTATTGAAGCCTGCCGTGAGATTAAAAAACGTTGTCCGGGAGCACGAATCAGTGGAGGAGTAAGTAACCTTTCTTTCTCCTTCAGAGGCAACAATACAGTGAGAGAGGCTATGCATACCGTATTTTTATACCATGCCATTCAGGCGGGAATGGATATGGGCATCGTGAATGCAGGGATGATGGAGGTATATGAAGAAATACCTGTTGATTTAATTGAAAAAATAGAAGACCTGATATTTAATCGCCGTGAGGATGCCACTGAGATACTATCATTATACGCTGAAACCATTTCATCCCAAGGGAAGGAGCGAGTAAAAGATGATGCGTGGCGGCAATGGCCATTAGAACAGCGTATAACACACGCACTGGTTAGAGGGATAGTCTCTCATATCGAAGAAGATACAGAAGAGGCCAGAAAAAAATTTCCTCATCCGCTATCGGTCATTGAAGGCCCTTTAATGGATGGGATGAATGTTGTCGGTGATCTTTTTGGCTCCGGGAAAATGTTCCTGCCACAAGTGGTAAAAAGCGCCAGAGTAATGAAACAAGCTGTAGCTTATCTGACACCTTTCATTGAAAAAGAAAAACATGCTTCTGGTTTGAAGCCCAGAGGAAAGATCCTTTTGGCGACAGTAAAAGGGGATGTTCATGATATTGGTAAAAATATTGTTGGGGTTGTTCTTGGGTGTAATAACTATGAAATTATCGACCTGGGGGTAATGGTTCCTATGTCCAGAATCATTGAAGAGGCAAAGCATTCGATGGCAGATATCATCGGGTTGAGCGGCCTCATCACCCCCTCATTGGATGAGATGGTCAATGTAGCTAAAGAAATGGAACGTCAAAATCTCAGTATTCCACTCCTGATTGGAGGGGCAACCACCTCCCGCACCCATACTGCTCTCAAGATTGATACTGTATATTCAGGGGCAGTAATTCATGTACTCGATGCCAGCCGTAGTGTAACCGTTGCTTCGTCACTTCTGTCGGAAGACAAAAATGCAGTATTGAAATTTAAAGATAAGACCAAAAACGAATACTCTGTTCTTCGCGAACAACGTAAAAACAGAACCTCACACAAGCAATACCTTACACTAAACCATGCAAGGAAAAACAAATATCATATAGATTGGGAAAAATACACACCCCCGAAGCCTGCTAAGACCGGAATACATGTTTTCAGAAATGTGGATCTGCAAGTAGTAAGGAAATTCATAGATTGGACTCCATTTTTCAGTAGTTGGCAATTGGCCGGTAAATTTCCGGCAATATTGAATGATTCAGTGGTAGGAGTAGAAGCTACAAAAGTATACCTGGATGCACTGGAGATGCTTGAGATGGTGTGTAAAAACAATCTTCTCCAAGCACATGCTGTTACAGGTTTATTTCCGGCATACGCTGTAGAACATGATGATATCCTGATTTATCATGAAGGAAAGAAATTTGTAGCAAGAAATCTTCGTCAGCAAGTAAAAAAGGCAGCCGGGCAGCCCTCCTTTTGCCTTTCTGACTTTATTGCTCCGGAAAATAGTGGTAAAAAGGATTTCATAGGAGCATTTGCAGTAAGCGCAGGTTTCGGCATAGAAAAGCAAATTGAACAGTTTGAAGAACAAGCAGATGATTATAACAGTATCCTGCTTAAAGCCATTGCAGATCGGTTGGCTGAAGCTTTGGCAGAATACCTCCATGAAAAAGTCAGGAAAGAGCTTTGGGGCTATGCCAGGAATGAAAGTCTTACCAATGATGACCTGATTAAAGAAAAATACAAAGGAATCAGGCCGGCACCCGGGTATCCGGCTTGTCCTGAACATACAGAAAAAGACTTGATATGGGAATTACTTGATGTACACAAAAATACAGGAATCATACTCACAGAAAGCAAAGCCATGTATCCCGCTGCTTCGGTGAGTGGATGGTATTACAGTCATCCTGAGAGCAGATATTTCGGGTTGGGACACATCGGAATGGATCAGGTGGAGAGCTATGCTAACCGAAAAGGATGGTCAAAGGAAACAGCAGAAAAATGGTTAGCACCTGTTCTCAATTACGATGTGTAGCTTTTACCTCACGTACTATGATTTCATCCATAAACAACCAGGCATTTTGCCCTCCTCCTGGAGCTCCTATTGGAATTTTTCCAAAATGCTTTGCTTCCACTTTTAAATACCGTAGGGGAGGAACCTTAAAATTAATTTCCAATTCACCAATATTCCCTTCCTGATTGTTAAGTGAAAACTCACCCATTGGATGGAAATCCACTCCATCATTGGACATGTAAATAGCAACACTTCCAGGAAGATATATCCATTGATTCTCGTTTTGAAAAAATCGGAGATGAATGGATTCTATGGATCTGGGTGTGGTAAAATCCATGGTCACAACCGGATCAGATCCAGAAAATCCCAACCATTCCCGATCATTGAACCGGTCAACTCTTCCTTTTACTCCATTAACCAGGCTGGAGGCACCCCATCCGGAATAATGCTTTGACGGTGGGGGTGAAAGCTCGACTATAGCCTCTGTACCCAAATGATTTTCAAATTCAATGTATAATGGTTTTCTTTTCTTTTCTTCAAGGTGCACATAAAATTGATGTAAGCCTGAATCTTTCAGGGTGAAAACGGGATCATCCTGAGAAATTGATTTAATTTCATCACCCATACTATGAACGACTTTCATCTGTGATGGAAGAGAAAACCGTATAGAGACTGGCGATCCACTACCTGCAGAAAATTCCGGTTTAAGTTCATAGATATGATGCGCCAGGTTGACGCCCGTCATTATCCAGAAATTATAGTGCATTTCAAACCGGTTAATAAAATCAACATAGTCTTTTGTCTTACTCCATAAAGCTTCCGCCAATGCCATTGCCCTGGAATATGCCATATACTCAACCTGCGAGAATGTTTTTATGTATTCTGTCCAAACATTTCCTTGTCCACCAAGGATATATTTTCTGAATACATCATCAAGCTCTAAAGGCACCGGTTCCCATTCATACACTTTTTGGATGGGTGTATATCCTCCGATGGCCAAAGGTTCAGAAGGATCCTCCGATTGATAATGATCAAAATAACAATGAGAACCCGGTGTCATGATCGCAAATTGTCTACTTTTTGCTGCCTCTATCCCACCCTCTGTTCCGCGCCAAGACATAACCGTTGCTCCCGGTGCCAATCCACCTTCCAATATTTCATCCCATCCGATAATTTGCTTACCCTTACTTTGAATATAACTCTCAATTCTTCTAATAAAATAACTCTGGAGTTCATACTCATCTTTCAACTTCAATGATTTAATTAAATTCTGACAATAAGCGCTTTCCCTCCATGACGTTTTAGGGCATTCGTCCCCACCAATATGGATGTAGGGTCCAGGGAAGAGATTGGCCACTTCATCAATAACATTTTCCAGGAAAGTGAAAGTCTCCTCATAAGGGCAAAATACATCGTCAAAAACACCCCATTGGGTAGCTACTTCATAGGAGCCCCCGGTACAACCCAGATCAGGATAAGAGGCTAATGCTGCCAGTGCATGGCCCGGCATTTCTATTTCTGGGATAACCACAATATTTCTTTCCGTTGCATAAGCAACCACCTCTTTAATCTCTTCCTGGGTATAATAGCCACCATAGGGAACTCCATCAAAAACTTCAGGTCTGTCACTACTATGGCCTACCAGGGTCTCTTTTCTGTAAGCCCCAACTTTTTGCAAATTTGGATACTTTTTTATTTCAATTCGCCATCCCTGATCTTCTGTAAGGTGCCAGTGAAAATGATTGAACTTGTAAAAAGTCATAAAATCCAGATACTTTTTAACCTCCTCCACAGTAAAAAAATGCCTGCAAACGTCCAGATGCATCCCCCTGTAACCGTATTCAGGAAAGTCTCTGATGTTCATTTCAGGCAAAGGATATTGAAAATTTATTACTAATTGTTTCAAACTGATCCATGCAAATTGTATGGCAGCAGAACTACCTCCCCTGATATGAATGGTATTATGAAATATATCCAAGGTGTACTCTTCCTTACTCATTGTGTCAATGATCTTCATGTCCAAATTGGATGCAGCCATAGTAGACAGGCTGGCTCCCGGAATCTGGTCAATCATTTTGCGTAAAAAAGAATGGAGCAAAGGATCATTTTCATACACTTTAATGGTCTTGATTTGCGATACATTTTGAGTAAATCCGATCGATTGTGGGGCCGGTATGATCCCGTAACTGTGACTGGATGAGCCTGGTTTTTGTACATTACCTGGAAAGGAGACCATGATCAGGGGAATAAAAAACAAATACAGATTTTTAGTAAAATGGTATAGTTCCATTTTGATATAGGAGGCTTTTTATTTCCCTTCGCTAGCAGGAATTTTAGATTGAATCACCAAATCATAATGGCATTAAAAAATATCATCAAAAATAAGAATATTACTGAGGTTTATCATTAACAACTCGTTTGAAACTCATTTACATATCATTAACAGGGAGTCATATGGATATGAAATACCTTTGATTTCAATAACCCTAAAAAATTTTTATGATGAGAAAAACAGTGATTTTTATTACATTGATTTGGATTGTGCTTTCTGCAAAGGCACAGTCTGATCACTTATTGGGTATTTGCTCAAAAGATGATTTTTTAAGTTCTTCCCATAGTTCATGGTTCTTGTCCGGTTATGAAAAGTACATTTCTGACCCAAGTACCATTGAATCTCTGCAAGCACTGGATTTGGAACGATTCACCATAGAGATATATTTTGGCACATGGTGTGGAGACACTCAAAGAGAGTTGCCGAGGTTTCTGAACATAATAAACCGTATAGGTTTTCCGGAGGAAAAAGTCAAACTGATTGGAGTAGGCACCGGAAGTCAGCATAAGCAATCTCCAAAAGGAGAAACTATAGGAAAGGGTATTTACCGCGTAGCTACTTTTATTGTATATTTTGATGGAGTTGAGCGCAATCGCATCACAGAATACCCTGTAGTCAGTCTTGAAAAAGATCTCTTTCACATATTTATCAACCAGGATTATGAATCCAATTTTCCCTCATTCAAATGGATAAACTTCTGGTTGAATGAAGGTGATCTCAGCCATCCCAACACGTCGGTAAAAGGGCTGGCCCATTTCCTGAAGTCGCGCATTTCAGGCCCTCCGGAATTGAGTTCTTGTGCTAAAGTACTTTTCACACAAGGTTTAAAAGACGATGCTGTCAATGTATTCCGTGTAAATAATTATATCTATGATGATCAGGCCAGTACCTTTCTAGATTTAGCACAAGCTTATATCAAAGTGGAAAAACCTGAAGAGGCAATTGAAACCATCTACCGTCTGTTGAAACTGCAAAATGATGAAGTAACATTAAAAAAAGCTTTGCATTTTCATTACCAGGCAATGAGTGCAATGCATGATGATGCTCCAAAATAGTAATTGTGATGTCCTGAAACGTATAGTATTGTAATATAAATTTTTATTTTTTAATAATATAACGGGAATATTGCTTAATCCAATTGATATATTTCAGACAATAAGAATAGAAGACTAAGAGGTTACACATGAAATTGTTAAAATTCAAGGGAGTTACAAATAGATCGCATTGAAGGGCTATCCTCAAGATTCTAATGGGATTAATGGGATGTATTTCTGCAAGGGAAATAAAGTTGACTGATTTATCCATTGAAGTGATAAACTTACCTTTTAAAGTTGACAGCTTGTTGTATATCGACATGAGAGAAGAATTACTCTCGATGGATTGGGATGTTCCATTAATAGCTACAAAGAGTAAAGAATGGAAAGGAAACCCGACTTTAAGTGATAATAATAAGATAGATATTGAACGCATCATCAGGCAATCTGAACAGAAAGATAGATTATCAGTAAAAATTGAATACAGGATCATTGAAGGTGAATGCCAGCTAATAGCCAATTGGAAATCAGTAAGAGAGTTAGCCAAATATACAGCCGAAATTAAAATGTATGTGCCGGAAAGAAATATCACTTATATTTCATATTCAGAAATGAATTATGATCATCCTACTTCAAACGTTACAGAAAAAGGGGTCATGAGGTTATACAATCAAGCTGTAAAAAATGTCACACATATGAAATTGAAACAAATTAAAAAATAAAATCAAAATGTAAGTAATGCGCATATATGTGAGTGAACTGATATTTCTGATAAAACAAGATTTATCAAATTAATATCAGTATTGAAGGAGAATATTAAGTTTATTTTATATGTCTTCTAATAGACACAAACTTTTTCAACTAAACTCCTTTGAAAGAAAACACTAAATTTTGGATCATTTTTCCTCAATGGTTTTGGAGTATCTAAAGCTTTAGAGTTGAACAAGAAGAGGAATTACCTTCATATGAAACTGCTAAATTTTACTTCCAATTGACCTAAATATATCAAAAAGCCTTAACATCTTTCAAAATACAAAAATATAGGCTGAAAACTTGATATTAACAATGAAAAAAATTAAAAAACATTTCCAGATTCTGCAACGAAGGATTAGGCAAAAATCTGAGTTAGAAAAAATAAGAAATACGGAAAACACAACGCTCCAAAGTGTATTGAACGCTATTGAAAAAGTAAAGAATAAAAACCATACCGTTACTGATACACTCTCATTTTCAAAGTGCGAGACTTTTCGTCGAAAACTTTTATCAGATGATACTCCAATCACCTATGAAGTTTTTCAGTCAGATCAAACAATTTTTGTAAAGGATCTGTGCAATGTCGCTGCATCCGGTGAAAAATGGTGTCAATTATTATACCACCTGGTAAAGAATGTAGAAAATCCGTCGGTATTGGAAATCGGAACCAACCTTGGAGTGTCCGGGTCTTACATTCTGGAAGGTGTAATGATGCAAAATGGCCGATTCATTACTATGGAAGGGGTTCCTCAACTTTGTGAAATAGCTACTCACCAATTTTCAAAGATCGCTTCAAACGCTCATTTTGAAGTAATACAAGGATTATATGACGACACTTTTCCTCAAATTTTAAAAAAAGACCATGTTTTCAATGTTTTTTTTATAGACGGAAACCATAGAAAGAAGCCTACTCTTTATTACTTCAATGAATTAAAAAAATGCATAAATTCAGTCGCTATATTTATTTTTGATGATATCTATTGGAATGAAGAAATGAAAGAAACCTGGGATATAATCAAAATGGATCAGGATGTAAATTTTATCATTGATCTATATAAGCTGGGTATAGTTATTGTCGATCAAAATGAAACCATACACAACCAACACTTCCATCTCCATCTAACTTATTAGTTTACTTTTCCATATTCATCCCTCTCTCCATAATCAGGTTGGCAATCAAGGCTGTCCATCCCGTCTGGTGTGATGCGCCAAGACCTTTTCCGTTTTCTCCATTGAAATACTCATAAAACAAATGATGATTCCTGTTTGCCTGATCTGCCCAAAAATTGCGGGACTTTGTGCTTCCATGGTAATTGAATATTCCATCCTCATTCCGTTCAAATAGTTTAAGCAACCGGAGTGTCAATTCATCAGCAATTTGATTCAGGTTGAGTTTATGACCGGATCCTGTAGGAAATTCATATACATATTCCGGCCCATAATACTTGTAATATTTTCTTAGCGACTGAATGATCAGGTAGTTGAGGGGAAACCAGACAGGACCTCTCCAATTGGAATTGCCTCCAAACATAACCGAATCGCTCTCACCGGCAACATATCTGATCTCATGCTTACCGTTGTGCTCAAATAAATATGGATTATGCAGGTGAAATTTAGAAAGAGACCGAATACCGAAAGGAGAAAGAAACTCATTTTCATCCAATAACCTTTTCAATACATTCTCCAGCCTGAAACCCCGCATAATGGAAAACAGATATTGACTGCCCTTGCTAATCTCTTCCACCCTCGAAATCAAAGATGCAAGATCCGGACGCGTACGGATAATTTTGATTACACGGGATTTAAATTCGTGCATACCATCAAATAAATTTTTTCCGATTACCTCTACTGCAAACAAAGGAATAATACCAACCAATGACCTTACTTTCAGCCGACGGCTGTCTCCATTTTCAAATTGAACGATATCATAATAGAAATGATCCTCATCGTCCCACAATGACAAATCGTTTTTTCCAATATGATGCATCGCCCAGGCTATATTGAGAAAATGTCTGAAATAGCGAGCTGCCATTTCTTCGTACCCTTTATTTTTTGTAGCCAGCTCCAAAGCCATTCTAAGCATATTAAGCGTAAACATTGCCATCCAACTGGTGGCATCAGCTTGCTGCATATTTTTAATGCCCGCAGGCATGTGGCTTCGGTCAAATACCCCGATATTATCTAAGCCCAGAAATCCTCCCTCATACAAATGGATTCCATTAGTATCTTTTTGATTGACCCACCAGGTAAAATTGATGGTTAATTTGTGGAAGGCTTTTTCCAGAAAATCTATATCACCCTGCCCGGTAATATTTTTTTCATTTTCATAAATATGCCAGACTGCCCAGGAGTGTACTGGCGGGTTGACATCACTGAAATTCCATTCATAAGCAGGGATCTGCCCATTGGGATGCATGAAAAACTCCTGCAACATCAATAATAATTGATTCTTGGCAAACGGTAAATCAACATATGTAAAAGTGGTGGCATGAAAAGCCAGATCCCAAACTGCATACCACGGATACTCCCATTTGTCGGGCATGGATATGATATGCCGGTTGGTCAGGTGTTCCCAATCCTGATTTCGATTCCATGATCTTTGGATATTTTTCTCCAGATCATCCCCGTGTATCCATTGATATACATCAAGGTAATAAAACGATTTAGTCCACAACAATTCACTCAAAGCGTTTTTTAATAGCACTTGTTGTTCTATGGGGACACTTTCCGGCATCAAAGATTGATAATACCTTTCTGTACTCTGCTTTTGGTCTTTCATGATATTCTCAAAATCAGACCAGGGGTTTTCAAAAGTTTTTCTTGATAGCCTTAATCTTAATGAAAATAAATCTCCCGGCCCTAAATCCTTTTCTACATGGACTGCCATCTTAGAGCCTTTCTTTTGGGGATTTACTGTTCTGTCACCATGGATAATATGCTGAATTATACCATCCTTTACATACCTTGTATCATTCTTTGTCCCTTTTAATTTTCTCCAGTTGGTTTCGTTTTCACAAAAAATACTTCTACCCTCTTCGTAATAAAGTAAATATTTACCATTTCTCACGGACCGGGATCCGGCCATTCCTTCTTCCAGGTGTTCGATTACCGGACGCCTGTACCTGGTATTGTGCCTCCAATAATTGCGAAACCATAAATGAGGAATGAAGTGAATGGTGGCGGCTTCAGGCCCTCTGTTCCACACTGTAATTTTCATTAGAATATCTTCCTCTTCCCCCTTGGTATACTCGATCAGACAATCAAAATATCGGTTCTCATGAAATGCGTCGCTATCCGTTATTTCAAATTCGGTGACATCGCGTTCAAGACGATTGCATTGGATCAACTGACTGTACGGAAATTCACTCTGTGGATACTTATATAAAAAACTGCAGTAAGAATGATCCGGAGAGGAGCAAAGATGAAAATACAATTCTTTTACATCCTCTCCGTGATTGCCCTGAGGATTATTGAGACCAAAAAGTCGTTCTTTAATGTATGGATCATTGCCATTCCAGAATGCTGGTGCTAAACAAAGGATCTGCTCATCATCACAAAATCCTGCCAATCCATCCTCTCCCCACCGATATGCATAAGAATGTGCCATTTCAAAAGATATATAATTCCAGGCATCTCCTTCCTTGCTGTAATCTTCCCGAACTGTTCCCCACTGTCTTTCTGATAAATATGGGCCCCATTTTATTTGAGGGCGGTTTGTTTTACCTATATTGTAGCCAGAGTTTATTTTTCTTTCCTTCATTATTAATGGATTAACATGTAATACTACTCACTGACATCGTGGAGCAAAACAACAAATAGATGCATTTGGGTCATATTGAATTGGAATCAATCATTTACAGGAAACTTTAATAAATGGATGGGGAACAAAATTAAAACGAAAATACATGAATTCAGAACATTGTTAGTAGGATCAGATATAATTTATATCGTACATTGTTTTGATGATTTGACACACTGCTACCCCTGCCGTTTCTGTTCGTAATCGGTTTTGACCCAAATTCACTGTTACCCATGAATTTATTTGCGCAAATTCGGTTTCTTCCGGAGTGAAGCCCCCTTCCGGGCCGATCAAAACAAAGACTTCCTTATGTGGTTTTGTAAGCGATGTGATAGCGATTTCAGCAGTTTCATGAGCCATCCATTTTATCCCGTCAAAGGGCAGGTTTATGATTGTCTTCAGGTTCTGAGGTGAATGGAATACAGGGTGCCACGGATTTATAGACTGCTTCATTGCACTACGTATAATTTGTATGCAACGATCCGTCTTAATCCTGAATTTTTCTGTTTTGTCTGTAATGATGGGAAAAATCTCTGAAATCCCTATTTCGACGCTTTTCTCTAAAAACCACTCAAATCGTGAAGGGTTTTTAGTCGGGGGTATTCCTATTCTTAAAATGTAAGGCATGGGAGGAAACATGGTCTCATGTTCGATGATGGATAAGGCTTTTTTTTCACCTACATATGTGATTAAACATTGAAATAGGGATCCCTTACCATTCATCACATAGATTCGGTCTCCCTGCCTCTTCCTCAAGACTTTTACTACATGCCTGTATTCTTCACCTTCAATGTATACATTTTCTTTCTCAATGTTTTCCGTGAAAAAGATTTGCATGGCGTGCCTTTCTAATTTTTTACCAAAAGTTTAAAGATATAAATACTACCTTTGCAAACCCTATTAAGAAACAATATTTTTGGATACTGCGTTACAGCATGGTTAAACAGCACATCCGGTTAAATTAACTAACGATAAAATAGAATGGATACACTCATTATAGCGGCTCAACTGATTTTAAGTCTCTCAATTTTAGTCACTTTACATGAATGCGGACATTTTTTCCCTGCCAAATGGTTTAAAACCCGAGTAGAAAAGTTTTATTTATTTTTTGACCCCTGGTTTTCGCTTTTCAAAGTAAAAAAGGGTGAAACAGAATATGGCGTTGGATGGCTTCCCTTAGGTGGTTATGTAAAAATAGCCGGGATGATTGATGAAAGCATGGACAAGAAGCACCTGGAAACCGAACCTCAACCCTGGGAATTCCGATCCAAGCCCGCCTGGCAAAGACTGATCATCATGCTGGGGGGCGTTACGGTCAACTTCCTTTTAGGTGCTTTTATTTTTGCGATGATCCTTTTTACATGGGGTGAATCATATATACCCAATGCTGCGGTAAAAGAGGGCATCTATGTAGATAGTTTAGGATATGAGCTGGGCCTTCGGGATGGTGATCGTATAATTTCTGTTGGCAGCCACCACTTTGACAAATTCAATCCTGCTAAATTAAAAATGGAAATCATTATCAACCCGGTGGAATCCATCGTAATCGAACGCGATGGCAGGGAAATGGATCTACCCGTAGACCCCTCCTTTGTGTCAATACTTAGCAGTCAAAAATATAAAGATTTTCAATTGTTTGGAGCCCGAATTCCATATGAAATTGCTCAGGTAGCTCCAGGGACACCAGCAGAAACAGCCGGATTAAAAGAAGGAGATTTTATTATTGGTGTGGAAGGTGAGCAATTGAAATTCAGAAATGAAATCATTGAAGCAGTGGAAGACAAAGCTGGACAATGGACTACACTCCATATTCTTCGTGACAAAGACACATTGTTAATAAGTTCTGAAATCACAGCTGAAGGAAAAATTGGTGTCTTTACCTATGGTGATGACCGATATTTTCCCATTGAGGTTCAAAAGTATTCCTTCTTTTCCAGCATTCCCAAAGGAGCCGGAATGGGGATAGATTTTCTCTCCGGACAACTTAAAGCATTTCAAAAAATGTTCAGGGGGGAGATCAAAGCTAAAGAAAGCCTGGGTAGTGTGATCTCAATAGCCAAACAATTTGGACCCACATGGAGTTGGCCCCGATTTTGGACTATGACAGCAAGTCTTTCCATTTTACTGGCATTTCTTAATCTGCTCCCAATTCCGGGATTGGATGGCGGACATGTTATGTTTTTATTGTATGAAGTTGCCACAGGGAGGAAACCCAGTGACAAGGTTCTTGAATATGCCACCATCGTTGGTTTTGTTCTTCTGATTATTTTAATGATCTATGCGCTCGGTTTGGATATCTCCCGTTTGTTTTAGCATGGGAATTCTCTTCAGGACAAGCTTTGCTGATAAGCAGGTGGTAAAATGGATTGAAGGTTTTCTATAAGAAAATATTCTGGGTACATCTGTATTATCCGGGCAAAATATAACTTAAGTAAAGGGTTATTTAATGATATGATGGTTTGATTGCAGGATCAATGGCATGAACTTGCTATACGCTTTCATTATATTTAACCACTTCGTAGTTAATACTTTCGGCTGATTCACAAGCCTGAAAAAATGAAGGGACAACTTACGCTTCATTCATATAAAGGGTTCAACCCTCATCCATTGCCATCACGGTTATGCTATGTAAGAATTGGCACCCCGGGGATATAAGGGAAGTAATCGTCCATTCCGAAGGAGTAAAATGTGAAAGAATAGACAAGTTTTCCATTATCTGTTCATTGCCCACTAAGTTCAGCAAACTGCCAACACCAGATCTTTTTAAGTTTTTACTGAAAAGTTCACAAAGATCATTTCACAAAACACGCAAAATATTTGCAATCATTAATAAAACACCAATCAAATCAACGGCTAAGCATTCTTGTCCTGCTGATCACTGGAATGGAAGCAGCCCACTACCCAGGACTATAATTATTCGACTTGACCTCTAAAAGGATATACCACTAATCATACCCATTGCTCCCCATGAGATCAAAAACCATAAACAATAATCACGTTATTTTTTGACCTGGTATAAGGATTCCAATAAAAAAATATAAATTTGCTTTCCCAAAAAAATAGAAGCCGAAGTGGCGGAATTGGTAGACGCGCTGGTTTTAAAATCCAGTTCTGGCAACAGAGTGGGGGTTCGATTCCCCCCTTCGGTACTTATTAGAATATAATTTTTGAATGAATGGCTCTAACTGGGGTATGAATATTTGAATAATTATTCCGATTCAAATATACTTAACCGTCTTTATTTGCTCATGGCTTTTTCAGCCAACCTGACAGCAGCCTCATATACCTGTTCATCCGTATGGCTGGTATTGAAAGCCAAAAAATAAACATGATCATCACGATCTTTCCAGTAGAAGAATCTTGATGCAAGACTATACGCTCCAGGTTCTCCCGCTACAGTAAAATCTTTATAGATATCGGCTTCATCAGAACCTACAGTCATTTCCCCCCTGCTTTTCAAACCCTCAATATATGAATCTGCATAATTGTAATACTCCTCTGGAATAGGGTTAACCTGAGCAGAAATCAAAATGGCTGCATTGGGCTTTTCTGGATCATCAAATCGAAAAAATGCTGTACTGGAATGTTCTTTATACGAAGGACTCACTTCATATACCGCTCCGGATTGCAGATTTAATGCTTCTTCAACATCCTGTTTTGAAAATAAATGAGCTGCATCAGGTACGTATATTTTTTCAACTTTTGATTGATTTTGATCACTCGTTTTCTCCCGACATGAAACGGCAACTAATAATATCAATACAAAAACAAGAAGGTTTCCTGTGAATGAATGAAATCTTTCCATTTTACTTTGAAATTTATGCTGATAAATACTCATTTTTAAAAACGGACAAAAATACTTAAAAAAGAGATGCCTGGCATCAGAAATATAAAAAAACACTTAAGGAAAAAGGGTGTCTAATGAAACATTTAATTTTAAACCTTGTCCTCCATATTGAAGTTGAAGGGATATCCGTTTACATTACGAAAATCCTAAAAAGGAATCGATGCAATTTTTATTTCCAGTTTTTTTATGGTCATTGGTCGCACTGGCCATCCCTGTGATTATACACTTATTCTATTTTCGCCGGTTTAAAAAAGTACAATTTACCAATGTCAGATTGCTGAAGGAGATCAAAGAAGAAACTTCTTCCAGAAATAAGTTGAAAGATCTGATTATTTTAATTTCCCGGTTGCTGGCTTTGATATTTCTTATCCTTGCATTCGCTCAGCCCTTTTTACCCCAGGGAGATTCTGTAAAAAGCGGTAGAAATATTGTGAGTGTGTATATAGACAATTCTTTCAGTATGTCAGCAGAAAAAAACCAAACTCCCTTGATAGACATTGCTAAAGAAAAAGCTTCTCAAATTGTGCAGGCATATGGAACCAATGATTTATTTCAGGTAATCACCAATGATTTTGAAGGTAAACATCAGCGATTGATTAGCCAGGACGATGCGCTGGCCTATATTGAAGAAATAGAAATCAGCCCAGGTGTAAGGCTTTTAAGTCAGGTTATGCAACGTCAGAAACAACTGATGGACTATGAAGATGCCAATAACATTGTTTACCAGCTTTCCGATTTTCAAAGCAATATGTTCGATGAAAATCTAATTAAAGACTCTTTAATTGAAGTTAACATGATCCCCCTGCGTGCAGCCCTTGAGGATAATGTAGCCATAGATTCTGTATGGCTTGAGTCAGGCGTTGCCTATGCAGGCCAAAACAATAAATTGATTGTCAAACTTCATAACTACGGTAATGATCGTGCAGAAAGTGTCAGATTGGCAATTGTAAGAGATGGGCAGGAAAAACCTGAAGGAGTAAAATCCATTCCGGCCGGTGAAAGTCTTCTGGATACTATCGTGCTTAGTATTGTTCAGCCTGGATGGCATACAGCTGAATTAAAAATTTCAGACTATCCCATTCAATTTGATGACCAATATTTTATAAGTTTTTATGTGGATGAGAGTCTGAATGTATTGACTATACACGATGGCCAGGTAAATCGGTTCCTTCGGGCATTGTTTAGGGGGATTGATCGTTTCAATTTTCATCATACCCATGTTTCCGCCATCAACTATGGAGAAATCAACCTCTATGATCTGATCATCATCCAGGATATCAGAAATTATTCGACAGGCCTGGTGACCGCATTAAATGAATATGTAATTTCAGGAGGGAAAGTACTTGTTTTTCCAGGGATTGACACCGATATAGCAGGTCTCAACCGATTTCTTTCTGCATTAAATGTAAACAATCTGGATAGAACGGTGGTGGAGAGTGATATGCAAGTCACCCACATCAATACACATGAATTTGTTTTTAAAGATGTTTTTGATAATCAGAACAGAAATTTAACCCTTCCTTCTGTCAGTCATCATTTTACAGCACAAGCTACCTCCACACAATCTTCAGAAACGCTTTTAAGGATGCGTAACGGCCAACCTTATCTGCAGAAATTTCAAAGAGGAAATGGAATATTATACCTTTCGCTTGCCTCAATTGATGAAAGATTTAATAATCTCGTTCATCATGCGGAGATTTTTGTACCCATGATATATAAAATGGCTATTGCGAAAGCCCATTCAGAACCTCTGGCTTATACCATAGGGAATGCGGATCCCATAACCGTTAAAAAAAGTACCCAGGGGAGTGAAATGATTTATAAAATCAAAGGTTTTCATGAATTTATTCCCTCCCAATCCGGATATGGAAACCAGGTAATAATTTCAGAGAATGATCAAATACGACAGGCAGGAATCTACAATCTGACCTTGAATAATGAGTTGATTATGAAATTAGCCTTTAACTATGACCGGAGAGAATCAGATATGTCATTGGTTCCATTGGAAGAATTAATAAGTTCTGGGAATATTTTGGATGCGGGAATTCAAACCAATCTTACCCTTTTGATTACACAAAAAGACAAAGGGATTATTTTATGGCGATGGTGTCTTATATTAGCGTTGATATTTTTATTGGCTGAGTCACTACTTTTACGCTTTCTAAAAACTTAATAGAAACCTAGTCCCCCATGAAAATTTTGATAAGGCATGCCAGAATTCTTCATAAAGGCCATGCCCACCACAACTTAAGAAGAGACATCTTGATTGAAGACGGAATCATTTCCGATGTCGCTGTAAAAATTGATGGTAAAGCAGATCATATTTTTCAATCTCCACATCTCCATTGTTCTCCTGGTTGGTTGGATATCGGAACTCATCTGGGGGAACCAGGATACGAACACAGAGAAACCACTGAAACATTATGCCGCGCCGCTCTTGCAGGGGGCTATACGTCGTTAGCACCGTTTCCATCAACAGATCCTATTATTCAGACCGCTGCGGACATTGGATATATTAAAAAACTATTTAATGATCAATGCGTCAAAGTGTTTCCCATTGGAGCGCTGAGCAGAAACCTTGAAGGCAGGGAAGTTACTGAAATGAGGGATATGATCAGGCAAGGTGCAGTTGCATTCAGTGATGGACTTCGTGGGATACACCATGCAGGTTTGCTACTTAGAGCTTTGGAATACTTGTATGACCGCCCGGAACCCATCATTCATTTTCCAATGGATGAGAGATTATTTCTTCAGGGGCAGGTTCATGAAGGTAAAGTGTCCGTAGAAATGGGGCTGAATGGAATACCCGGGATTGCAGAAAGCACTTTAGTAAAAAGGGATATTGATTTGGCGGAATACACAGGAAAAAATCTGATCCTTCATGCTATATCATTGTCCGAAACGGTTCGCAATATTCAAAATGCCCGGAAAGCTGGCATACGCATTCATGGCACGGTCTCTTATATGAACTTGATTTTGGATGATCTGCAAGTAAAAAATTTTGATCCTAATTATAAAGTACTTCCTCCCCTGCGAGATAACAATAATAACCAGTTATTGAAAAAAGCTTTGTTTTCCGGTGGAATTGAAGCAATAGTTTCCAATCATGTACCATTGGAGGAAGAACGTAAAAAACTGGAGTTCCCTTACGCTGATTTTGGTTGTACTGGTTTGGAGACATGTTTTGCTGCTCTGAACTCCTCACTCAAACCCCAATTTCTTGAGACGGTTGTACATTCTCTGTCCATTGGACCCCGCAATCTGCTTCATATCCCGATTCCTGCAATCGAAGTTGGTCAGAAAGCTGAAATTACACTTTTTGATCCGGATATACAATGGACTTTTCACAAATCAAATTCATTGTCCTCGAATAATCCATTCATAAGAAGAGCATTTACCGGAAAGGTTGTAGGCACTGTCATTGGAAAAGAAAACAATGTAACTCCCCTAAGCTAAAACGATCAAAAGCTCATTAAACTCACATTTCTATATCCTGAGGTATCCCATTTGTAGTTGTCCTCAATGAGAATTTTCAGAGATACATTCATAATAACAATAAAATTCTTATTTTTCGATAATAAATTTATTTTCTCATTCAATCTGAAGCGATGGAAAAAAACATTACCACTTTGCAAGCCGGTTTAAAATGGGGAGCTTACCTGGGTATTGCGTTGATTTTTTTTGATTTACTTCTATATTTAGCTGGATTCAAAAGCCCCAGTGAATCCAATGCTATACAATTTTTGGTTTATCCTATCATGTTTGCCCTTATTTACCTGGCAGTAAATGATTACAAAAATGGAAATGAAGGATTTTTGTCATTAGGTGAAGCCATAAGTTCAGCCATATATACAGGTCTTGTTGCAGCTGCAATATCCATAGTCTATTCATTTATTTTCATCTATATAATTGATCCGGGTTTTATGGAAGAAGTCAAAGCGGTTTCTAAAGAAGCTGCCATGTCCAGAGGAAATATGTCTGAAGACGATTATGAAAAAATTGAAGGCCTTATGAACTTTTTTGTATCCCCATATTTTCTCATGATTATGACATTAATTATATATACAATTACTGCATTGATATCAGGATTGATCGCCGGCCTTATTTTAAGAACAAAAGAAGCAAATTAGGATTAAACAAATTATATTCTATTACCTTTAAAAGATTATTTATAAGTCATGTATGCCTGAAATTTCCATTGTCATTCCAGCACTAAATGAAGAAGAGTCCATACGTGAACTATTTCACTGGATTGAAAAAGTACTTAATGACGAATCCCTTCCATTTGAAGTGATTTTCATTGATGACGGCTCCACTGATAACACCTGGGAAGAAATAGAGAGCCTGGCGAAAACCGACTCCAGGGTAATCGGAATGAAATTGAGAAGAAACTATGGCAAATCAGCCGCTCTCAATATCGGCTTTGGTAAAGCACAGGGTACTGTAGTCTTTACAATGGATGCGGATTTGCAGGATAGTCCGGAAGAAATCCCTGCAATGTATTTGATGATAGTTGAACAGGGTTATGACCTGGTATCTGGCTGGAAAAAACAGCGTTTTGATCCTCCTTCAAAAACTATACCTACCAAACTCTATAACGCAGTAACACGCAGAATGTCCGGACTGAAATTACATGATATGAATTGCGGATTGAAAGCATTCCGCAAAGAGGTAGTAAAAAACATAGAAGTATATGGAGAAATGCACCGATATATCCCTGTTATAGCAAAATGGGCTGGATTTAAACGAATCGGTGAAAAAATTGTAAAACACCAGCCTAGAAAATATGGACATACGAAATTTGGATTGTCTCGCTTTATCTATGGTCCGCTTGATCTGGCATCCATTATGTTTGTGGGTAAGTTTGGAAAAAGACCTATGCATTTTTTTGGATTCATTGGAATCTTTTTTACCATAGTAGGTGCTGTGGTTTTGCTATACCTCAGTATGATAAAAATTTTGAAAAATACTCCCGGGATAGCGGACAGACCTGCTTTCTATTTAGGCATCCTCTTAGTAATCGTTGGAATTCAACTTTTTATTGCAGGATTTTTAGCTGAACTCATCAGCAGGTCAGTCCCTGGTAGAAACTCTTATAAAATTGAAAAGTCCATCGATAAAAATATGAATTCAGGTATTCCTTACAATTAATCAGGATGTTTTCAGAGTGCCTGTCATATCTTCAGGCCTGACCCACTGGTCATATTCTTCAACACTCACATAGCCCAATGCAATAGCTGCTTCTTTCAATGTAATTTCTTCCTGATGAGCTTTCTTGGCAATTTCCGCAGCTTTGTCATACCCGATTTTTGTATTCAAAGCCGTTACAAGCATCAATGAATTGTTGAGGTTTTGCCTGATCCTGGACAAATTGGGTTCAATATCCAAAGCACAGTGTTCATCAAAACTGATACATGCATCCCCTATAAGACGAGCAGACATTAGAAAGTTAAAAATCATTACTGGTTTGAATACATTTAATTCAAAATGTCCATTCATACCTCCTACATTGATGGTCACATCGTTACCCATAACCTGGGCCATAGCCATTGTCAACGCTTCTGATTGGGTAGGATTGACTTTCCCGGGCATAATAGATGATCCTGGTTCATTCGAAGGAATATTAATTTCACCAATACCACATCGTGGACCTGATGCCAACATTCTTATGTCATTTCCTATTTTCATGAGCGATACAGCCACAGTCTTTAATGCTCCGTGAGATTCAACTATAGCATCATGCGCAGCCAGGCTTTCAAACTTGTTATCTGCAGTGACAAATGGTAAACCTGTAATCTCTGCAATTCTTTTTGCAACCTTAACATCATAGCCTTCAGGTGCATTCAATCCGGTACCTACGGCCGTGCCTCCCAATGCCAGTTCAGATAAATGAGCTAATGAATTCCTGATCGCCTGGATCCCATGGGAAAGTTGAGAAGCATATCCCGAAAATTCCTGACCCAATGTCAGGGGTGTGGCATCCATAAAATGTGTTCTGCCGATTTTCACTATATGTTTAAATGCCTCTGATTTCGTATAGAGAGTATTGCTTAGTTGAACCAAAGCCGGAAGGGTTAATTCTTCCAGAATAGTATAAGCTGCAATATGCATGGCAGTGGGAAAAGTGTCATTTGACGATTGTGACTTATTGACATCATCATTGGGATGAAGAAATTTCTGTTCATCTGCCAGGGATCCTCCTCTTAACACGTGGCCTCTGTATGCAATTACTTCATTTACGTTCATGTTGGATTGCGTGCCTGATCCGGTCTGCCATACCACGAGAGGAAACTGATCATATAACTTCCCTTCTATGATCTCGTGACAGACGGAGGTTATAAGATCAGCTTTTTCTTCCGATAAAATGCCTAAATCCCTGTTGGTTTGCGCGGCAGCCATTTTTAATACCGCAAAAGCCCGGATAATCTCCACCGGCATTCTATGGCCACCTATTTTAAAGTTCTGTATAGAACGTTGGGTTTGCGCTCCCCAATAAGCACTGGCAGGTACTTCGATCATGCCCAGCGAATCCTTTTCCATTCTTGTTCCTTTCACCTGAATAGTAATTTTGAACGGCAAAGATACAAATAAATGGCTCGTGCTTTAATTAGTGATGATTACAAATCCTAAAATCAGGGTTATTGGTATTTAATTAATTTTACAGAGGTTTACTTTTTTTTAACCTTTGAAATTTGGTTGATGGAAATTGTTTTTACAGGAGTTATGAAAATGGGTACCGGAGTATACCACTACGGCTTTATAGAAATCCCTGTAGAAGTTCAAAACCAACTTCAATTAAAGCATAGAGATCGACTGGTGGTGAGCTTTCCCGGTGGAGGTCATATTCATTGTGCTGCCCAACGCTATCAGGACGGACCATTAACCATTTATCTTGGCAAGCACTTCCGCAAGCAAGCTGGAATACAACCTGGCATCCCTGTCAGGATTCAAATATGTAGAGACAACAGTGAATATGGAATGGCGGTCCCTGAGGAATTGGAAGAAGTTTTTGCAACTGATCCTGAAGGCCTTCAGGCTTTTCTGGAGTTAACTCCGGGCAAAAAACGCAGCGCCTTATACTTTGTAAGCAAGGCAAAAATGCAGGAAACCCGTATTCAAAGAGCGCTCCTTGTGGTAGAAAATATTAAGCTAGGTTTTACCCAACCCAATCAGTTGGTGAGGAAAAATTTCTGATTCTCCCATATCTGTAAATTTTCAACCGAACTTATGACATGTCCATTTGTTTGAATATCGAAAACCTATTTGTCAACCATAAAAAACAATAATATGGCCTTCAAATTACCTGAATTAGGATATGCATACGATGCATTAGAGCCCCATTTTGATGCAAGAACCATGGAAATACACCACACGAAACATCATAACGGATACACCACCAACTTGAATAATGCCATCCAGGGCACCAGTCTGGAAGGTAAATCTATTGAAGATATTCTTACCGGATTGGACATGTCCAATGCTGCATTAAGAAATAACGGTGGAGGTTTTTACAATCATAATTTATTTTGGGAAATCCTCCACCCTGAAAACAGGGGAAGATTGTCCGGGACGTTACTGGAAGCAGTCAATAAAAAGTATGGATCCAGGGAAAACATGATGGATGAATTTTCTAAAGCCGCAGCAACCCGTTTTGGTTCAGGATGGGCATGGTTGTGTGTTTTTCGCGATGGTAGTGTAGAAATATGCTCTACACCCAATCAGGACAATCCACTAATGCCGGCTACAGGATGTGGTGGCACTCCCATCATGGCATTGGATGTGTGGGAACATGCCTATTATCTTCATTATCAAAATCGTCGACCCGACTATATCCAGTCCTTCTGGAAAGTAGTAAACTGGAACGTGGTTGAGAGAAAGTATGAAAATGCAGTGAAATAAAACTTCTTTTCTGATTAAAAAGAAAAAGCCACACTACCCATGTTCTAAGGAAGTGTGGCTTTTTTACATTATCCTTTCTATATAAAAAGATTTCCGGGCTAATACTTCATACTAAATAAATCTTGATGTTCGATATTCATCGTTTTTATTCCTTAACATTCTTTCGACCTTTAACATTTTCAACCCAATCAACTGAAAACTACTCTGAAAGTGAATTAATAACTCAACAAATAAACGAGCAACATCTACTGCGTAATGCTGGGAATAATTCTATTTTCGTATATCTATGAATTAGCTGCGAAAAACGGCAGGTAAAAAATTTTTTGACCAAGCGTCTCACCAAGCTTCATCTCAAAAGTGCATTCCAGGTTCCAACTGAATACCCTTTAAACCGAAAAAAAAGTTTTTCTTCAAACCTCTTCGTCTTTGCATCTTTGTGAAATACAAAAATCAATAACTGGCAATATAGAGCCTTTGCAAATAAACAACTCTACAGTTTTTTGCTTGCAGATTACAGAAGATGTCAACCTGGATATAAATACCCACTGCTGCCTCCCAACTGAATTCATCACCATTTTTAGGCTATAGATGATTAATACTTCTACATTTTATACACGGGCTATTGCCCTTCCCTGTTGAAAGGATTATCTGATATCTTGAGCTTGACCAATCAAATTTTAATACAACGACTTCATGAAAAATCCCTTAAACGCATAAACATTTTGATGCATTCTTACATTAAGCTTTGATTAATTTTTTGTCTTTCATTCTAAAGGAACAATTATATTTACCCTTTCGTAAATGTCAGGAGCATTGAATAACCAAGGAATACAGAGCAGGGATCATTATAAACCCATTATTGAGGTGATCTCTGAAGAATTTGTAATACCTCAACTTAATAAGAAAAGAAAAATATACGCTTTATTGCCTTCAGACTATTATACATCTGATAAGCAATATCCTGTACTCTATTTACAGGATGCCCAAAATCTTTTTGAAAACGGAGGTCCGTTCGGGAGCTGGAATATTGACACCCATTTATCGGATTTGAAACACCAGGGCAAAGGTGACATTATTATCATTGCCATTGACCATGGAGGAAAAGAAAGAATCCAGGAATATAGTCCCTATCACCACAGGCAGTTCGGCAAAGGTCAGGGAACGCATTATGCTCACTTCATCATTCATTCTCTGAAACCTCACGTAGATAGGAAATATCGTACACTGCCCGATAGAGATTACACAGGTATCGGTGGAAGTTCAATGGGAGGGTTGATCAGTGCGTATATAGGGATTGTTCATCCTACACACTTTAGTAAACTCATGATCTTTAGTCCTTCCTTCTGGTTTTCAGATGAAATTTATTTTGATGCATTTCAGTATGCATATACTCTCCCTATGAGGATGTATATATATGGTGGAGCGAAAGAATCGATCTACATGAGCAAGCACATTCATCGTTTCAAAGATGCCATAGGATATGGTAATTTTCACGAAGACATCAATGAATTTAAAGTAGTCATTGACGAAAACGGACAACACAGTGAACATTACTGGAGCAATATGTTTTCAGATGCCGTAGAATGGCTGTTTTTTCATAAATAATTCAATGGATGAAAATCTTTTCCACCCATCAGTTTACAAAACATCTTAAAATAGAATGGATCATTATTCCTGTTTTTGCAAAATTCCCAAAAGAAGAACTTACAAGTATTCTTGGATCATATTCTATTGATGATCATTTATCGCTCATTCAGGAATTTAAAGGCCTTCCAGGAGAATCAATACATTTCCCCCCTCGCAAAGGTACAGGAACCGGAATCAGTTTATTTGGGTTGGGTGAGGTAGGGAAAGTATCCATAAAAAGATCCACAATTGAATTTATTCATCAAGCCAAAAAGTACCTGCCAGAGCATATAGGGGTATCCCTGGAGCTCACCGGTACTGATGATGTTCAAAGGATGATTCATCTGGCTGAAAACTTAACCAAAGGCATAGTATTGGCTTTTCAAAATCCGGGAAAATTTAAAACCACCGCAAAAGATGAGAAAAACATAAATAGTCTGACCTGGATCATTCCTAAGCCGTTCTCCGATCCGGTGGAAAATGCCTCTGAAAAAGGCAGACTGAAAGCCATTACCATTTCAAGGTTGATTGATCTGATCAACACACCGGCAAGCCATAAAACTCCGGTTGAATTGGTCGATTGGATGCAGTCTTCAGCTCAAAATTCCGGATATCAGATCAAAATACTGGATAAAAAAGAACTTTTTAAACAAGGTTGGCATGCCCTCATTGCTGTCAATCGGGGCAGTGAAGTGCCAGCACAATGTGTTATTGCAGAATATTCACCAAAAATTGCTGGAAAGTACGTACCTAAAGTAGTATTGGCCGGTAAAGGTGTCACCTTTGATACCGGTGGATTATCCATTAAAACTGGTGATACCGTTCACTACATGAAGAGTGATATGGGAGGTGCCGCAGCTGTCATGGGTACCATAGAACTGGCTGCTCAATTGCAATTACAGGTACATATAGTGGCTATATTGCCATTCACTGACAATTCAGTAGATGCCCGTTCAATAAAACCGGGAGATATCATTTCTTCTTATTCAGGGAAAAGCATTGAAGTCATCAATACGGATGCGGAAGGTAGACTCATACTTGCGGATGCTCTTGCTTATGCTGTTAAAAATCATCCTTGTGATTACCTGATTGATGTGGCTACCCTCACCGGCAATATAGTACTTGCTTTAGGCAATGAGGCAGCTGGTCTCATGACTAATAACAATAACCTTGCTGCTCAGTTAGAAAAAGCAGGGATAGAAACAGGTGAGAAAGTTTGGAGGATGCCCCTCTGGGATGATTACAAAAAACATCTGGATTCCGACATTGCCGATATTAAGAATCTGGGAACAAAACCACTGGCCGGTTCAATCACTGCGGCTAAGTTCCTTGAATATTTTACAGATCATCACAAAGCATATGCCCATTTGGATATTGCAGGCACTTCGTTTGGGACCTATCCCATATCCAAAGACTACAGTGCTACCGGCTTCGGGGTAGATCTGTTGGTGAACTGGCTTGAACATTTAGAAAAATAAAAAACAACCCCTTTAACACTTTGCCATAATCATGTAGCTTTGTACTCAACTAACACATGTTTTTGTCTGTAAGAAAGTTTTAATGATGTCTTTTAATCAAATATAACACCTTCATCCAATGAATAGACGATTAACATTCCTGTGTATCAGTTGTGAGTTTAAAGGAAAGGAATTCATTTCGGCATTGCATACCCTGGGTCATCGGGTTTATTTGGTCACTGCCGAGAGATTCAGAAATGAAAACTGGCCATATGAACACATTGAAGAGGCTTTTTATATGCCTGATGAAGATGGAAGACAATGGAATATTGAATATCTGATCAGCGGAACCGCCCATATATTCCGTCAGCATTTTGTCGATAAAATCATCGCCCTGGATGATTATGATGTCTCCAAAGTTGCTTTGTTGCGAGAAGAATTCCGTTCGCCGGGAATGGGCCAAACCACCGGAAGGCATTTTTTTGATAAACTGGCCATGAGAATGATTGCCAAAGAAAATGATATCAGAATACCCCGGTTTACAGGAATATTTAATGATGATCACATTCGAGGTTTCTTTAGTCAGTCTGAAGGTCCCTGGTTGGTCAAACCAAGGATGGATGCAGGCGCCCTGGGGATTCGTAAGCTTCAGTCTGAAGAGGATTTCTGGCGTTGGAATGCCGACAAATACGAACAACGACACAAATTTCTTATTGAAGAATATAAGCCTGGAGCAGTATATCATGTTGATGCGCTTTTTAAAAATTACAAGTCCATATTTACCCGGTCGTCTCAATATCTTCAACCGCCATATGATGTCGCACATGGTGGTGGTGTGTTCAGATCTCATACCCTTGATGTCAATGACAAAGAAAGTAAAGCATTGGAAAAACTCAATAACCAACTACTTAGAGCATTTAAGCTCAATTTTGGAGCCTCCCATTCAGAGTTTATCCGAAATAATGATGATGGTGAGTTTTATTTTCTTGAGACATCAGCCCGTGTGGGTGGGGCGCATCTGGCAGACATGGTAGAAGCAGCCACCGGACTTAATCTATGGGCAGAATGGGCAAGACTGGAAGCCTCCATTCTTACCGGAGAAGAATATGAGTTGCCTGACATTAAAAATCAAAATGCTGGAATTCTGACTACTTTATCCCGATTTGAATATCCTGATTATAGTGCTTTCGATGATCCGGCGATCTGTTGGAGATTGAATAAAAAATATCATATTGGACTGATATTCAGAGATGATTCGCGGTACAGAATTCTTGAGTTACTGGATCAATATACCGACAAAATCCGTCAGGAATACCACACTACAGTACCTTTGAAAGAATAAGGAAGCAGGTCTATTATTTTTCGAAAAAACCTATTGACCCTCCAACCCAGGTTTTGTCTTTGTTGTATTTTACCCCGATCATTTCACCTCGACTCAGTCTTGCCAGATTATTGACCAGGATGGGCTGCTGTGCATCTTCCTCCCATACAAATATCATCCGGATTTCACACTTTATGAAGCCATCCAACCCTTTTATTGCGGGTGCATAATGAACTTTTTCCTGCAATATATAATTGTCGCGATCCTTAACGACTTCAATATGCTCAGGTCTCACATTAAATACTACCCCTGTACCGGAAAAAGAATATAGTGGCTTTAACACATAGTTTTCAAGATCGTCAGGTAAATTTTCTACATCGGAAAGAAATCGGGTATTGGGGACATAGGGACTGTCAATAAAAGGCAAAGTGCTTTTGCTGATCCTGAAAAAATAATTGGGATGACCTGCCCATTGCACATCCACTTCTTCGGAAAAATAGAACTCCCTGTTCAAATCCTTACGCCCTACCAACTCATCAAAAATAATCCGGTTATAGATGCGATGCACCTTAACCTTTTTCCCACCTTCATCGATATAATACAACTCCCGACCGCTTTTCTTCAATTCTGTTATGCAAACCGTTTTAATTCCAAGGGCTTGCGAAGTGCAGAGATAATCAATTCGTGTGGGCTGGGTTTCAGGTTCAATTTCCAATAAAATTACATGCTTTGGATCTTCGTTCCCCAGGATCATCTTTTTCAAAAGATCTTTATAACTACCGGAATCCAATCCATTGAACAAGTGTGAAGCTGTATCCGGTATCGGAAAGTGCTTACGGTACATCTGTGCAACAAAATCCTGATAAAAATATAGTGTAGGAAATCCTTGTATCTCAATCAACTTAGGCACCAGGCTTCCATTTTCATCTACACAAATGCCAAAATCATATTGCATAAACAGATTGTGCTGACCTTCGCCGGGAGTAAAATACTCCGGCCGAATAAATCGTTGAGTGCGCTCTTTGAAATCGTGGGCAGTTACCACCTGATTGATATGATCACAGGCATCCAATAGCTTGGATTTCATCGTATGATCCACAAAAACTGGGGTTTCGCTGATTCGAAATAAAGGTTTGTGCTGATAGGTGGATGCTATTTCACCTAAAAATTGCTGATATTTTTCTTCCGTGAAAGCAGCATTAAATTGCTCTCTGTATGAATTAATCATATGTGGATGTTAACCGATATTTTTTGTTGTGAAAGTCTTTGTATCGCATGATTGAGAAAAGAGGGTATAATCTGGTCATAGGTTTTCACCAGCTTTTCAGGATCCCTGAGCAATTGCATCATGATATCATACTTTTTCGACCCTTTTTTGGCAATGGCAACATCTTTCTTAGGTGTTTCTGAAAAATGGTACAACATGCCGTCAGGATCAGCTTCTGGATGAAATTGGGTTCCAAACCATTCGGGCGAAAAGCGGATAGCCATGATAGCCCTTTCCAGATCGACATGGGGTCTTAATTTTTCCATTGCCATAATTTTAAAACCCATTTTATTGATTCTAAAATAATTAGGCCTGACTACCTGCCATTCTCTGAAATCTGCTACATAAAAGGGATCTGAAAGGCCGGAAAATACTTCTTCATTTTTGCCTTCATCGGTTTTGTGAACCGGATAAATTCCAAATGATTCTTTTTTACGGCGCAATACTTCTCCCAAACCAAGATGCAAACAGATCATTTGGAAAGAGTGGCAAATAAAAAAAACATACTTTTTGTCAATTGATTTTTGATTGTGCAGCCAAAGCCTGTCCAGAAGGCTGTAATAAGCTCTTTCCCAGATACCATCCCCTAGTAGCGGACTTCCCGGGCCCCCTGAAGAAATGTAGATATCATAATTCAATCCGGGAACTTCACATTTGCCACGCACATCGAAGCAATCTACAGTTATACCCGGGTATAGTGTTAAAATTTCAAGTATATTATTCATTCCCAAATTGGGAGTCCCATCGTACATATCCAGAATGGCCAGTCTGAGGCCGGCGCTACTCGTATTAAACCGGTAGTTTTCCTTTTGCTCCATTTTTAATAAATGTTCCCCATGTGAGGTTGATGGCATTTTCTTTATGGTTTTTGGCATATTCAATGGCCATTTGAGCAGCATTTTCAACTACCCATTCAAAGTTTGCTTCTCCCACAGAATGTACATCGGCATCCGGTGCAGGGTTACAAAAATCGATCGCATAAGGTATACCATCGCGAATGGCAAATTCCACCGTATTAAAATCATATCCTAAGGCTTTGTTCAGTTTGATAACCAGCGCTTGAATTTCTTTCAGAAACTTCTCATCTTTAATTACAGGCTCATTCAGATATCTTAAGTGGTGGGGATTTCTTGGTTCATATGGCATGATATGCACTCTTCCCCCCAAGTAATAACATCTGAAATAGGCGTCAAATACAATC
Source organism: Saprospiraceae bacterium (assembly GCA_035327565.1). Lineage (GTDB taxonomy): Bacteria > Bacteroidota > Bacteroidia > Chitinophagales > Saprospiraceae > JABDLO01. The sequence continues at coordinate 78,975 of DAOLDB010000009.1, forward strand.
TCTTCCTGAATCATCATTACTAATCTGCCTGTTTCATGGTATGCCTTAAATAATTCCGGCATATTGCGAACCTTATATACACTTTTCCAGCCACCTCCGGCATGGGGCTTCATATATACCGGAAAGCCACCTAAATGCTGAACAATCATCTCCCAATCCATAGGAAACTTCAGATTTCGAAACGATTCGGCTGATGTATCTTCTGGCATATCCTTGCTGGGTAACAAGACCGTCTTAGGCACTGGTACACCCACTTCTTCTGCAAGACAATTGTTAAAAAACTTTTCGTCAGCACTCCACCAGAAAGGATTATTGATGACATGCGCGCCCTTGATAGCAGCATTTTTTAAAAAAGCTCTGTAAAAAGGTACGTCCTGAGATATTCTGTCTATAATGACAGCATAATCAGTAGCCTTGCCCTGAATCACTTCTTCTACTTTTAAGATTTCTGCAGTGATCCCATCTACTTTTTTTGAGTTCACCCTGTCAATAAAAGCATGAGGGAAAGTGTTTTCCTTTCCAAACAAAATGCCGATCTTCTTTGCCATAAATATTAAGAATTATTCATTGTTAAGGTCGCAAAGATAATCTTAAAGTCCTGATATTTACACGGAATGAAGAAAAACCGATAGAAATTTTGAAGCTTCTACCCTCACGTACCGTGAATCAACAGCAACCTTTTTCGGGTTCGCATTCCAATTGTTTACTTTGGCGGAATTCAGTGGGATCATTTACAACAGAAAAAGGTTTTTCAGCATAAACCGTAATACTGAAAATACCTAAATCCCCCTGAAGAAATTCCTGAATGTGATTGTCATTTAAATAATTTTCCAGTATATCGATCGGCAGCTCGATTCGCTTTTCTTTTTGAACCGTAATATTGATAAATCCCGTTTCTTGAATTATTTGTAAATAACTGCTCTTTTGGATGGCACCTGATACACAACCCGCATACATCTCGGCATTTTTCTTCAATGAATCCGGTAAGTCACCAATTAAAACTATATCGGATATGCTGAAGTGCGCTCCCGGTTTTAATACTCTGAAAATCTCCCGAAAAACTGCATTTTTGTCAGGTACAAGATTGAGGACACAGTTACTGACCACCACATTGGCGATTTCATTGGATACTGGCATATTTTCAATATCTCCATATCTGAATTCAACATTATTGAATCCCATTTTCTCTGCATTCATTCGTGCTTTTTCAACCATGGCTTGTGTAAAATCTATTCCAAGGACTTTACCTTCCGGCCCCGTTTCATGCCTTGCTATAAAACAATCATTACCGGCACCTGAACCAAGGTCAATGACAGTATCTCCCTTTTTAATATGCGCAAACTGGGTAGGCAACCCACACCCAAGTCCCAAATCCGCCTCAGGAATATACCCTTCCAATTCGGTATAACTATCACTCATAATATTATTTACCGATTCAGAAGTTGGGGTTGCACCACAACATGAAGATGCATTGACTCTGTTCTCCTGTTGAGCGATTTTCCCATATTTCTCTCTTACTATTTCTTTCAAAACCTGTTCATTCTCCATTTTTCATTGTTGATTGATGATGTAATTATTTCATTGCAATATTACGATGATTTAATGAATTTTCCTACTTTGTAGATTAATTTTTCCGAAAAACTTCAATGGCCGGCAAGGCAATAAATTCAAAATCCCATAAAGCCAGATTTTCCCAACTGGATCCTTGTTCAGATTGAGTGCCATCATAGGCGACCCATTCTCCTCCCCAATATGCAAATCCTTCTGCTTTTGAACGATTGCAAATTTCTCTGATCCGCTCCATAAATAAGTGTTGACCCGCAGGAGAGGCAGAAAATTCAGGCAAAATAAGTTGGTCCTGAAGTCCAACCACATTATGGGTATAATCATTCCAGTCCAGGGTAAAAGGATATGCCGTTTCGGCGATTACTACTTTTTTATAATGTAGTCTTTTCAAAAGGTCGAGCGTGGACTCGAGTTGATTCAAATCTTTGCCATGCCACCAGGGATAATAGGAAATACCAATCATGTCATAATCTACTTCGGACACATCATTGAAGAAAATGGTAGCCTGATCTATACCGGCAAAATGAAGCATAATACTAATATTGGCATTATATTCCCTTACCACTTTTACTCCTTCCTGAAGCAGTGAAATGAATATATCTTTTTGTTCAGGGTATCTGCCCCATGGCCATAGAAAACCCCCATTGATTTCGTTGCCCATCTGAATAATAGTTGGATTAAGCTCTCTCACCAATCTGGACGTATAATTGCGAACCGAATCCTTTAACTCTTCAATTGTAATATTTCTCCACTCTGCGGGCAATGATTGATTCCCCGGATCAGCCCATGTATCTGAATAATGTACACAAAGCCATAATTCCAATCCTGCCTGATGGATTTCAGATGCTAATAATTTCACCTGTTCCAGACCAGATAACCCTTCATCAGGATGGTGCCATATTCTTATCCTCACAGTATTCATCCCTGCATTTTTTAAGGACAGGAGCATGTCCTCTTCCTGATCTTGCCGGTTTTTTGTTGCGATTCCTGATGACCGGATGAGTGGTAAAAAGGAAAGATCTGCAGCCCGGATTGACAATGAGTGATCTTCAATTTCAGGCAATTCTTCCTTTTCTGCAACACACCCATAAATCAAGAGGGCAAGGAAAAATCCGAGAATGGCATATTTCATACTTAATATTTTACTAAATCTTATTTATAACCGGAACAAGGCATTCATATTATATTATCAAAGAAATTACTTCAACACCATTAATCCGGTCTATATAAAACATTTACAAACGATTACAAATATAATTTGTGTTGGATTATTCAAAATTAATTTACATTTTTGCAGAGATACTTAGATTTGTTAAACCAAATTCCGGCGGTAATATTCGTTAGTATACTTTAAAATCTTCCGGAATTAAAAATTTTCAGAAATGGGAACATTAAAAAATCATGTCCAATTAATAGGGCATTTAGGCAGAGATGTTGAATTCACTTCATTTGACTCAGGCACAAAGATGGCAAAAATTGCTTTGGCAACCAATGACTTTTATACCAACGGTGACGGAGAAAAAGTCAAGAATACGGAGTGGCATAACATCATTGCATGGGGAAAACTGGCAGAGAACATGGCTGGAATTCTTAAAAAAGGTAATGAGGTAGCCATCCAGGGAAAGCTTGTCCATCGATCATATGAAGGCAAGGATGGGCATAATCATTATGTTACTGAAGTGGTAGCTAATGAGTTCTTTAAGATCTCCAAAAAAGCGGATACAGAATAAACGATATTCGATTCCTGCTCCATTCTGAAGGGGCAGATTCTCCATCTGTCCCTTTACTTCAAACTATACATTTGTGAATACGATTTCTCATCATTAGTCTTGCAGGGTGGGCGGATCCCAGTATAATTGCCAGCCACCTGCTTCCACCAGAAATCGAATCATGGATATGATTTCTTCTTTTTGTTGTTCGGCTTCGGTTAATATCCGGCTGTCTTTGGCTTTCTCTACAATAAACTGTTTGGCTCTTGCATTGATTTTATTGTAATCGGCAGGAGAGAATCGATTAAATGTACCCTGGGTAATGTCGTAATAATCCAGATCATGATCCACTGATAAGATCTCTGCAGGTGGAAAATTTCTGATATACACCGTTTTATTATCATCATCTAACTCGATTTTTACAGCTTCCATATTAAATCCGGCAGAAACCCTGGCTTTTACCCTGACTAACACTTTCTTTCTAAAGGGCGAAAGATCCATAGCGTAATAATCTTTGTAATCATATATTTCTGAAATATTTGCTTCAACAGCTACTAATTTTATTACCCTTTCTATTTTTTCAAGCAAAACGGCTGAAGATTCCACCTCATGTTTCTGAAAAAATGAAGATTGGCTGGCTTTTCTCCATAAAAAAAAGATCAACAGTGCTATGAAAATAAGAACAACTCCATTAAAAATCCATTTCCACTTCATAACTATGTATCAGAGGTTACCAATTATAACGTGAATAAAGCTTAAGTTTTTATAAATAAAAATGCCATTTTCACTTGAAATTTAATAGTTCCATTTGAATGTTTGTTCATTTTCTTTCCTCCAAAGCTTTGGGGCAAAAGATAACGAACCAAAAGAATAAGCATTTTTTCAAAGGAATTAATTTGAATATTTCTATTTTCCTGTATATTATTATCCTGCCTTTTGCATAATTCTTTATCAGATCATTTTGTTTTATCACCAAAAATTTTTGTGATAGATATTGACGCAAATGATATTATTAACTTTGCAGCAATTTATTGATTTCATTGTTTTAGGCCTGCTATTTATTTTACATTTGCATTTTAAATATTATAAATCATCAGGTCATGTATCCGGATCTTTCCTATTTTCTTCATGATATATTCGGCACTTCTCCCGACAACTGGGCATCCATTATCAAGACATTTGGATTTTTTCTAGCGTTGGCATTTCTTGGGAGTGGTTGGGTGCTTAGATCCGAATTAAAGAGATATGAAAATGAAGGAAAATTATCCTCCGTCAAAAAAAAGGTGCAGGTTAAAGAAGGCTTTAACTTGCAGGAGTTACTGATTAATGGACTGCTCCTCTTTATTGCCGGGGGAAAAGTTCCTTATATTATCAACCATTTCGATGAAATGAAAGCAGATCCTGCCTCTGTCATTTTCTCGTCCTCCGGTATTTGGATCATTGGGATCGTTACAGCAGCAGCGTACATCATTTACTATTTTTTGACTCAAAAGGGGAAAAAAGCTACTACAAAAGTTCAACAGGTTACCATTCATCCCTATGAAAAAACAGGGGACATAGTAATCGTGGCGGCTATTTCCGGAATCGTTGGGGCGCGTCTGTTTTCCATATTTGAAAATTTTGACGCCTTTATCAGGGATCCGGTTGGAAATATATTTTCAGGAAGTGGCCTCACAATATACGGAGGATTAATCCTGGCTTTTGTGGTAGTATACTGGTATATAAAAAAGTGGGGAATAAAGCCAATCCATATGATGGATATATCCGGAATGGCTATTTTAGTTGGTTATGCTATAGGCCGTTTGGGCTGTCAGTTTTCAGGTGACGGTGACTGGGGAATCATGGCGGCAGCACAACCGGAATGGTGGTTTTTGCCCGACTGGTTATGGGGATATGATTACCCTAATAATGTAACCAATACAGATGTATTGCTTGAGCATTGCGATTCGGTAAAGTTTTCAGAATTAAGACAGCAAGGAATCAGAAATATAGAAATATTATGCGAGCAATCCTGCGGCATCAGATATTGCCATAGGCTTTCAGCCCCCGTGTACCCTACTCCGGTATATGAGACTTTACTTTCATTTGCAGGTTTTGGGATTTTATGGATTCTACGAAAGCGGATCCATATTGCAGGGATGTTGTTTTTTATGTATATGGTATATAATGGTATTGAACGATTTTTTATAGAGGAAATTCGTGTCAATGAAAGATATGACTTTGCAGGTTTGTATTGGTCGCAAGCGCAATACATATCAGCATTGTTTGCTATTACAGGAATTGCCGGAATCTTCTATTTATGGCATACCAACAAGAAAAAAACTAAGAATTAATAACTTTCCCCTACACCTTGGCATAATTGGACAAGTTCATTGTATATTTTTTGCGAAGTATTTTCCCAGGAAAAGGACAATACTCTTTTCTTCCCCTTTTCAATCAGATCATTTCTCAGTCTTTCATCGTTGGTAATGGTCAGCATTGCGTTTGCGATGGATTCAATATGATGCGGATCTACTAAGAGCGCAGCATCACCTGCTATCTCCGGCATCGCACTCAGGCTGGAAGTGATGACCGGAACTTCACAACTCATAGCCTCCAGTATAGGGATGCCAAATCCTTCAGCCAAACTGGGATATAGAAGTGCATCCGCCGCTCCCATCAAGGTGGAGGGATCTGTAACATGACCGGTAAAAATAATATCATCTTTAAATGGAGATTTTTTATGTTCATGTAAAATGTGCCTGTATTTCCATGCCAATCTTCCAGCCAATACCAATACCCTATACTCATGATTGCACAATTCCCTGTATCGATTGTACGCCTTAATGATTCCGGAAATGTTTTTTCGTGGATGCATAGCACCTACATATATAAAAAAAGGCTTTCCCTTAGAAATCAATTGTTTGACTTCAACTACTTTATAGTCTGGAATTTTTGAAAAACCGGGTGTGGGGCCATTTCCAGCAACAAATATTTTCTTTTCAGAAACATCATAAAAGCGCATAATATCTTTTTTTGTTGTTTGAGAAACACTTCCGATTTTTCTGGCTTTTTCAAGGTATCTGGGTATAAAATATTGCAAAAACTTTCTGGCTGTACTGCCAATATGATCAGAATAATGAAGAAATGCAACATCATGAATGTACATAAGCGTTGGCAGGTGGGTAGAAAGGGAAACATACATTTCCGGAGAAAAAAACACATCAATCTGGTACTTCTTCAGCGCTCCCGGCAAGCTTTTTTCAAACCACCAATACCACAGAACCGGGTGTCTGGACTGAGGAGGTAACACAACAGGGAAAACATTGTCTCCATAAATGTAAACGGGATCAAAAGACCGATCAAAGAAAAAATAAAATTGATC
>DAOLDB010000010.1:0-81995 GCA_035327565.1 Saprospiraceae bacterium
TATTTCATGACTATTTTACTTTTTTCTGTTATCAAATATTGTTTTTGCTTCAACTCCACTTAAAGGACTTCCATGTTTTTTTCTGTATAATTTACCCATTTCTTCAAAGTACTCCTTGTTTGGTTCGTTTAAAAAAGGATATTTGGCTATTAGTTGATCTAAGAGTTGATCCCTTTTACAGTCAATTTGAAAATATGCAACAACACCTTCATCATTTATAAATTCACCTAAATCCCAATTACAAGTATTTCTACTTAAATATATGTCGTTTACTTCAAAAACTTTATCTATTTTATTAAAATCATAAATTCCCCTTAAATGATTCCTGATTGCAATCTTATCTTGTTCTCTCAACTCAATATATATAGAGTCATCTATGATTTTTTCTAAAGGAACAGATTGTGGGGCTACTTGTCCAATACAAGACATGACAAAGAGGTAAGGGAAAAATAATAATAATTTTTTCATTTTTAACCGTGTATGCAGTTTTGGTAAATCATTCAACATCCGCAGCATTATTCGAATTTATGCTACAATGTAAGCTTGGATGAATTTTAGTTTTTACGTGCATTTTAAGGTGCTTCCGCTATTTCAAGTTATCCCTAATAATAATGTTTATCTATAAAACTTAAGTAGAGGCTGGAACGGGCTATAAGCTCCAACCTCGTCAACTTCATATTTATTTAATATGATAGATAGATCATTTAATGACTTATCTATAAAAGTAATTTAAAATGAAGCTTTGTTAAGTAGATCAAACTTTAGAGTAATATAGATCAACACTATTGTAATTAATATCAATACTGTAATCCAGTATATTTTTAGATGTTGTTTTTCATTTTTATTCTTGTTCTTGTATGCCACTATGCCCCCAATGATCAACATTAAAGAAAACAAGCCTTCTAATATAATATGATTTCCAAATATATACCTGTTCAGGAAAAGCAGTATCACTCCAAAGATAAATATCCATTCTCCCTTTTCTGGAACCCACCAATTTATTGCTTTATTCATATAAATATATTCTATAATGAAATAATATAATATTATTAAAAAAAATTAATTAATCTACTCACAGCCGCAATTATTGCATATATAGTTTATTAGATCAATAGCATCATCTGCCGCTTCTAACACACCTAATATACATCCTACTGCTCCCAATGAACATCCAAGTGCTCCTTTAACTCCAGCCCAAACAACTTTCCTTAAGATATAAAAATAACTACATCTTACAGCAATTTGATTTCTTATATTTAAATCACTATATATAAAGTCCAATTTCAAATCCCCATTTTCGACTAATTCTTCAACTCGAATAAACATTTCTGATTCAATCCATTCATAATTGTTATTGAAATGGCCATTTAACTTACTTCCGATTTCAATTAATTCATAAATAAAGCTATTATCTAATGCCAACAATGAAGAAACTTCAGAAATTACATAATCAAATTCTAATTCATTTTGAATGTTCGATTTTAGATCATTTAACTTATTTAAAAATTCGATATCATTTATGTAATTATATGTTACATTTTCAAGAAGATCATTAAATTTAAAAATATATGCATCTAAAATAGACTTTTCTATGGTAGTTACTTCTAATCTTACTTGAAATTGTTCTTCGGTACATGATTGAATAATTATTGAAATTGAGAATAAATAAAGTACTAATAAGATTCGCTTTTTCATTTTATTAAATATTAAATTTAAAACCTACTCTCTCTCCCAGGTTTTCGGCAATCCCTGTTTGATCTTGAGGAAGAGAAGTGAAAGATCATAACCGTACCATAAAACACTCTATGCGCACTTGAGCCCCTGAATGGTGTGAAATGTACCACCGTATTTTCTCTCAAGATATACTGCAAATATAATGGTTAAATCAATACAAAAACGGATCAAAACGGATCAAAACGGATTAAAATGAATATTTTAATTGGACAAAATGTCTTTGTGGCAGTATATAAGATGTTATTGAATGATTGGGAATTTAACATTTCGACTCTTTAATTGGATCTATTTTTAGGGATCCTGCAATCGTCTATTATATACCTTACGATTTACTTAAAAGTATAATATTTTATGCTTTCTTGTTTTCTTTAGCTTGAATTAGACTATCATTTTTTGATCCCAATTGCAAATCCACTACAATAAGTGATCTATACATCCAAATCGACAACCCGTTGGAAAATGAAATGACATTCGAAGCCGTTGTGGTTGGATCGGGCATTTATGGGAGAAATGAAAAATACTTTCTAATCAGTCTTTACTTATTTTTCGTTGCATGCTCTTGCAAAGAATACTACTATGTAAATCATGTAAATGTTAAATCCAATATTAAAACTAATGCCAATGCTCAAAATGTTCGGAATGGGTTTGCAAATAAGCTCCCTCCTTGTAATATTTATCGTAGAAGTCTGTATCTATATGATGTGCTTGAACAAATGATGGTACCATTATAGAACTTCTGGTGCCCGGGAATTTTCCATACTTATTAAAAATATATTGAGCTACTTCTGACATACATTCAACAAATTCATCACTATAGGGTTCAACCGTTTGTTTGACACTCGCGCTCTCCTTCCACGATCCTTGTACTTCCGGGTCATATGCCCCACCCTTCCCAAATTTTCTGTTAACAAAAGCTTTGACTGCGGCATACATATCCGGATAGTTGGGTGGACATAGGCCTTCATACACTCCCGGCAAGCCTACGGGATTAGGTGTTATCCAGTTTTTGTCTTCTACAAACCGAAATCCAAGACCTTTAATTCCTTCGCTGGCATTTGCCCCGAGCACACTCAAATCATCCAAACCATTAAAGAATAGTCCTCCAAGTCCTAATGCCTGAAGCATGAGTACAATATTATGTCCCATAATGGCTGTCTCTATTGAAACACATTGAATCACATCATGGTGTAATTCCGAAATCGGAAATCTTTTCTCCGGATCAAGCAAACCGGAACGAATAAAGGGTTCGAGATTACCAGCATTTTCTCCAGTATCATGATCTACCAGCATTACTCCATGTCGCATCATCAATGCCATGATACCTAAACACACTTCAGTTGCATCACCGGATAATATAAAAAGTGTAGAACCAGGCTTGTTTACCCACCAAAGGTTGGGAGGAAGGATGTGTGGAGGGGCTGAAGGAAGATCAATCCTGCTATCCCGTATTCTAATAGTATTTTCTCTGCATACAGAAACTATATGATCAAGGGGGTTAGCATGTTCATCAATTTCAATCATTTTACGGGGTTGCACATCCCTTGTGTTGGTGCAATAACAGCCGGAGTCATCAGTAAAAAAAACAACAGGGGTGCCTATCCCAGCAGCTGTAGGGGCAGTACGTCCCGTGAACCGAACCGTAAATTCAGCATGGGTTTGTGGTGTCCTTGGACCAAATGGAACCCCAAAATTCCAGCCGGAAACCCCGGTTGCCGCTGCCACCAATAGCATCTTTTCTGTTTCAGATAATGGAACAGGATCTTTATTAGATTTATATGCAAGCGGACCGGAGGGAATTTCCATTCCCAATCCAAACCTCCTTGCACGCCTTCCAAAAAGAGCCTGAACAAGGGAAAAGTTCATCAGGTTACTAAATCCAGGTGATTGTTTCATGATATCAACATTGAGTATTTTATGGATTTGACTTGAGTTTGCATTATCATTCTTCCATTCTCCCGAAGTGGAAGCCTTTCCTAAAAAAGGCAAACCCAGGAATCCGAAAATGGTCTTTATAAAATTTCTACGATAAGTACCCACTTCTCTTTTCTTTCTTTTATCTGCCACCCATTGAAAGTCTAAATAATGTATGGTGTTTCAAGTAAATATTATATCTACTTTGAAGGTAGCATCATGAAAAAACCTTAGCGTACAACTATATTTAACCAGGTTAAGTACAGCAGAAGAAAAACCCATGACTGTCCAAACCCACCGAAGCAACCTATTTGTAAAAGATAAGATGTTCTTATCATTCAAAATTTTTGTTACTCCTTGATTTTGTGTTAAATATAGTAATTTTCAATCAATTTTTGAATTCCATTTTAAAGATTGTGTGTATTACAAATAGCCCCATAACCTCTTGTCCCTGTTTTTACCTTCATTTCAAAATTATCACAACTAATGCTCAGGTGCAAATACAGGCCTTGGCATATTTTTCGGTAAAATCAATTAGTGTTTGTGGTTATTGGATTTATGCCAATTATCCCAATGCCATCGAGTCCCAGAAAAGGTGCGTTGTCACTTCACAAATTACCACTCGTGAGAACCCGAGGTTGTTATAATTGATTCATTGTCCCCTCAGGGACCATAAATTGGTAAAACAATTATAAAATATGCCGCAAGGAGCTGTCACTTGCCCTCTATACCCCCAACTCTTAGAGGATAAAAACAAATTCACATTTTGCTAAAACAGAAAATACTGCTGGTGGTGCTCAGATTTTTTTTCTTTCCCTATTTATAATTATTAAGTCCTCATTAACCTTTTGCATTTTAGTAATTCAAACTGAAAGACGCAAAAGAAAATCTGTTGCGCTTCAAATGACAATAAAATTTTATCAAATGAGTGCAGGAAGGTTTATACCTCCTCATGTGCAATATCATTTACAAAATTCAATAATAAGTTTGCTAATTCATTTGGGTTGCTTAACATCGGCAAATGTCCGCAATGTAAGGTTTCAATTTCACTAGCACTTAGATTTTCAGCCATTTTGTCCTGTAAGTCAATCGGAATGGATTGATCATTATTCAATCTGATATACAAATATCTGATGTCTTGTCGGTTGTAAGTAAATTTTGTTGTGTAAAGTTCTTTTGACTCAGCTGTATATTCATTAACAACTTCAAATATTTTTTGAGGTGGCAATTCATTACATAACTCTCTTACTATAGCTTTTTCAGGTGGTTTTGTACCAAAAACAGACAGAATGATTGGCATTACTATTTTTTGAGGAAATGGCAATGTAGATACAAAAGATTGTCCGCTCACAGGTATTACAGATCCTATAGCTACAAATCCTTTTAATTTACTTTTAAAATTTTCGGCTACTTTGAGACCCACACAAGCTCCAATGGAATGCGCTATAATAATAAAATGACTAATGTCCCAGTTCTTTAAGTCTGTTGAAACCAATTCTATGTAATCTTCAAAACTCAATCTTGAATTCAAATATTGCTCAGATTTTCTATTCAGAATGTCAATGGTCAATACAGGATAAGGGATCAATTTAAGCAATGGATTCCAAACAGAACTATTCAATCCGGCACCATGAATGAAAACCATTCCAATACTATTGTCCATATTTAATATCAAGTTATTGAATTCCTTAAAAACTCAAATGCACCTTTTCGCAGGTTAATATTGTATTCCAGGTATGCTTTCATACAAGCCAGGAAATTTGCCCAACCTTCGGAATTACCACCGTACCATTTCAAGTTGTCCTCACTCAATTCCTTGTCTCCTTCCGTTACTCTGACTACTACTGATTCGTCGGCTTGTTCTTCAAGGGTAATTTTTACAGTAGTTTGGTTATCCCATACAAAAGTAATGGATTTGTTTTGCTCTATTTTGATTTGATTTACAATGGATTCATGATCTGGAAATTCAGGCCATTTCCAAAAAATATCTTTACCCTCTTCAAGCCTCCCTGATCCTTCGGAAATGAAATATTGCTTCATTTTACCGGGATTGACAATGGCATCAAAAACTTCTTCTACCGGCTTCTGAATTTGAATGGCCGCTTTTATGATGAGTTTCATTATTCTTTTATTTGTATTTATCATTTAATCCTTTGCCCTGAGATATCATGGGTTTAATCTTTTCCAACCGGTTGATCCGGGTTTGCTCTTGCTTAGCTTCATTGATATAGACGATATATTCTTTTTGTTTTCCGGGAGAAAGGTCTTCAAAACATGCTTTTAAATCATAATCCTTTTTAAACTCATCTTCCAGCAATGCGGGGATGGGCAATGGTTTGAATTTCTCTGGTTGGATTTTCAATCCCTTCTTTTCAACTTCTATAGCCTCATGAGTGTATTCGATAATTTTGTTTTCATCAATTTCCTCTATGGAGGTGAATCGCCATTGACGCAAAGATTTGGTTTTCCCTTCCTGCGCATTGACCAACACATTGTATTTGTCTTTCAAAAAAACCCCATTGTAAAACCATATGGTAAAGTAGTTTTTAAATCCTCCATAACTCAACACATTCTTTCCGTTATAAGTAAAGACTTCTGCACCCCATTTAATGGATTTGTCCAGGGGCATCTTTGAAAAAATGGATGCCAGCACTTCTAATTCCCTGGTCCATTGTGTATTGTCTTGCATAATTTAAACTGATTTTAATGAAAAAAGTATATTGTTTTTAAAGTATATGCCACTTTCAATTAAATGTAATAATAAATGAAGTAAGCGAAGGTTTTATTATTTTCATTCCTGCAAAAGCTCACATGATACCTGAAAGTTCCAGCTTCACTGTATTGACATTTTCTATTTCACTTCAAGAAGCGGAATACAAGTACTTATTACAGAAGCATACTTCTAAAATACTTACATATTTGAGTGGTTCGCAATTCTTATATTTAGTTATAAGTCTATCGATTATTTTTTATGTGCGGTGAGTAATGAGAACCCAGGTGAACGTCTCAGATGAGTTAATCTGGCAGATGAAAAACCACACTTTTCCAACCATTTTTTCACCGCATTGAAATCATAAGCTTTTCCACCGGTAAATAAAAAAAGATTCCATCCTACCAATGAGGCCACACCTTTTACAAAGGAAGAGCCTTTGACATTGGTAAACTGATCCAAAATGGCAATGGTGGTTTGTTTCATTGTGGATTCTGCTATTTTTTTGAATAACTTTTGATTTCCTTCTTCAGTTAAGCCATGTATAATATTTCCAAGAAATACAAAATCATAACCCACGGGCAGATCCTCTTCTACAAAATCACATTGGAACAGGTCTATTCTATCTGCTAATTCTTCTTCCTGTACTAAAGTTTGACGCGCATTTTCTAATCCGATTTCCCAATCAAGCACTGTTGCTGAAAGTCCCTGAAATTTTTTGCAAAATTTAACGCAATATAATCCATGGGAACCACCTATATCTAACATTTTGGTCGGTATCGCATCAAATTTTATGATTGAAACCACTTCATCCACTGTATTTGAGGCAAGCCATCTCATGGTAGTCTGGTAAGATTTACCGATTTCACCGGATTTTACAAACTCCCATCCCACTATACCTCCTGGCGGATTATCTCTTACAGCAATATGACTATCTGCAGACTTTTGAATCTGAAACTTGAAAAAAGGAACCATTTCGGGAAAAAGTTCTATGGTCAATGAATCCTTCATAGCTTTGGACAATGAATAATGATTCTCTTTCTTGTTGATATATCCTAAATGAATTAAACATTCTATCAGGATTTGCAAACCCTGATGTGAACATTTTGTCTTTTCTCCTATTTCTTCTAAAGTTAATGGGGATTTTAAGTGATTAAACAGTTGAATTTCACCGGCTGTAAGCAAGGCAGATGATTGAAACATACTCATCCCTACATCTAATAGTGGTCCAGGAATAATCCCTCTGTTAATGAGAAATCGCTCTAGAAAGTTTGGTTTTAATGGCATCACTTTTTCATTTAGTAGGTTTGTTAAAAAAGGAAGTGAGAATCAATCCAATGAAATAGCGATTTGAATGACAGCCCTATCATCCTTTGAATAAATTATGATTTGCCGCTTTTTGCAGATGGTTTTTCAGAAGCATTTTTTCAGAATGATATAGTCAATTCAAGAAAAAAACTACGACGTTCAGTCGATTATTAGTCATAATGCCTCTATAGTAAAATCACCATTTACGACATCTACCTGGAATTGTTATGCAATTGCTATAGGGTGTAATCGTTCTTCCAAATTTACAGTCTTTTGGCATAAAATACAAATTCAATATATTTAGCATTTATAATATGCTGTATTTATGCAAATTAAGTGCTGTTAGGTTTTCATTTACATTAATAGTAATGTATTTGCGAAATGGGCTATATAATACTTTCAGAAGTTTTATATTAAACCCAACATGATATATAGCGGTTTGTAAATGTCTATTTTGCTTATTATAAATAAAAACGAATTAATCTCCTTTATTCTGAAGGAAAAGAAAATTTATAAATACTGCATTTTCATCTTTCCGTTTTTTAAACTATGTACCATTTAAAGATTCTGAATTGATTGTATCTTTAATTTACTAAATTTTATTTTGTCTTCGTTGGATTCAACCCCCTCAATTTTGACTTCTACAGCATCTTCCTTTCTGCTTATTAAAGGAATCGGAACACCTCCTCCTATTCCGATTCCCACAGAGGCCAAAATTATAAGAAGAACGAAAACAAACACTTTCAAAAACCTTTTGAATCCTTTCATTTATTCATTTATTGATTGATATTGTTGGAGTTAAAGCCACCAAAGATTTATATATATAAAATAATGAAATCCGGAAATGCCGGCAAATCAAGTTGAGAACTGGCCTGTTCAGGCAGGAGAGCTGTCTTCGTCAGAACTTTGTTGAATGATCTTTATCTGAGCGAATCTGTTATAAGTATTTGTGCAAAAATACAGATCAGAATTAGTGATAATTTTAATTTCGATCCGTGCATTATAATGAAATATATAATTTGACCAATTGCGAAAAATATCATTTAATACAGCATTTGTGCCAATAAGCGCCAAAGCTTTTGAATATATAATGATCCGTTTACTGGACAAATCACAGCATGAGTCTACCAGATGGGTCTGGGTCGCATAATCCATAATCGATTGACCACACCCTGAATATCCCGTAAAGGATATAACATTGAGAATAAGGGATAAAGTCAACATCCAGCCGCTCAGCCAGATTTTATTATATGGATTTTGAATCATCAACATCTAACTACCAGAAGAATTGATCTTACTGCACATGATCAAACATACACATTATCCCAAAAAATGGTTCTCGAATGCTGAAAAATCTCTATAGCTATAGGTTAATTATTCAACAGAATTATATCCTTCTCACTCTAAAAAGATGCAACTATTATGTTTAGTGAGGGGCACATACACTTATGAGCTGTAAATGATTGTACTTATATAAATCAAAGACCGGGTGCCATATCGATTTTTTAAAATCAGGTCTGTGCTTAATATCCAAATCTGGATTCTATCCCAGTGATTGTCCAGCTTTCTACCAGTTTTTATTTCTAAAATAATCCCATGCTGCTTTTGAAATATCTGCAATGATTTCTTCATTGGTGGCTGCATCTTCATAGGACTCCGTTATAAATACACTGATGTAAAAATATTTCCCATCGGGTAAAAAAACGATTCCTATGTCATTGACGGCGGCTGTGATGCCTGTTGTTTTATTTCTTCCTGACCAACCGGTTTTATGTGCCACGATTGTCCCCTGGGGTAGTTTTCCTTTTAACCGGTCTTTACCTGTTGAAGTCTCTTGCATGATTCTCCAAATGAAGTTGTAACTTGATGGAGATATTACATTATTAAGGTTATTGAAAAAAGTGGCCAGGGTTTGATTGGCTGCTTTGGGGGTTGTCCAGTTTTCGAATTGCCTATCCCAATGATTCTGCATGACCTCTTCATTAATCTTGATAGAAATATCTTTTATTCCGCATGACATTATATACTCTTCCACTTTCAGAGGTCCACCCAATAGTCGCAACAAAGCATCGCAGCCTGCATTATCGCTTTGAGAAACCGTAAATTCTAAAATTTCAGCAATGGTTAAGGTTGTACCCTCAGAATATTTTTCTCTGATTGGGCTCCAAAGAGGGGACAAAAGTTCGTTTTTCTCTATCTTGATTAACTGGTCAAGCGAGAATTGCTTCTGATCGATGGCAGATAGCATTGCCAATCCGATATGAAATTTGAACACGCTTTGCATAGGAAAGCGACGATTCCCGTAAATGGACAATGTGTCTTTTCCATCCATACCCATGATTGAAACCCCTACTACTGCATTTTTTGTCTGGATGATATGTTCCAAACGGTTACGCAGAGAGTCAATGGATTGCGCATTTGCTGTAAAGCAAAACAATATAAAAAGCAGCACGATAAAGGGGTTATGTTGAGTCATATTCTGATATAAAGCAGTGCGTTTAAATAGTAAAAGACCGGATCTGGTTGATCTTCAAATCTAACGGGAATGCACCAAAATTTGTATAAAAATTGGTAAGATTTCGGTTACATAAAGATTAAATTGTATGATCAGTTACTTCAATATTTCATTCAGTTAAAAAAATCCATATGCTTTTAAGAATACGGATTGCATTGGAAAATAGGTTTCAAATCTTGTTTAGCACTAACTAATAAAATTAACCTGAAGTATTGTGAGCAGTATATTTGGGATAGGAGCCATAGATAGTGGGTAGTCAAAATAAAATTTTTGTGTGTTTAGTTGAAAAGTCGTTGATTACCAGCAATACAATTGAGTATATTTCAAATGCCTATCCCTTAAAATTTTTGAAGCATGAGAGTTAACTGTCAATATAGTAATATTCTGAAATAATTGTTCCAGTAGAAATAGCAGGGATATGAATTAACCCGTAGTATTTATATTCCGTAAATCAGTAGGCCTAACTTATCTATGGTTTCAAACGTACTTTAGTATATCATTACAATAGTGAATTCTAAATGAAAAATTTTTCCTTAAGTGAATTCTCAAATGATAGGAAGCCATGTGGATTTGAAGGTCAGCCCATTCTGCAGGTAAATATTATATAAAATAAGCGGAACAACAGTCCTGTTTCGCTTTGATGTTGTATCAATAAAAAACTATTTATCCAATATGAAGCTTTTAATTAATTTTTGGTGGAGTATTTTTGTAATTGCTGTATGTGCTCATGCTCAGTCAAATCACCCACGTTGGCAGCTTGAGATTTCTTGGGATTATGTAAGCCATGGCGGTCATTATGCTCAACAGGTTCTGTACACTGATTTTACGGAAATCATTGTCGCGAATTCTGAAAAAACCACATTTTATATTGCAGCCACACATCTAAGCGCACTTAGCGGAAAATTATTTCTCAGGTATGGACTATCCCTTTCTGACAAAGGATATATACAGGATTTTAGCTTCATAAATCCCAATGTCGGGGTATATTGGGAGTGGATTATCAACAGGCAGCTATACTTTCTCGGTACTCCCGTTTTGTTATCATACAACACTTACAAAAAACAGAGAAAATGGAATGGGTACATTGAAGCTGGTCTAATTCCTGAATTATTAATTTCCAATAAAAGAGGCCAGGAAATACCAGTTTTTAACAATATAGAGTACCGCTTCAAATCAATGAATTTAAGTGGTATGTTATCAGGAGGTATACAATTTAAAATTACCGATTCATTGACTTTTAGAGCCGGCCCGCAATTCAGATGGGCATTGTTTGAATATAGTAAAGGAACATTGACCCTTCCCAGCCATTCCATTGTTGGTTTCAGGCCGGTCTCTATCGGCTTTTCCGGAGGAGTACTTTTCTGAATATTCAGTTGACATAGCAACCGTGTTGTCCATATTCCCGACAGCGTAATAAGTCTATGTATCATTTATCCAGCTTTCAAAAAGGGAATCGTTAAAATGATTAGGATTTTATACACTCTCATTAACATAACTATAAAGGTTTCATATTCTGGAAAATGATATTTTAGCTGCATTCTTTGCAAAATGAAAATACAATGTTTACTGTGATTAAGATATAGTAAAATAATCAACTTAAATTTCTGTCAAATATGAAAAATAAATCGATAAAAAATTTAACTCTACTATCCCTCACTTTGCTACTTTTTTCCGCATGTAATCCTCAAATCCGTTATTTGGGCGAATTTGGAGGGAGACCGAACCAACAGGTAAATGTTTACTATGATGCATACGATATAGAACAGAACTACAAAGTGCTGGGTATAATGTCTGTAGTCCCCAATGCCCTCCATTCTATTGAATCGATAAAAAAATCAATGATTGAGCATTGTAGAAAAGTAGGGGGAGATGCAATACTATTTACTGCTCTGATGCCGGTAAACAATGCAGCTAATGTAGTTGAAGCCCGGGTATTGAAGTATACAGTGCTCCAGGAAAGTTCAAGAGAATACATTCAAAACAGATGACCCATTTGGAGGCGTTTGACGTTGAGGTAATCCTGATTTGAGGGTCCTGGGGCTATAATAATCGGGATTCTGCTTCTTAAAGTAATACTTGAATTTTCAATGGCTTCAATTTTGTCTGGATTGTTGGTGATCAGATCAATGGATCTCACGTTCAAGTCTTTCAAGATGTGTACTGCCAATGCATAATCTCGTTCATCAGCCTGGAACCCGAGGTGCAAATTGGCATCTATAGTATTGAGACCTTTGTCCTGCAGATCATAGGCTTTTAACTTATTAATCAAACCTATACCTCTTCCCTCCTGTCTCAGATATATAAGCATTCCTCGCTTATTCTCAATGATTTTCATCGCCTGTTTCAATTGTTCACCACAATCACATCGGGTCGATCTGAAGATGTCTCCGGTTAGACACTCTGAATGAATTCTTACAGGCACAGGTGCAAGAATATCCATCTCCTTGTGCACTAAAACTATATGAGGATTAGGGTCACTTAAAAGATCACTATAAGCGATGATGAGAAAAGGACCAAAAATAGTAGGCAATTCACTTTGGGCCTGTCTTTGAATCATTCATTTTAAATTATAATGCAAAAGTAACACTATCGGAACATATATGTTTGAAAATAAATAATACTAATCTATTAAATATGAAAATCGATCAGCGCCATCAATGAATATTAAAAAATTGAATCTTTAACTCATTTAATATTGATACGATGGCATCAATTTCAGTGGTACCGGTATTATAATTGGTAATGCATGCTCGAAGGCAATCCTGTCCTTGAATAGGATATACCGATATCCACATTCTTCCATCTTTAATTATATATTTGCAAAATGATACAATATCTCCTTGTGTATAGTCATTCTGTGCCGGTCTGAAGCAAACTACAGGCAATGCAGAATGATTGCAAATCTCCCACCCTGTTTTCTTTAACTTATCTCTGAAGTAATCACCTACGTTAAAATCTTTTTCAATCTGCTGTTCATATCCCTCCCAGCCAATGGACAACAATGAAAAAAAAACCTTTAATCCAGTAAATCTTCTTGACCATTGTACAGAATGATTATATGGATCTGTCACTTCAGCACCCTGAGCATCTCGTGGCATATATTGATTTTGGGTTCGAAAACTTATATCCAGAATATTGTTATGCCGGGTAATAAACATTCCAGCACCCATAGGAACAGATAGCCATTTATGTGCATCTATCGTCACCGAATCACTCAAATGTATTGGACCTAACAGATGTTTATATTTAGAGGAAATAGTCAAAACACCAGCCCACGCAGCATCCGCATGTAGCCACAAGTTGAACTCTTTACATAATGAATAAATAGCCTCAACAGGGTCTATACCTCCTGAACCTGTAGTACCTAATGTAGCGACAATTAAAAAAGGTGCCTTTCCCATCCTGACATCCCTCCTTACAGTATTATCCAACACTTTTACATCCATAGCCTGGTTGTCATCTGCAGGGATGATTCTGACAGCCTCTCTTCCCAGTCCACATATTGTTGCCGCTTTTACAAAAGAATGGTGTGATTCTTCACTTACATAAAAGACTGGAGATTTCTCCAATCCTCTTATGCCAGTACTGCTCCAGGCAGGAAATTGTGCGTTTAAAGCAGCCTGCAAAGCAGTAAGGTTTGCTTCAGCGCCTCCACTTGTAAACACTCCATCCACATCGTGGTTATCATACCCTACCTTTTCGCCAAAAGACTTAATGATATATAATTCAACCTCATTGGGAAAAGGAGCATGACTCCAGGCAGCCATTTGGGGATTATATACAGCAGCAATCAAATCGCCCAGCATAGAAGGATATGTAGTCCGTGGATTAAATAAGCCCATGTAATGCGGGTGGGGCGTATGGACAGTAAATTGCTCAAGAGATTGAATAATGTAATCAATCACTTCTTTCAGGTCTTTGGGTTCGTCAAAGGTGTACCTGGAAGCCACTTTTCTTATTCGTTCCAAATCCAATGCAGGTGAAACCTTAAGATGATCTGTATTTGATAGGTAATCCTCAATTCTTTGAATCACGTATTCCCATATCGGCTTCCTATCCAAGTGAGAAAAATCGAACGGAACTCTTGAAAATTTTTCCAGTTGTGTACTTTTATTATCGACTGATGATCCTTCCATATTGCTTCAAAATATGAATAACTTTATCCACCGGCAATGCTTTTATTATATGTCCGTTATAACCGTTCATATTCTCTGCCATAAACATACTATTTAAAATAGCTTCTTCTGTAGCTTCGATCACGGCATTGAAAAGAGGGGACATGGCATCATTTCTTAATTCTATAGTGGTTTGCAACTGTTCTGCACCATGATGCGGAATCAGGTTCTCTGTAAATGTAGAAAATGCAATCACATAGTCACCACTGCCATTAGAGGCAATTCCCCCGGTCCTTGCAAGGCCTAACATTGCTCTTTTTGCCAAACGCTTTAGATTTCGGGCTGACAATGGGGCATCTGTACCTACAACAATCATACAGCTACCATCAGTATCACCCGCTATGTTTGCAGGTACATTATAATCCTGAAGTTTACCTGCCATGGACACTCCGTTTATCATTAATAGTCCACCAAAATTACTCTGGACCAGCACGCCCACTGTATATCCCCCTGATATTTTAGGCAGCGTTCTTGAAGAGGTTCCAATTCCCCCTTTATACCCGAAACAAACAGTACCTGTCCCAGCACCTACATTACCCTCTTCAACCTTGCCTGTAGATGCATTATCTAAAGCGGATAACACATGATCCGCAGAAATCATCCTCCTGGTAATATTATTTAAATATCCGTCATTGGTTTCACCCACCAAAGCATTCACAGAACGAATACCATGGTTTCCACTTCTCTTCAATGTATATGCAATCAATCCTTCTATACCTGCTGCCACACTAAGTGTATTGGTCAATAATATGGGTGTCTCCAGATTACCCAATTCTTCAACCTGTGTTATTCCAGCCAGTTTTCCAAAACCGTTGCCAACATATATGGCAGCAGGAACTTTATTTTCAAATACATTTCCTCCATGTGGGATGATGGCAGTTACGCCTGTCCGGATATCTTCCCCTTCAATCCATGTGAAATGACCTACCTTCACCCCCACTACATCAGTAATGGCATTGAATGAGCCTGTAGACATTACACCGGTCATGATGCCCAAATCTCTGGGTCTTTGTTTTTGAGTTATCCCCATTTGACCAGATACCAAAGTAATCAATGACATGGCAATCCATTTACCCACCATGTGTGTATTCATCTTCGTCCTGAATATTTTGATTTCAATTCCAATAGTTAATCTTCGAACCACAATATATGCTTACATTCCGTACAGGTGTAGCAATAGGCACTTTTATTTGCCCAATCCAGATTAAGAAAAGTCATCATCGCTGTATTGAGTTGAACTCTTCTTTTATCATACAAGTCATTTTCACAGATGGGGCAGGATACTTTCTTGCCAAATATCAACAATTCGACTGATTTGGAATTTTTACTTTTAAACAAGGCCATATTTTTTTTATCTAAAATAAGGAAGCTGATCGAAACAAGGAATATTTTTCGATGGCTTCCTTCCTAAATCTGATCAATGCATCTTTAGGCGTGGTTGCAAAAGATTTACCATATACCATTTTTACTGCCTCCATCACCGGAATGTCAGGATATTGAATATCTCTCAGAGAATGTAATAATTTCATCAAAAGAAAGGAATCAAACCATTGATAATAGCGTTTCTGAAAAGATAACCACCCTGTGGAATGGCATTTAAAATTGGCGATCTTCTCCATAAAATTCACTCCATCAAGAAATTGGATTATTGCACCATCCATTGAAAATGACTCTGACTCATACCCACTAGCTATTGATTCCAACAGTCTTTTTATTTCCTCAAACGATGAGGGATGATAAGTGTAATAAATGTTGCTATTTTCTTTAATCATTGCACTTATAGCTTTGCCGGTTCCGAATGGCACTCTATCTGAATATCTGGGTGAAGGAATCACCGTGGTTTCATTACATTCTGTAAATCTACCTTGTTTAATCAGTTTTTGTAAAAAATAAAAATCCTCACCGGCTTTCCTCTTATTCATTCCACCAACATTAATATAAGCGTCTCTGAGCACTGCCATGCTACTACCCACCGTCTGATAAGCATAGGGCAGTGAAAGCCATCTCTGTCTATCGACAAAATATCTGAGATGAAGTTCATACTGTATAATTTTATCATATATATCAGGCTCAAATTCGGTGCCGTACAAGGGATGTTCAAAATAAATACTGCATCCATTGGACTGAGGATTGATTTGAAAATGCCTGTGCAATGAAGTAAGGTAATTTTCATTAACCAAAGAATCAGCATCCAGACTGACAATGATACCCCGTCCAGGAAGTCGTCGTGCGGCTTCATCCATACCCAATTTCCTGGCAAAACCTACTCCAGCTACTTTGTTTTGAATGTTTTCCACCTTGATACAATGAAAAGACAGGAAATTACTGGTGATCGTTTTTATCCATTCGCTACATTCATGGTACGTAAGATCATTTTGTATTTTCACTTCATCCATTGCCTGTTCACTCTCATTGATCACTACAAAGACCTCAACATGACAAGGCGGCGATAGACATTCCTTCAACGAATAAAGCGTTTTTAAAATATCCGGTTCATTACAGGCAGGTATGACTACAGCCATCTCCAAACCTTCAGGTATAGGTTCGGTAACCCAAATCTTGCCGCTGCCATATTTTAGTAAATATTTTTCATCCGGATTCATAGTTCTCTTTTGGCTCCAGAAATAATAACCCTATATTTCCAATACCTGTAATTTGATGTTTTCAATATCCATTATATTTTTACTACATGAATTTAAAATATTATCTTGACAGATTACGGAATCTATTATTCAAATTCAATTCTTAATGATAAGATTTGTCAAATCGGGATTATGACCGGAAAACACCATAACATCCTTCATGAGACCCAATTTGCAGGGCCTGTCAGTCTTTTTGCAATGTATACATTATGCAACGAAGTATGTATTGAAGCTTTTGAAAACTATCAGAAAAGATCTTACAGAAGCCGGTATATAATTGCCGGCCCGAATGGTGAAATTCAATTATCCATTCCTCTTTTGAAAGGAAAAAATGAAAAAAAACCGATAAAAGACGTTGAAATCTCCTACCAGCATCCATGGATTACCCAACATATACACACATTGAGTTCTGCATATGGAAGAGCAGCTTTTTTCCATCATTATTCTTCTGATCTCTTTGAAATTTTAAAAATGAAGTACCCCACGCTCTATATACTCAATTGGGAAATGATCAATTGGATCATTAAATCATTGAGAATAAACATTAAGTTATCTGAATCCAAAGAATACATATCACAACCCAAACACTTGATAGATATGCGTAACCGTTTTTCATTTAAAGCCAGACAATCTAAAGTTGAAGTACCATTTTACAATCAGGTATTTGAAGACCGATTTGGATTCATTTCTGATGTAAGTATACTGGATCTATTGTTTTGTCTGGGACCTACGTCATTGGAATATTTACAACATTATGCGGTTAAATCCTGGTATTTTAAATTCCCTGATTTTGAATAAAAAGACATAGAGATGAATCAATGGATATTATTTTTGTTTTTGATCTTTAGCATTAAGGATATCATGTCCCAATCATCTTTATCCATGATGACATACAATATCAGATATGGGACAGCTGATGATGGTCCGAATCAATGGGACATCCGAAAAGATTTTTTGACACATATGCTACAATATTATGAACCCGATATCATAGCAACTCAGGAAGGGCAGAAATTTCAACTGGATTTCATGGGTGAATATTTGTCTGATTACCATTGGTTTGGTTTACCAAGAAACCGGGAAGCCTGGCCAGAATACTGTGCCATCTATTACAGATCTTCAATTATTAAGCTTTTGAAAGATAGCACGATATGGCTCTCTCCTACTCCTGAAGTCCAATCTAAAGGCTGGGACGCTGCATTGGAAAGAATAGCCACAATAGGCCTTTTCCAAATCATAGAAAATTCCAACCTCTTTTGGGTCATTAATGCTCATTTTGATCATATTGGAGCAACTGCCCGACTTGAGTCTGCTAAACTTTTACGTTCTGTAGCTGACAGCCTCAAAAATAAATATGATATTCCTGTTATTCTGGCGGGTGATTTCAATGATACGCCTGATTCACACACTATTAAAGAGCTTAAAGAATACTTTTCAGATGCTTCAGAAATATCGATCATCCCCCCTTATGGACCACAGGGTACCTGGAATGCATTTGAATTTTCGCGAATACCTAATGAGACGATAGACTATATATTCATAGACAAAGGCTCTGATTGGATGGTCAAAAAATATAGAATCATTGATGATTTTTACCAATTCAAGTATCCATCAGATCATCTTCCTGTGATGGTTCATTTCCAATGGTAGAAAGAGAATTATAAAATAGAGGCACATGAAATAAAAGATCCACTGGCAGAATAATCTTTACTTAATGAGACTTAAAGCAGCCCCTAAACTTAAACTACTTATATATTGTATGATCAGGCAGAGGTAGCTTCACCTAAAGAACTGATGTGTTTCATCAATTTACTTTTCAGATTGGAAGCTTTATTCTTATGCCAGGTGTTATTTTTAGCCAGTTTATCAATCATACTGACTACTTTTGGAAGAAAAGTTTTCGCTTCCTCATGGTCACTCATTCCCCTTAATTTAGCAATGGCCGTTCGGGCTGTCTTTTTATAATATCTGTTTCTCAGCCTGATTTTGGCATTTTGACGTATTCTTTTCTTTGCTGATTGATGGTTAGCCATACATCTATTTAACTTACAATTTATAAATGGAGTGCAAAAGTAATATATATTTTTTGAAACTAATAATTTTTATTCGCTACCTCATAATTTTTTTTGTTGAATTTTTGTTTTCTACTTCTGAATTTGAATATCTTGATAAAACAATATTGACAAAATGAACATTTAAAATTCAAAGGAAGTATTTCAATATTTTGATTTAAGATTGATATTTGCACTTCTTTATATCCCAGAATGAATAAAACAAATAGTGACATGACAGATTATTCTTTTGTCTATAACGCACATCCTTCGTATATCGAAAATATGTATAAAAATTTTAAGGTTGATCCCTCCAGTGTGGAAGAGGGTTGGAGGACTTTTTTTGAAGGATTCGAATTTGCTCAGAATGGAAATGGGCACACGGAAGAGCAGATCATTGATACTGCCAATATTGTCAAGGAATTTGGTGTCTTATCCATTATTTTTGGTTTCAGACAAAGGGGGCATCTCTTATCCGACACCAATCCAATACGCCGACGTAAAGACAGAAAGCCCCACCTTGATCTTTCGGATCATGGCCTGGAGGAAGCTGATTTAGACAAGACCTTCCATGCAGGTATTGAAATTGGATTAGAAAACGCCACACTCAGGCAGATTTTGAATAAGCTTGTAGAAATTTATTCAGGACCCATTGGTATAGAATATTCGCATATAGAACACCGTGAAAAAAGGATGTGGGTAAGAAAGAAAATGGAAGAAAGGCCATTAAAGGGTGGTTATGGCCTGGGAATCAACAAGAAGAAAAGAATTCTTGAAAAATTAAACGGAGCGACAGTTTTTGAAAATTTTCTTCATACCAAATATGTGGGTCAAAAGAGGTTTTCATTAGAAGGAGGAGAAACCACTATTGCCGCCCTGGATGCCATTATTAATAAAGCTACAGATGATGAAGTTGAAGAGGTCATAATAGGGATGGCACACAGAGGACGATTAAATGTCCTGGCCAATATTATGGGTAAAACCTATGAACAAATTTTCAATGAATTCGAAGGTACAGCAGTACCCGATTTAAGTTATGGTGATGGTGATGTAAAATATCATCTTGGATTCAGTTCACAAATCATGAAAGACGATGGAAAGACTATACATTTAAAAATGGTACCCAATCCTTCCCATCTTGAGTCAGTGAATCCGGTATTAGAAGGGTTTTCCCGGGCAAAAGCCGATATTTTATATAATAGTGATTTTAACCGTATCCTTCCTTTACTCATCCATGGCGATGCAGCGATTGCAGGCCAGGGTGTAGTATATGAAACCGTTCAGATGAGTCAACTGGAAGGTTATTATACGGGAGGAACCATTCATTTTGTAATCAATAATCAGATTGGTTTTACCACTGATTTTGATGATGCGCGGTCTTCAACCTATTGTACTGCCGCTGCAAGCTTAGTGCAGGCACCTGTTTTCCATGTCAATGGAGATCAGCCTGAAGCCGTCGTTTGGGCAGCAGAGCTTGCCACAGAATACCGGCAAAAATTTAATAATGATGTTTTTATTGATATGGTCTGCTATAGAAAGCACGGCCATAATGAAGGCGATGATCCAAAATTTACTCAACCTTTGATGTATGATATCATCAAGGATCATCCCAATCCCAGAGAAAAATATCTACAAACTTTGATTGACCGCGGTCATGTTGAGAAAAAGCTCGCTGAAGACATGGAAAAAACATTCTGGAATGATTTACAGAACAAATTAGACAGAGTGAAAGAAAATCCATTGCCATATACCTATCAGGAGCCAGAAAATGAATGGAGAAAATTAGATTTTGTCAAGGATCCTGATAGCATCAATCAATACCCGGAAACCGGAGTAGATGGCAAGTCATTCAATCAAGTGGTTAATCATCTGATGACCCTTCCCAAAGGATTTGTTCCATTATCTAAAATCAATCGATTACAGAAAAGTACTAAAAAGCTTTTGGATGACGGATATTTAGATTGGGCGATGGGTGAATTGGCTGCTTACGGTACACTTTTGCTTGATGGGCACGATGTGCGTATGAGTGGACAGGATGTAAAGAGAGGCACGTTTTCTCACCGGCATGCCATATTCAGGGATTCCAAAACCTTTGAACCTTATAATCGGTTGAGTGGGATGAGTGAAAGCCAGGGCCGATTCATGATTTATAATTCGTTACTCTCCGAATTTGCTGTAATGGGATTTGAATATGGATACTCATTGGCTTCTCCTGGGTCGCTTGTAATATGGGAAGCACAATTCGGTGACTTTTATAATGGCGCTCAAACCATTGTCGATCAGTATGTAAGTGCTGCGGAAAGCAAGTGGAGAAGGATGAGTGGATTGGTTTTACTACTACCCCATGGTTATTCAGGTCAGGGCCCGGAGCATTCCAGCGCAAGGTTAGAACGATTTCTACAATCGTGCGCTGAATTTAATATGATTGTCACCAATATCACTACACCGGCTAATTTTTTTCATGCTCTAAGAAGGCAATTAGCACAACCTTTCAGAAAACCTTTAATAAACATGGCGCCAAAATCTCTTTTGCGCCATCCATTATGTGTCTCCTCAAGAAAAGAATTTCTTGAAAGCACGTCATTTAAACCCGTTATCGATGATACGGTCAATCATGCAAAAGTGAAGAAAGTTTTATTTTGCAGCGGACAAGTATTTTACGATTTACTTGAAAAACAAAAATCAGATCACCGGGACGATATCGCCATTGTTCGCATAGAACAATTGTATCCTCTACCTGAAGCCGAAATCAGAAAAATTATGGATAAATACGACAAGGCTAAATACTTTTGGGTACAGGAAGAACCATTGAATATGGGTAGTTGGGAATATTTGATGCGCTATTTCAGAAAAGACCCGATAGAGGTAGTGGCACGAAGAGCTTCGGCATCAACAGCAACGGGATATAAGAAAGTGCATGATGCCCAGCAAACTGACATTATTAATAGGGCATTTGCTTAACCTCTGATTTTATTGATTTTACATCGAGCTGTCAGTCGGAATGAAGAAGTAATAAAAAATCCTGTTTTTTAGTAGTTCCCATTGCTTGTCAGGATGCATTATTCTCTTCTTTCTTTTACAGTGAACACCCTGCTAATATTGAATCCAAAATGGACATCTCCATCACCCCATCTCCCTCTGGTTTCTGCGACAAATCCTTTTTCTATCATTGATGTACTGTTGGTGAAGTGAAGCTGAAAAACGTGTCCACCGGTCTCGATATCAAACCCAATAGAAAGCGAATTAGTAAATTGCTGATCCAATTGATCAGGCAAAACATATATATATTCAGCATTGAGTGCAACTCGTTTATTGAGCTTAATTCGTCCTCCTGCTCCCAGTGCGTAAACGTCATTGCTTTCTTGTACAGTGGCAACCAGGTTTCGATGCACGACCGTTGGACTAAGTTGAAAAGTAAATGTATCACTGAATTTTCTTCCAATAATCATCTGCCAGGTGTAATACAATCTTGAACTGAAAAAATTATCCCTATCGGGGATAGGCCATCGCAGAGTTTGAATGGCAGTAGATGCAAAAAGCGCAGCCGTAACCGGCATATTCTTCTTGCCTTTACTTTGCCTTAAAAACTTCCACTTTATAAATCCATCGTATGTTTTTTCAAAGCTTCCTCTTCCTATACCAATAGTAATCATATCCGTCAAACCATAATCCAAACCAATTCTTACAGTTGAATTGTCCAATCCAAAAAGCTCGTACAACCCCCCACTTACAAATCCAAACCTGTGTCCGATTTTAAAATCAAGAACACCTCCAGCCGTATTCTCTAATGAATGAAGATTAATGACCCGGTTGGTTTTGAAGCTTGCATCAGCATAATCAGTGGTAACTTCATCGTCCAAAAGTGATAATAAATCAATCCCCTCCTGAGCATAAATGCTTATCGCTAAAAGGATCATACTTAAAATCAATAAATAGTACCGATTATTCATGATTCTATTCTTGTCGTTTTAAGAGAATATTATTTATTTGGAGAGCTTTTCCATTTGCCCAACTACTTTGACTTCGAGTGTTTTTGCAATTTTATCCCGTACGACCGATGGAATGGAAATTCCAAAATCAGCGACCTGGACTTCAAATGCTGTATTGACATGAACATATCCGTCTTTAATTTCAATAGAGCAGGGAGCTTCAATTTGCTTCTTTCTATCTCTGATGGATAACTCTCCCGCTACATGACAGGCATGTGTTCCGGGCTGTACCGGATCAATAAATTCATAATTCACCAAATTGCCCTGAAATACTGCTTTGGGATACTTATTGCTTTCCATATAATTTTCATTAAAATGTTCCTGCATCAATGCTTTTTCAAATTGAAACCCTTTGATCAGTGTTGCAGATTCCACTTTACCTGTTTCAAAATCCAGGATGATAGTAGATGACTTATTAAAGGCGTCAATCTTCTCTAAAGGCGTATCTGAATAAAACGAAATGTTACCAGTGCGTGTAAAATAGATCTGAGCATGCAGACTATGGAAAAACAAAATTTGAAATACTATTATAAAAGTATTTTTATTGATGGGTATTATTAGGTCCATTTTCATTCCTTAATTTTTATTGATTAAAGTGCATCTTTCTAATATTACATCCATCAGAATACCTGTGCATATTCCCCGAACGGTAACTTCCATACCTTCTTCAATACCTGTCATGAAGTCATAATCCAAAAAACTGCAACTGATCTCACCCAAATTTCCATTGGTTGACAAATAAATGTTTCCCATTTTTTCATCTTTTAGAACTGAAGAAACCCTTCCCTTCACCTGAACTATTTTTCCAAGATAAGTTGCATTTGCCTCCTCTTCATCTTTTTCAAAGGCTGAATATAATTCTGATGCAGTAAGTAAATAATTCGGTTTTGCCTTTAACATATCCACATGCTTCTTGTGATACATTGAGTAGGCTATGAAAGCCATAATGACAACAATGATTAAAAGGAAAGGAAGTAAAATCTTTAATTTAAGGACTGCTTTCATGATCTATACATTATCAGGTGGAGATAAACCCTAAGAAATGAATGACTAAAGTGTTAAACTTTTATGCATTTAATTCTTTTTAAGGTTAATAAATTCAAGGTATTCCTTCAACTCAGTTGTTTAGGCTTCCTTCTTCTATCCACTGTTCTATCCTTCTGATATCGCAAGCGGGTAATTTTGGAGCATTTTCAGGCATGGGAGTAAAATTTCTTTCATGATTTATTGAACCTATCAGAGAACCATTATTCACATATCGCATCAATTCGCTATAGTTTTCAAGATCTACATTGCCCATACGCGCTGCGGAACTATGGCACACAAAACATGTTCTTATAAATATTGGTTGTATATCATTAGTCAAGCTCATATTCTCCGGAAAACATTCAAAACCGGGATAGAGTAATTCCTCAACATCATAAAAACAAGCACTCCATAAGGAAAAACCAAAAACTACGATAAAAAACCGTATACAATTCATTTTAACTAATCTGTCCTGATTTAAAGGTGATTTTTTCAATTCTACTTTACTTTCTATGCCCTAAAATTTGACTTCTTTTGCTTTATCACTTCTGAAACCATTTCGATATTCATTTTAAAATTGAACTGAATCAAAATAAGCATCATAAGTTAAATGAAAATAAAACGCAGGTTTTTACCAAGGTGTTATTAATCTACTTTAATATCGAGTAAAAGCAGCAATATTACCATAAACGTTGAAGTAGCCATGGATTTAGTATATATACGCAAATTTCAAAAGTCTGGATGGATTCAAATTAAAAACTTATCTACATCCCATATCATTTCGTGACAATACATCATTGTTTGGAAAACACATACCTGAAATTACCTCCTTTGGTGCATATCTTTCCAAATTAGGATCACGTAAGCCATTTCTCAAAAACTCTACCAGGTCGGATTTTTCCTGATCACTTAATCCTAATGGTCTCAAATAAGTTGTAAGTTGATGCCTGGGCACTCTTGAATTTTCTGGTATCCCTTGATTAAAATACTCTACCACATCTTCAAGGGTTTCTTTACTACCTCCATGAAAATACGGGCCACTGTCTCCCATATTATATAATTGCGGTGTTCTGAATTTAAACATATCCTGAGCTCTGCCCGTAAATCCTCCCCTGCCAAAATTTCTCAAATCATTTTCATCCGTTTTCAATCCTCCTCGCTCATATAGGTCTCTTACTCCTAACGCCTCAAATCGCATAGATCCCAAATTCTTTTCAAAATGGCAGGTATTACATGCAGCCTTACCAAAGAATACGATAGCTCCTCTCTTTTGCTGCTCTGTCATAGCATTATTCTGACCCCTGAGCCATAATTGAAATGGAGCTTCGTTAGTAATCAATGCCCTCAGGTAAGCTGAAATGGCAAAACTTGCTCCTTTCCTTGAATATTTGTCTGCTTCGCCAAGATCTGGAAACGCCTTGTCAAACATCTCTTTATAACCGGCTTCTTCGATAATTTCTTTCGTATACATCATTCGATGTACAATAAGACCCTCAATGTTCTGACCTTCAAGAGCACCAAGTCTTTCATGGTTGCGGGCAGTACCGGGATCAAACACTCCCCACATATCTTCTGTACCTACATTATGACCGTCTGAACCAAATGAACCATTCCACATTGTATTTTCCACAAAAGCAACATTTATAGTAGCTAAAGGTCTTGCACCTTGTGCATCAATTTCATGATCCTGGTAATAAGGAGCTTTGGTTCTGCTTTCCCCTTTTTCACCCATACCAAATCCTCCATCGGCAATACCTTGCATTCTTCCCGGCCTGAAACCAGACTCAACTATATGGCAGCTTGAACATGTAAAGGTGAACATATGATTCCCGCGCATAGCCTCATTGGCAAACTTGGGTTCGAAAAACAGCATTTTACCTAACTCTATTTTTTCCGGAGTTAAAGGATTAACAGGTGATTGGGGAATCGATGCAAAATCATTGGAAGCAGGTAAAATATACTGATCCTTATTGCCTATCAGTTGTGTTAATTCAACATCCAAAGCCACCACTTCCTGGTGGTCGCAACTGCTTATCATTATTGACAAAAGGAAAACTGAAGAAAAAAGTATAATTCTTTTCATAGTTTTAGACCGTTTATTTCAGATGCCAAATATAATTCGAAAGTTGAAAATTTAATAAGTATTCTTTATATTTTTTATTACAATATATTATTTACAATTAGATAAGCAATCTCTTGTTTTTAACAAATATATTCTCAAAAAAAAATTACAAAAGCACAGGATACTGGCTATTTAGAAAACTTACTACAAAACTTTTATCTATTCAATCAGGACAGAATACAATTCTTATTGAGATAAATACAATGTAACAAAAATTTTAAACGGAAAAAAATATAAAGTTTCAATAAAGATTATAATGATGCATGCAATTCATAGAATATGGAAGAAAACCGCAATCATGTATCTGTTATTGCTGATGCTTCCATGGATACTTTATCATAAATCCGTATCATTTGGATATGTATTGGACGATGCGGTAGTTATTACCGGCAATTCATTTACGAAAGAAGGAATTAAGGGAGTGAAGTCCATATTCACCACTGAAAGTTTTACCGGGTATTTTGGAGAACAAAAAGACCTTGTACAAGGGGCGCGTTACAGACCGTTGTCCATAGCTACTTTTGCTTTGGAGTATCATTATTTTGGAGAAAACCCTTCGATTAGTCATGCTATCAATATCCTTTTATATGGAATTCTTGGTGTTGCCCTATTTTTCTTTATGAGGATTTTGAAGCATTCAGAAAAACAACCCTTGTTGTGGAATTTCGCTTTTTTAACCTCTATCCTTTACATTTTGCACCCCGTTCATACAGAAGCCGTTGCCAATATCAAAGGCAGGGATGAGATATTGACTTTTCTTTTTGGGGCAATGTCGCTTATTGCTTGTATCCAATGGCATAAATCAGGAAAGAATTTCTATGCGTATATCAGCGGGTTTTCATTCTTACTTGCATTGCTTGCAAAAGAAAATGCCATCACGCTTCTTGGAGTCATCCCTGTTATTTTTTATGTTTTTCACAATATATCTCTTCTAAGATCATTGCTTTATACCCTCCCTGCACTGGCAGCAACAGTAGTTTACCTTATCATCAGGATTCAGGTAATCGGTTACTTGTTGAATGACTCTTCGATTATTACCGACATTATGAACAACCCATTTGTCTACATGTCCCAAGGCGAAAAATACGCGACAATCATATATACACTGTGGAAATATTTTCAACTATCTGTCTTTCCACATCCACTTTCTCATGATTATTATCCATATGCCATCCCTGTAATGAGCTGGTCGGATTTCGCTGTATGGTTTTCATTATTTTTTCATATTGTGTTGTGCGTATTAACCCTTATGGGTATCCTCAGAAAACAAAGTATGTATTTTGGTCTGGCCTTCTATTGGATTACTCTGTCAATAGTGTCAAATCTTTTTATCAATATGGGGACTTTCATGAATGAAAGATTTCTTTTTATGCCAAGTTTTGGCATATGTATCATAATGTCTGTCTTTCTATTAAAAATAAACGGGTTGACATCGGGAAAACTTTACTTAAAGTACTGTGCACCAATGTTGTTTTTTGTCATTGTGGCAGGATATTCTTTCAAAACTTTGGACAGGGTTTCTGATTGGGAAAATCCTGTCACTTTGAACCGGTCTGCGGTAAAGACCAACCCGGGTAGTGCACGAGCCAACACCTTCATGGCTACCGCATTATACGACAAATGGAAAAATCAACCCCGTTCAGAAGAAAAATACAAAGACTTAGTTTTAGCTTTGGAATATGCAGAAATGGCAACGCAAATTTTACCTGAGTACAAAAATGCTCAAATTATCAAAGCAGGTTGTGCGGCTGAATTATATAATTATGACAGAAATCTGAATCAATTGCTTAAGATTTTTGGAGAAGTAGTCATGGAAAGGCCTGATGTGGGCTTTGTAAAGGAATACATGGATTATTTACTGCATACCACTCCTATTGTCTCATTGATCCCCTGGTATAAAGAAATTGTATATCAGGGGTTGGTTGTGGAAAAAAAGCTATACTCATATGGTGTGGTTTATCTGAATGCTGCTTATATTCAGGATCGAA
Source organism: Saprospiraceae bacterium (assembly GCA_035327565.1). GTDB lineage: Bacteria > Bacteroidota > Bacteroidia > Chitinophagales > Saprospiraceae > JABDLO01. The sequence continues at coordinate 28,172 of DAOLDB010000010.1, forward strand.
ACCAGAAAATAATCAGGGACATGCTGGCATATACGTATCAGAAAGCTGGAAATATAGCTAAAGCGGATGAATTGCTACTTAAATAAAATGCACATTGATGAGGAAAGATCTGCTACATATCATTGCATTGACGAAAGTTAAAAATGTAGGTCCGGTAACATTCAGGTCTTTAATCAGGCACTGTGGAGGTGTGGTGGAAGTATTTGAATCCAGCGAAAAGGATATATTATCCATTCCGAATATTGGTAAGACGATTTTTCGTGAAATACAATCTTCGACCATCTGGAAAAAGGCTGAAAAAGAGTTGGCTTTTGTCGAAAAACATGGAATTACACCATTGTTTTATATGGATGCTTTATATCCGGGTCGGCTAAAACAATTTGATGACTGCCCGGTATTATTGTATTTTAAAGGCAACTGCTCTTTAAATCATTTTCGAACGGTGGGCATTGTAGGTACCAGAAGTCCTACAGATTATGGAAAAAGTATCACCGAAAAGCTGGTTGAGGGACTTCATGCATACCAACCCTTCATCATCAGCGGAATGGCCTATGGTATAGATGCCCACGCACATAGAAAATCATTGGAATTCGGATTGTCTACTGTAGGAGTATTGGGCCACGGGTTGCATACTCTATACCCTCAAACCAACAGGAGTCTGGCAGAAAAAATACTGAACCAGGGTGGTTTGCTGACAGAATTCAGCTCAGAGGATGGGCCCGATAAAGAACATTTTCCTATGAGAAACCGAATTATCGCTGCCTTGAGTGATGCACTGATCGTCATAGAATCCGGTGAGAAAGGAGGATCTATGATTACTGCTGACTTAGCTAATCAATACCATAAAGATGTATTTGCCTTCCCGGGAAAAACAGATGATATAAAATCTGCCGGATGTAATAAATTAATTAAAACCCACAAAGCTGCATTAATTGAATCCGTTGAAGACATAGCCTATGTCATGAGATGGGATCAAATGGACTCTCTAAGATCATCTCAATCCACTTTATTTGTTGAGTTGGATGAAACGGAACAAAAAATTATTCAAATACTCAGAGAAAACAGGGAAATGACCATTGATACTTTGCACTATACATTGAAGCTATCCATATCACAAATGGCCAACATATTACTCAATATGGAGTTCAAAGGAGTGGTTACAAGTTTACCTGGCAACAGATACATTGCCACGTAAAGATTTCTGATTAATTAAGATAAATTTATCATTTATGTTAAATTCCAGTATTTATAGGATTGCTTTGAACTGAAAAGTTCAATTCCATCGTTATATCACTCGTACATTTCTTTCAAGACATGAAATTTGTATTCACCTTCATTGCAATTTCAGGCATTTGTTCCGGCCTTGCCGGTCAAAATGATCAGTTTTTTAATGCAATCAGAAATGGTAATATTTCCGTTGTATCGCATTTAATGGATAACAGAGTGGAAGTAAGCCTCATTGAAGAACACAGCATTTACTCAAAAGCACAAGCTGTTCAGAAAGTGAATAGTTGGCTTACCAGGACAAATCCGATATCTGTTCAAAGTCTTCATGGGGGGGAATCAGCAGATCAGAAATCTTTCTATCAGGTGGCAAAATTGACCGCGGCCGGTGGTACTTACCGAATATTTGTATATTTTGAAAAGAGCAATTCCTCAGCTTCCATCAAAAAAATTCAGATCGATCCTTTTTAGTGTCTGATTTTAGAAAAAGAATGTATTAAAGAGTCACAGGCCATTTCATAATACCCATACCAAAAAGAGAGTAATCATATTTAACCGGATCATCCCGATCAAATATTTTCAATGTTTCCGTAAGCTCTACTACTGCTTGCCAATCCATCTGGTTTCGATGCAATAAACCCAATTTTTTAGCCGTGCGGAACACGTGAATGTCCATTGGAATCTTCAGATCAGATGCTTTGATACGATTCCACACACCAAAATCGATGCCAACAGGATCCTTGCGTACCATCCATCTGAGAAACATATTTATTCTTTTACAGGTACTTTTTTTACATGGAGCACTTACATGCTTTTCAGACCTTTTCAGAAAATGAGGATGTTTAAGAAATAATGTATGAAAGCGGTTTATCCCGGCTTCTACAGGATCACCATCCGGACTATCTTGATCAATAAATGCATTTTCAAGGCTTTGAAATTGAGAATAATACCAATTAAAAAAGGAAATAAAACACAATGCATCATCGCCATTAAATGTCCTGTGTTTAAATTCTGTAAAGGGTTGCAGGTCTTCTTTTTCAAAATTCAACACGAAATCATGTGGAGCAAAATCCATTAATTCAAAAAATGATCTCGCTTTATTAATGATCGTTTTTCTTTGACCCCAGGAGAATAACGCGGTGATTAAGCCTGCTATTTCTATGTCTTGCTTGTGGGAGAACATATGTGGTATTGCCACCGGATCTGTCTGAATAAATTCACTACAGTTGTACTCCCGGTACCTGGAATCGAGAAGATTTTTCAGACCTTCCTTCAAAATTTAAGACAAAGTTTGCTTCCTTTCGATAATCTCGTAAGCTTCAACAAAATCCCCGACTTTAATATCATTGAAATTCTTGATGGTCAATCCACATTCCATTCCATTCTTTACTTCCTTGACATCATCTTTAAATCTTTTGAGGGTTCCCAGCTCGGCATTAGCACCTTCTTTCTGAGGATAAACTACAATACCCTCTCTAATGACTCTGATCAAAGAATTGCGATTAATTTTACCTTCCACCACCATGCATCCCGCAACGGTACCTACTTTGCTTATTTTGTAAACCTCTCGCACTTCTACCAAACCCAAAATATTCTCTTCCCGGGTAGGTTCAAGCATCCCTTCAATAGCCATTTTAATTTCTTCTATGGCTTCATAAATGATGGAATAGGTTTTTATCTGAACGCCTTCTTTCTCCGCAAGATTTCTTGCTCCCATACTGGGCCTCACCTGGAATCCAATGATGATGGCATCTGACGCAGATGCAAGCAAAACATCGGATTCTGCAATCTGACCTACTGCTTTGTGAATGACATTAACTTGTACCGATTCAATAGACAATTTAATCAAAGAGTCCGAAAGCGCTTCGATCGAACCATCCACATCGCCTTTTACTATCAGGTTCAATTCCTTAAAATTCCCAAGTGCAAGTCGTCTTCCTATTTCATCCAGACTGATTCGCTTACTTGCGCGATTGGTTTGCTCCCGTTCAATTTGTGCTCTTTTGGCTGCTATTTGACGTGCCTCCTGATCAGAATCCAATACTTTAAACTTTTCACCCGCCTGGGGAGCACCACTTAATCCCAATACAAGAATAGGAGTAGATGGACCCGCCTCTTTCAATCGCTTTCCTCTTTCATTAAACATAGCCTTAACTCTTCCGGAATAGGCTCCTGCAACCAAAGAGTCACCGATGTTGAGTGTTCCTCCCTGAACCAGGCACTTGGTTACATATCCTCTTCCTTTATCCAGTGAAGCCTCAATGACCGTCCCCACTGCTTCTTTATTAGGATTGGCGCTCAATTCGAGCAATTCCGCTTCCAAAAGAACTTTTTCTAAAAGCTGATCTATATTCATTCCTGTTTTGGCAGAAATATCCTGTGATTGGTATTTACCCCCCCAGGATTCAACGAGAAAATTCATAGAAGCCAATTCCTGCTTAATTTTTTCTGGGTCAGCTCCATCTTTGTCAATTTTATTAATTGCAAACACTATAGGTACACCGGCAGCCTGAGCATGACTGATGGCCTCTTTGGTTTGAGGCATGATGTGGTCATCCGCAGCTACAATAATAATAACAATATCGGTAATCTTAGCACCTCTGGCTCTCATTGCAGTAAATGCTTCATGACCCGGTGTATCTAAAAAGGTGATTTTCTTTTTATCTGGACCTACACGTACTTCGTAAGCTCCAATGTGTTGTGTAATACCTCCCGCTTCCCCTCCGGCCACATCGGTTTTTCGAATATAATCGAGGAGTGAAGTTTTACCGTGGTCAACATGACCCATCACCGTTACTATAGGTGCCCGGGGTAGTAAATCTTCCGGTCTGTCATCTTCTTCAATTTCTTCATCCACATGGTCTTCGGCACTGATAAATTCAACTTCATGACCAAACTCTGTAGCAAGTAACTCTATAACTTCAGCATCCAACCTCTGATTTATAGAAACAATAACCCCTAGATTAAGACATGTGGTAATTACCTCTGAAACCGACACATTGAGAATACTCGCCAACTCACTAACAGAGATAAACTCTGTTACTTTGATCTTTAAATCCTGATTTTCAAGCTCCTTTAACTCCTGCTTCTCTCTTTTACCTTCACGACTATCACGTCGTATTTTTTGTCTTTTATTTTTACTCCCACCGGAAATCCTGGCCATAGTGGCCTTGATTTTTTCCTCTATTTCCTTCTGCGTAACTTCTTTGACCTCTTCCTCTTTCCTACTTCCTTTATTACCACCTTGTTGAACATGTGTTGGAGCAATCTTCTTTCTTTTTCTCTTCCTCTTTGATGCCCGTTGTTCTTCAACTGCCTCTTTAACAGGAGTTTCAGGTTTTATTTCTTCAGGTTTTGCCTTCTTCTTTTGAGGATTGAGCTTTCCGGTATCAATCTTACCCATGATTTTCAACCCTTGCAATTGAGGAGTCTTGGCTCTAAGCAATTCTTTAATTTCAGGTTCAGTTCCTATATTTTCATTCGTCTTAACCTGATCTGAAGGAATCACTTCGGGCTCAATCTCTGAAACAGGAGTTTCTATTTCCTGGTGTTCCTTCTTCTCCGTTTTTGGGGATTCCTGGACATTTTCTTCTTTTGGAGGTGCAGGCTTTGACTTATCAAGATCAATTTTTCCAACGACTTTTAACTTAGGCGTTTCTACTTTAGCCCGGATAAATTCATCTTTCTGGGGTGTGTCAAGGGTAGGAGTTTGAATTTCTTTTTTGAAAGGCTCCTCTCGAAATAAGACCTCCTGATGAGATTGTTTCTGTGGAATTTCATCCCGTGGAGAAGTTCTTCCCCCAATGATCATTTTATCCGCTTTCTCCTTAACGGCCATTGAATTGCTGAACTCCTTTACTAACTCCGAATACATTTCATCGCTCACTTTAGAAGTGGGTTTATTGTCTATAACAAACCCCTTGCCCGTGAGAAATTCCACAATCGTAGAAGTTCCTACATTTAATTCCTTCGCTATTTTTACTAATTTTTCTGACATTCAGGCTTTTTAGTTAATCGAATGCAATCTATTGTGCATTTTTTACAAAAAAAATAATGACTTCATTTGGCTATTATCTTTTGAACCATTTCGTCCGAACCATAAAGTTCCTTGTTTGGCTCTTAAATAAGTTGCCGTTTCTATATAACTACGGTCAAATATCAATTTACACTTCTACCAATAATATTAATCTTCTTCAAATTCAGATGCTAAAATACTGATCACATCATCTATGGTTTCCTCTTCCAAATCCGTCCTTCTTATTAATTCTTCTTTACTCAATTGTAATACAGATCTGGCAGTATCACAACCTATATTTTTGAATGCATTTATAATCCACTCTTCAATTTCATCGGAAAATTCATCTAAATCGACATCTTCAATTTCATATTCATCAGTTTCTCTGTATACATCAATTTCATAACCCGTCAGTTTGCTGGCTAATTTAATATTACTGCCTCCTTTTCCTATTGCCAAAGATACCTGATCAGGCTTTAAAAAGACGGATGCTCTCATCTGCTCATTATCGATTTGGATGCTGGAAACTTTTGCAGGAGTCAGAGACCTTTGAATATACAATGTCAGGTTATTGGTGAAATTGACAATATCTATGTTTTCATTCTTTAATTCCCTCACAATGCCATGTATTCTGGATCCTTTCATACCCACACAGGCTCCAACAGGATCGATTCTGTCATCATAGGATTCTACCGACACTTTAGCTCTTTCTCCGGGCATCCTGACGATGTTCTTTATGGTAATCAGTCCATCTTCTATCTCAGGCACTTCCTGTTCTAAAAGCTTTTCCAGGAACCGGTTATCCGTTCTGGAAAGAATAATGACCGGTGAATTATTTCTCATTTCCACTTTCTTAATCACTCCTCTTACCATATCTCCCTTACGGAAAAAATCACCTTTGATCATATCGGTCCGGGGTAATACCAGTTCATTGCCTGTCACATCATCAATGATGAGTAATTCCTTTTTTAAAATCTGTCCCACTTCGCCCAGCACGATTTCCCCTACCCTATCCATGTACTTTTTATAAATTTCATCTTTCTCCAGTTCACTCAATCTGGAGATAAGGGTTTGTCGCGCTGCCATGATGGACCTTCTTCCAAATTCTTCGAGATAAAGCTGCTGATAACATTCTTCACCCACCTCGTAATCCTCATCTATAGCCAAAGCTTCAGAAATGGAAATCTGGCTATTCTCGTCCAATACTTCACCATCAGGAACAATTTCTCTCACCCGCCACATTTCAAGGTCTCCATTTTGTGGATTGATGATGACATCAAAATTTTCATCAGATCCATATTTCTTCCGGATCAAAGTCCGAAAAACATCTTCCAGTACCCGTACCATTGTAGGCCTGTCAATGCTTTTCCCTGCTTTAAATTCTGAAAAAGATTCTACTAAATTCATATTTTTTTAATTAAAGCTTATTTTAATTTTAGCTATTTGTATGTCACTATAAGAGAATAGTTCCTCTTTTTTAATTTTTGTCCTTTTCCGCCCGACCCTCTCCGAATCTTCCCATTCTATAGAAAAATTCTCTTGACCGGCATTTTTAATGGTTCCTTTCAATAAGCGACCGGATTCAGTTTTTAACTCCACCGTTCTGCCTATGTTTTTAATATATTGACGGGGAAATCTTAAAGGTCTACCGACACCTGCAGAGGAAACTTCAAGAATGTAGCGATCACCAAAATATTGTTTGGCATCCAATACATTTTCAATATGGCGGCTGATTTTCTTACATTTTTCAAAAGTAACTTCTTCATCACTATCTATAAAAATCTCAATCCTTGGCAATTGAATTTGTATATCTACAAGAAAACAGTCGTGCAAATCTTCAGATTCCAATGCTTCACCAACCAGACCCAATAATAATTCCTTATCCACTTTAAAAATAAATATATTAAAAAAGGGAACCTTTCGTTCCCTCCTTTCCTTTTTCCGCCGCAAATATAATCAAAATATGAGTATATATCAATTTTTGTTTGGATAATGCATTTTTACGTAATTACTCCAAATTCATCCCCGCCAAATTCATAAACTTATGTTTACTAAGGAAAAAGAAGTAGAAACAGGTTGCTAGAAAAAAAACAATGATTTATAATGCTAAGTTCCTTCATCAATAAATCTAACCTTTTCCAACTCAATTTGCCTTACATCAAGATCGGCATCCAGAACTCTGACTGAAATTTTATCACCCATTTTAATTTTGTGCCCTGAATACTTCCCTTTTGCAAAAAGTCTCGATTCTGGAACAATATAAGGTTCATCAAATGCCTGGAATGAAATCAATCCTTCAGCAAGTGAAGGAAGTAAAGCCACAAACACTCCTCTGTCGATAATTCCAGATATATAACCTTCCATAACTTCTCCAACAAATTTTTGGATGAATTCAACTTGCTTATACTTCACAGATTCCCGTTCAGCCTGATTGGCTTTTCTTTCCTGGTTGGAAATATGCTTGCATTGCAACTCCAGCTTTTCCTTGTTTGTTCTGAATTCATTCTCAAGGTTCTCAAATAGTAACCTATGTACCAAAACATCGGCATACCTTCTTATCGGCGATGTAAAATGAGTATAATTCTCAAAGGCAAGACCGTAGTGTCCGATATTATTGCTGGAATATTCTGCTTTGGCCATCGTGCGTATAGCCAAGGGCTCCAGCAAACGAAATGCATCATTTTCAAGCGCTTTTTCTGCGATCAAATTAAACGATTGAGCTACCTGCCTGGGCGTATCCATATTAAAACCAATGCCCATTTCTTTGGCAAACAATGCAAAATCAGCTAATTTCTGTGGATCAGGATGATCATGTATACGGTAAACAAAAGGAATTTCTTTTCCTTTACTTTTTCGGATTATATATTCAGCAACTTTCCGGTTGGCCAATAACATGAATTCTTCCACAAGTTTATGCGCATCTTTTCTCTCTTTGATGTATACTGAAACCGGAGCATCATTGTCGTCCAGTTCAAAATAGACTTCGTCCGACTCAAAGCCGATCGAACCATACTCAAATCGTTTTTCTCTCAGTATACCTGCAATACGATTAAGATAATTCAATTCCTTTACAAATTCTCCCTTCCCGGTTTCAAGGATGGTTTGTGCTTCTTCATAGGTAAACCTTTTATCACTATGGATAATGGCTTTACCAAACCAGGTTTTCAAAAGTTTACCATCTTCATTAAAAACAAAAGAACAGGAAAAGACCAGCTTATCTTCATTGGGATTGAGTGAACATAGATCGTTGGATATTTTTTCGGGTAACATAGGAACAACCCGGTCAACCAGATATACTGAAGTACTTCTTTTGAGTGCTTCTTTATCGAGTTTGCTTCCTTCTTTAACATAGTGAGTGACATCTGCAATATGAACACCTATCTCTACCGTTCCGTTCTCTAAAAAATCTACTGAAAGGGCATCGTCAAAATCCCTTGCAGAATGAGGGTCTATAGTAAATGTTGTGATCTTTCTGAAATCTTTTCTTCTCGCCAGTTCCCTTGTTGTAATACTTTCGTCCAAATTATCCAATTCAGTCATAACATTTTCAGGAAAATCGATTTCGAAGCCATTGGAAGCTATGATCCCCTGCATTGCTATTTCACTCTCGGAAACGTCTTCCAATACTTTAACAATTGAACCCCAAATTCCTTTATTCTGGCTCATTCCCCATTGACTGATTTCGGCAATAACATATGAACCGTTTTGAATATCGTCCAATTCATTGATATGAATATGCACTTTTGGAGACCTATCATGGATCAAAGGAACCACAACACCATATTTTGGAAGGATGTGCAGAACTCCCATTACCTGAGTCAGCTTTCTGTTGATAATTTCAACGATTTTCCCCTGAATACGGAATCGTCCCGGTGATTTTTGTACCTCAACTCTCACTGTGTCTCCATCATAAGCACCACCCAAATTCCTTGCTGTCACATAAATGTCTTCTTCTTCACCATCGACAATCACATAGGCTGCACCAGACCTTGTCATGTCAACTTTACCAATGAATGATTTCCTGGGAAAAAAATCCGGTGCTTCTTCCGGAATAATATTCCTGTCTAATCGGTATTTGTTGTTTCCTGTATCATAAAGAATTCCTTCTCTTTGCAAGGCATCAATTGCATCTTTTACTGCATTGGAAGAAATTCCTTTCCCAAGTTTACTGTTTATTTGACCCGGAGTGTATCGCTTTTTGGGTTTCTTGATAAATATTTTAAAAATTTGATCTTTCATTTGATCCGGGTGTAGTTTTTTACTTCCGGATTTCTTGTTTTTATTCATGTATCGGTTTCTCTTATGTCCTCCAACAGGCACTGGAAATTACAATAACATGCAGATGTATCCCATAGTTTTTATAAAGCTTAAAATATTGATCATTTAATCCTTTATGTCATCACCAAACAGTGATAATTGTTTATTTTTAAAATAATCATACATTTTTACATTGTATTCAAAGGGTTGGGACTCTATTAAATAGAGTCTTTTGGCAATTTCAAACTGGCGATGAATCATTTCAGCAATCAAGCCACTCCCCTTCATTCTATCGCCAAATGTCGAACTACCGAGCTGGCCATGATGCATATCTTTTATCTTATGTATGACTTTATTTGTTCTGTCTTTATATTGCGTTTCCAACCAATCTTTAAATATTTCAGCTACATCTCCATTGAGCCGTACAACAAGATGATGGATTCTTCTTGCCCCAGCTTCTGCACATTTCTTTACCAAAGGAAAAATGTCCTGATCATTGAGCCCGGGAATGATTGGAGCTGCCAATATAGTTACAGGAATTCCAGCATTCACTAATTGACGTACTAAAGCCAGTCGCTTGGGAATGCTGGAGGCCCTAGGTTCCAATTTATGCCTCAATGCGTCATCAAGCGTATTGATAGATATGGCAACGGAAACCAGATGATGCTTGGCCATTTTCTGAATAATGTCTAAATCTCTCACTATCAGGGTGCTTTTGGTTATAATGCCAGCAGGATGTCTGTGCTTCCAAAGTACTTCGAGTATTCTTCTTGTAATCCCATACTTTTTTTCTGCCGGTTGATAACAATCGGTATTCCCTGAAAGCATGATCGGACTCACTTTCCAGCTACGTGAGGAAAGTTTCTTATCCAACAACTCTGCTGCATTGATTTTAACTAAGATTTTAGATTCGAAATCAAGTCCTGCACTGTAACCCCAGTATGTATGCGTGTTCCTGGCATAGCAATACACACATCCGTGTTCACATCCCTGGTATGGATTGAGTGAGTACTCACCAGGTACATCGGGACTCTCTAATTTGTTAATGATGGATTTTGCTTTCGTTTCGATGTATTGAGTAGTCCATTCTGGTTCTAACCAGTCTTCTTCAAATTGCAATGGATTGCTACTTCTTATCTCATTGTGAAATGGATTAGGCGTATTGATCTGTGCACCTCTGCCTTTTAGGAAAATTTTCATTTAGTCGTTTATTACGTCATTATAAAATCGAATTATCCGACTAATTTACATATTATTGATGAAAAAATCAATAGACAACTCAAAAAGCATTCTTATTACCTGATTTTTTATGAATGGATGGAGACTCTTTCTATTGATTTTTAAATGTTTTACAAATCGAGTTTAAAAACACATTATTTCCAGATTTGGCTTATTGTAGGAAAATAAAACCCAATTTTAATTATTTTAGTAAGTTTTCTAATTAGTAAGATGCACAGGTATAGAACATTGCCGGTTTCATTTTAATGGAAATCCACTCAGAACAAACCGTGGAACTCACCTTATTTTGAGGTATTGTTTTGGATTCGAATTTTGTATGGCGGGCCTTAGTTAATATAATAGTGAGAATTTTTAAAAACTGCAAACAGGGTTCCCATTATGGGGAACCCTGTTTTGTTTTTGAGTTGTTGTTTGATTCTTGAATTCTATTAATTGAGATGCATTTTTTTTGTATATTGGTTATATTTTTACTTAATACCAATTCTAATTTTTAGGAATGCATTAATCCAATTGTCCTAACATGATCGTATGAGCATCTGCGAAGTTAAAAACATGTTTATCATCAATAACAAAACAAATAAACTTATAATTCTTTTCATAACGCTTAAGTATTTGATCGATTTTTAAATCATCAGGGCTGTATTTCTCTTTCACAAATTTTGCAAATAGATTAGAGCTTTCTTCTTTGGATAATTGTCCATAATTGTATTTATCATCCAACAGTTCGTATAATTATTGAATTTAACAATGCACTCTAAAATACTCTTCCCCGCCTTTCAATTGAGACAAATCAAGCCTTAAATACGCACACATATCGTTTCCATCCAAATTTTGTATTTCAGTAAAATGACTGAACTCGTTAATATCAATCTTTCCCTGACTGATCAAAAAAGAACTCTCCAACATGGTTTCCGGGTATTGAATGAATACGGGATCATTGTAAATGTTGACTAATTTATTTTCTTTTCTATGCATGCATGAGGAAAAAAACAATAAGGCTGTATAGAATAATAAATAATGTTTTTTCATGATATAACATTTTATTATCATAAAATCAATAATTGCTTACCATGTATTTTTTAAATTCCATATCATTGACTCCGGAAGCAACATAATTTGCTACTGCCCAACCTATGGATAAATCATCCCAGGTAAATAATTTTGCTTCAATTATAATTGATGATTCTAAAATTGATCTTAATAATATTGAAAATACAAAATTTTTGTAAAAATTTTCAGAAGGGAAATAAATTTCGATATTTCGCAGGTTCTTGTTATAAAAAGGAGTATAATGAAGACTTTATCAGAAAGATGAATAATGTTGTGGTATTAATGAATAGCCTGAATATAGAAGAAGTAAAATGAATCTTACTGATAACAATCAAATAATTTCAATCTAAAGTCAAAGTACAGTCATCTTTTAATATAATGTTGGGAGCAATTCCAACTATCAAGCGTGTTGCCAGGCATTTTTTCTCAATTTTTTGTCAGTGTTCCATTGAATGGCCAGAAGCATCACCATCCAAAGATTGGCAAAGACCACTACAAAATAAAAGAATAGCATAGGTTTTACCAATATCACGGCTATAGCAAACATCAGATTATGTTCTGAAGGGCCTATAATATTCCAGAGAAAAATGACAGGACGGTTGGATTTGGCGTAAGCCTGAGAATCAAATGATTCTGGTTCTTCTACCTCTTTCTTGCCCGTTTGAAGATTAATGTAACCTAAATAAATTTTGATAATCAGTTTATCAAAACGATGTCCTTCTAATCGGTTGAGTCTCTCAAACTCTTCCTCAAATTCAAGTTTTTGTGCTCCGGGATGGAGATTCTTTCCATAAACATAATATTCATACCGGTTGCGATATGTATCCAAAACTACAGAATGCACGATAGAGAAAAAGCCGGTGATTAGTACAAATACCCAGGGATGCATAGTCATATCCAACACGTCAGACTGAATCAACTTTCCCAGACCGAAAGCCAATCCTATAAAAACAGAAATGGAGGTGATATAATCTGTAGCTCCATCAATAATTCTGCCTGTTTTGGTGCCACTTTTCTTCAGTCTTGCAATCATTCCATCTGTACAATCAATGGTTTGCGCCAAAATCAACAACACTCCGCCGGCCACAAAACTGGTTACAGTGCCGGCGGCCAATGAAATACCTGCACCAATACCCAGTAACATGGCTATAAAGCTGATTTGGTTGGGTGTCAATGGGGTAGGATAAAAGAGCTTTACGAAAAGGTATGCAAAAGGCCTGAAAAAGAATAATTCTGTCAGTGATTCTATTTCAATACTTTTTAGAGAAGAAAGGTATTGTTTGATTACATTCATGATCAATTAATTAATCATTTGTCGAATTCCCCTGCCATTTCCGATGGAAGGGTTTCATTTTTATCGACTTTAAAAAACCAAAATTGAAGATTAGTTTTTACCCATAGTAAGCACTATTAGCTTTTATAGAATCGATCTTTGAAGAGGCAAAGATACGCTTCCGGTGGTTTTTTCCATTATGAATGTCAATATTACTTAACACAATGTTCATTTTTTTAACCTGGTTATGACTTCTTTTACAAAAAACTTTTCATTCCTGACAATTACAATGGAAAAGTTAACCTGATTTTTTGTCAACTTTTGTATAGTGTAAAACCTGAACCTCTAAGGGATAGTTGGATAATAATAAATCCCCGTTATGCCCTTTATCCTTCCAAAATCATCGAATTTGCCACCCGCAATAAACATGTTGAATAGAATCTATCGAAAACAGTTTATCAATATGAAAAAATCTATGGAGATTGGAAAGGCATATCGTAACAAGGTGCCACGTACCACACTGTCTGAAATGAACAAAAGGAACTCTGACGTCGACCCTATTTCCATTTTCCACTATAGTTCCAAAGATCGTCTGCCTTCGCTTTTTCCGGTTCGGGCTGAGCGAATGGCTGAATCGCCTTTTCGTTTTTTCAGGGGAGTACCGGAATTAATGTTGATGGATCTAATATGGACTAACCAAACTGGACTTTTGCAACAAATTTGCGGAGATGCCCATTTGCTTAACTTCAGAGGGTTTGCATCCAGAGAACGAACTTTATTGTTTGGTATTAATGATTTTGATGAATCGATGACTGGACCTTTTGAATGGGATATAAAACGATTAGCAACCAGTATATTTATAGCCGGACATGTCATAGGCCTAGATTCAGCAAGCTGCAGTGAAACCGTTTATTCCATGTTGGATTCTTATATTAATTATTTAAAAAAATCACTGGATCTATCCCCATTGGAGCAATGGTATAGATTTTACTCCGCTGAAGATATCCTAGACCGCATTGCAGATGATGACCTGGTAAATAAAAAGGAAAGAATGATTGCAAAGGAGTTAAGGAAAACCCCTGCAACCCTTCTGGAAAAAATGACAGTACGCAATCCTGGTTCTCCTTTCAGTACTTTCAAAGAAATTAAGCCCCTAATGTGGAAGCCCTCAGGAGATGATCCTTTTCAACATAAAGTAGATGAATTCTTCAACAATTACAGAAGGACTGTATCATGGAATTTCAGAATGTTATTTGACCGTTACCGGTTTTCTGATCTCACTATGCGTGTGGTGGGGGTGGGCAGTGTGGGTACACGAACCGCTTTGGCTCTTTTTGAAGATGGAGAACATGATCATCCTTTGATACTGCAAATGAAAGAAGCTGATGCTTCTATATTTAGCAATTATTTTGGTAATCGATTCAAACACCAAGGCCAAAGAGTGATCAGAGGTCAAACTTTAATGCAATCTTCGAGCGATATTTTTCTGGGTTGGGCCACTGATCCTACAGAGGGTAGACATTATTATGTACGGCAATTTCGCGACATGAAGGTTAAAGCAGAAGTAGAAGATATGGATGCTTCTTTTTTAATGGCATATGCTAAAAGTTGTGGCTTTGCCCTCGGAGATGCTCATGTCAGAGGAGGAAATGCAGGCATGATCATGGGGTATACCGGCGATGGCCACTCATTTAAAGATGCCATAGTACAATTTGCTTCGGCCTATGCAGAGCGTAACAATAAAGATTACGATTTATTTCTCGAAACTTACAAAAAAGGTAAGCTGATGATGGATTGATGTATATTTATTTCCTATTTGCAACAGAAATAAACAGAATCCGCCATGACAGAGTTGATCATCATCTTACTTCTTATACTCACTAATGGTTTTTTTTCGATGTCCGAGCTGGCAATCGTTTCGTCCCGCCGGTTTAAATTAGAACAAAAAGTAGCTCGCGGAGTACAGGGAGCCAAAGCGGCTTTAGAGCTGTCACAAAACCCCTCTATATTTTTATCTACCAACCAGATTGGCATCACATTGGTAGGCATTTCACTGGGTGCTTTTGGTGGGGAAGCTTTTGCGGGAAAGATTGAAGATTTTCTTATCCATCTGGGTATGCTTCCTGCAATGGCTTACCGGCTATCTCTTGGCGCTGTAGTCATTTCCATTACTGCCTTTACCCTTATTTTTGGTGAACTTTTACCAAAGCGGGTGGGATTATTGTTTCCTGAAAAAATATCAGTAAAAATTGCCAACCCTTTGGTCATTTTATCGAAAGTAGCCTATCCTTTTGTTTGGTTTCTCAGCTCGACTAATTTGTTTCTTCTTAAGTTACTAAAATTAGACCAGGAACAACCCCCGGTGATCACCGAGGAAGAAATCCGATATTTGGTAAAAGAAAGTGCCTCTGGAGGAGAAATTCAAGCCATCGAGCAGGATCTGGTAGAGCGCATTTTTGATTTCGGTGATGCTAAAGTAGAGTCTTTGATGACCCCCAGAGAAGTCATTACTTTTCTCGATATTAGTATGACACTGAAAGAAGTCATTCAAAAGGTAAGGAAAGACAAGCACTCTGCTTACCCTTTGGTAAAAAATAATGATCTGGACCAGGTGATTGGACTCGTACTGATAAAAGACCTTTTTACTTTAGAACGCTATGAAGGAAACTTGAAAACAATAGCCAGAGTACCTTTGAAGTTGCAATCCACGACGCCTGCCTACCATGTACTAGAAATATTTAAGGAGAATAAAACTCATTATGCATTAATTGAAGATGGAGATGGGCGCATTGCAGGTATCCTAACAATGGACGATGTAATGGAGTCATTGATAGGGGAAATTGTTGAATTTGACAAGCAAACCTATACTATAGTGGCACGGAATGAAAACAGCTGGTTGGTTGACGCTCGCTACCCTATTATTGAATTCTTAAGATATTTTCAAATCACACATCTGATCAAAGATCAATTGGGATATAATACTGTTGCCGGTCTCCTTAAAGACCTTTTGGGAAGAACTCCCGAATTGGGTGAAGTCATACACATTGGTGAATTTGAAATTGAAGTAGTAGATAAAGACAAACATATTGTGGACAAGGTAATGGTAACAAGGATGCATTGAAAGTATTTAAGAATAAAAATATTTGCATATATGAAAATCAGAGAAGCGCTTTCAAAGGTAGATATCGACTTATGCACACCGGTGATCCTGGATTTACGGCCCCACCTCACCAATTCCGACCTTTGGGCTTTATACCAGAATCAAATGAAAGAGAATTACCGAATACTTTATATTTTAGATGACCAGGAAGCAGTATCATTCATTGGTTACAGAATTCAAAATATGTTTCACAGTGGGAGGACACTTTACATTGACGATTTGTCCACTCTCCCAGGTCACCGTGGAAAAGGGTATGCCGGTCAGTTATTGGAAGTGGTATTTACCATAGCAGAAAAAAATAAATGCCAAACCGTTTCTCTGGACTCAGGACACTTTCGTCACGCTGCTCATAGATTATATTTAAATAAAGGGTTCATCATCTCATCCCACCACTTTCATAAAACTATGGATTAAAAGAATCTTATGGTTTCTCTTATTTTAGACTTGATTTTTTCAAATGGAATAAATTTCTATTGTTAGCAACCATTTTTATTTCTATTTGACCCATTCTATATTTTTACTTATCAGTAATTCACTAAATAAAATTGTAAAAAACAAAAACCTGTTATGCTTGTTGAGTGGCCAAAAGATTGCTTTTGTACATCGCTTATATCCTTATCAGATGAGACTTTTATTTCATCTCATCCGAAGGAAGAACTTAAAACACTTTAATAAACAAAAATGAAAGTATTAAAACGCACGCAATGGCTACCTGTCACTTTGGACGATGCTTGGGAATTTTTTTCTTCCCCTGCAAATCTGAATGACATTACTCCGAAGGATATGGTATTTGAAATTTTATCAGAAGTCCCGAAAGTCATGTATGAGGGACTCTTTATAATGTACCGGATCAAACCCATATTCAATATACCTATGCAATGGGTAACAGAAATTACTCATATAAAAGATAGAACATATTTTATCGATGAACAACGGTCTGGTCCTTATCGCTTATGGCACCATGAGCATCATTTTGAAGAAAAGGATGGTGGCGTATTAATGAAAGATCTATTATATTACGATGTGGGTATGGGATGGGTTGGTCAATGGGCATCTTTTTTTTTCATCGATCGAAAAGTAAAAGAAATATTTGATTATCGCTTTCAGATTCTGGAAGAAAAGTTTGGAAAGATAAGTGTATGAATCGTCTGTGAAAAACTCCAATTCTTCTGGTGTACAGTTTGGCAATCTTAGTTGAAACAGGAGTAAATATGTATATTCTCAGCAATATGTCGGCTGTGATTTTGAAGCCAAAACCTTACGAGGTATACATATATGAAGGAACTAAAACTCTGATCAATTTATCCAAAACAAATACTGCAGTAACTCAAACATTAGCCCAGGATTAATACAAATTGGTGCGATCGTTAGGAAAGAAATCCTGGACTTCCTTTGATTACCATCAATGGCTTCAAAACCTGGGAATCCTCAACCGGTGAAAGGACTTTGTAGTAAGAAATGAATGTGGTGCATATATTGAACTACAAGTCAAAGATCGTATTCTTACAGGAGATCACTATTTGAATATTTTTGAGGCATTACAATATAGGGTATAGTCAAAGCCGTATAAGAGCATCCATTTTTTAAATGATAACAAAAACATTATTAAAAAAGAAAGTCCGTTATCAGTTGATTCAAATGTTCCATGTAACTGTCATATTGTGAAATAAGATAAGCACATGTAATTAAACAAGAATTCAAATGAATCTACTCAATATGACATGATTTAAACTTTCCTTTGCATATATCTATTAATCATTCTGTCAGGTTAATGATAAAATCCCATTTGCATTATCCAAACACTCAAATTCTAAAGATAAATTATGTCCAATGTAAAAGAACCGTCAAGAAGCTTAAAACCACATTTTCCAAGGATCCTTCCCTTTGGACTCATATTCTACATTCTTTTATTATTTAGTTTTCTATTATCATGTAGTACTGAGGAACCGGTCAACAGGGAAGACCCATCTACCGTTTTCGAACCAAAACAATATGGAACACCTTTCAGCAACATCCCTGAAATACCTGACATCCAATTATATGAAGTAAACCCACAAGTATTTAGTTCTGCCAGAAATCTTGCTGGTATCACCTTATTATTGGATTCACTTAAAGAATTGGGAATTAATGTGGTCTGGATCATGCCAATATTTGAGACAGGGCAGATCAGAAGTGTAGGATCACCCTATTCAATCAAAGATTATTTAACCATTCATCCCTCATTAGGCAATAAAAACGGTTTGAGACAGTTGGTTGACAAAGCACACAGTTTGGATATGGCGGTCATTCTTGACTGGGTGGCCAATCATACTGCATGGGATCATCCCTGGATGCAGAATACTTCCTGGTACATCAAAGATGGTTCGGGAGCAATTACCCACCCGCCTGGCACCAACTGGCTGGATGTTGCTCAATTGGATTTTACTAATATGGATATGCGGCTTGAAATGATCAAAGCAATGAAATATTGGATTCTTGAAGCCAATGTTGATGGATATCGGTTTGATTATGCTGCCGGGCCTCCTGCCAACTTTTGGAAACAATCTTTAGACACACTCAGGAGTATACCTGGCCGGAATCTTATATTATTTGCAGAAGATGATGAAAAAAGTCTTCTAAATACTGGTTTTGATTTGATATTTGGATGGCCATTTTATGGCAGTTTATTGCGTGTATTCAATGGTCAACCTGCACAGCAAATTTTCCATACCCACCTGAATGAATATCAAAATGTTGAAGAGGGAAAGCATATAGTGCGATGGACGACCAATCACGACGAACATGCATGGGATGACATTCCACAAAATAAATTCAGAAATATAAGAGGATCCATTGCAGCATTTGTTATAGCCAGTCATTTAGGTGGAGTACCGTTGATTTATAATGGACAGGAAGTGGCAGTTCCCTACCCGTTGCCATTTTTTGAAGGCCACAATACATCTATTAATTGGACATTAAACCCCGGAATCAAAGCAGAATACAAAAGAATTTTGAATTTCAGAAAACATAGCATGGCATTAAGAAGAGGCTCCGTGCAGAATTTTAGTTCAAACCAGGTTTCTGCATTTTTAAAGAAGTATCGAGAAGAAGAACTATTCATCCTGGTCAATGTTCGTAATTCAATAATACAATACACAATTCCTGAAGAGTTTAAAAATAGCACATGGAAAGATGTCTATAGTGATTCAACCATTCAATTGGGTGATGAAGTTGCACTTGATCCTTATGAATATTTGGTTTTAAAAAAATGAATCATCTCCAATCCATTAAAATTGTTTGAAATATTTTTCATGTCTTCTATTCCAAATGGATTCATTACTTATACTTATTAAAGAACATTTTGCTTTAAACTTTAACAATGGATACCCCGCAAATAACAGACATCTTTCATTTTGACAACACTTATAAAAGTCTTCCTCCTTTATTTTATAAAGAAATACGCCCTGCCAAAGTGCCCTCCCCAGATTTGATTGTATTGAATGAAGATTTGATGGGTAATTTGCAATTGAACCCTACCGAAGATAAATTATGGGCCTCCATTTTATCAGGACAATCCTTACCTGTAGGTTCTTTCCCTCTAGCGCAAGCCTATGCCGGCCATCAATTTGGCTATTTTACCATGTTGGGTGATGGCAGAGCCATTCTTTTGGGAGAGCATGTGACAAATTCCGGAGAACGATTCGATATCCAACTCAAAGGAAGCGGCAAAACACCCTATTCAAGAAATGGAGATGGTAGGGCTACACTTAAGTCCATGTTAAGAGAGTACTTATTCAGTGAAGCCATTTATCATTTGGGTATTCCTACATCCAGAAGTTTAGCAGTGGTAAAAACCGGAGAGAAAGTTTACAGAGAAGCCATAAATGAAGGGGCTGTTCTTACCCGGATTATGACAAGCCATTTGAGAATAGGCACATTTGAATTTGCCAGATATTTTGGCACAATTGAAGATTTACAACGACTTTTGGAGTATACCCTTCACAGGCATTATCCTGAGTTGAAAACAGAGAATAATCCGGCGTTAAGTCTCCTGGATCGCGTAATGAATAAACAGATAGATTTGATTATACAATGGATGCGGGTAGGATTTATCCATGGTGTAATGAATACCGATAATACTTCCATTTTTGGTGAAACGTTTGACTATGGTCCCTGTGCATTCATGAATACTTTTCATCCGGATACTGTATTCAGTTCCATTGACCATGGTGGCAGATATTCATTTGGCAACCAACCCAAAATCATCAAGTGGAATCTGGCCAAATTGGCTGAATCCTTATTGCCTTTGGTAGATTCTAAAGAAGACCGTGCCATAACTTTGGCTGTTGATACCATCAACAAGTTCGACGAGATTTTTACATCCCGATGGCATCAAATGATGGCAAACAAATTGGGGATTGCCCACCCCACTTCACAGGATTATCACTTGGTTGATGAATTATTGCATTCCATGCGCGTAGAAAAAACAGATTACACGAATATTTTTAATGCCCTGAGACAGGAATCTATCCATGAAAACCATCCATTTTCCAATGGCCTTTTGGGAGAATGGCATAAAAAATGGAAAGAAAGAATCGGCAATACCCAAAACGATTGGGAAAATGCTACACGATTGATGCGAAGAAGCAATCCTGTTTTTATTCCAAGAAATATTCATGTAGAAAATGCATTGAATTTAGCAGTTCAGGGTGATTTTTCCATCTGGTCAGCGCTTTTCAAGGCAATAAAAGCTCCTTATGATGATCATGAAGAATTGAAGAAATTTCAATCTTTCGAAACATCATATGATCAAAAATATCAAACATTTTGTGGGACGTGAAAGAAGTCATACAATTAATATAACCAATAATATCTTTTTCTATACTTTTGACTAATTGACAAACTGAAAAAATTTCATTTATGCCAGGCACAAAAATTACTATCCTTTCTAATGGATCTATGAAAGTAGAAGGTGACTTTGAGATTTTGGATTCACAGGGCAAAGTATATGGACTTCAGGGAAGAACTCTGGTCAGTTTATGCCGTTGTGGCCTTTCAAAAAACAAACCCTTTTGCGATAGCTCTCACCGTGGACAACTCGAACATGAAGCCAAAGCCTTTGATCTACCTCCACGGAAAGTGTGACACATAATAATAATGCCCATTCATTATGACTGGTGAATGAATACAGTAGATGCTGGTGTATTTGTAGATATTTTAGCACGTATATCATTCATGATTTGGCGGGCATGATGACGTGTATTTTCGATAAATAATGTGCCGGTATTCAAACCACTTAAAATTACACCTCCAAGGTATATACCCTCAATAGATGACTCCAATGTATCAGGATTATATATAGGCGCTTTCTCCTTGCCCTGACCAAATCTGATTCCCAATCCTTCAAGAAAAGGATAGTCCGGTTGATATCCCGTCATGGCCAACACATAATCGTTCTCAATAACTTGCTCTCCTTCGGGAGTAAGGATAAATACTTTATCTTCAGTAATCCTTGTCACTATACTTTTGAAGTAAGCTTTAATACTCCCTTCTTTTATACGGTTTTCAATATTGGGCAAAATCCAGTATTTTACTTTATGGTATAAATGGGGTTCTCTCACTACCATTATTACCGATGCACCTTTTTGCATGGTTTCCAATGCCACGTCACAGGCAGAATTTGCACCTCCCACCACCACTACATTTTGCCCAATATAATGATGAGCCTCATCGTAGTAATGCTTAACTTTTACCAAATCTTCACCAGGCACATTCAACAAACGGGGAGTGTCATAATACCCGATGGCGACAATGACTTGTTCGGCTTTCCAATTGCCCTTATCAGTTTCTATTCTGAAGTCTCCTTCCTTCCCCACAATGCCGAGCACTTTTTCCCTATAATGAATATTGAGATGAAAGCTCTCTGCAATCCGACGGTAGTATTCCAACGCTTCTTGTCTTGTAGGTTTATCCCTGTGTGAAATGAAAGGAACACCTCCGATTTCCAAATTCAGTGAGGTGGAAAAGAAAGTCATATTGGCTGGAAAATAAAACAAACTATTCACTAACAGACCCTTCTCAATGACCGCATAATCCATACCTTGATTCTGAGCTTCAATAGCACAATTCAAACCGGTAGGACCCGCTCCTATGATTAATATTTTCGTTGATTTCTCTGACATGTTCACTTTATACGCAACCCATGATGGAAAGGTTCAGTATATCTCCCTGAAGCAAGACATGAAAGACCATTGATTTCAATATAAAAGGGTAACATCTCCCTTGATCAATTGTTGCCCTGCACCGACATTATATCGGGCAAAATACACATACACCCCAGATGGGGCCGGATTTCCATTATGGCGACCATCCCATTCGATGTCGACATTATTAGATTCAAAAATCAGGTTGCCCCAGCGGTTAAAAATTTTTAGTTCATATGAAGTAATTATATCTCCACATTCCAGAGTAGGTCCAAATCTTTGGTTTAATTCTTCTTGTCCTCTTGGAAAAAATACTTTAGGATACGTAAGACATTCCGGACATTCCTCCAAATTGAAAGGAGAAGAGTTGATAGGATTGCCACAGGCATCGCTTACAGCTACCTGATACACTCCCGGACGCTCCACTGTGATGGTTTGATTGGTGCTGCCTGTATTCCAAAGAATATTGGATGCTTCCCCGTCGAAATTTACTGTCAATCGTGCCTCATTTAAAATACATTCTACATCTCCTTCAACGCTGACAAATACATTGGTTACTCTTTTAATCAGGCTGGCATCCACAAATACCGAAGCTGTAAATACATTATTACATATATCACGAACCGTAACAGTGTATTCTCCTGCCAAGGTTACCACAGTAGAAAGTCCGCCTGTATTATTACTCCATATAATATTCGATGCTTCTCCACCATCTATGACGGCAGTAAGCCTTATACCGTTATTAGTACAAAAATCATCATCCCGATTGATGCTAACTCCTCTGATTAATTCAGGAAAATTAGTTACATTAATTGAGGCAGTGGCAACCTCATCGCAAATGTCGGTAACGGTTACTGAATATATACCGGGTTGGGAAATCAATATTCCACCTTGCTGCTCTCCGGTATTCCATTCGATATTGGCAATAGGTGCACCCATCAGATAGTTCATTTGCAACGCAATGCTTCCAGTCTCACAAAATGGGCCCGTATTCACACTGATTTCAATTTCAGGAAAATCATACCGGGTAACCTGGCCAGTATCGCATAACATAAAACATATTTTTTCGTCAATGGTAACTGTCACCATAAACATACCTTCTTCCATCACTCTGAGCGTATCCGTAGTGGCTCCGGTATTCCATAAATAGGCTATGGCACCTTCAGTGGTAGCGCGAAAAGTGAAATCGATAGGCTCTCTGGGACAGAAAATCGTAGATGCGAGAGACAGTACCGGTATATCTAAAATCATGGGAATGTTGTCATTACTTTCTGTCTCTTGCATAGATATCTCAACATCTACCACTGTAATAACTAAAGTATCACTAACAAGATTTAATTCACTCAAAAGATTCCCTTGTATAGAATCCTCGCAAGTAGTCTCTCCCCGTATATTCGTTTTTATTAAGGCCGGCACATTCATAACCGGATTATATTCACTATTGGTCGTAAAATATATAGTACCCCCATCATCGGTGGGCATTAAATTTCCTCCAGGCACTTGAAATGCTCTTACTCTTGGATATTTCATTTGCCAAATTCCTTCGCCCCCTCCCGAAATTTGGAGCTGAATGGGATAGATCGAATCAACATCAGTAAATGAAGCCGATCCGGAGCATACAATCATTCCTTCTGCATTGATTGTTATATTATCTATCAAAGTGGTGGTAGCGCCTTCCAAAGAAATGTCGCGTGCCCACATAACCTGCCCCAAAGTATCAATCCTGGCAACAAATCCTGATCCCCCATCGGTTCCGGCAATCAATGCAGTTGAGTCTGATAGCGCAATCAAGTCATTGATAATCAATGAAAAATCGCTTTGATTCACTTGATACATCCTTGACCAGATCACTTCCCCCATGAGATCTACTTTATAAACAAAAGGAATAGCTTTGCCATTTTTGACACAATTTCCTCCAACCCATATGGAACTATCTTCGTTAAAATAACGAGCTACAACAGGTACGGTGTTAAAAACATTATCAAAAGTATCACTTGCGGTATATTTTTTCGTCCACAAACTTGAAAAATCCTCCAATACATGCATACTTAATAGAGTACCGAATTCTTCCTCCAAAAAATGAGTGGAGAAATGTAAAATATTGCTTTCTCCTATCCCTTCCATCTTAAAAGGATGTCCAAAAAGGCGTTGATTAACTCCATCATCGATCAACCGAACACTTCCTTTTGTTCCTCCGGTATCATATGCTCCAACAATGCGGAAAGAGCCCTCTCTATTGGCTAAAATAGTAAAGTAAATGCTATCGTTCTCTGCCAGATGAATTCCTCCAAAATCAATCAATTCCAAAGCGTCTTCAAATAATATTCTTTTGCTCCAGATTTCATTTCCTTTATCATCAAACTTTCCCAAAAACAGTTGTTCGCTGTTGCCGGGTATCTCAGGCATGATGGTAGCGAGTAAATAATATACATTACCATCAACCAATCCATCCAGCACCTGAAAATGGTCACCGGATTGAGAAGGATAAGTACGATGAAAACTCTCTTGACTATAGAGTGCTGCATTGAGCAACGTCATTGTCAACCATGTTAAAAGGATGCGAATCATGCACAAGATTTTGAGTCTGTCAATTAGAAGTACAATAATAAGGATTCCCTCACAAAGTAACGAATAGTTCTATTGTCTTGTTGGTTTGAATAAAACATGTTTCTTTAAATAGAAAAACCCGGAACCTTAATTGAGCGCCGGGCATGATACTTAGTTGTTGTTTGTAATTATTAATTTCTTTTTTCAATCACTTATTCAAAAATAGAATGTTTACATCATATGCATTCCCCTGGAACCCCTGCCTCCACCACTTTGTTGAGGTGAGCTTCCCCCTGTAGCTCTGATAGAATATGTGAATCCGAGCATAAAGTATCTGCCCAGTGAAATGATTTGTTCGGTTTCAATATAATTGAGATTAGCGCTTTGGCTTAGTCCCAAATTTTGATTCAAAATATCAAACACGGATAATGAAATCTCT
The DNA here is from genome assembly GCA_035327565.1 of Saprospiraceae bacterium. Classification (GTDB taxonomy): domain Bacteria; phylum Bacteroidota; class Bacteroidia; order Chitinophagales; family Saprospiraceae; genus JABDLO01. The sequence continues at coordinate 53,558 of DAOLDB010000010.1, forward strand.
CCCCGGTTGCCTTTCATAAAAAACCTTGAAATACCGGCTCGCCATATGGGTACGGTTAATCCTTCTGAAAAATCCTGATCAGGGAAGACCCTTACTCTGATATTGCTTTGCAGATTCCATTGGTCATTGGGCCGCAGGACTAAATTGCCAATGTAGGTTTGGTTGAGAAAGTTTTGATTTCTCTCTGAATTGATAGAATAGGTATTGATATTGTAATTCATGTTGGCGCTGGCAGAAGCATCAATGTATTTCTTCTTTCTGTTTTCTAATGTCAAACCCACGCGGGTATTGTAAATGTCTGATTCATTTTCAATAGTGTTAATGAATAGAATTCGTCTTTGATAACCAATATTTCCATTTACCTGGACTTTCATACCCAATGCTCTGATTGGAGTGCTGTAGTTGACATTTCCATTGATGTTAAAATTATAAGGTACGTTGATCGGTGTAGATACTGTCCTGAATTGTTCATCTATGAAAGTCTGATTGATGATATTATTTCTTGAATACGTCGCATTAATGAAGGCAAAGAAACTACTGAAGCTAAATTGATCAAATTTAACATAATTGATGCGAAGATTGTGGCGGTATTCTGGCACAAGATTTGGGTTTCCAATGTAAATGCTTAGAGGATTACTATTGTCTACGACCGGCTGTAACTGTTGCAATGAAGGCTCGCGGATATTGGTAGTATAATTGACCCTCATATTATGTGCATTACCCAGATTCAAGCGATAACTCAACCTGGGCAGAAATGCTGTATTGTCGGTAAATATGGTGGCGTTCTCTCTGAAAAGATTTCCTTTCAGACTAGAATACTGGAGTAAACCTTCCAGAGTAAGTGAATATCTTTCAGTATTTCTATGGAAGGCCCCACCAATCCTGTCAAAAGTAAATGACCGGTCATAGTGATTACTCAATACTTCATTCAGCACATCTACTCCACTAATGACATCATAAATATCTTTTACCACCTCATTATTAAAATTTTGTCTTCTGTAAATGGCTTCCAGATAATTGTTGGGACTAATGGGCTCAACAAAAGACATTTGAACAGAGTAAGACAGCTCATCGTTGGTTTCAAACTGATTTTGCACAATTTGCTCAGCCAATTCTCTGATCGGATCATCAGGGAAAAATGTATTTTCCGCCTCCAAATCAGCGGTCAGGTCATTGTTAATGGTATTGATAGAACCATTGAAAGTGATCGATCTGCTTTTCTTACTGCTGAGCAGCTTTCTATAGAGCATACTACCTGAAAAATTATCATTGAGTCCCTTAGAATTGAATAAATTTAAACTATTGTTTTGCTCAATGTCGTTTGCAATGACATTATTAAAAGTATTATTGTTTAATCTGGATCGGGCAGTAGATAGGTTGGCATCCAATCTTACATCCTGGGTAGAATCAATTTTATGGTCGAAACGAACTCTGAATGTGTGTCCTGTATTTCCGGAACTTTGATCGGATATATCATTTGTAAAAAAACTTGTATTTCCGTCAAGAAAATTTTCTCTGGCTCTTGTCCGGTCAAAGATATTGGTTATATCATTCAGATAGTAGCTAAAATTGAGTTTGGTATTTTTTGAAAATTCATGGTTCAGATTCAATCCTCCGAGATTAGTGGTAACAAAGCCATCGCTCATCCCACGGGCAATATTGATACCGCCCCCCATACCGCGGCCCCCTCCAAATCCTCCCTGGTTATTCATGAAAGACATAAATTGATCGACACTAAAACCCTGCTCATTGATATTATTAAAGTTGCCTATCATCGATATCTGGGTTTTTGGGCCGAAGCGGTTGAGGTTAATGCTCCCCTTATACCTGTCTATCGTTCCACCCTGAATTCCTGCATTCCCAAAATAACCACTTTTGTGTCCATCTTTCAATTCGAGGTTCATCGTCTTTTCTCTTTGTCCGTCATCCACACCGGTAAATTCAGACATATCAGATTGCCTTTCAAAAAACTGAACCTTTTTAATAGCCTGAGCAGGAAGATTTTTTGTTGCAAGTTTGGTATCCGTTCCAAAAAACTCTTTACCATCCACCAGTACTCTTCTTACCTGCTCACCCTGAGCAATGATGGTTCCATCTTCCTGAACCTCAATACCTTGCATTTGTCGTAATAAGTCTTCAACAACATCATTGGGTCGAACCTGAAACGCCAATGCATTATACTCTAATGTATCTTTTTTAACGGCTATGGGTGTGGTCTCCCCTGTAATGGTTATGGTGGATAATATTTGTTCAGATACTTTCATACGGATTTGCCCCATATCCCAATTACCTGACCGTTGAGACAGGTCAATGGTTTCATAATATTGCTCAAAGCCAAGGTAACTTACCTGAATAATGTATTGATCAGCCTTTAACCCATCAAGCTTGAATCGCCCTTCCTGGTCAGTAAGTGCAAATGCAGTGAGAATAGAATCCTTTACCGTCATAACTACTACTGACGCACTGAATAGGGTTTCTTCCTGTGTATCTGTAACAAATCCGGTTAGTGAAATGGACTGCCCTACAGCAAAGGTAAATAGTACAGCAAACAATACTGTGTACAAGAGTTTATTCATTACAATGACAAAAAATGTTATACAGATTAATTAAAAATTAAAATACCCACTGATCTATTGACGAAATGTCAATGTGTCCCGATTTGCTCACTCCCCCCTCATCATAAATCGCATACCTTGCCCCCTGCCTTCCAATTGCATTTCTTTCATTTTTTCCTCTCTCATTTTTTCAAACTTTTCCTGAGTGATCTTTTCTCCTTTGGAAGGCTTCTTTAATTCACCCTTCTCTATGGGGCGTGAAATAATTTGGGTAGCGGTAATGGTTCTTTCTTCATCATTAATATCAACATATAAAATCAGACCTGGCAATCCATTAAAATTTTCAGGACCGCTGGAAACCGGTATCATTGGGGTAAACCATACGAACACATCCTCATCATCATTCTTATATTTGGCTTTTTGGCAAAAATAATCCCCGACCATCATGCTCTCCCCGGTCAATTTCCACTTTCTTCGGTTTGTCTCTCCATCAATTAAAAAGGTTTTGCCCAAAAACTCTCTGGATTCGATACTCAAACCGGTTTCTATATCAGTATAAATTTCATAATCGGCCATTCTTGACATTCTGGTTACCATCCAGTTTCCTCCTTGTCCGCCCGGCGCGCGATCTACTTCAGGCAATTTGATCATGGAATATGAAGTTGCCTGCTGATTAAATACCAATGAGTGCTGAGAAGTAGCAAATTCAGGAATCCTGCTTTTCATTGCAGACATTTCTTCAGGAATTTGTCGGTGTAAGTCTCTTTTTACTTCATAGGTGATTTCACCTGAAAGTATTTGTCCCATGAGATGTTGGGCAGAAAAAAATATTAATAGTAGTAAAAACTTTTTCATAGGCCAGTATAGAGTAAAATCTATAACAAAAAACAATGCTTTAGACGAAGCTAATTTCAATAGGTTTAACTAATGTTCAAAAAAGGAAAATACATCTAATTGCCTGACTCTTTCTCAAAAGTTTTTAACAGTCAAGCAAGCATATTTTTCAAAGTATATTCAAAAAAATTCTATTATACCATCCAGGTTGACAAAAGTTTGGCCCGTTGAGTTTATTTTAACCGCTCTGATCCTACCTCCTCGATTTCTAAGTATGGTGTGGTTCTAGCTTTTTCACTTTGCTCATCCTTCTATTCACCATCTTCCTTTTCCTTAGTGAAGTTGTGGATGGTTTATATCCGGGATACATTTCCCACCTTTACTCCACAACTACCCCGGCCTTACTGACGGCAGATACATTAAAAAACCCTAACCACCGATCTCTACCATCCTGCGAGACCACATTGCCTATGGTATTGGCTAAGGGAATAGAAAAAATACCGTTATCTCCATTGGTCATTTGATCTCGGGCTATACGCATAAACCGAAAAGCTTCATTGCTGATAGAATGTAATTCCACATAGATTTCATCACCTGGCTGGTACGGAGCTTCCAGATTGGAAAAATCATCGGGAAAAGGATTGATACCCCGGCGTAATGGAAAAATAAAAGGCACACCATCCAATGAGGAGCCCGCATCAAAGGTGGCATCATATACCAACAACATCTCCTGTGGTTTATTTAAAAACTGACCGTTCTTCCAGGTTTTGGCCCAGTAGGTATCTCCAATACCGGGAAGATCGGTCACAAACAACTCTGCATAAATCCCTTCCGGTATTCCCAGTTGCTCCTCTTCAAACACCTGAGCTATGGAATCTATCGGAGGCACTCTAAACATCATAGTCTGACCGGTATATACTTTATTATTCCATAGGATTTCCAATGTAAATACATCTCCTACTTCTCCAATCACCTGGCCCTCTTCGGGTACCCACTCGTACACTCCATTGGATTGATGTTCAAAATCCCAGGCGAGGGAACCATTCCTCACCAGAGTAACCGATGCATTTTCAATCCCCACAGGCAGGGAAGCGTTAAAATAATCCTGTGACCAGGTCAATGTTATTTTTTGTGTTTTTTCCAAATTGTCTAACCACGCATCCACCACCATAATGGGTTGAGTGAAGCCGCTATCCAAACGAATTACATCCTCGCATGCTACAAGCAAAACCAGCATTCCAGCATAAATCAATAATTTGCAGAAGTTCATTTTACTTAAATTTAAAATTATACGAAATGGAGGGAATAAAAGAACCGATGACCGAAAGTCTCACCGCTTCCGTATTGATGGGTTGATCCGGTACAGGTCTGCCTTGCTCTTGTCTGAAGTATATGGCAAAAGCATTTCTTCGGGCATAGACATTGTATACTCCTACCACCCATTGACCTTTCCATTTTTTCCCTTGTTTTTCCTTCGGATCGATGGTTAATGAAAAATCCAAACGGTGGTAATCCGGAATTCTGACATTATTCCGGTCATTAAACTCATTGTGAGGAATGATATATCCTTGTTGTTCAAACCGGGAAGTAGCAAATGTGACCGGTGTTCCGGTGATGTAGACAAAATTACTGCTCAAGGTCATCCTTTTATTGATTTCATAAAATAGGGTTAATCCAAAGTTGTGCGTTTGATCGAAACGTGATGGATACCAACTATCATTATTAATTCCTTCCACCAGACGCTCTGTCCGTGCCAGAGTATAACTGATCCAACCTGTTAATGTACCACTGTTTCTTTTTAAGAACCATTCTGTTCCAAAAGCCCTGCCTTTACCGGTTAATATCTGACCTTCCAGAAATTCATTGAGAATTAAATCGGCGCCATCGATGTAATCAATGAGATTTTCCATTTTTTTGTAATAGAACTCCGCCGATAATTCATACTGATCATTATTGAAATTCCTGAAATATCCTAATGCCAACTGATCGGCCATTTGCGGTGATATGTTATTCGTGCTGGGTGTCCATATGTCCACCGGTGTAGCTGCAGTAGTATTGGACAGCAAATGAATATACTGAACTGTCCTGTTATAGCTGGCCTTCAAAGATGATGACTCTCCCAATTGATATTTGATCCCCAATCTCGGCTCAGGGTAAGTGTATTGGGCAATGGTACTCCCTTTATTAAAAAACTCAATTCCTGTTAATGGCCTTTCCGTACCTGGAGGTGCTTCACCATATGTATAAGCAAATCGATTGCCCAGGTATCTGAAATGAGACAGTCTGACCCCTGCGTTTACATCCAAACTTTCAAAAGGCCTCCATTCACTTTCGAAAAATATGTTTGATTCCAGAGAAAACTGTTTTGCCAGACTGATATCCCGTTCTATATTATTGGAGATGGCTATGGCATTGGCGGGTTGAAACTCATAAAAAATGGACTGCCCTCCAAAGCGAAGGACATTTGTCGGGCTTAAGTAATATATCCATTCTGACTTTAAACTGTAATTAATGATTCTGGCATTCCAATCAAATGCATCAACATTGTCGTTACCAAAATTGATTTTATAGTCGTAGTTGGAATAGTAAGCTGTTATATTTCCAAACAATTGATCGGAGTACAGGTGATTCCACCGGACGGTTGTGGTTGCGTTACCCCAGTTGAATCCAGCCTGATCTGCCAATCCAAAATTATCCCTTCCAAAATATCCGGAAAGAAATATTTGATCCTTCTTACTGAATTTGTAATTGGTTTTTAGGGTAAGGTCATAAAAGTTCAATGAAAAGTCTCTGTTGCTTTCCTCTAAAAAGGGTTTTGCCAGGACATCTATATAGGATCTGCGTCCCGCAACAATAAAAGATGATTTATCCTTTACTATAGGAGCTTCTACCGCTAATCGGGAAAATATACTGCCAATTCCGCCATTGACTTCCATCTGTTTGCTGTTGCCTTCTTTCATCCTTACATCCAGAATCGATGAGAGCCTGCCCCCGTACCTGGCAGGTATACCCCCTTTATAGAGTTGTACATCTTTTACTGCATCCGGATTGAAAACAGAAAAGAAGCCAAATAAGTGTGAAGAATTATAAACAGGTGCTTCATCCAATAAGACGAGATTCTGATCAATACTTCCCCCACGCACATTAAATCCGGCAGCCCCTTCACCCACAGTTGTAATACCAGGCAATAATTGTATGGTTCGCAAAATATCGGTTTCCCCTAAAAGCGCCGGAATTTTCTGGATCGTTCTCATTTCCAGCTTATTGACACTCATCTGTATCTCCTTTACATTTCTGTCTGTGGGTTCAGCCAAGACGATCACTTCCTCCAATTGACTGGCCGTTTCAAAGAGTTCTATATCCAGAGACAAATGATTCGCAAGGTCAATCTCCTTACTAAAATCCAAATACCCCAGGTAAGATGCCCTCAACTGATACACATCTTTTTCAACAGTAATACTGTAAAATCCGTAAGCATTACTCACTGTACCTTTGCCGGTTCCTCTTAGAAATACGTTCGCGCCTATGAGTGTTTCGCCATTTTGTCCATCCTTCACATAACCACTGATTGTAAATTTTTGTCCCTCTACCGAAATTGTAGTTGCAACCATGCAAAAAAGAATTATGAAATAAGTGCTCAAAGCAAGGTCTCTCATGGAAAAATCTTTTCTGAGAATAACGTACCTAAAACTGGGTTGATCAAAAAAAATAGATTTCATTTCTTGCATTTATATCAATGAAATGATTGTCAGGATAAACAGTCTATTTTGAAAGATGTAAAATCAGGAATCTTTATGAGCAAAGGAAATCCCTTCCTCTACTTCAATAATTTCCGGCAAAAATAAATAATCATTTGCTCCAGTTGTCTGAATTTATTAGCAGCGTGGCCTAATTCTGTCATTTCCGGGAAATGTTTTGCAAAATACAAGTGGTTGGTGGCCATTTCAAGTATGGTGGTTGCCAAAGACCTGGGATATTTGAACTCAGGATTCACCTCTTTGATAATGCCAGAGAGATAAGCGCTCAAAGCCATGTAGTTATCATAAATCCCAGCCCTGTTCTCTTCTTCAATATTTTTGGAATGATAGGCATTAATTGAAAGGTCAACCATCAGATGCTGAAGTTTTTCATGATCAAGGAAATGGTTTTCATTTGTATCAAGCAAACCAGAAACGACAGTTTTGACTGCAATATTCAGCTTTTCTTCAGGATCAGAAATGTTGCGCAGGTTCATTTCCAAAAGGTAAAACAAGTATTCCCAATACCAGCAAGTGAGATATAGCAGCAACATGTGTTTATTTTCAAAATACCTGTAAATGGATGCTTCCGTGGATGAAATTCGTGCAGCCAGTTCTTTGAAATTAAAGGCATTGAGACCTGCCTCATCAAATAGTACAACTGCCTGACTTAATATTCTCCGACCCAGATCTGTTTCCAGTGGATCTTTTAAATATATGCTATGATTAACATTTACTGATACACTAACCGGCATTATGTAAAGACTAATTTTGAGGAATTTTCTTTATTGCATTTTCCTTATCTTCCTCATCTTCATCATCTATACTAATGAGTTTTTCAAATTTCTTGATCTGATCATGAAAGTTGCTCTTGCGGCGATCTATTATGGTCAAATCAATTTCTTTAAACTTTGCATTCTCTTCGAAATCTTCAATTATATCAATGACATCATGATCAATATTCACTGTAAGAGATGCATCAATGACCACTTTTGACCCTGGAGGAATCGAATTTAAAGTTTTTTGAATGCTGGCTTTATTTAAAAATGTGACTTCCTCTGAAAGTTTGAGGTGAATGGCATCATCCTTATGGTCTTCCATAACCAGGAACGGTGTCTTGTAGTTATCTAATAAAATGTAAAATATGGCTACCACCATACCTATTCCTATACCTACCAATAAATCAGTCAGAACTATACCAATAATAGTAATTATAAAAGGAGCGAATTGTCTCCAACCCAATTGGTACATGGCTTTAATTAAAGAGGGTTTCGCCAGTTTGTATCCTACAAAAATCAATATGACAGCCAAACTGGCCAAAGGAATCATATTCAATATCCCTGGAATAAGTGCAACACAAACGAGTATCAGAATACCATGGTAAAGAGCAGCCATTTTGGTTCGACCACCGGACTGTATATTGGCAGAGCTACGAACAATCACCTGAGTAACCGGGATTCCTCCTATTAAACCCGCGGACATATTTCCTATACCCTGTGCTATAAGCTCTCTGTTGGTGGGTGTAACCCTTTTAAATGGATCCAACTTATCCGTTGCTTCTACACAAAGCAATGTTTCAAGGCTGGCTATGATAGCTATGGTTATACCTGAAATATATACCTGCGGATTGGTAATGGCTGAAAAATCAGGAAGAGTAAACTGTCCGAAAAATTCTGCAAAATTACCCGCAATAGGAAGTTGTACCATTTGCTGAGGTACTAATGCATAAGCACTTCCCTGAAACAAAACATAAAAGACAATTCCTCCAACAACGGTCACCAAAGGACCTTGCACATATTGCAATGCCTGGATGCGCTTAATATATTTTGTTTCCCAAAAAATAAGAATGAAAAATGAAAATGCAGTAATGATAAGGGCTCCGGGGGAGATCAAATCAAAAGCTCTGTACAATACATTAATGGCTTGGCCTGTACGTTCCTTAGCTAAAAAAATTGTTTCTACCTGATCTCCGTAAAAACCCATTGCAAAAGGAATCTGCTTAATTATAATGATCACCCCGATGCCCGCAAGCATACCTTTAATGACTGAATTAGGAAAATAATATCCTATAATTCCTGCCTTGGCAATTCCTAGAATGATCTGAATGATTCCACCAATGACTACAGCTAATAGAAATATTTCAAAAGAGCCCAAATCTTGAATTGCTGTCAATACAATCACCGCCAGTCCGGCTGCGGGACCACTTACACCTAGCTCCGATCCGCTGATTAATGTTACAACGATACCCCCAATAAATCCAGCTATGATACCTGAAAATAATGGAGCACCGGAGGCAAGCGCAATACCCAGACATAACGGAACGGCTACCAGGAATACCACAATTCCGGCTGGAAAATCATATTTAAAATTTTTGAACATAAGATTTGTTTTAGTCATTAAAAGTCATTGGCAAATATGCTGAATGAAAGGATACTGAATAGAAAATAGTATTACTTAGGCATGATTGTTTGATCTAATAGTGCTAGTTAGTCTTACAAATTTAAAAGTAATACTATTACAAATGGTAGGTACACTCAAAAGTTTTATTCATGATGCAGATTTTAACATTTTATTAAAACATGCACAACGCATATCCCGATTGAATTAATTGGGTAAAACTAAAAATAATTACAATTCTATTTTTCATTTTTGCACATCCAAATAGCTAAACAAAACAAAATCTTTCATATAAATATTATACATACAAAAGCAATCCAGTGGAAAACAAGAAAAAAGTAACCGTTGCCAAAGGAGATGGCATTGGAAAAGAAATCATGGACGTATGCCTTAAAATAATCAAGGCGTCCGGGGCTCCTGTAGAATTTGAAGAAATTCAGGTAGGGAAGGAAGTGTACCTCAGAGGGGTGGAATCAGGAATACCTGACTATGCATGGGAGGTGATGGGCCGAAACAGAGTTTTATTGAAGGGTCCCATCGCAACCCCACAAGGTGGTGGATATAAAAGCTTGAATGTCACCATCCGTAAAACTATGGGATTATTCGCCAATGTAAGGCCTGCCCATTCATTTGATCCTTTTATCCGTACCAATTTTCCTCACATGAATCTGGTGGTCATCAGGGAAAATGAAGAAGATTTGTATGCCGGTATTGAACACCAGCAAACCCCGGAAGTGGTGCAATGTTTGAAAATCATATCCAGACCGGGGAGTGAAAAAATTATCCGTTATGCCTTTGAATACGCAAAAGCCTATGGGAGGAAGAAAGTAACTTGCATGACCAAGGACAACATCATGAAACACACAGATGGACTTTTTCATCAGATATTTGATGAAGTAAAAATCGAATATCCTGAGATAGAAGCAGAGCATTATATCATTGATATTGGGGCTGCTCGCCTGGCCAATACCCCTGAAAAATTTGATGTCATTGTTACGCTCAATTTATACGGAGACATTATTTCGGACATTACTGCGGAAGTGTCGGGATCTGTGGGTTTGGGAGGATCTGCCAATATCGGTGAAAATTTTGCCATGTTTGAAGCCATCCATGGCTCAGCGCCTGACATAGCCGGTAAAAATATTGCCAATCCCAGTGGTTTATTACAGGGTGCCTCCATGATGCTGGTACACATTGGTCTTCCGGAATATGCAGCAACCATTCAAAATGCACTCTACAAGACCATAGAAGATGGGATCCATACGGGTGATATGAGAAGTCCATACTCCGAAGAAATTGTTGGTACCAGGGAATTTGGCCAGGCTATTATCGAAAGATTAGGGGTTCTGCCGGAAAAAATCAGGCCCATGAAACTTTCTTCGCATACCATTGAAGTAAAATTAAAGAATTATGTAAGGCCGGTCAAGACTCTGGTGGGTGCTGACATTTTTATTGACTGGGATGAAAAAGACAGAAATCCTGAAGTTCTTGGTAAATGGCTTGAAAAAATTTCCGGCAACGATCTGAATTTAAAGATGATTACCAATCGAGGGGTAAAAGTGTACCCGGGAGGAAGACCTGAAACCTATTGTTCTGACCATTGGAGATGCCGGTATGTCAGCACTGCCGGCGATCAAAAGGAAATTTCTACACCTGCTTTGCTTAATGTCCTGAAAAACCTCACAGAAAAAGGGCCAGGGTTTATTAAAGTTGAAAATCTGTATTTATTCGACGGGGTTAGGGGCTATTCTCTGGGTCAGGGAGAATAAATGTCATGAAGCCTGTATATCTTATTTTTTATAAACCGTATGGAGTTCTGTCTCAATTTTCTCAGGACTTTGATGGACAAAGTACATTAAAGGATTTCCTTAAAGACATTCCTGTTGACGCCTATCCTGTGGGAAGACTGGATAAAGACTCTGAAGGACTCCTGCTCATCAGCAATGACAAATCTTTACCCAGTGAATTACTGGAATCCGGCTCTGGAATTGAAAAAGAGTATTTTGTGCAGGTTGAAGGATTGATTTCTGAACAGGCTATTTCGATGCTCGCCAGGGGTATAGCCATCCGTTTTAATAAAAAATGGTATACCACCCTCCCTGCCCAAGTGAATAAAATTGCTGAGCCTTCCCTTCCTCCCCGCAATCCACCGGTGCGCTACAGGAAAAATATACCTACTTCATGGATCAGTATTCGAATCACTGAAGGAAAAAACAGACAAATCAGAAGAATGTGTGCAGCAGCCGGTTTCCCGGTTCTAAGACTCATAAGGGTAAGGGTAGGAAATATCCCTCTGAAAAATCTACTCCCTGGAAAAACGCGGAAAGTAAAAAAGTCTGATATATTGTAATCAATGTCTATTATTGAATTAGATAATAGTATCATTTTAAAACCGCTCTTCTCAAAGTATTCTTATTTAACAGAATATGATAATTGCATCACAAAGGTTACTACAAAGTGCAAAGAGTTCACATAGTATCACTCTGAGCGGGTAGTGTCTAAAATATTTTTGAATATCCTATGTGCTAACATTGTGATCTTTGTGGTATAAAAATCCAGTAATCTAACTAAGTATTCGTAAACAGCAATGAGAATATAAATTTGAATATGCCTCATTAATCAGATACATTTCTTATATACAGTTAAAATACTTTAGCTAGAAAAATTGCATCAATTTTTGTAGTTTCATGTTTTTAATTTACCAATGCAATTGTAGAAATCATGGAAAAATTTTGGTGGCTCTCAGTGTTACTATTTCTTTATTCATGTGGAAAAAGAAGTGAAAAATACGATGTTTTGTTTGTTAATGGAGTTATATATGACGGATCCGGGCAAACTCCTTATATTGGCAATTTGGGCATACGGGGTGATACGATAGCCGCAATAGGTGCATTTTACGGACGAAGCGAAAACACCATTGATGTTGATGGAAAAGCAATAGCACCTGGTTTTATTAATATGTTGAGCTGGGCAAATGTTTCATTGATCCATGATGGTAGATCTCAAAGCGACATCAGGCAGGGAGTAACACTGGAAGTTTTGGGTGAAGGGACTTCAATGGGGCCTTTGAATGATACCATGAAAGCAGCCATGAAAAAAAATCAGGGAGATATACAATTTGATATTGAATGGAATACTTTGGGTGAATATTTACATTTTTTGGAAAAAAAAGGAATTTCTACCAATATCACCTCCTTTGTTGGTAATGGCACTATACGTGAATATATTATAGGAATGGACAATCGCAAAGCCACACCGGAGGAGATAAAAGCAATGCAGGATTTGCTGGATGTAGCTATGCAAGAGGGCGCTGTAGGCATTTCTTCCTCCCTGCTTTACGAGCCCAGCCGTTATGCCAACACCGATGAATTGATTGCATTGAGTAAAACGGCTGCACAATACGGAGGTATGTATATATCTCACATCCGCGATGAAGGGGACTATCTGGTTGAGTCCGTAAAAGAACTTCTCACCATTGCCCGTGAAGCGGAGATCCGTGCTGAGATCTATCATCTGAAAGCATCCGGTGAGAACAATTGGCATAAAATGGATGAAGTCATTGCTATGATCGATAATGCCAGAGAAGAAGGATTGTCCATCACTGCTGATATGTATACCTATAATGCCAGCTCCACTGGACTTCATATCCAATTACCTGAATGGGTGCGCGATGGAGGTATTGAAGTAGCAATCGAAAGACTGAAGGACACGCGATTGCGCAGCAGAATTATCCGCGATATCCGTTTTGACAGGCCTCCGGATAAAATTATGTTTGTTGGTTTTCGTAACCCGGAATTGAGGAAATATATAGGGAAACGACTTTCTGAAGTAGCCATGGAACTGCGTAAATCACCCAAAGAAACTATGATGGATCTGATTGTAGAGGACAATAGCCGTATACAGGTAGTTTATTTTTCAATGTCCGAAGAGAATATCAGGAAGATAATCGTTCAACCCTGGATGAGTTTTTGTTCTGATGCGGGATCTTATTCTGCAGAAGGTGTATTTCTTCAGCAAAGTACACATCCCAGAGCTTATGGATCTTTTGCCAGAGTAATAGGTAAATACAGCAGAGATGAAGAATTATATCCTTTGGAAGAAGGCATCCGGCGGTTGACTTCATTTCCGGCAGAAGTATTAAGGATTCAGAACCGGGGCCGGTTAAGTCAGGGCTATTTTGCTGATATTGTGGTATTTGATCCCCGCGAAGTACGTGACCTTGCCACATTTGAAGAACCTCACCAATATGCTGAAGGTGTTCATCATGTTTTGGTCAATGGGGTATTTGTCTTACAGGATGGAGAGCATACCGGAGCCTTTCCCGGTCGTTTTGTAAAAGGATCGGGAGCTATGGCAAATTCACAATAATAACATTATCAATGAATTAGAAAACAGGTATAAATTATATGATTTTCTTTTAGAGCGTTCTTTTACAACAGTATATGTTTTTGAAACCTGTTGAAAAAAATCAAAGTCATGAATCCTATAAAATCAGACAAAATGCTGCACACTGGAAAGGACAGGTCGATGATTATTCCTGAAATCCTTTCTGAGAAACTTCAGAAGGATCATATATTAAACCTCCAATTTCAAAAATTAAGTCCAGGAAAAAGAAAGGAATACATTCATTATCTGACCACCGCAAAAAAAGAATCTACAAAACAGCAACGTTTACAAAAAATTGTACTTTTGATCCTTAAGGGGAAGGGTATGAAATAAAATAACCCGATACGGATAGATTTCTTTTTACTGATGACATAATTCCCCGAAAATTATTTGCTATTTAGTACATTTCACTCCAATTTATGATGACTTTGACCCCTTTTCATTTGGCTGTTCCTGTTTCAAATCTTGAGGAAGCCCGTTTATTTTACAAGGAAGTGATAGGATGCGATGAAGGCCGAAGCTCTGACCACTGGGTGGATTTTAATTTTTTTGGCCACCAGTTCGTCATTCACTATAAAGAATTACCAGCCAATGAAGATCGTTTACAACATAATCCTGTAGACGGCCATAATGTGCCGGTTCCTCATTTTGGTGTAGTATTGGAATGGGAAAGCTGGCACCAATTGGTGGAGCGTCTGAAAGCAAAAGGGGTACATTTTGTAATAGAACCCTATATCCGGTTCAAAGGACAGGTAGGGGAACAGGCTACCATGTTTTTTTTAGATCCCAGCGGCAATGCATTGGAATTCAAATCCTTTAAGGACATGAGTCAAATTTTTGCCAGGTAAGAGAATATGAACAAATATACATGATCATTTTCCTTCTGTAAGCCCTGCTAACGCAAGGTTTCTTCAAAAAGACGATAGATTCTTTTATATTCATCTAACCAACTGCTCGGCTCCGCGAAACCATGGTCTTCCAAAGGAAAAATGGCCATTTCCCATCGATCTTTGCCCAGTTCTATCAACTTTTGTGACAATCGAACGACATCCTGAAAATGAACGTTGACATCAATCATCCCGTGCAACATCAATAATTTTCCTTTTAGTCCATCGGCAAAATATATCGGGGAGCTCTGATAATAGGCTTCTGGATCTTCAACCGGGGTATTGAGAATATTGGCTGTGTAGCCATGATTATAATGAGCCCAGTCAGCTACTGACCGAAGTGCTGCACCACTGACAAAAGTCTCAGGATTCTTAAACATGGCCATCAGAGTGATAAATCCTCCATAGGAACCCCCATAAATTCCAATCTTGTTCCTCCCTATCCGGTGATTTTCGACAAGCCAACGTGCTCCGTCTACCTGATCGCTTAAATCTTTACCCCCCATGTGCCGGTAAATGGCTGTCCGCCAATCCCTGCCATATCCACTACTGGCTCTGAAATCTATATCCAATACAGTGTATCCATTATCCGCCAGGAAATTGTGAAACATGTACTCCCTGAAATAGGACGACCACCATTGATGTACATTTTGCAAGTATCCGGCGCCATGGACAAAGATCACTGCAGGTCCGTTCCTCACGGGTTTAACAGGTTTATAAAGTCGCGCAGGAACCTGTACACCATCCGAAGCGGCAAACCATACCAATTCAGGCTCTCTCCATTTGTACTTTTTAAACGCCGGCAAAGTAGAATCGGTAATTTTTGTCATGCTCGCTCCAGCTTCATTGGGCATCAGAAAGAGTTCCCAGGGAATATTGCTGACGGAATACCGGAGGGCTAAATACTTTTCATCGGGAGAAAGGCTAACCTGGTGGCCTCCTTTCAGGGAGGTAATTTTTTTCCACTCTCCGGTTTCAGCACTGACATGATAAAAATGTTGTTCATGCGGACCTTCCTTATTGGCGGTAATAAAAAAAGTTTTTCCGTCCCGGGATAAGGTTGCTGAAAGGATTTCAAAATTGCCGGATGTTAAAGCTTTCACTTTTTTATTCTCCGGATCGGAAATATAAATATGAGAATATCCCGTCTTTTCGGATTGAAACCAGAATAGTTCCTGACCGGGAATCCATCCGGAAGAACCAGGTGCTGCATTCCAACTGAAAATTCCCGGGCCCCCAATCCAGGCTTCGTCTCTTTGACGGTCTATTTCCATTAATTTTCCTGTAGAGGGATCCAATATAGCCAGCCATCGGTCTTTGTTGTCCAAAGATTTAATTTCAACCATTGCTTTTCCGGAGTCACTGAAAAAGGGACCATGGATAATGGCGGGTCTTGCTTTATCGTATTGATTTTTATATTCTGAAGTATCATTATGGTATAAATGTAAAAATTCAGGTTTATCCTTAATCCCAGTCAATTCTTTTAAAGATACCTGATAAATACTATCCTTCTCCAGGTGGTGTATATGCATTTGATGCTGAACAGATCCGGAACCTACCTTCTCTCTGGTTCTTAATTCAGTTGTATAACCAGAGGTAGTTACATAATCCGGAACAACCGTATTTGCGCCACGTTGAATGCGTGTCGTCCTGTAAAAAATATACTGCTCATCGGGACTGATACGCAAATCGGTTAATTGCTCGTCTCCCAAATAAATCGTTTTGGGGCGTTTCTGGCGCTGACTTTCTCTTCTTTCTTTTTGTAATTCGCCTACTCTTTCTCTGTATTGTAACACATCAAACAATGAAAACTGATCCTCCTTTAACCATTTTTCGGCTTCCGATGGGTTGGCTTCATGCTTTTCCCTTCCTGACCGGAAATCCGTCAGTTGTTGTATAACTCCTGCCCGTATTTCCCATGAAAACAAATTATTATCCTGACGATAGTAAATCTTAGTTCCATCCTTTGAGAAGTATGGATTACTTTCTGACGCTAAAGTATTTGTAAGTTGTATCAATGAGTCATTATCGTGATGGTAAAGAAACAGATCTCCTTCCCTTGAAAATACCATTTGGGTAAAATCTTTATTCCATTGTCCACTGGCAGGTATTGAATTAAAATCCCCATCATCCAACTTAACGGGCTTGGGATCCGTAACCATTGTTCGGTAAGTGGAACGTAAGGTATCCGTAGCACTAGGATTCCATGAAAAGAAAACATTTTTACTATCGGCAGACCATTGGATATTTTCGGGAGAAAACCCCGTAAATCTTTCTCCTTGCATAATATCTTCCAGTTTGAGAATGGACTGATTGCGATATTGAGCATTCAAAGAAACCCATATTAAGAAAAAACAAATGGATAAAACTCTCCCTTTCATCATTTTCATAGTAAAATATTTAAAACTTCAGAATCCGGAATATTCCGGAAGTAAATAAGGATCAGCACCACAGGTAAAGGTAGGTATAATTTACACAGCACTACAGATTTCAAGTATAATTTTAGATAATCCTACCCCGTCCATTCATTAAAATATTCAACAATTGTAAATCAAATAAAACCTATTCCTCAGGAACTTCTAAATGGTAGAAACCCACAGCATAGCCTCCCCAGATGCCAAGAGCTCCTTCCACTTTAAAACTGATCCTGGTATTGAATGCAAAATGCCCTCCACTGTTGGCAGAGAAATCGAGTGTATTCCAGAAATCAAAATGCTCTCTGTCCAGGGTCAACCGCTTAATAACAACACTATCACCCCGTGTAAAAAGTCCAAAAGTGTCACTACTGAAGACACCCCCTCTTGCCTCGGCTAACTTCAAAGGAAACTCGAAACGCCGGCCATCAAAAAATACATTGTCTGTGACAGCAAAAAATGAAGGAATTAATGGGCTCCCATGGGTCGATGTTTTATATCTGTAAAAATTGCTCTCGTCCGGGTGGATCCTGCACCCTTACCAAAAGTCTGGCGAATGTATCATTAGGTTTTCTGCGTAGATCAGTCCACCGGAAAAATTCCAAAGGTACAAATCGTGGTATAGTAGTGAATGCCTGAATCTTCCTGTTATTAACGGTTGTATTCAGTTGAAAACTCCCTCCTTCCCCGCAATCCAATGCATCAAAAATATCAACATAAATACAAATGTCAGTAGCATGCCCCACCAGGAATGATATTCAATAAACGCAATGCTTCCTCCCTTAATGATTCAGGAATATCCAATAAACATAATTCCGAATGCTGTACCGCCCTGTTTCCATCATACTCTTCAACCTCTTCATTGCGGATGAACAGTTGATCCAGGGTAGTCCTGTCAATCGTTGAAAGAAAGGAAATGCTACCGGTGATCAATACGAAATCAGGAGTACTACCTTCTCCTGCTTCAATAAAACCTTCAACTACATATTGTTGATTTTCCTCTAAGGTTTTAGGGTCAAACACTTCAATACAATTCGCAAAGCAAACATACGGGTTAGAATGCGGCTTGAATTTTTCTACTAATTAATAAAATTTAACGAAGAAGGTGATGACAATTCTCTGAATCATCCGCTTTGAATACAGATAAAGAATGAAGTAAGGCTAAAGCAGCAGCTTCTGCTTCTTCATTATCAAAATATCCTGTATTCAAAGTGAATCGAGTCCTACCTTTCTCATAAGAGGTAGTAATCCAAAATGGTATACCGGTTTCTTTTCTCACATATTGTGTCATAAGTTCCGCTTCATTCCGGTCGGAGTAGGTTGCCAAACGCAAAATTCTGTGATTTTTAGTATGTGTTAGTAAGAATTCTGAATTCTGGATTGGTGAATCACCTACAGGCTTAGCCCTATAATTCCATACCTCTCCGGCTTTTGGTACTGAATTGTTTCTTATTCTTTGAAATGATGGGTGCAGATGAGAATCTGAGAAGTATTCCAGTAAATTATTCCATTCATTTTTATCCATTACATCTTCAATTCTTTCCACAACCCTTTGATTGGGTCCAATGATCAGCAAGGTGGGTAGAATTTTGATATGCATTCTATTTTTTAAATCATATCCCTCCGGTGTATCTACATCAATAAAAATGGTTTCAAATGTTGCCTCCATTTTGTTCTTGATATTAGGTTCGTTGAAAACAAATGCATTCATCCAATGGCAGGGTTTACACCATGTTGCACTAAAAATCATCAATGTATACTGATTTTGGCGGATAGAAGGGTATTTCTCCATTATTTGGTATTGCTCAGGCTCGATCTCATTGAATGCAATAAATGAAAAGGATGGGATCATAGCAAAAATGACAAAACAAACGCACAGGACGAAAATTTTCATATAGAATATATCTATAATTTTTAAATATATGATTATCTGTACTTAACATAGGCAATAAAAATGCCAAACTCCACTTCCGAGGACTTCAGTCCCTAGTACGGATATCTAAAATTTGTTTGGTTTTCTTGTCCTGTCTGCAATATTGTCTAAATTTGCGGGTCGTAATATTACCAACGGCTCATTATTTGCCTGTTAAAAAAATTGAATGGAATGATTAAAGCTGCCATTACAAGTGTTTCAGGTTTTGTACCCGATACAGTGCTTTCGAATAAAGATTTGGAAAAAATGGTAGACACCACCGATGATTGGATCACAACACGCACAGGAATCAAAGAAAGAAGAATTTTCAAAGAAGAGGGAAAATCAACTTCGGATATGGGGGTTGAAATTCTGAATAGAATTCTGAATAAGAGTGGGCTGCATCCACTGGATATTGAAATGCTTATCTGTGCTACCATTACACCCGATATGCTCTTTCCAGATACTGCCAACACCATATTAGACAAATGTGGATGTAAAAATGCTTTTGGCTTTGATCTCAATGCGGCATGTTCTGGTTTTTTGTATGCCTTGACCACTGGGGCGAAATACATTGAATCAGGAACATATAAAAATGTAGTTGTCATTGGAGTGGATATGATGTCTTCTATAGTCAATTATAATGACCGCACCACTTGTGTCATTTTTGGTGATGGAGGGGGTGGGGTTTTGCTTAATCCCGGTAAAAATTTTGGTGTTGAAGATTCTATATTTAAGGGAGATGGTTCAGGCAGAGAATTCCTGCATATGAAAGCAGGAGGTTCATTGATGCCACCCACGGTGGAAACAGTTATTGCACGCCAGCATTTTGTCTACCAGGATGGCAAACCAGTATTTAAAGCAGCAGTTACGGGTATGGTTTCTACAGTCAAAGTATTGCTGGAAAGAAATGATTTAAAAATAAATGATATTGATTGGATGGTTCCGCACCAGGCCAATATGCGCATCATCAATTCAGTAGCGGAGACACTAGATTTTCCTAAAGAAAAAGTGATGATCAATATTTACAAATACGGAAATACCACTGCAGGTACACTTCCTCTTTGTCTTGCCGATTATGAAAATAAACTAAAGAAAGGAGATAAGGTGATGCTCACGGCTTTTGGAGGGGGCTTTACATGGGGATCTACCTACCTCACCTGGGCATACGATGCTTAATTTATATAATAATGATCCCATATCAAATAATTCAGAATAAATAATGATGGACCAAAAGATAATTTTAATCATTGAGTCTTTCAATAACATGAATCAAACTTTTTATTTTTGAGTTTCCTAAGACAATAAACATATATGGCAAACACATCAGATATAAGAAATGGTTTATGCATGCTATATAATAACGACATATATACGGTCATTGAATTTTTGCATGTGAAACCAGGTAAAGGAAATGCATTTGTAAGAACTAAATTAAAAAGTCTGACTTCTGGTAAAGTTGTTGACAATACTTTTCCAGCTGGGCACAAGATTGATGAAGTTCGGGTCGAAAGAAGAAAATCCCAATACTTGTATCAAGACGAATCCGGTTTTCACTTTATGGATATTGAAACTTTTGATCAGGTGGCAATTCAACCTCAAATGCTTGAAAGATCGGACCTTTTGAAGGAAGGTGAGTTGGTGGAAATATTATTTAAGTCCGATGACAATACGCCTCTAACCGTTGATCTTCCTGCACATGTAGAACTTGAAGTTACTTATACTGAGCCGGGTGTGCGGGGCGATACTGCCACCAACGTAACGAAACCTGCGACTGTTGAAACCGGATCAGAAGTCAGGGTTCCGATTTTTATCAATCAAGGGGATGTGATAAAAATTGATACCCGTACAGGTTCCTACCTCGAACGCGTTAAAAACTAAACATAAAGCTATGGATTTTAAAGAAATACAAGAGCTGATCAGGTTGGTCAATAAATCGGGACTCACTGAGTTCAAGATGAGAAAGGAGGATTTCAAAATTGTCATCAGAACAAAACATTTTGGAAAAGGTCAGGAGGTTCCGGAAATTGCAGTAGCGCAGCCTTCAGTAGTCCCGACAATCATTTCTTCTCCGGTACCACCCACCCCTGCTATCACCCCAACACCTGTTCCTGACATACAGCCTTCCGAACCAAAGGCACCAACAGATTCTACCCAATTGTTGACCATCAAATCACCCATAGTAGGTACTTTTTACCGCACTCCGGGTCCGGAGAAACCTCCCTTCAAAAAAGTAGGAGACATGGTGTCTGAGGGGGAAGTTGTGTGTATTGTAGAAGCAATGAAACTTTTTAATGAAATTGAAAGTGAAGTTTCCGGAAAGATCGTCAAAGTATTGATTGAAGATGCCTCTCCGGTTGAATATGATCAGCCACTTTTTTTGGTAGACCCGAAAGGATAATCCGATTAACAGCCATTACATATGTTCAACAAAATACTGATAGCCAACCGGGGTGAGATTGCCCTAAGAATTATTCGAACCTGCAAAGAGATGGCCATTAATACCGTGGCAGTATATTCCACAGCAGATAAAGACAGTTTACACGTTCGTTTCGCCGATGAAGCGGTCTGCATTGGCCCTCCTCCTAGCAGTGAATCCTATCTGAGTATTCCACGAATTATGGCTGCAGTGGAAATCACAAATGCCGATGCAGTGCATCCTGGATATGGATTTCTTTCAGAAAATGCTGATTTTGCAGAAATATGTAAAGAGTATGGTGTCAAATTTATTGGACCTACACCAGAAATGATCAGGAAAATGGGCGATAAAATTACCGCCAAGGAAACCATGATCAAAGCCGGAGTTCCGGTTATTCCAGGATCTGACGGACTATTGAAGGACGTAAAGTCAGCTATCAAGCTGGCTAAAGACATAGGCTTTCCAGTTATTCTCAAAGCTACAGCAGGAGGAGGAGGAAAAGGAATGCGCATCGTTTGGGAAGAAAATCAGTTAGATGATCAGTGGCAAAAAGCTAGGCAAGAAGCAAAAGCCGCGTTTGGCAATGACGGCATTTATCTTGAAAAATATATTGAAGAACCCAGACACATAGAGTTTCAGATTGTCGGCGACCAATTCGGAAGAGTAATCCATCTCTCTGAACGGGATTGTTCGATACAACGCCGGCATCAAAAATTGGTGGAGGAATGTCCCTCTCCATTCATGGACAAATCACTTCGTGCAAAAATGGGAAAAGCCGCTGTGAAAGCAGGAAAATCCATCCAATATGAAGGAGTAGGAACTGTGGAATTTTTAGTAGACAAATACAAAAAATTCTACTTCATGGAAATGAATACACGAATTCAGGTTGAACACCCGGTCACTGAAGAAGTGATTGATCATGACCTGATCAAAGAACAGATCAAAGTGGCTGCAGGGATTCCCATATCAGGAAAAGATTATTATCCCAGCATGCATGCCATGGAATGCAGAATTAATGCCGAAGATCCATTCAATGACTTCAGGCCCAGTCCGGGGAGGATTCATTCATTTCATAGCCCAAAAGGACATGGAGTACGCGTAGACACCCATGTTTATGCAGGGTATTCTGTTCCCCCTTATTATGACTCGATGATCGCTAAGCTGATCTGTCGTGCACAAACCCGTGAAGAGTGTATCACGAAAATGGAGAGAGCTTTGGATGAATTTATCGTAGAAGGCATCAAAACCACGGTTCCTTTTCATATACAGTTGATGAAAAATAAAGATTTCAGAGAGGGCAGGTTCGATACGGGTTTTATGAATCGCTTTAAAATGGAGGGGTCGAAATAAAAAATACTGTGGTGAAAAACCAAATGTAAATCCAAGGTGTCCCGATACGTCTACAGCCTGGATCCTGCCATGTATTATAATGATAATGGTGATATTCCCCATAATATAGAAGGATGAATGGAGGATAAATGTAGTACTCTTGTTGACTTTCATAGGTTTCATGTGATACTTCGCTTACCATCTATATCGAACTGCAACTGTTCGTAAGCTAAGTACTAATATGCTGGTATTGCTGTTCACACACTTTGGATTTGTGGCCTTCCACTACCTCAACTCTATAATATGGGAACAAAGGATTATTAAAATATTATCCCATAATCTAACCTATTCATATTGGTCAAAAACATGATAGGCACACATTTTCAAATTGCAAGTACTAAAAACATCAATGGGACAATGATGATAAACAGTTCTTGAGTTGGTTTCTTTATCCGTCCTCTTTTCTCTATATCAAAACAAGAGAAAATCATAACTTTGCATCTGTGCAATACTCAATTCAAGGTTTTCAATTCCCTCCAAAAAAATAATGTGTCAAAAAACAAAATAACTTTAATTGATCTCATCCGTCCTTATCGTAAGGGCATCTCGACTGGCATAGGTTTAAACATCCTGTATTCACTTTTTACCGTAATCAGCATCCCATTAATCATTCCATTCTTCCAGTTATTATTCAATCGAACGGAACCGTCAGGTGTATCCATGGAAATGGAAGGTGCCGAAGCCCGGTTACAGAATTTTTTTTCCACTTTGATCCAGACCTATGGCGAGGAAAAGGCATTGGTATGGGTGTGTATGGCCATCATTGTTGTATTCCTTCTCAAAAACACTTTTCGTTATCTGGCACTGTATGTTATGGCCCCGGTGCGCACTGGTATCATCAAAAATCTACGTTCTGAACTTTTTGATCGCTTTCTTCGAATGCCTCTGAGTTACTACACTGAAGAACGTAAAGGAGATTTGATCTCCCGTATCAGCCATGATGTACAGGAAGTGGAGTGGAGTATTATCCAGGTGATCGAAACCTCAGTAAAATCGCCCCTTATCATTTTGGGTTGTCTGATTTTTATGCTCATCATTAGTCCGGCACTGACCGTCTTTGTCCTTTTCCTGATGGCTTTTACCATTTTGGTGATTGGCTTTGCAGGCAGACGATTAAAGCAAAGTTCAACGAAATTACAGGAGGCTATGGGGTTGATCAGTAGCCAGGTTGAAGAAGCTCTGCGAGGTATTAAAGTCATCCGGGCTTTTGGTGCAACCCATATCATCAAAAAGCAATTCAATGACCTGAACGAAGGCTATGAATTTCGAAGCCGGTACCTGCTTCGGAGACGTGATCTTTCTAGTCCTCTTTCTGAGTTTTTAGGGGTTAGTACCGTTGCGGTTTTATTATGGTATGGTTCCGGTCTGGTGATGGATGGGGTCCTGGGTCCGGAAACTTTCTTTGCATTTATTTTTGCTTTCTACCAGGTGATAGAGCCTTCTAAAAATTTTTCTACCGCATATTACAATCTAAGAAAAGGCATGGGTGCACTTGAAAGGATAGGCCAAATCATCCATGAAGGAAAACCAGAACAAGTGGGCAACATTTTCAAGGATGATATAAATCAGGACATCAAAGTCAGTCATGTTTCGTTTTCCTACCCGGAAGATGGCCCGGTTTTGCATGATATACACTTTACTATTCAAAAAAGCGAAAAAATTGCCATCCTGGGTGAATCAGGTACGGGTAAAACTACATTGATTGATCTCATTATGGGATTATATTCACCTGTCTCAGGAGTTATATACATAGACGACAAATCAGTCAAAGACCTACATCCAGAATCAAAAAGAAAGTTGTTTGGTTTGGTTACACAGACTCCGTTTCTATTTCACGGAAGTGTGAAGGAAAATATACTTTTTGGGAGAGATGATTTTGGCATGGAAGATGTACAAAAAGCGGCACAAATAGCCCATTGCCATTCATTCATTTCCATGCTTCCTGATGGCTATGATACTTTCATTGGAGATGATGGAATCAAATTGAGTGGAGGTCAGAGACAAAGAATAACCATTGCCAGGGCAATTCTTAATAATCCATCCATATTAATATGGGATGAAGCTACTTCATCGTTAGATGCAGAGTCAGAAGATGTTTTACAGCAATCGATGTATACATGGTGGCCGGAAAAGACCGTTATTATCATTGCACACCGATTGTCCACTATTAAAAATGTAGATAAAATTATAGTTTTGTCCGATGGTAAAATTATACAAATGGGGACTCATGAAGAATTGATTCATGAGGAAGGAGATTACAAAAATTACTTTCAA
Source organism: Saprospiraceae bacterium (assembly GCA_035327565.1). Classification (GTDB taxonomy): domain Bacteria; phylum Bacteroidota; class Bacteroidia; order Chitinophagales; family Saprospiraceae; genus JABDLO01. Next base: position 78,762 of record DAOLDB010000010.1, read on the forward strand.
AAACAAGTATTTGGAAGTGAAACGTAAACTTATCCTCAGTTTATTTTTGTTTTTAGTTACTGTCTATGGTATACCTATCATAGGTCAGTTAGTTATTCCCGAAGGATTCCCTTCCGTTGGGGATACTTTAAATATTTTCCGGGTTGAATACAAAGGGATGATCGATACGCGAGGAAATGCAAGAAATCTTTCATGGAATTTCATGTATCTGGATCCATCGCATTCCAATGAAACCATATTCAGAAATAAAACGGCAGGACGTCATCACCATCGATTCCCCAATGCAGACATCGTGATGCTCGAATCGAACGGAAAAGAAACTTACTACAAGATTTCAAATCCCACCGTTTTTGAAATTGGACAAGCCGGAGATCAATTTTATTTTAATAATTTGTTCGCACTGATTCGGTACGATACGCCTACCGTAATTAAGCAATCCGGATTGAAATATAATGATCGTTGGACAGAAAATTATCAGTATTCCATTTCCCTTCATACATCAAACATAGACGGTTGGGATGCCATGTCTATTCCTTTCAGAACCGATTCCATCAGGCTGGATATATCTCTTCGTAAAGAGCGCACCGTTGACGCTGATGGCGAATTACTGCTGCCTTTTTCAAACCACAAAGTAATCAGGGAGCGCGAGGATGTAATTATGGACTATTCCATCACTGGTCGGGCAGGTTTGGGTTGGCTTGATATCACAGATCGGGTGATCTCTATGCTCAAAGGCCGTTTTCCCCCCTCCCAACTACGACTTACTAATTACTATTTCTGGTCTCCTTCGCACTTTATACCTGTATTGACAGCTAAAAGCAAACCACAAGGCGGCTGGCTTCTCGAGTTTCCAGACGACAATTTCAGTACGCGCCTTTCCCGTTCACGTGTGCTAGAAAAGGATGTACTGGCACATCCTAATCCTACTTTTGGAGACATTCAGTTTCAATTGGTCAATTATCCCAGAGCCACCTACGAATTGAAAATTTTCAATATAGTAGGGCGCCCCATTTATTCAAAAAAGTTTGCTATCGGAGATTCAAGAAAGGTGGATGTCGATTTGTCTTTCCTGGCCAAAGGAACATATTTATATAGTATCATGGATGAAGCAGGCAATAAATTGGTGACAAAAAAACTGGTCATTCTCAGGCCTTGAGTTTTGATTGACTTATGAGAAATTTATTAGCCCCGAAAAACATGACACCGGCAAAGTTGTTTTTAATGGACGGACTGGGAGCTGTTCTGACTTCTTCTCTTTTGCTATTTGTCTTAATCCCCCTCGAAATATATTTCGGCATGCCCCGCCATGTTTTATTTCTGTTGGCAGGCATTGCAATCGTATTTTCATTCTATTCAATTCTATGCTCTATATTTGTGAAGGAAGAATGGGTTTCATACCTTCGGATCATTTGTCTTGCCAACTTGGCATACTGCATTCTAAGTTTGGGTTTCGTGATATATTTTTTCCATAGGTTGACAGCACTTGGAGTTGCCTACTTCTTTATTGAAATCCTGGTCGTAGCAGTTGTCATTACAATAGAAAAGAATAGCATTCAGACAAAATTAAATTCTTGACCTGTACATTTGTCTTATCATTCAAAGAAATATAAAACTGTACTTTCCAAAGAATGATCTTCTCATTTGCTGCTCGTGAAGATCAACAACCCAAAAGAAAGGGGAATGACCATAATACACTCACTCCCCTTTTTACTATTGATTATTTTAATTAATATAATGAACTATAGCTGATCAAAGCGGTCCAGGTTCATAACTTTATTCCAGGCAGCAACAAAATCATGAAGGAATTTTTCTTTTGCATCATCACTGGCATAGACTTCAGCGATTGCCCTCAATTCTGAATTAGATCCAAAAATAAGATCCACCCTGGTTCCTGTCCATTTCAAATTGCCGGTGGCCCGATCACGGCCTTCGAATACCTGCCCTGATTCTGAGGTGGCTTTCCAGGTAGTGCCAAAATCAAGGAGGTTCACAAAAAAGTCATTAGATAATGTTTCTGGACTCGATGTAAAAACCCCATGAGATGACCGGTCATAATTGGTATTCAGTACGCGCAACCCTCCTACCAAAACAGTCATTTCTGGGGCAGTGAGCGTCAATAATTGTGCTTTGTCCACTAATAATTCCTCCGCCGAAACACTGTGCTTGGGTTTGAAGTAATTCCGAAATCCATCAGCCGCAGGCTCCAGGGCAGCAAATGATACAATATCGGTCATTTCCTGTGAAGCATCATTCCTTCCGGGTGTAAAAGGAACGGCAATCTGTTTCCCAGCTTGGCTTGCAGCTTTTTCAATGGCAGCACTCCCCGCCAATACGATCAGGTCAGCCATTGAAATCTGTTTTCCATCGTTTCGGTTCTGATTAAAATCCTTTTGCACTTCTTCCAGCTTTTCCAACACTTTGGAAAGTTGAACCGGTTGATTCACTTCCCAATATTTTTGCGGAGATAAACGGATACGCGCCCCATTAGCTCCCCCTCTTTTGTCGGAACCTCTGTAAGTTGACGCTGAAGCCCATGCAGTAGAAACCAACTCTGAAACGGACAATCCTGAAGAAAGTATCTTCCCTTTTAAAGATTCAATATCATGAGTTTCGACCAACTTGTGAGTTAATTTTGGTATAGGATCCTGCCATATCAATTCTTCTTCGGGAACTTCACGCCCAAGATAAAGAACCTTTGGCCCCATATCCCTATGTGTCAACTTATACCAGGCTCTGGCAAAAGCATCGGCAAATTGGTCAGGGTTTTCATGAAAACGCTTGGATATGGGTCCATAAATAGGATCATACCTTAATGAAAGGTCGGTTGTCAACATGAATGGTGCATGTCTTTTGGCCGGGTTATGTGCATCTGGTATCAATCCTTCCCCTGCGCCATCTTTAGGTTTCCACTGATAGGCACCTGCCGGACTTTTAGTTAATTCCCACTCATAGCCGAACAGATGATCAAAAAAATCATTACTCCATTTTGCGGGAGTTTTTGTCCATGCTCCTTCCAGGCCACTGGTGATGGTATCAGCTCCCTTACCTGAACCAAAGGAATTGCTCCAACCCAGTCCCTGCTGTTCAATACCGGCAGCAGCCGGTTCAGTGCCAACATACTTACCTGCATCAGCTGCTCCATGGGTTTTACCAAATGAATGTCCACCAGCAATTAATGCTACCGTTTCTTCGTCATTCATCGCCATTCGGCCAAAAGTTTCTCTTATGTCTCGG